>CAYXIH010000008.1:0-57403 GCA_964465155.1 uncultured Sphaerochaeta sp.
TATTGTCCCTCTTGTTGGTGCTCCTCATTGCAAGCATTGCGTTCAAGTCCCTCAAATATGGCTTGATTACCCTGGTACCCGTGGCATTCGGCGTCATGGCAAACTATATCTGGATGTATATCCTCAACATTCCATTCGACATGGTAACAGTTAGCTTCACATCTGTCGCAGTCGGAGCCGGTGTCGATGACGCACTGCACTTCCTGCTCCGCTATACCGGCAAACTCAAGCGCAATACGGGAAAGACAGTGCCTATGCTTCTCGAGACAACCATAAATGAGACGGGAAGACCAATAGTATTGACCTCGGTCTCCATCATAGCAGGCATGATGATGCTGGTCTTTGCCTCGTACACTCCAATCCGGTATTTCGGAATCCTCATGTCGATAGCATTGCTGAACACCATGCTTGCAACGATCTTCATCATGCCCCCTGTTGTGATCTTGTGGGATACAATCCAAAGCAAACTGTTTCACAAACACGCAAAGAAACACTAGAAACGAATGATGGCTTTCCTCACGTTCTAAGGAATGCCATCATCTTTGATTGAGAATCATATCAGGTGATCAGTTCTTGTCCGTATACCAACGTTCCGTATCCTCAATGATCTGGGCTGCAAACTTGTCAGCACCAAAGATCATGGGAACCTTTGTAAAGTTAGCCTCGATGGTCGGAAGGAACGTAGGATCTTTTGCACTTTTCATCACCAAAGCAACCTGATCCTTGAGCTTGGGACGATACCAACCAATACCATACTTCTCGAAGTAACCTACGACCTTGTCGCTCATATACAGCAGGGATGTTACCAAGTAAGGACGCTTGCAGTAGATTGCCTCACACATGGCGTTGGGGCCTGCTTTGCCTACAAGCATGTCGGATGCACACAACCAGGTATTCATCTCCTTCACATATCCGGCAAGCCTCAGGGAAACACCGGGGTATTTCTTCAACATCTGCTCATAATGCTTCTTGGTCCATTTATCCAAGGTTCCGACAATCAGAATCTGCAAGGAAGCATCCTGTGTCTTGATCAGGGCATCGGGCAAGTCGGTTTTCCCAAGTCCTTCCCCTCCCAAATTGATGAGGACGGTGAAGAGATTCTTCAGCTGCAATTTCTTGCGGGCTTCCTTTTTGGAAACTTGCGCCTGGCGGTAACAGTCATTCCGGAGTGGAAATGAGCACAAGCTGACAGAATCAGCATGTTGTCCGTTTCCAATGAGTTCCTGCCGACCCTCCTCCGTTGCAATATAGAACCGGTCAATATCGTTGTTGATACTCACCTTCGGAGTAACGAATGTATCGGGAGAATAAGCATAGCAAGGAATGTTGTATCCATTCGCCTTGAGCAGCTCCGGCATTACATAGGTACAGCTATATTGCGTGGTAATAATGAAATCGGGCTTGTAATCCTCGAACCAGTTTACGAAGTTGATATTCCTGGCCAAGGCAGCCCCCAATGTGCGCTCAGAGACTGACAACCATCCGTTGTCAAGCTTAGTCTCAAGCCAACATTCGAACTTTGGATGCCGCAACATGAAACGCCACCACTTTGAAGCGGTGGTCGCCCAGCCCATTGCTCCCATCATCTGAAAGAAATCGAATGCTTCGGCAGTATGCCCCATTGCATTCAAATTCTCGACAATCGCCACGGAAGGGATGAAATGGCCCTTGCCTGCATTAATATAAAATACTGCACCACGCATATTCAAATTCCTTTTTGTGTGTCTGTATGTTTTTTGGCAATCTGCGCGATATACAGAGCTTCAAGAGATTGCCCAAATGTTTCATTGCTATATTTTTGGATTGAAGGAACGCTATTTGCAACCAACTTTCGATGCAGAGTCGCATCAGACAGCACTAGCTGCATCTTTTCCAAGAATCCCTTGCTTGAGAAGAATGAGAAACCATTCTCCCCTTCCACCAGAGTATTCCTCAGACTCTCATCCCACCTGCAGACTATTGGTTGCCCACTTGCCAATGCCTCGATATAGGTAAGTCCTTGGATCTCGCTCTTGGATGCACTGACATATACTTCCCCCAACTTGAAGTATTTCCAGACATGCTCAATCGGGACTGACCCTGTAAAGACTACGGATTGTTGCAGTCCCAGGTCTTCTACCATCTGCTCAAGATTCGACTTGTCAGTACCGTCTCCTACCACCAACAGCTTTGTCTTTGGCAGTACCTTCTTCAATAGGGCAAAGTCCTCTATCACCTCACCCACATTTTTCTCGGGTCCTAGCCGGCAAATTGAAACCAATAGTTGCTCATCATCTTGTATTCCATATTTTTTGCGTAGTGAGCTGCGTTCGGAACTTGCTAATTTCTGCGCAAACATTTCCAAACGCAACCCCACTGGCAAGACAATCAGTTCGGGACGGACTTTGTACGATTCCAGCATCTCCTTGTTCTTGCTTGTGGGGCATACCACGCAATCAATACGCTTCATGATGCCCCTGATCAACCGGGAAATAAAGGAATGCCACAGTTTCTGGTTCTTGATGAAATAGACGCCATAGGATTCAAAATCGGTGTGGCAGGTATGTACCAAAGGAATATCGAGCTTCCGGCTGATCTTCTTTGCAAAGATCATGGTGAAGAACTCACATTGGGAATGGACGATGTCTGGGGACCAGGCATAGATCTCATCCAGCAGTGGGTCATTGAATGCAAAGGTAGAATTGGAATCGGGATATATCTTCAGCTTGTTGGAACGGATGTAGTAAACCCCATCCTCTTCATAGGATGTATTATTGCTGGAAATAGTGAGGATCCGTACATCATGGCCACGTGATAGAAGGGCACTTCGCTGGTTGAGCACTGCAGTCACCACGCCTGTGATAGTAGGTAGATAGAATTCTGTCGTGATCAATATCTTCATGCCAAAGAAACTCCAGAACAACCTGTATGATGGCAGCATTGTACTCGCACATTCATTATTAATCTAGGAAGTATGACAAGCAAAACCTGAAAACGTTACAACTCAGTAATTTGTATAACTCGTTTGCAAACTCCTAGCTTTTTTGGTTTTCTGTATGTACTCTTGTCATAGTTGAACAAGGTGGTTAAAAAAACCAACGCCCTTGCAACATCCTTGCTTTGAAGTGTATTCTTGACTTGTTACTGAACATATTCCGTTTATTTTGTTTGTTTTGTTTATTTGGCACGGAAAATGAACATTGATTTATGAAAATACCAATGACAACGGGGGAATGATGAACATAGCTTTTGGCTTTGATATATTTTATCCGGAAACGAACGGGGTGATCACAGCCTCATTGAACTTGGCAGAGAATCTCATCAAGAAAGGACACACCGTCTATTTCTATGTCCCATACGACAAGGCCTTCAAGGATGACATCATTGGAAATGGAATCCATGTCATCCATGTACCGGCAATCCGCACCTACATTTACCCAGGGATCAAGTTCAGCCCCACCCACAGCAGGATGATGCTGAGAACATTGCAGGAATACCACATTGATGTAGTCCACACGACGTCCACCTGGCTCATATGCATTGCGTTGGCACATGCAGCCCATCACCTGGGCATCCCTGTCGTCGCAACGCACCACACCCTGATAGACAACCCCGACTACATCCAGTATGCACTGAAGAACTACAAGCTCTCGGTCGCAGCCCAGAAGATAGTCTGGATCACCATGTTCAGCCCATACTACAAGTATACCGATGTTATTACGGCACCCAGCCGCAATACTTGCAAACAATTGAAACATCACCTTCACAAAAAGGATATCCGATACATCAGCAATGGAATTGACACCAATAGATTTACCGACCAACGGGAAGGCTGTGCAATACCAGCATCCATTCCTGCCCAGTTTGTCAGTAGGGAGACGCTGGTATTCGTCGGCAGGCAAGGATATGAAAAGTCAATCGACGTGGTGCTCAAGGCATTTGCACTGTTGCTTGTACAGAAACCCCATGCAAAGCTCCTGATCATCGGGAAGGGACCTGCGGCAACGGACCTCAAGAACCTTGCCGGCAATCTGGGGCTGACCGATCAACAGGTCTGTTTTACCGGTGTCATCCCCAACGCGGAGTTGATCGGAAGCCATGTCCTGGCCAAGCTGGGTGCATTTGTCTCAGCCTCCCTGACAGAGAACCAGGCAATGACTATCATAGAGGCGCTATGCAGCGGATGTCCCGTGATTATCCCAGACCAGGCGAACATGACAGACCTTGTCTCGGAATCAACTGGCTGGATCTTCAAGCAGAAAGATGTTGCAGACCTTGCAAAGAAGATGAACGAAGCGCTCTCTGATGAGACTCTCCGTGCACAGAAAGGGGAACAAGCACGGGAGAACATCAGCCGTTTTGACGGAAACAACGTCACCGACGAATTCATCAAGCTCTACGAAGAGATGCAGGCCAGGAAACTCAACAACATGGGAAATACCGTGGATCAAGCAGAACAGGAGAATCCCACCTGACGTCAGATATGCAGGTGGTCGTCGTATTTCTCCGACAACAAGGAACGGCAATATGAGTTGGGGTCCTTGAGGATCCTCGATCCCCGGGTAATCTTGCAGAGGCTGATTCCCAGTTGTGAGGCAATCTCGCGCTGGCTGGTTCCCTGATACAGTTGATTCATCAGGTTCCAGCGCAGGGAGAGGTCCTCCCGCTCGGCATTCGTCAGCAATTCGTCAAGCAGCTTGCGCATCTGCTGTTCATCGGTCGTACGGGCAAATATTGCCACCAGTTCCTGCATGTCTGTTTCCATGGGGTGCTCCCTTGTTTCTCTCGATAGAAAAGCCAACTCCACAGTACTATGCCCTTCCGTGCAGGTCAAGCAACTTGTCGACTACACTACATGTGGTTTTGCACTCTTTTGACATGACATGTAGTTTTGTTGCGAAATCTCACTTGCTTTTCCCATAAATGCCTATTATACTATAAGTAACAAATCGTAGAGATTGTGACGAACCGCAATCTGAGTAGCAGAGCACTTCTGCGGGTGTCTATGAAATGGTGGTTTCCACCAGAAGTAGTGCGTTCCCGGGACTACGACCAAAAGGTAATGGATCACCTACCTGACGCGAATTCAGTTTCGCCGCGCATCTTGTATCAAGAGCGGGGACCCCGTGAGGTTCCCTTAAGGCTGCGGATAGGTGACCATCGATAGTATGAACAACAATTCAAAGGAGATCGCCCTCATCAGGACGACCACAATCATCTGCTTCCTCTTTGGGGTAGCTGGGGTTGTCATGGCCGTCATCGCATCCTCACGTTCCATGATGTTCGACGGAATGTACTCATTCATCCAAAGCATCTTCATCCTTTGCTCGGCTTCGGTCGTCCGGCTCATCAGCCGCAAGGACAACCGTGAGTACCAGTTTGGATATGGTGCCTTCGAGCCCTTCTTCATTGTCGTCCGGACCATAGCCCTCATCTGCCTGAACATTTTCCTGGCATGGGGAGCCGTCGGTGCGATCATCGAAGGTGGGAACAGGGTCAACGCCCCTATCGCCATCGGCTTCAGCGCTTTCTCGGCAGCCGTATGTGCAATAGTCTGGAAAGTCCTCAGGAAACAGGCACGCCTGCAAAATTCTCCCGTCCTCAAAGCTGAAGCCAAGAGCTGGCTCAACGACACACTGATCAGCTGTGCGGTCGTTGCCTCCTTCCTGGTCATGGCAATCTTGGACAGGACATCCCTTGCATGGCTTTCGCCCTACGCCGACCCGATCATCACTATGCTCTTCATCCTGGGACTGACACCCTCGTTGATCTCTCAGCTGGTAAGCAATTCCCGTGAGTTGCTCGACGCTGCTCCACCAATTGAGATTCAGAAAGGACTGGAAGACATCGTCAATAGCCATGTGCTGCGAAATGGATTCAAATCCTTCAAGGTATATTCCACCAAGCGTGGACGGACCATCTCCACGATCGTCCACGTCCAGCTGTACAACGAGATGACGCTGCGCCAGCTCGACGGTATCAGGAAGAGCATGCTCAAGGATATCAAGAAGTTCTGGTCATCCAGCGACGTGGACATCGTATTCACCATTGACCCGTCATGGATTCCCCTTTCCACCCCGATCTTCAACCCAGACGCTCAGCAACTTGCGCAAATGCAAGCCTAACCACCCACTGCTGACATTTGAGGGCATCAGAGATATTTAACTATCGACTGATGCCCTCAATTTTAGTACCATATCATTTCGTAAGGGAGAGTTGTCGTCATGGATATCCAGATTACACCCAAGGGAATGAAAATCATTGAGAAGATGCAGGTCAATGAACTGACCGAGCATGTCATCTATGCAAAGATTGCCGCCAAGACCAAGGACCCGAAGAACAAGCAGGTACTGCAGAAGATCTCCGACGATGAGTTGGTCCATGCAAGCATCTGGCAGAATTACTCCAAAAAAGAGCTGAAGCCCAATGGATGGTCCGTAGCATGGCATGTACTGCTGTGCAGGATCTTGGGGTTCACCTTTGTCCTGAAGAAACTCGAGAACAATGAGGAGAAAGCAGCCAAGCACTATGGGAAGATCATAGACAAGATCCCAGAGGCTGCAAAACTCTCCGAGGACGAGAACCGGCATGAGGAGACCCTCATTGCCATGCTCGACGAGGAGCGGCTGCAATATGTCGGGGCCATGGTCCTGGGGATCAACGATGCCCTGGTTGAAATCTCAGGCACCCTCGCCGGCCTGACCTTCGCACTCAAGAACAGCCGTGTCATTGCACTTGCAGGAATCATCACCGGCATATCGGCCACCCTCTCCATGGCGGCAAGCGAATACCTGTCCGTCAAGGAAAGCGGGGGCAAGGACGCGGTTAAGAGCTGCACCTACACGGGTATTGCCTACCTGTTCTCAGTGGCATTCCTGGTGCTCCCCTACCTCCTCATGCCAACCCAAAGCTACCTGCAGGCAATGTTCATCATGCTGGGAGTCGTCATCCTGATAATACTTGGTTTCACCTATTACACCTCTGTCGCAAAAAGCCTCGCATTCTTCAAGCGATTTGGTGAAATGGCAGGTATCAGCATCAGCGTAGCGCTCATCTCCTTCCTGCTGGGCATCCTCGTCAAGAAATTCCTAGGAGTAGACATTTGACCATTCCACAAATTCCAACAACTCGATTCACCCCCAAGATTGGCAACGCATCATGCGTTGCCCTGGGATGTGACCACTACGGTCTGGAAATCAGCAACGAGACATCGTTCGACCAATTGGACATGTATGCACAGGCTGGAGGCAACCTTCTGGACACTGCACGCATCTATGGACAACTGGTTGATGAAGGTCCCTCCACCAGCGAACAGGTCATCGGACAGTGGCTTCGCAAGAATGGGATGCGCAGCAGCATGCACATCATCTCCAAGGGGGGCCACCCCAAGAGAACCGACATGTCCGCGTCCCGCTTGGACTGGCGTTCCCTGTCCAGGGACCTGGAAGGCAGCCTCAACCAGCTGCAGGTAGATTCATTGGACCTGTGGCTGCTGCACCGCGACGATACCCAGATCGGAGTCGACGAGATCGTGGACATGATCAGTGAGTTCCAATCCATGGGCCGCACTGCCGAGGTGGGTGTCTCGAATTGGAGCGTGAAACGTATCGCCCAAGCACAGGAATATGCACGCAAGACCGGCAGGGCCCCATTGGTTGCCAGCGAGATACAATGGTCACTAGCCGCATGCACACCCACCCAGTGGGGCGATGAGACCATCATCTGCTGCAATCCCACGGAAAGGAGTTGGTATGAGGAGCACCACATGCCAATCCTCTGCTATTCACCACAAGCCAAAGGATTCTTCTCCAAAGTGCTCAGCGGGGCTGCAGACACCCTCTCCCAACGGGCTGTCCAGCGGTTCATGACCAACGAGAACCTGCAACGGGCAACGAGGGTGGAACATCTGTGCAGGGAGCTTGACGTCAAGCCATCTGCAATTGCATTGGCATACCTCACATCACAAGCCAACACGACCATCCCAATCATTGGCTCATCCAAGATCGACCAGTTGGCCGACACCCTGCAGGGAACCGGCCTGCGCCTGGGGCCTGAGCAACTTGAATATCTCGTGGGGACGCCATGACGCCAATTGCTATCTTTGTCACCGACGGGAACAACCCATGGTTCAACCTAGCCACGGAAAACTGGCTGATCCACCGGCCCGACTTGCAGGACACCCATATCCTCTACCTGTGGAAAAATGCCCCGTGCATCGTCATCGGCAGGTATCAGAATCCCTGGAAGGAATGCAACCTCAAGGCATTGGAGCGTGACTCGGTCATCCTGGCACGCCGCTACAGCGGAGGAGGAGCTGTCTACCACGACATGGGCAACACCTGCTTCACCTTCATCTCACCAAAGGACACCTTTGACAAACAGGTGAACTTTGACATCGTCATCAAGGCCCTTGCCGACGTTGGCATCACGGCACAGCTTTCAGGCCGCAATGACCTGCTGGTCGATGACCGCAAAGTATCGGGCAGCGCATTCCAAGTGACGGCAACCCGTGGTTGCCACCATGGGACCCTCCTCATCAACGCAGACCTCTCCAAGATCGCAGAATACCTCACCCCGGACAAGCAGAAGCTCCAGTCAAAGGGAATCCAGTCCGTCGCATCACGAGTTGCAAACCTCAGTACCATGTGCCCCAAATTCACCAGCGACATGTTCAAGCAGTCCATTGTCACGGAGTTCTGCAGACACTATGGCACCACCGTCCCCGTCACCCACCTCAACGAACAAAGCCTTGGGGAAGAAGCTGCGTTGCAGCAAGTCTACCAAGAGCTTTCATCCGATGCATGGCGCTTTGGCAAGACCCCTACGTTCACCCATACCTTTAGCCAACGGACAGGCCATGGACGCTTCACGTTCGAGCTCAACGTCATAGGTGGAGTCATCTCGGAAGTGACGATCTATAGCGATTCACTGTCCACCTCATGCGTCGAACAACTCACAAGGCTGCTGACAGGGTGTCCCTACGACACCCAGCAGATGCTTGGCAAGATTGCATTGCTCCCAGCCGACCTCCAGGAAATGGGGCGCCAAGCCTTGCTGACGGTGGTAGAGGAAGTCAACGACTAGCACCATACGCATATGTTCATTTGTCGTGTTCGCGGATATAGTGGACACATGGACATCCAACAGATCAACGCAACGGCATGGAACAAGGAGACGGCCAGGCGCAATGCCTGGACCATCCCCGTGACACCCCAGGAAGTACAGCAAGCCCGTGACGGTGAGCTGGAACTTCGGATCACCACGTTCAAGAACGTACCCCCCAGCTGGCTACAGGGCATCAAGGGAAAGAAGGTCCTCTGCCTTGCCTCCGGAGGAGGACAGCAAGGACCGCTGCTTGCAGCGGCAGGTGCCTCTGTCGTAGTCCTTGATGCAAGCGACCGCCAGCTGGAGCAAGACCAGATGGTGGCAAAGCGGGAACACCTTGCCATCGAGACAGTGCAGGGTGACATGCGAGACCTCTCTTGCTTTGCAGATGCATCCTTCGACATGATCGTCAACCCAATATCCAACTGCTTCATCGACACCCTCCAGCCCATGTGGGATTCGTGCTGGAGGGTCCTGCGCCCCCAAGGCACCCTCCTGTGCGGGCTCACGAACCCCGTGCTGTACATCTTTGACGACCGGGCAGAAGCCCATGGCAAGCTCAAAGTCAAATATACCCTCCCCTTTGCCGACCCAATCAGCCTCTCGAAGAAAGAACTGGCCAAGAGAATCGCCAAAGGCGACACCATTGAGTTCAGCCATACACTGGAGACGCAGCTGGGGGGTATCTGCAATGCAGGATTCTCAATCTGTGGCCTCTTCACCGATTCCAGCGGACTGGAGATCCTCGATAGCTTTGTCGGGGACTGCTTCATAGCCGTCCGTGCCCAGAAGGAGCTCTCCCATGATGCTTGAGGATCTGTTTGACATCTCACATACGCTTACCGGCAACTTGCTGGCTGCCCATTGCCAAAGACCCTATGAAGCGCTCCCCTATCTGCATGACTGGATCTTGCAGGTAGGTCCTACCCTCGACCCCCAGGTCTACACCGACATGGGAGATGGAATCTGGATAGCAACAGATGCCACGATCGCACCAACAGCCAGCATCAAAGGACCGTGCATCATCGGCAGCAACACGGAGCTTCGCCATGGCGCGTTCATCCGGGGTTCCGTCCTGATCGGATCTGGATGCGTGGTAGGCAACAGCGTGGAGCTCAAGAACTGCATCCTCATGGACGAGGTGCAAGTGCCCCACTTCAACTATATCGGTGACAGCATCCTGGGATGGAGAGCCCACTTCGGAGCTGGCTCGATCACAAGCAACGTGCGCTCTGACAAGCAGCTTGTGAGATGCGCTGGTGAAGCAACGCACCTGTCCAAGCTGGGAGCCTTGGTGGGAGACCGGGTGGAGATTGGATGCAACTCCGTGCTCAATCCAGGTACCATCATCGGAAAGGACTCAGTAGTCTATCCACTGGTGAGTGTACGTGGCACCATAGCAGGAAACTGCATCATGAAAGATGGGCATACCATCATCACAAAGCACACATAACACACCCATTTCATCAATACATCATTTCATTTGAAATATTTTCCAACAAATATGCAATAAACTTTCCATCTGGAACGAACTGAACTTTTTCTGTTGTATACACACCTTATGATTGACTTCTGGAAACGGGTTCACGAACGCATGTCCGAAATGCATATACGCATGGCAGACTTGTCGAAACTTACCGACATCCCACAATCCACGCTCTCCAACTGGGTGAGGCGAGACACCCTCCCAGACTCGAAGCGTGGCGCTGCCATAGCCATGATCCTCGGAGTCACAGTCGAAAAACTCATCAGCGGGACAGACGTGCTCATTGACTACCGTGAGATCCCAGACCCACCGGAAATCCAGCATGTCGTGGCCTTGATGCGGTCACTCCCACCAGAAGAACTCCAAGCCATGGAAACAGCCATTTTCTACATGGCAAAAGGGAAAGAGAAGCAACCGACAAAGAAACGGCGCTGACTTCCCAAAACAGGGAGCTTGCCCTATACTACACCAGAAACAGCATGGCACAGACAGATCAAACACACATCACATCCATCATGGAGACACATGCAGGAATGCGGCTCATGCACTCCCGCAACGCAGTGTTTACCGTCCCGTTCCTCTACTCCTTGTTCGGCAACTTGTCACAGACAACCATAGAGCAAGACCGGTTCCTGGCATCCTTGGAGCAGGCAATATCACAAGCAGGAGCTACAGTCCAAGACCTCCCACAAGAGGCCTCAGATACCCACGCAAAGGCCCGCGCCCTGCTATCCGACTGGACAAACAAAGGGTACATCATGCGCTTCTTCTCCGATGGGGTCCAAGAGATGGTCTGCGTCACGGCAGCAGTCGGCCAACTGTTCCGGTACATCGAGGATATCATCAGCAGCGAGCGTGGAATCGTGGGTGCAGACAGCCGTTTTGCATCTATCCTCCACCAGATTGGGGAACTGGAGGAGAAGACCACCACCGACCCCAGCGCACGCATCCAGTCCATCGAGACAAAGATTGCATCCCTGCAGGAAGAACTTGCCCAGATCAAGGCATGTGGTGCTGCACCGGTATATACACCGGCGCAAGTGCATGAACGACTGGAGGAACTCCAGCGGCAATGCCGTACCCTCCTCTCCGACTTCCGCCAGCTGAAGGACAACAACCACTCCCTGTTCCTGGACATCTGCCGCAGGCAGCTGGAGGCAACCGAAAGCCGGGGCGAGATCCTGCAGTATACCATCGAGGGACAGAATGCCATCACATCTTCCCCACAGGGACAAAGCTTCGAGTCATTCTGGTCATTCCTCAACGTCGAAGACGAGGAACAACGGTTCCAATCCCAAGTCGAAGCCCTGCAGCACAAGACGGCCTCGATGGGACTGGAATACGACTTCTCCTTCCTCTCCTGCCTGGAGGACCGCCTCTATGAGGAGGGCCTGAAGGTCAACGACGAGAACCACATGCTCTCATCCCGGCTCAGGAGGATCTTGCTGCGCTACGCCTCGGGTGAATACCAACGGATGCAAGAGCTCAGCCGCGAGGTCAAGTCGTTGTCCGCTTCATTGCCAAGCGTTCCCCGCGGGCCTTGGATGGAGACCGACGGGAAAGTCCTCCTGGACACCACCTTCTCACGCCCACTGCAGCTTCCCAATGCCCAGGCAAGCGGTGGCCCGACAGACTATGAGCTTCCTCCCCAACCGGACTCCGATGAACTGGTTCGCAACGTCATTGACGAACGGACCATATCCACAGCTGTACTGCGCGATAGGGTCGAGGCCATGGCCATGGAGCACGGCTCCTGCACCCTGGGGCAGGTAGTGGAGACCTATCCGCTCACCTATGGGCTGGAAGAATTGCTCAAATACCTGACCCTCGTGATGCGGATGGACCCGGAAACCAGAACCATAGACCCGATGAGCGAGCAATCCATTGCCTTCCGCTCATATCCACAGAATACCATGACCGTAGTGCAGATACCAAAGGTGACAATACATGGAAAAGAATGACATTTGGGCACCGGCGGTGATCAGGGTGCTCCTCAAGCCGCTGTTCGCCGAAGAGACCGAGATATTTCAGCTGCTCTGTTCCTATTCACAGGAGATCAGCAGCTATCTGTTCAAGATAGGCTTGGAGCTGGTCGTGAACAGGGACTTGGGCTATGCCTTCGTGCGCCAGCATGAAGGACCTGAGGAAGGACCCCAGCTTCCCAAGCTCATCCGGCGCGTCAGCGTGACGTTCGAACAGTCGCTTGTGCTCGTGCTCCTCTATGATGAACTTGAGAAGTTCGACGGCAGTGGCAGCGAAAGCGTTGCCTGCATCATCGAGGAACAACAGGTGCGGGAACTTGCCATGGCCGCATGGCCGGGGACGATCACCGACGAGCCACGCTTCCAGGAGACAATTGGCAGGACCCTCTCCGACATTGCAGAGCAAGGCCTCATCCGGGAACGCAAACCCTATGGGATGTCCGAGAATGAGTCGCAGGCATACAAGAGCAATCGTCGCTTCGAGCTACGCAACATTATCAGGGCACGGGTGACCAAGGACTTCTTCGAGGAGTTCAAGAGACGCTTGTTGGAATACCGTGACACTGGCATGATCAGCAGCGACAATATCCCCAGTCCCGACGAGAATGAAGAAGACCCCCAGCAGAGCTTCGAGCAATTGCTGGAGACGTTCGACCCGGACGCTGCCCAGCAGATGCTCCAGCAGATGGAGGATACCTATGAACAGCCTCTTGTTTGAAGAACTGACCGAACATGCCGGTTTCCGCCTGCAGACCTTTGAATTGTACAACTGGGGAACCTTTGACAACCATGTGGTGCACCTTGACCTCGGTGGCGAGAACTCGTTGCTGACAGGTGGCAATGGATCTGGAAAGACCACCATCGTAGATGCACTGCTGACGCTGATCGTCCCCCAGGAATACCTCAGCTACAACATCTCATCGGGCAAGGACGGCAAGGATGGACGCACGCTGGAAAGCTACGTCCGTGGCGCTTGGTCGACGCACAAGGATGAAGAGCAGTTCTCCGTAAGCCGGGACTATCTCCGCGACACCTCGACACATACCATCTTGTTGGGGACGTTCACCAACAGCGGTTCCCAAAAACCGCTGACGTTGCTGCAGATCCACTATTACAGCCAAGGTGGCACCATGCAGCATATCTATGCCATCATCGACGAGGGTGTGACGATCAGGGACCTGCAGGCAGCGGCGGGAGTGTTCAACCCGGCAAACGTACGGACGTTCAAGTCCAATATCAGCCAGCGGTATGGCCAGGACGTCAAGTTCTACGACACGTTCAAGAGCTACAGCATTGTCTTCGCCGAGCGCGTGGGCTTCCGCTCCCGGGAAAAGGCACTGAAGATCTTTGCAAAGACCGTTGGGATGAAGGACCTCTCCAACCTCAACGAGTTTATCCGCAACCACATGCTCGACGATGTGGACTATGAGGGAGAGTACCGCAAGCTCAACGACAGCTATGAGAACCTCCACAACACCCAAATCGAGATAGAGAAGGATGACGAACAACTGCGCCAGCTTAAGAGGATTCTTGGCGAGGGAAACCGTTGGAACACCCTGAGCCTCGACTACTCAAAGATCGACGGGGACATTGACCGTTGCGAGTCCTGGCGTTCCTGGCAGGCACAGCAGTACCTTGCACACCAGATTGACGGAGCCAAGCATGAGCGGGCTTTGCTGTTGGCCGACTTGGAGCTCAACCGCAGCACAGCTGCACAGCTACAGGAACGCAAGGAGAACCTCAGGGCTCAATTGTCGGGAAACTCCCGCTACCAGCAGCTGCAGGAACTGGAAACGCAACGCAGGGCATTGCAACAGACACTCAGCGAACGCAAGACCCGCTTGGAAAGATATACACAATACTGCAACGCGTTGCACATGGATGTCCCCACCGACAGCCAGGAATTCGAATCCCAGCAGTTTGCATTGGGTGCACGCTGTGACCAGCTGAAGAACTCGATTGAATCGATGCAGGACAATCTCTATGTTACAAACCAGCGCATATCAGACCTGAAGAGCCAGCTGCGCACCACCCTTGACCAGATCGAGGCGATCAAGGGGCGTGACTCGAACATCCCACTGCCCTACCTGCAGCTGAGGTCCAAGCTTGCCCAGTACCTGCATGTACCCGAGACGGACATCCCCTTTGTCGGTGAACTGATGCAGGTATCGGAGGATGCGGAGCTGTGGAGACGGGAGATAGAGCTGACACTCCATGACATGGCCCTCACGTTGCTCGTTCCCATTGCATTCAAGAACAAGACAACTGCCTGGTTCTGGAACAATCCCACGCCCCTCGACATCTCAGTCGCCGCTGTCCCATCGGAGCAGTTCCTGGATGATACGCACGAGTATGATGAACAGCGGCTGTGCGATGCCGTCATGACCAAGGAGGGACACCCCTATTCCAGCTGGGTCTCCCATTCCCTGCAGATGCGCTTTGCGCATCTGCACGTGGATACCCTAGAGGAACTACAGGGATCTGAGCTGTCATTCTCGGAAACCCTGATCCACAAGAACGGAATGGTGACCACCGCCATGGCGGTCCCCGCAAGCCAAAGCGACATCTACATCCTCGGTTGGGATACTGCACGCAAGAGGGAACAGCTGTATGCCGACAAGGACGACCTCATGGCATCCATTGGCGAGCTGGAGAAGGCATGCAAGGAGGATACCCGTCACCTTGAGCAAACCCAGCAGCGGCTTGAGACCAGCAATGCACTGCGCTATAGCGTCTCCTCCTTCTCCGAGATCGATGTCCAGACACTGGCTGACCGTGACGAGGAGCTGGCAAATGACATTGCGCTCCTGGAACGTGACATGCAGGACATTGCACAAGTAAAGCTCGATTTCCAGCAGTGCGAGGCACAGCTGCGCTCCTGCATATCCGATGGTGAACAGATGCGCGAACGGCTGGGGTCGGTCAACAGCAAGGTCGAGATGTACGAACACCAGCTCCAGTACCGTCAGAGCTTGCTCAGCGAAGAGGACATCAAGGCGATGCAGCCGTTGCTCGAGGACTTTGCGAGCCGGCATACACTGAGCAATGCATGGCCTTCGCTGGAGCTCATGGACAGTGCGGCCCAACGCCTTCGACAGGAGCTGGAAGCACAACGGCAGGCAGTCGGCAACGACATGCAGGGGGCAAAGGAACGCTGCATCAACCTCATGGCCGCACTGTGCAAGCCCAATCAGGAAACCCTCGCAAAATATCCCAACTGGACGAGCAACCTCCTCGAGCTGGGAACTGATTCCTTCTCCATCCAGGATATCCCGTCGTTCCGGGAAGTCCATGACCACCTGGTCAAGGACGACCTGCCACGCCACAAGGAACAGTTCAAGGCCTACCGCACCAGCCTCATCGGCAAAGACGTCATTTCCTTCAACACCATCTTGCAGAACTGGATGCGCCTGATCAACTCCAACATCGTGGACCTCAATACATCGTTGCAGAGGATCAACTACTCCCAAGACATGTTGGGAGAAAAGACAACGCATATCAGGATCCGCAAGGAAGGCAATTCCGATGATCTGGTCCGCCGGTTCAAGACATTGCTGAGGAATGCGATGCCCAAGCCAGTTGCAGATGCAACTATTGGCAGTGCACAGCGACAGGACCTCCAGGATGCCTTCTTCAAGCAGGTGGAAGCGCTGCTGCGCTTCCTGCGCGACGAGGATGTCCGGCGCCGGGTCATGGACGTGCGACGGTGGTCGACATTCGCAGCGGAGGAGTATGACGGCAATACCGATGCCCAGCTTCGATATTACCAAGATAGTGCAGGAATTTCTGGTGGACAGAAGGCAAAGCTCGCATATACGATCTTTGCAGCTGCCATAGCAAAGCAGTTCGACGTGTTCAGCGACGAACATGCTACACGTTCGTTCAGGTTCGTCCTCATCGACGAAGCCTTCAGCAAGATTGACGATGAGAACAGCCGCTATGCAATGCAGCTGTTCTCCCAGTTGAATCTCCAGCTGATGGTCATCACCCCGATGGACAAAGGAAATCTGGTATTGCCGTATATCAAGTCAATCCAGGTCACCGAATGTCCCGACGGCATGCATTCGCAGGTCGTCAGCGTACAGGTACAAGATTTTGATCAGTGCAAGTGAATTGAAGCAGAAGGCGGAGAAGAAGATCCCGCTCGTGTATGACTTTCTCATCAAGGCGACTGCTGACAGTGTCCTGGGGACGAGTGACGCCCAGGCCGACTTGTTCCCGTTGTCGTTGATTTGTGACAAGGGTGACTTCTCCAAGGATTTCGCCCAGTGGTTCGAAAGTGTGCAGGAACTGCAGAAGTCCAGCAAGGCAGCCATAGGATATGGGTATACCCTTGTCTATGGTCCGACAGTTGCATCACGGACATGTGGCGATCAGTCAAACATTTCCGACATTCGCTTTGACAAACCGTCGGACATCCTCCGCTTTACAGGAAAGGAAGCGGAGGCAGCGTTGCTGACAAGCATCACCAGCGTCATGCTGCAAGCCCTCCATCCCCAACGCGAGCTCATGCTCCGGGGAGTACGCTGGGTCCTCTCCAACAAAGGAGAGATTATCAAGAAGCAGGAACCCTCAGCATGGAGAGACATCATCTTCCTCGCCATCACCCTCAAGGATGAACGAGAGAGAGGTATTTTCCCCCGTGAGGTCGACGCTTCATTGGACACCAAGTTCCTGGAGCGCAACCGACGGTTGGTCATCAGCCTTGCAAGTGCACTGGAACCGGAGAACGAAACCCTCAGCAACAGCACCCTCTCATGGGAACACCGGCTCGGTCTACGCCGCAAGGATGACATGATCCACATCAGGTTTCCCCACCAGATCCTGTTGGCGACACCACAGGGGATCAAATGCGGGGAGACAGACCATGTGACCGTCCCCCGCGAATCATTCCGCAGATGTACGTTCACGGATGTACACAATGTCTTCGTCATTGAGAACGAGACAGTCTTCCTCACCTTCCCCCTGCAGACCCATGACATTGCAGTCTACCGCGGAGGCTTTGCCATCACCGCGCTGGCCGATGCCCCCTGGCTGGACCGGGTCAACATCCACTACTTCTCGGACTTGGATGAACATGGCTTTGCAATGCTCGACATGATGCGCAGGATGTACCCCCATACCGACAGCTTCTGCATGGACAGAAGGACGTTGGATGACTTCTCCAGGTTCCGGGAAGAAGGTGCTCCCTATACTGGTGAAATGCTGACCCTTACCGAAGAGGAGACTCAGACGCTGAATACCCTCAGGGCCAACTCCTCGAGGAACCGGCTAGAACAGGAGCATATCAGCGTCTCCTACATCATGGACCGCATCGATGAGATACCCAGTGACCTCGAAGAGGTGGAACAGCAGCAGGGCATGGGTCTGTTCGACCTCCTGGGGCAGTTCGGGTTCACATCCTCCCGCTCATCGCGCAGACGTTCCGATGAGTACAGCGACTTCGAGATTATCGACTGACGAGCACCATGGGACAGGGCACCAACTGGTGCCCTGCTCCATTTACTCTCAGTTGTGAAATGTCGGTGTTCAACATCAGTTCGGTCATGCTCACCTGCAGTTCCTCTTTCTGAGCTTGTGCACAATCATGCTACAAAACTGTCGCTGTAGGTAGAAAACTACCCTATCTCCTGAATCATTGGGGATATCATGACCTCGACAAGCTTTCCCACCATGCAACCAAGGACGAGGAGTCCTGATGATCTACCAGCACCTTGCACTAGCCATTGACCAGCTGGCTCATGAACTGTCCATCCCCTATCGTGCGATAGCCACGGGAATCGGACCGTCCCTTCACTACATGACGTATCTGCCGGAAGATTGGAATCCCAGGATGAGTACCGTCTTGGCAATCGCATCAAACATGGGAGTCCACCCCGCCGACCTCATCAGGCGTGCGTATCAGATTGCCCATAAGGAACCGGTGACCCAGGTGCACGTCCAGCAATTCAGTGCAACACACCATATCCCAAGCCTGTTTGCCAAGACCTTGAAGCATATGCGGACCGAACGTGGAATCAGTCTCGGACAACTTGCCAAGAGGTGCTCGCTGGACAAGTCCAACCTCTCGCACCGCGAGCAGGTACACCGGTGCAACGTCATGCCGACACTGAGGTTCATCGAGATAGTCAGCGATGGATTGCGGATCCCGCTGCATGAGTTCCTCCAGCGGATGATCGATCCACAAGAGGAAACCGCAGCGGCCTAGGAATCAGAAGAAATACTTGGGTTTGTCCGAGTTCGCATCGTCTTGGTTGTCAGGAAGGTCATCCGAGTCATTTTTCCTGGCCCGGAGGATCAGCAGGATGGTCACAACTGCAGCTGCAACGACCACGATTGCAATCCCGGCTACCAAGTACGGTGCATACTGCTGTTTCCAGAACTTGCTCCATCCCGACTGTGCCGCCTGCGATACTTGTGCTGGCTGTGTTGGTTGGGATGTGGCCTTGACCGCAGCTTGCGGGACAGGTTCCTGAGCAACGGGTGTTTCCGGCGCTGTGGGCTGGATGCTCTCAATTGCAGTGAACACAAGTTCTTCTGCAGGTGCTTCCGAGACAATATCCACCACAACGGTCTCTGGCTCTTGCTGGATGGGTTCGACAGGAGCCTGGGCAGAGACGGTGGTGCCCTTGCTTCCAGACAGGTCGGCTGGGGAGGCAACACTCACAGGAGCTGCTGAAACAGCAGCGGTAACCTTGGGAACACTGGGAACTGCCTGGGCTTGTGCAATGGGCATCGTATCGTTGATGACCACCGGGCCTGGTTCCTGCTGGGCAATGGGCATCGTGTCATTGACAACCACCGGACCTGGTCCCTGCTGGGCGATGGGCATCGTGTCATTGATGACCACAGGTCCCGGTCCCTCTACCAACGGAGGCTCAGGAAGTTGCACGGCTGGAGCGGGATTCTCGCTTGCCAGAGCCGAAGCAATGGCTTCCTCTGTCACTGCTGGAGGAGGTGGCAGCGTTACAGAGACAGTTTCCGAGGATGTGGATGCAACACTCGCTGCCTTGGCCGCTTGTTCCTGTGGAACCTGGACACTTGGTTTCTCGACTGTGACTGTCGGCCGGGTGGTGGTACATGAAACGCCCACCAAAAGGCAAGCTGCTATGCTGATGGCAATGAATATTTGTTTCATCGGGACCTCTTCTCATAAGTAAAGATGATATGGACAGGTTCGTCTGGCAATTCAAAAGACCCAAGTTTCCCTAGTATTGTACCCTAGATTCTCCCATTGGCAAACGTATGAATATGGCAATACCTTGTTTTTATTATTTGGATGGTGTGGACTCCTTGAGATTCCCACGTATCTGGATGATCGATCCTGCCTCGTCACGATACCTGCAGTAGCTCAGCCGACACGGCACCACCCCGTGCCCCCAACAGTCGGCATCGATGGAGAGGACTCCGCTGTCGGGAGACTCATTGCCAGTCTCAAGCAACATGCAAAGCGCCTCGGCGCTTTGGGGTGAGACAGTGCCGCTATTGATCATCTTCGGCAACCAGTTTCGGATAGTGAATGAACGCACACCATCCTCCTCGCTCCTGGACTTGAAATGGAGGGTGTCCGTAGCAACGTCATAGGAGACCATGCAGGCGCGCCCATTCTCCAGCGGATGCTCAGAAATGATATGGCCTTGTGCATCCCGTTCAATGACCGTGATGTCCCTGCTGGAAAGAATTGCCTGGACAGGCTTGTTCTGGGAAGAGAAGATGGTCGTGTAGCTGATCGTCTCGCGGGATGTTGCTCCATCTGGCAACTGGAACTCAATGTCTGCATTGCCACACGGAGAACCATCCATGATCTGCTCAAACATCTGGGCAAACGCCCCTTGGCTTGCAGGTGTCACCATGCTGCAGTTGTTGGGTACATCGGTGAACTCACAGATATTGCCAAGGCGTGCACCATACTCCTCGCAGACGCTGAGCAAATGGTTTTGGATGTCGTATTGGGCTACCATGCCCCCAAGATGGAAGATGGCGAACGACAGCTCTTCCTTGTTGATATCCAACCTGGCTGCCAACTTGTTGCGTATCGTGGTGTTGAACGTGGCGATATACAAGAGCTTGGTCCCCTCCGCAGCGGCCAGCAGCCGTGCACGGTTGATCGTCCAGCAAGACTCCCCATCATGCAGCGACGTACACGTACGGACCTCACATTCACGCTCTTGCCCACTGTTCACCGCTGCATCGAGCATCTCCGTGAACTTGTGGTACTCTCCGGGGCTAAAGAAGGAAGAGAAGGAATCCCGGAACGAATCCATGGACTTGCGGGATATTCCATATTCAGAATAGAAGCGGTCGTTGCAATGGGTAATCTCCACCTCACCTTCATGGTATTCGACGATTGCAGCGCCACCCATGAACCGGTTGAAGAGCATCGTAGTCTGGGTGTTGGCATCCCAGAAGATTGCCATGTCGGAGGTATCGCATTGTTGGTACAACAAGGTCCCCACCTCTTGTTGCTCCAGCATCTTCAGGAAGGCAGGTCCGCTGATGGGTCTGCTGAAGAAGAAGCCCTGCATATAGCGGCAGTTGAGGCTCTTGAGGTAGTCTGCCTGCTCCTTGGTCTCCACCCCCTCTGCAACGATGGTCAGGTCCAGCCAGCGGGCCATGCGGATGATCGAGCTGAGGATACTTCCACCGCGAGCATCATCCCCACCTTTGCTGAGGAACCGCATGTCAAGCTTGAGGATGTCTACGGGAACATCCTTGAGGATGTTCAAGGAGCTATACCCAGCGCCAAAGTCATCCATTGCAACAATAAAACCCGCCTCACGCAGGCGTTGCACGGAATCGATCAGTTGCCTGGGGTTCTCCATGTACACCCCTTCGGTAATCTCAAGCTTCAGCGAGGACCGTGGGAGATTGTACCGGTCCTGGATTTCCACGATCTTCTGGCACAGTTGCTCATCATAGATGTCGACCCGTGAGATATTGATTGACAATGGCACGGGGAAGGGAGCCTTGTGGGACCGTGTCCAATCGGCCATGAACTTGCAGGCCTGCTCCCAGATATACAAGTCCATGCGCATGATGAACCCATTGCGCTCGAACAGGGAGATGAACTTTCCCGGGGATATCATCCCATATACAGGATGGTTCCACCTCACCAGGGCTTCCGCACCAATGATCTTTCCTTCCCCATAACTGACAACCGGCTGGTAGTATGGGATGAACTGGCCATCCTTGAGAGCCTGCTCACATTCACTGATGAGCATCTGCTCCTCAAGGATCCTGGTCCGCATCTGGTCGTCATACCAAGCAACCTTCTCACTGAAGCTCTGCTTCACCGAGGAGAGGGCAAGGTATGCACGGTCACACATCAGCGATATATCCAAGGCCCGGTCTGTCACTTCATACAAACCAATGCTGAACTGCAGGTGATTCATCCAGTCCTTCGCCTGCAGCAACGTCTGAAGCTCATGGGGCAAGGTCTCCCACAAACGGTCGGACTTCGGAGTCAGCATGACAAAATGGTCACCTTCCAGATGCCCAAAGACAGTGAGGTCACCCATCCTCGTCGCCCGGAGGAACGCCCCTATCTCAGCAAGGAGCTCGTCACCTGCGCGCACCCCGTGCTGGTCGTTGTAGACCTTGAAGCGATCTATGTCCAACCGCATGATGACATACGCAACATCTGTGTTCGCATCGAGGATCTCCCTCGCCTTGCGGTAGAACGATATCCGGTTGTACAGGCCGGTCATTGGGTTCCGCTCAGCTGCGAACAGGTGGGATACATCGGAACGGGTAACCAGCAAGGTCTTGTGAGAATCATCCAGGAAGCTATATCGCCATTGCTTGCGCAGCGGGTACCCTATCCCATCAGAGACCATGGGGTAGATGCAGGCATAGGAATCTTGGTATTGAAGCATCTTCAATACGTTGGGCATGGACATGGAGAGAGTGGCTTCCTGCCGGTAGGAGGATGCAACCTGGGCCTTGACGGTCTGTGCTATCCATGACTCATATGACTGTTGGCTCCAGATATCGTCAGTCGATCCAGTCTCGGTTCTTTCACGAAGATATTCCAAGATTCCATCTTGGATATTCACCTGTGCCAACATCTCATAGTCCTTGAGGAACAATGCATTGATCGCTACGGAAGAGCGGTGGTCCTTGTCCACATCCTGGAAATAGACATATGCCTCGATGGCGTTGCTGATCGGGTTGCACAGCAAGTCGATGGAGATGAACAACCAGCACTTCTGTTCACCCAAGGTATCCATACGGCAACAGACTTCCATGTTGTGTGTCTTGATACCTTGCTTGAAGGAGGCTATCAGATGCTCCGTATTGAGGATATTCCGGACATCTTCATGTTGCTTCTCCCCTACGACGCTAGTATAGATGCTGTTCAGCACCCCTTCGATCGGGAATGGGAACGAGAGGTTCTCTTACCCTGGTGACTTGACGTACCCCTCCAGGCAAGAACCCGCAGTGAGGTCCAGCCGGCAGAACGCGACATCTGTCCCCTTCCTGGGATGATGCCCCTGGTAGAGGAGGTATGATGATGAATTCCGCTTGAGGGCTGTGATATCCTTGCCGATCCCAACGGCCTTGGCAGGTTCACCGTTGGCATCCTTGAGGATGGTGATGCTCAATTGCTCGCACCACCAACCATCATTGTCGGGGGACTTGAGCCAGATCTCCCCACGCACCTGTTGTACACCAGAGCAGATTGTCTCGTACAGGTTCCTCACATCCGAGATGCTCGTGGGATGGACAAGGCCCTGCTCGATCAGGCACTCGGGATAGTTCTCCAAGACGGGCTGGGTCTGGCTATGGTTGCGCATGCTGTTGGAAGTCATGATGCACTTGTTGCTCTTGATATCGAAAAACCAGAGCCCGATGTCCGAGTTGTCCAACGCCATCTCGATGATATGGTTCTTCTCATGCAGGGAGAACTCAACTTCCTTGAGCTTGCTGATATCCGTATAGACTGCAAAGTCATCGATATCGCCGTCAGCGGTCTTGGTCACACGGTGGTTTGCCGAGACCCACAGATAGGAGCCATCCTCCCTCCTGCGCCGAAAGACTGTAGAAAAGGACTTTACTTGGGCGATCGCCTCAAGGTATCCATTGCGTACCCGGTCCCTGTCCTCGGGGTGGATGTACTCATAATTGCTTCGGGTGTAGCAATCCATGGCTTGTTCACGCGACGTTATCCCCATCATCCGCATGTAGGTATCGCTGATGAACAGGAAGTTCGTCTCCTTGGAGCGGAACTTGATGCGGTAGATGACAATTCCCACATCAAGGTAATTGAGGACTTGGAAGAGGTTCAGTGACTCAGCATTTCTCTGCTGCTGGTCAAAAGAGAGCTTGATCAGGTCAGGTAGTCCCTCGTCGTGGATTTGGTATTGGTTCTTCCCATTGCTCTTTGCCTCATACAAGGCTTGGTCGGCCTCTTGGTAGAGCTTGTCCAGGCTTTTGGCCCCTCCGTCGGAGAGGCTGATCCCGATGCTTGCCGACACCGGCACTATCTCGGTATCACGGTTGTAGACGCTTTGCAGCCCCAACACCAGCTTCTCAGCCTTCTGGTAGACCTTCTCGATGGTGGTGTCACGCATCAGGATCAAGAACTCGTCTCCTCCGATCCTTCCCAGAATCTCCTTGCCGTTGAACACTGACAAGAATTGCCGGGAGAATTTCTGCAGAACACTGTCACCCGTTGGATGGCCCAATGTATCGTTGATGCGCTTGAGGTTGTCGACATCCACGATGAACAGGGCATCCAACTGGGAGGAATGGGCAAGGCTGAGCGATTTCTCCATGTTGCGCATGCACGTGGCTCGGTTGAACAGGCCTGTGAGTGCATCGAATTGTGCAGCACGCATCAATTCCTGCTCTTCAATCTTATGGTCGTTGATGTCGGTGAGGATTGCCAATATCCCCAGATGGGAAGTCATTGGGTCAGTGAGCATGTGCAGCCGTTGCTGTACCCATCTCACATTCCCCGAGGGGAGCCGCATTTCATACTCGAAGGAGAACATGCGATTGCCAGTCTCATACATGGTCTTGATGGACTCGCGTGTAAAGTTCTCATAGAACTCCAAGGCCTCTGGACCATCTACTATGGCTTTCCGTTGCAACTTCAGCA
This sequence comes from uncultured Sphaerochaeta sp., assembly GCA_964465155.1. Classification (GTDB taxonomy): domain Bacteria; phylum Spirochaetota; class Spirochaetia; order Sphaerochaetales; family Sphaerochaetaceae; genus Spiro-02. The sequence continues at coordinate 24,656 of CAYXIH010000008.1, forward strand.
ATACGTCCAAGTCATAATGTTGCTGCAGCGATTGCATCTGCTCGCTGGTATGGGAGTCAACCAGCCGCCATTCCTCCACATCTATGAGCAATGCATACAACCCATTGGTCGGCAACCGAAACAGATACCCCAGCTCACGCTTGTAGCTCTGCTGCTGGTCATACAGATAGGTGATATCCCGGGAGATGCCATATACCCCCACGATGTTCCCTTTTGCATCCTTGAGTGGCCCTTTTGTGGTGGATGCATAGCGGCGCGTCCCATCTTGCATTTGGATGGGCTCGCTATGGCAGATGAACGGATGGCCGTTGCGGATTGCAGTTTCATCATCTTCGAGGTACTTGGCAACCATAGTGGGGTTCTTGAACAAGTCCTCGTCGCGTTTGCCAATCACACCAGAAACATCCGAGTTGCCGGTGATCAAGGCAAAGCTCTTGGAGCACATCCTATAGACATGGTCCATGTCCTTGACGAACACCATGTCATAGCTGTTCTCTATGAGGCTCCGAACGGTAGCATCGAGAAATACATCGTCCATACCAAGATATTCGGCCATCATCCCTCACTCATGCGTCATTGTTTGATTGGCAAGTATCCAACTACTTCGTTGCAAGATATTACCACAAATATACCGTGAGAGATAGCTGAAAGCAATCACACCTCTGTCTCAAGGGTAATACACCCAAACAACTGTTGCTTCCGTTCTACTCCTTGTGTCTGGATCCGATAGGTCAACCTGCAGTTTGCCATCCCATGGCCCCAGCAGTCTGCCCGGAGGGCGACAGTGCCTGTCAGGGGAACCTCAGATGTCATGGAGACCAAAGGAAGCACAGCATCCATGCTGTCCTTGTCGATGGTATTGAGCATCCGCATCCTCCGGCTCCAATGGCGTACGGAGAAGGAACGGACACCGTCCTCCACCGAACGGGAACGAAAACTCATCTTGTCGGTGGTATAGTCATACTCCAGCAGGCATACCTGGTCATTGGTCTCCTGGTGTTCCTTCGTGACATTGCCCTGTGCATCCTGCTCAATGATCGTAATGTGGCTCACCGAGATAATTGCCTGCACCGGCTTACGCTGCTTGGAGAAGATCGTGGAATAGTTGACATGCTGCTTTGAAATTTTTCCATCAGTCCGATACAACGCAACGACGGCAGAACCACAGGGACTCCCCGCCATGATCTGTTCATACATCTGCACATATGCTTCACGATATTCTGGGACAACGTGTTCCACCCCATATGGAACGTTCTCCAATACCGTTGAGAAGCCATACCGGGATCCATACTCCTCACAGATAGTCAGCCGTCGCGATTGAATGTCGAACTGCCCGACCATCCCACCCAGATGGAAAATGGTGAACGCCAGTTCATCCCGGTTGATATCCAGCTTGGTTGCCAGCTCATTCCTCCGAGTCGTATTGTACGAGGAAACAAAGATCAGCCACCGGTCCTCAGTCTTGTCCAGCACCCGTGCACGGTTGACCGTCCAGCAGGAGGAATGCTGGTGCAGTGCACTATGGCTGGGCACCTCGCATTCAGTCTCCTTGCCACTTTGGATGGCACGCTCGATCATGTGGGTGAAGCTTCGAAGCGCCTGCTGGTCAAAGAACGCGGACATTGAATCATGGAACATATCCCGCTGGGCCATGGGAATCTCGAACTCATGGTAGAACTTGTCGTTGCATTGTGCCAAGTCGAACGTACCGCCATGGAACTCCAATATCGCCGAACCTCCCAGGAACTCATTGAACAACAACGCCATCTGGGCGTTGGGATCCCAGAAGTTCTGGATGTTGCTGGTCGTTGCTTCTTTCCTCAGGGCCAACTGCGTTGCATCGGAGTGCTGCAGGAGGGTATTGAACGCTGCCCCATCTATTGGCCGATAGAAATAGAATCCCTGCATGTACCGGCAATTGAGACTCTTGAGGAAGTCAGCCTGCTGCTTGGTTTCCACCCCCTCCGCCACGACAGTAAGGTTCAGCCACCTCGCCATGCGGATGATGGAGCTGATGATGCTGCCACCCCGTGCATCATCCTCCCCTTTGGACAGGAACCGCAAGTCCAGCTTGAGGATGTCCACAGGAACATCCTTGAGGATGTTCAGGGAACTATAGCCAGCACCAAAATCATCCATGGCAACGACGAATCCGGCCTTGCGGAACACCTTGACCGCCTCTATGAGCTGCTGGGGATCCTCCATGTAGACCCCTTCGGTAATCTCCAGTTTCAGACAATCCCTCTGTAGCCCATGCAGGTCCTGAATGGCTATGATCTTCTCACACAGCTGGACATCATAGATATCGATACGGGAAATGTTGACTGATATGGCGAAGGGGAACTTCTGTCCATGCTCGTGCTCCCAGTTGGCCATGAAGCGGCATGCCTGATCCCAGACATAGAGGTCCAGGCGCCCAATGAACCCATTGCGCTCGAACAGCGAGATGAATCTTGCAGGACTGATCATTCCATGGACCGGATGAATCCAGCGGACCAATGCCTCGGCCCCGATGATCGACCCATCCATGTAGTTCACCACCGGCTGATAGTATACCTGGAACTGGCCGTGCTCCAAAGCCGCTTCACATTCGCTGACGAGCATCTGTTCCTCAAGGATCTTCTGCCATTGCTGCTCATCATACCAAGACACCTTGTCCGTATAGCTCGCCTTGACTTGGTCCATGGCGAGAAGCGCCCGGTCGCACATCAGCGAGACATCCAGCTTCGTGTCCGTGATATCCAGCAAGCCGATGCTGAACTGCAGGTTGAACTTCTGCTGCATCCCCTGCGACAGCTCCTGGAGCTTCTTCGGCAAGAGTTCCCAACAATGCGTCTCATAGGGGCAGAGGATAGCAAAGTGGTCCGCCTCAAGGCGCCCAAGCACCGTGAGCTCACCGGGATTGCATGCAAGCAATGTTGCCCCGATGACCTGCAGCAGTTCATCTCCGGCGGTCACCCCATAGAGGTCGTTGAACACCTTGAACCGGTCGATATCAAATCGCATCAGTACAAAATGGACTTCGGGATTGTCATTGAGCATATCCGTAGCCTGCTGGTAGAAGGCTTGGCGGCACAACAATCCACTGAGGGGGTCATTGGCCCCTTCATAGTATTTGGTGATATCAGAGCGGGTCAGGAGTATATCGGTCTTGCTGGAGTCAACGTAACAAAATCTCCATTGCTTCTGCCGGTAGTTGGAACTGCCGTCTGTCCTGACAGGAAACGAACAGGAGTAGGAGTCGGCATCCTGGAGCTGCCGCTTGACCTGCTCCAAGGAGAGCCCGACCAAGGCTGCTTGGCGAAACGCTGGGCTGATGCGGGTATTCACCAGCTGCTCCATGCTATGCTGGTACAGCAGCTTCTGGGATGTGGGCTGGCCCATGACTCCCCCGATATTCTCGCGATAGAACAGGACCGACCCATCCGTGGGCTGGATCTGTGCGAGCATCTCATAGTCATGGATGAACAGCTTGTTGATCATCATCGCAGAACGGCGGTCCATGTCCACGTCCTGGAAGTAGATGCACGCTTCCACTGCGTTGTTGATATGGTTGCTGTACATCGTGATGGAGATGCACAGCCACTGCAATTCACCAACATCCTTGCGGGACATGCAGCAGACTTCCAGCGTCAATTCGGTGGTGCCGCTATCAAACATCTGCAACAGGGACTCCCTGTTGAATTGCTTGGCAACCTCTTCGCGCTGCGTATCTTCGACAATGCTCTGCAGGAATCCTGCATGATATTTCTGGATGGGGACAGGGAACACCCCATGTGCCTGTGTGTTGCTCCGGTCAAAGCCATCGAGCATGAGCGAGTTGGTCAGGTCGACCCTGCAGAACGCAACATCCACGCCCCGCTTGGGATGGTGGTCCTGGAACAAGGAGTACTCGTCGATCTTCCTGCGCATGTCGGTAATATCCTTGCCGATAGCAATTGCACGCGAAGGTTTGCCGTCGCAGTCCACCAACGTGGTGATCGACAATTGTTCACACCACCACTGCATGCGGTTGGGACAGCGGACCCACACCTCACAGGAGACTTCCCGCTCACCCCGCTTGATCGCAGCATACGTACTGCGTACCGTCTCGATGCTCCGTTCATGGATCTGCCCGTTGTCAATCAGGCATTGGGGATAGTTCTCCAAAATCACCAACCCCTGGCCATTGGCATCTTGCCCAGGACGCATCCTCTGGCAGATATCGTTCTGCAAGTCGATGGACATGATGCTGATCGAAGAGTTTGCCAAGCCCATCTCGATGATCTGGTTCTTCTCGATCAACGTAGACTCGATTGCCTTGTATTGCGTGATATCGGTGAACACGGCAAAGTCTTCGATCTCCCCGGTTTCGGTCTTTGACAGCGAATGGCTGGCGGAAAGCCAACGGTACATCCCATCCTTGCCCATCTGCCGGAAGACAATCGAAACGGAGGTACAGGCCGAAAGTGAACGCAGGTAGGTCATCCGTACCCGCTGGACATCTTCAGGATGAATATAGGAGAGAGTCCAATCTCTATAGATGGAAGCGGCCTCCTCCCGGCTTGTTTCCCCCACAAGCCGGAGATAGGAATCGCTCATGAACAGGACCTTTGTGATTCGCTTGGGCATATCGATCCGGAAGACTACGATTCCGCTGTCCAGGCGGTTGAGGATCCGCTGCAGGTTCAACGACTCGATCCCCCTGACCGGTGTGTTGCCGACATTGTCAGGGTCACGCTCCTGGAAGATCTGGTACCGGTTCTTCCCACCCTCTTTTGCACCATACAAAGCTACGTCCGCTTCATGGTACAACTGCTCAAGGGTTTTTTCCTTGCTGCTTGTGACGCTGATGCCAATGCTCCCCGACATCATCAGCAGCTGGGTCCCTTTGCTGAACAGGCTCTGGATGCCCACCGACAGGTTTCCTGCAAGCTCATGTATTCTCTTCAGAGTGACGTCTTGGGCAAAGATGAGGAATTCATCTCCCCCAATGCGTCCGATGATATCATCCGGTTGAAACGCCTTGCGCAGCTGGTGAGAGAAGTCCTTGAGAACTTGGTCACCCACCGGATGACCATAGGTATCATTGATTTGCTTGAGGTTGTCCACATCCACCATGAACAGGGCTGCAAGTGCACCGTGGCTTCCCGCTTCAAGGGCCTCTTGGATCTTCTTCATGGTGGTAGCACGGTTGTAGAGCCCGGTCATCATGTCGAACTGGGCCGCACGGACCAACTCCTGCTCCTGCAGCTTGCGTGCATTGATGTCGACGATGGAAGCAAACAAGCCGATATGGCAGTTGACTGGGTCCTGGAGCAACCGGAAGCGCATCTCAACCCACAGGAGTCCTACCTGCTCGTTGTAGAACTGGTATTCAAAGCCAAAGGAGCGGTTTCCGCTCTCGTACATATCCAAGATCACTTGCTTGCTCATCTTGGTAAGGAAATCCCGGGCACTACTCCCGGCGACGATACAGGATGCGATATAGGTGCTGAGCTGGGATATGGACCCCTCTTGGTCTTGCCTGATACCCAGCAAGGATTCTCCAGAATTGCTCTCCAGCAGCTTCCAATCGTTGACATCGATCAGAAAGGCATATAGGCCATTGGGCGGAAGCTGGAAGAGAAACCCTACTTCACGTTCATAGTTCTTCTTCATGGAGTAGATGTTCATCACATCCTTGATCGTCCCGACGATTCCAATCAAGTTGCCTTGGGAGTCCGTCAATGCTGTCTTGGTGGTGGAGGCGTACATGCGCCGCCCGTTGGGGAGGTCTATGAGGTCCTTGGGGCTGACAATCGGCCCCTTCCCTGCCATGACCAAGTCATCCTCCTCCTGATAGCGCTTGACCACCAAGGGATTTGAAAAAAGCTGGCTATCTGTCTTGCCGATGACATCGGAATGGTCATGCTTCTCAACCAGCTCCAAGAAGCCCTTGGAACACGACCTATAGGTATGTGTTGTATCCTTGATAAAGACCATGTCGTTGCATGTTTCGATATAGCTGCGAAGTGCATCATACAGGAAAGAATCGGGATGAGTCGAATGACTGTCCATGGGGTGTTCCTCTCAGGATCAGGGGCAAAGCGCAGAGTTCTGTCCCACGCTCCAGATCCTCATTTAGATTAGAACGTACGGGGAAAAAACACAATATGGGTGGGGAATTTCACTGCCATTTGTTTGTCATGCACGCATCTGTCTCGATGCCCGCTGCGACAGGAGGAAGCAAGGGATAGCAGCAACCTGCACCAGGCAGGATACTATGACCATCGCCAGCAGGCTCTGGTCATAGAGGTACCCCATCAGCCAGCTTCCCAGGAACCATGATATCCCAAACCAACATTCGAATATTCCATACCCAGTTGCCCGCGAATCCTTGGGCACCATTGTGGCCACGGCTGCCTTGAGGACCGTCTCTTGTGCCCCCATCCCCACGCCCCACAACATGATGCCTACCACCAATGACCAGAATGTCCCCAGTCCAAAGACAAAGAAGGCCGAAGGAGCTGCAATGAGGGTAGCCCAGACCAGGGACTTGAGCCCCACCTTGTCGTACAGCAGGCCAAACACCAATGCGGCAATTGCATCTATGAACATGGCAGCGGCATACAGCAATGGCAAGGATTGCACATCCAGCAAGAAGGAGGGTACTGCCACCTGAGCGGCCATTGCCGCCTGGGTGCGGGAGACGTGCATGATGATCAGTGCATAGTCGATGAACCCAAAGGCGAAGAGGCTGATACCAACGATGTACAGGACAAACCGGCGATGCATCCGAAACGGTACGGATACTGCGGGAGTCGGCTCAAAGTGCTGGGGGTTTGGAAACTTGCGCCAGGTGAATCCCAACAACACCAGCGTAATGACTGCTGGGATCGCCAAGACTGCAAAGCTCAGGCGGTACAGGTCGTAGGAGCTTGCCCCAGACTTGCCAAGCATCACGAAATAGAGCAATACCGGTCCCAGGCATGCTCCGATCTGGTCGAGCACTTCTTGGATCGCAAAGCTTTTCCCTACCCCTTCCTGGGTTGCCGCAAAGGACATGATCGTGTCCTTTGCAGGTTTCTTGATCGCTTTTCCCATACGCTGGACAACCAGCAGCATGCTGGCCATGATCCATCCATGCTCACCGACCAAGGCCAATGCGGGTACGGCAATAATATCCAACGTATACCCAATCACAGTCATGGGCCAATATTTATGGGTCTTGTCGGTGAGTTTGCCAAACAGATAGCGCAGCGAATATCCTACCAGCTCCCCCAATCCGGACATGAACCCAATGACGGTTGCAGATGCCCCCAGCAGGGACACATATGCACCCCGGATACTCGATGCACCTTCATGGGTCATGTCGGAGAAGAGGCTGACAATACTGAAGAGCAAAATGAATACCATTGCTTGGGACACATGCTTGTGGGAACGTTGCTTCATGGAAATCCTTTTGTGCCGGCACAATGTCGGCACACCATGTGCATCATACCGTACCCACAGCAATCCCTGAAAGCACTATGGTGGATTCATTGTGCTTATTCACACATAATTAACCAACTTCTCAGTCATCGAATGGAGAATACATGGCAAGCAGGTCATCATCATCCATTCCCAGGTGATAGTTCTTCTCAAACCATTGCTGGTAGGCTGCCTTGCTGAGGAACAACTGAGGATTCACACGCTCGCGCATCTTCAGCTTGGTATCTGCTTCCCAGAATTCGACCTTGCTCTCCTCATCGAAAAAGACGAAGGAGTGGATGGCATCAGGGACGATGACATGCGGTACCAAAATTGTGCTTCCAGGGACAGCCTGCACATCGGCCAACCCCACATCCTTCGATTTGACAACCACAAGTGCCCACTGGGAAGCCTTGGTATGCGTCAGGGTGCGCAAATGTGCAAACTGATCGAAATCCGGCAAGTCAGCATAGAGCTCCACGAAATTGGGATGTTCACCCAATTCACCGGGAGACGCAAACGGGAGCTTCTTCGCCGTGAGATCATTATACGCAAGCAATCCATTGGCATGGATGCTCTCAAGATTTGCCACCTGCGTGACATGGCACAGGACATGGACTTTCTTTCCGTTGTTGTTCATTTCTAAACACCTCCGTCCGATATAGCCAAATATCGGAAAAACCGGAGGAAACGGCATCAGCTTTGGAATAATATCTGTGCATGAGGCATGCAATGCTCAAGTGCTGAGTTTTGCCAGCTTTCGTTTCTGGATGTACCCGTCAACATTGGTCAGTGAAGTATTGATGATCATGCTGGGGGGAACCTCCATATCTTTGAGCATCCCCAAAGCTTCAGAAACTGCTCCGACTTGCCACATATTGTGGGCATCACTATTCACTATCACAGGAACACCATGTTCCATGCAAAGCGAGACGAGATGCCGGCAATTTGGCTCGCTCCCTGGCCTCACTACGAAGGAATTTGAATTGACTTCCAACAGTTTCCCTGTCGCAGCCAATTCACGGACGACGGCCTCATGGTCAAACGGGAAGACGGGATTCCCAGGATGTCCAATACAATCAACAAATTGATTGTGAATGGCTGCAATCCACCCGTCTGTGTTGTCTGTAGCAGTACCAGGATCTATCGCCTCGACATGATAGCTTGCAATGACAAAGTCCAGCTTCCTCAGTATTTTGTCCGCCAGGTCAAGTTTTCCATGGAAATCCTTGATATTCACCTCAGCGCCCGTATATACCCTGCATCCCTGAATATATTCAGGAAGACTTGTCATACATAGGAAGTGATGGCTGATAGCACCATCAAGCATCTGTGGACCATGGTCAGTTATTGCGATAGCATGCAACCCAGACTCACGGCACCCAGTGACAAGCTCATTGATTGTACTATAGGCATGTTGACTCACCAACGTATGGGTATGAAAATCACCAACAATCATGTACGGATCAAAAGGTATTGAATTATTCATGGTTAAAATATAACACACATGAAATCATAATGCAATTTATTGCAACAGTTTTTCACAATTATGAATAAACAGTGAAACTGATATCATTTTTGTTGTGCTTTCAACACAATAGTGCTATTCTACGACCAAATCCAAAGCTCTTGCCAAAATTGGCTTGAGTAAATTTATTTCAGTAGTTTTACTACTCAAGGAGAAAGCATGAAACGTTTGAGTCTTATTGTTGTTCTTGCCACATGTGTACTCTTGTCTGTCTCAGCTGGTGGAAGCAAAGAGCAATCTGCAGTTCCCGGCGAACCACAGGTCGTGACCTTGAAGATTTCCCACAACATGGACTTCACGACTATTCCCGAGGCATTCGTCGATGCTGCTGCCCGTGTCAACCAACGGTATCAGGCAGAAGGAAAAAATCTGGTCATTGAGTTCGAGAAAGACTACCAGACCATCAACTGGACGGAGTATCAGAACAACATCGTCTTTGCCCATAAGATCGATGACGCCCCAGATATCTTTGCAATTGCCGAACCTGCAAGTCTCATGAAGGCAGGCCTCCTCCTGGATATCACGGATGTAATCGAACAAAACAAGGATGCCTTCGTACCCAACGTGTTCACGGCGGTCACCAGCAATGATACGATCTATGCATTCCCCCCTGACCTTCCAGTCCGCGTCATCTACTACAACAGGAATGTATTGAGATCCATCGGATGGACCGAGCAACAAATCAAGGAACTCCCAGGGAAGATTGCTTCAGGCGAATTCACCTTCGAACAGTTCATCACTCTCTGCAACGAAACTGTCTTGGAAGGGGCAGCAAAATATGGCCTGACACATAGGCCTGGTAGCGGATCTGACTTCCTTGACCTCATCAATGTCCTGGGTGGCGAATACTATGACGAGAACGGAACATTGGTATTCGACTCGGCTGCACTGTTGCGGTTCTTCCAGATGACCTACGACAATGCCAATGTGACGAAGATCACACCCTCGAACCTGAACCAAATGGGATGGACTACAATCAACAAGATGGTTGGAACCGGTGAAAGCTTTGCATATTACGGCCCCATCTACTCATGTTCCTATGTAGCCTCCTCCGTCAACCTGACAAATGCAGAATTTGCAGAACAGGAAGAATTCGTCCTTTTCCCTGCATCAGCATATTCCCCAAAACCCTTTGTAGTCGCAGCTCCCCAATACATTGGTATTTCCGCAAAAACGAAATATCCTGAAGTATGCAAGGATCTCATTGCCGAACTTGCACAAGGTTCCAGCGACCTCCTCGCCCGCCATGCTGCAACGATCAACTCACTGTCCTCAACGGTAGCAGGAAACAAGGATGCACAGATTGGTGCCAATCCGATTATTTCGGGTATCGCATATCTTGCCGATTATTCGGTTACTGTACCGGCAGTCAATGGATTGGCAACCTACAACTCTGAACTGCACAAACAGATTGTTGCCCTTGAACTCGGTCAGACTACTCCAGAAAAGGCCGTGGCAGACATGCAGCAGCAAATCAAGCTCAACGTTAAAGAAGTCATCTTCAAATGACGCCACTCAGCACACCTGGGCAAGACCTGTCCAGGTGTGCATCTTGTTTCAAGGAGGACTTTCGGTGAAAGGAAAAAACCTTCAGGGATATTCATTCCTCTCTCCATTTCTCATACTCATCACAATCTTCTACATTGCTCCTGCAATCTTGACAATCATCATGTCGTTCACGAGTCTGGACGGAGCATTCATCTGGGAATTTGTTGGGTTTGAGAATTATGGCAAAATCTTCCAGGACCCGAATACTGGCCTGATCCTCAGGAATACTGTGGTATACATTGCAGTCTCGATGGCCATCATCGTTGTCTTGGATCTATTCATTGCAGTCATGACCACGTATTTTATCAAGAGTGACGGGTGGTCAAGCTTCTTCAAGTCTGTGATCATGATTCCAATGATTACACCTTCCGTCATCTATTCAGTCCTCTGGATCTGGTATCTGGATGCATCGGAGGCAGGTTTCGTCAATTCCTTGTTCTCAGTCTTCAACCCATCCTTCACTCCCATCAACTGGATTGCCCGCTACCCGTTCCAAGTCATCATCATTGCACAGGTCGTAGTCTCGCTAGCCTATGGTGCTGTTATCTTCTCCTCCGCCATACGCAGCATCCCCGAGAACCAGATCAAAGCGGCACATGTCGATGGAGCCAGCGAATGGGAAATCATCCGGACGATCATCATCCCCAACATCCGTCCCCATATCAAATTCATCGTCATGTGGGAGACGCTCGGATTGTTGACGAACTACATCAATATCCTCCTTATCACAAACGGGGGACCACTCAACAAGACCGAAGTCTGGGCCTTGAGCGCGTACCACAAGGCTTTCATCGACCAGCAGTACGGGTATGGTTCTGCAATCTCGGTGCTCCTGATCCTTGTGGTCTTGATGGTAATGCTCGTTCTGCGATTCTTCTCAAAGATGAAACACATCCAGGAGGTACCCTATGAGCAAGAACAATGATCTGACCTACGCCGAACGGAGAAGGCAGACATGGGCAATCGGGGTCATGCTGGTGTTTGTCCTCCCCCTCATTTGCATGTTTGCCATATTCTTTGGGATGGCGTTCATCAAGGATGGACAGCTGTCTTTGGCTAACTTTGGATTCGTCACCGGTCCAATGAAGCTACGTGACCAGACTACTATCAAGGCTATTGGCCCAGCATTCAAGAACTCCATTATTTTTACTCTTGGCGTCACCATAGCGGAAGTTTCCATCAGCCTCCTAGCTGGCTATGCGCTCTCACGCCTCAGGTTCCTGGGGAGGAAGCAAATCCAAACCAGTTTGCTGATCCTCAGAATGTTCCCAACGCTGTTGCTGCTGATTGCCGTACTGTATGTTCTGATGACACTGCAAATCGTCAATACACTCTTTGGCGTAGTTTTGGTAGCCCTTGCCTTCAGGCTCCCAGGTTCAACGTTCATCATGAAAAACTTTTTCGATGGGATTCCACGGGACGTCGAAAACTCCACGCTGGTCGACGGCTGCACAAGATTCTCTGCATTCAGGCAAGTCATCATCCATTTGGTCAAGCCAGGTATCGTATCTGTCGCCGTATTCAGCTTCCTGTCAGCATGGTCAAACTTTATTCTGTTCAATACGCTCCTGTTCGGCAACAAGACCCCTGTCATCGCAACGTACATCAGGGCGCTCACCCGGAATGAACAGATGATTGCTCCCTATGGTGTCATCGCCGCGATGGGAATCGTATACATGATACCCGTCATCGTCTTCTTCATTCTCTCACAAAAACAACTGATGGAAGGAAACATCGGTGGAGGAAAAGGTACAGCATGATTACAATTCAGCAACTCAAGAAAGTATTTGACAAGCATGTGGTGGCGTTGGATGACTTCAACCTCACCATTGAGGATGGAAGCTTCATTGCACTGCTCGGACCGTCAGGCTGTGGAAAGTCCACCACCCTCAATTGTCTTGCAGGACTATTGGACCCCTCCTCCGGCTCCATCATCTTCGATGGAGAGGATGTTACGAAATGGGCACCGAAGGATCGGAACATCGGTATGGTCTTCCAGTCCTATGCTCTATATCCCCATCTCACCATCCTTGACAATATTGCCTTTCCTCTGAAACAGAAGGGCATTGCCAAAGCTGAGCGTCACGCTCAGGCAACGGAGGTAGCGAAAAAACTGCAAATCGAGCATTTGCTCAAGCGCAAGCCTTCCCAAATTTCCGGTGGACAGCAACAACGAGTCGCCATGTGCAGGGCTATCGTCAAACAGCCAAAATACCTGCTGTTGGACGAACCAATGTCAAACCTTGATGCCCGGCTAAAGATTGAGATCAGGGAAGTCATCAAGAAAATTCAGTTGGATTTAGGTGTAACTGCCATTTTGGTAACCCATGACCAGGAAGAAGCAATGGCTCTCGCCGACAAGATAGCAATTCTCGATGCAGGGAGAATACAACAGTACGATACTCCCGACATGCTGTATGAGCACCCTGCGAACTTGTTTGTAGCCAACTTCATGGGCAATCCTCCAATGAATTTCCTGCGAGCTACCCTCGATGGGGAATCTCTCAAAATTGGAAACCAATCCCTTCCTTGCAGGAAAGGACTGAAAGAACACGAGAAGCATTGTGACGTCAAGGTAGGTATCCGTGCCCATCAGATGCATATTTCCCTTGTCGAAGACTCTGACCACCCCCTGAAGATGATGATTTCGCATGTTGAGAATCTTGGGAAAGAATTGCTTGTCTATGGGACAATCGAAAGCGAAACCGTGCGCATCAGCCAGACTGACAAATCTTTGTTCAACCAATTCCTTGAGCATATGACGTCAGGCATCCCGGTATGTGTCAGCATTGGTAAGCAGTACCAAGTCTTTCTTCTGCCTGATGGGCAGAACCTTGTCGACACTGCAGGAGCTCAAGCATGAGAGAGCTCCTGCAACAACATAGGAAAGATGGCAATGCCTATCCATTGATTGGTGGACACCGGGGTTGTGAATGCAAGTATCCCGAGAATTCCATTGAAGCAATGGCTGAAGGAATTTCACAAGGTGCCGATTATCTTGAGATAGATGTACAGTTGACCAAGGATCATGTCCCCATCATCTTCCATGACATTGATACCATGGCGAAAACGGGTCTCGCAGGTCTTGTCCAGGATTACACCTTTGACCAGCTCAAGGAGCGAGGGAATATTCCAACGCTCCTTGAGGCAATGACCTGGGGAAAGGACAATAATGTTCACTTTGCTTTGGAAATCAAGAGCCTGACATGCAAAACCCGTGAATCGAACTTACGATTAATGGAACCTCTCTCACAGGTTCTTGTAGATACCTGCATGATGCATAACGTCGATGTATTCGGCATCGACCATCAGGTCCTCAAGCAATTGAAACATATCAATCCAATGGTAGACATTGGACTCATCGTTCCCCATATTCCAGCAGATCCAATAGCTCTCATGAGAGAAATGGATGCACTTGTGTATCTTTCCTATGCATTCAACCTGACACAAGCTTCGGTTTCATTGCTGCAGGATGCAGGGTATTTTGTATCGGGTGCAATCTTGCGTGACCAATGGTTGATAGATTATGCTGTAGGAATACGGGTAGATATGTTTGAACATGACCATCCGGCTCTGGTTGCAAGGAAGTGACAATGGTACGTATCCAAGATATAGCACGCGCAGCAAATGTCTCACCGGCAACAGTATCAAGGTGCCTCAGAAAGGATCCTACGCTCTCAATCAATAGCGAAACTGGGAAACGTATCTATGATATCGCAAGGGAGATGGGTTATAGGAACATCAAAAAGATCGAGACTCCCAACGAGTTCATTGTCATCCACAAGGATTCCCATTTCCAAGACCATATTGACAATGGTTACTACTTTGCTATCAGGAACGGTATAGAGCAAGAAGTTGCCAAGAATGGCGATACTTGCCGGTTTGTCCCCATGAGCCGTCTGGAAGCAGAAATGGGAAAGGGACCGGCAACAGCTGTCCTTGTCATCGGGAACTATCCACCCAATGAGATATCAATGATACGCAATCTATCCCAGACCCAGAATATTGTATTCGTAGGAAAAATGAACTTTCTTCCCGAAGGTCTGGATACAGTAACCTATGACGCGAATGAATGTGTGAAAATAGAGCTTGATCAGCTACGTAATGCAGGCATATTCGAATTCCTGTTTGTCGATGGAAAAAACAGATATGAGCTTCCATTGGACTGCTGCAAGATACACCATGTCAGGACATACCTTGCAGCACATCCGCAAATGCACATGGCTGAATATATCGAATGCGATGGTTTTGGTTCAGATGCCGGATATCAAGCAATTGGTTCCTATTTCCAGACTCACCATGAGGCACCCAAGGCGATCTTTGCTGCAACCGACCCCCTTGCCATTGGTATCATGAAAGGTCTTTCTGAACGAGGATTCATAGCCGGAAAGGACACGAGCATCGTATCAATCAATGGTGACAACTCTGCAAGCTGGGCTATGCCGTCACTTACTACCATCAACATACACAGCACAGTGATGGGTTGTGAGGCTGTTAGAATAGCACGGCAACGAATGGAAGATCCTACACTGCCCACCAGATGGGTGTGCTTCCAACCAACGTTGGTAGAGGGAAAGAGCATCGTCCACTAACAATCCACGCAAAGGTTCAGTGAGAACAGCAAAGATTTGTTCTTTGAGGATACCCCTCTCCAGAAAGTTATGACCACTTCAAGGAGAGATGACATCATCATAGTCGCAAATAGTCATAAGCAGGTGGCTTATTCATACATTATAAGATTTATCTATTTATAATGTATTCAGTTAACCCCATCTATATTGCAACTCTTTATTTTTCCGTCCGTACCGCATCAACGATATGGGCATTCCCCTGTCGCTTGAACTCGGGCAACACATCTGACAAGTTCTGAAGCAGGACATCCACTGAGTCGGTATGAATCGTTTTGAGATGCGTATCAAGCCACTTGGGATCCAAGGAGCCCGTTACCTTTGCCTTGAATACTTTCTTGTTGCTGGTGGGAATCGTCAGGTCCTTGTCAGCCAGCAACTCCTCATAGAGCTTCTCACCAGGACGAAGCCCTGTAACGATGACCTGGCTGCGCCCGTCGCCAAAATAGGTGATCAGCTTCTGGGCAAAATCATAGATCCGTACCGGCTCGCCCATATCCAAAACCATCACTTCCCCACCCTTTGCCATTGCACCGGCAAGGAACACCAGGCTCACAGCCTCGGGAATGGTCATGAAGTAGCGGATGATGTCCTTGTGGGTAACAGTCAGGGGCATACCGTTTCTGATCTGCTCAAGGAACAGGGGCAGCATAGAACCACGGCTACCCAGCACATTGCCAAAGCGGACACAGACTATTTCAGTCTCGGGGCAAGTAAGCAAACTTGCCTCCAATTCCACGCAACGCTTGGTGGCACCCATCACATTCGTTGGATTGACCGCCTTGTCGGTGGAAATGACGATCACCTTACGCACATGGTTCTCCACAGCAGCGTGCAGCACGTTGAAGGAACCTGCAATGTTGGTCCGGATCGCCTCCTCCGGGTAATACTCCATCATCGGAACATGCTTGTAGGCTGCAGCGTGGAATACAATCTCCGGCTGGAAATGGGCAAATATCCTGTCGATTTTCTCTTTGTTCTTGATATCGCAGCAGATGGGGAAGATATCGTCTGAAAACTCTTTCTGATAGCCATGCAGGCGCAATGAGAGGTCATGCAGTTCTGTCTCGTCGATATCCAGCAACAGAAGCTGGCTCGGATGATATCCCTTGAGCTGGGTACATATCTCACTCCCGATTGAACCACCTGCACCAGTGACGAGCACCCTTCTCCCTTTGACCATCTCTTCGATGGGAGTGCGGTCAATGGTGATCATCTGGCGACCCAAGAGGTCCTCGTAGTTGATCGCACGCAAGTCTGCGCTCTGTTTTCCCTCTTGGTTCATTTCAAACAACGATGGAATAATCTGGACTTCCACACCAGCTTTCTTGGCCGCATGGAGGGCCTGCTGCATCTTGTCGCTGGACAAGTCGGTGATTGCGATGATCAACTGGCGAGGCTTCTTTCTTTGAAGGATTGCCTCCATGGAATTGATGTTCCCAAGAACGGGGACATTGTTCATCAGGGTACCGGCAATCTGAGGATTGTCATCAACGAACCCAATGGGAGAGAAATCGAGCTTCCCCTTGTTTGCCTGACGGACCAGCATGCAACCGATTTCTCCAGCACCATAGATGATCACCGTCTTTTCATGGCCAACACCATGATATTGATTCTTGGTGACAACCAAGCGGTACATGATCCGGTACCCGGCCAGGAGGACAAAGGAGAATACATAGTAGACTATGCCAAATCGGAGCAGGGTCATCGAACTGCGGATCCAGATGATCTGCACGAAGAACCCAACGAAAGAAGCGGGGATCAAGGCGGCCATGATACGGGTCAGCAACTCAAGGGAACTACTGGCCAAACGGATGCGGTATACATGTGCTATTGCCATGGAACCAACCTGCAAGAGCCCGACTACTCCAATAGTAAGCCAAAACCGAAGTGAAACTGGAAATGAATTCAGCACAAGCCACGACGCAACGAACGCGCATGCAAACAGGCAAACCAGATCTAGCAAAACTAGTATCAGGTATCGATTCTTCCTTTTCATTTCCATAACAGCAACGTTTCCCCTTAATTGAACAAATTCCCCCGATGCCACTTCAAAGCCAGTCAACTGAATGTATCACATCGATATCCACTATACAATGCTGCCTGAGGGGTATTGCTTTCCCAAATCGGGGGAATCCATTCATTTCCACCAAATATTGATTATCAAAATAAGTAGGTACAATTGCTTTTGACTCAAACTGAGAAATAGAAAATTTCTTGTCCAGCTAAAGGACAAAAGGGGAATGACAACTTAGCAGACCTGCCATTCCCCCTTAATTGATGGTTACAATTGAGATGCGCTATCTTCATCAAGATACAATACAGAATGAGGATGTTTCCTCAGAACTGAAGCAGGGCATCGATTGCTGACAGGGCCATAGATCGTATCATGGACTGCCTGGGCCTTTCGGGCATTGGGTACAATGCAATGAAGGTACTGGGCTTCCATAAACTGAGGAATCGTCACAGTCAAAGCCAGGGTTGGAACTTCTTCAATAGTATCAAAACATCCATCATGAACTTGTTGGGTCCGTGACATTTCACTCAGCACAATTTGTCTGATAGGCTGAGGATCATCGAAATCAGCATCTCCGGGGTCGTTGAAAGCAATATGCCCATTCTCGCCAATCCCCAATATGATGATATCAATCGGAGCTTCAGAAAGAAGTTTCCCATAACGCTGAATTTCAGCCTCGACATCATCAACTTCTCCTCGGATATAATTCACATCTCCAAAAGGTTTCCTTGAGAATATATTTCTCTTGAGATAATTTCGGAATGACTGCTTACGGTCCTCTGAAATTCCGACATACTCATCCATATGGAACGCTGTGACTACCTCCCAAGGGATATCGGGAATGTCCATTAGTGCACAGAGGGTCGTATCTTGGGAAGGAGCCGCTGCGAACATCATCCTCACATTGTTTTTCTCCGAGGCAATCCGCTTGATATCAGCCGCGATAGCCTTTGCCGCTCCTATACCCATTTCCACTGGAGTCCTATATATTTCTACTTTCAGCAAATCAACAACTTTTTCTTTCATCCTATGCCTCCTACAGATGTCGGATACGAGGAAAATACTCCTCTTCCAATGATTTGTTCTTTTCATCTCCGCCTGGGAGATTCGCACTCATCCACAAAGGAGGATCAACACCAAGCTTCGACAATTCCTTGACTACTTCAATCATCAGAAGATTGATTGTAAAGACATTGCACAATGTCGAAGTCGGTCCTGTTTTTTGAGCTACATCATCGATGTCAACGACAGCATCTCCAAAGGGCATATATGTATTGATGAAATAGTCGGCCTCTTCATGGAGATTCAAACCCAAACTATGACGAGCCTTGTGCCCTTTGGGTACATTCATTGCGAATCCAGTCGATCCAATGGCGATGGAAACCATCTTCCTCTTTCTCGCTTCAAGGACTGAATCAATGGTCATCGCGTTGATTCCATAGGCATTTACGATGATTATTACCTCTCCGGGGGTAAGCCCTACCCGATAACTATCAAATACCTTCTGTGCATATCCTTCCGTTCTTTCAATAATGTTCGACCGTTTTGCACCATGGATGAGGTTAGTCCCAGCATCGAGGATAGCATTAATTGGAGCCAGACCTCCTGCCCTCCACAATACTTCTTCTGCTGCCATATTGGAATGGCCTCCGGTTCCTATGACATGCACAATCTTACCTTCGGAAATATTCTTCGCAATTATTTTTGCGGAGGGAGACAACTGAGGGTTGTCTTCGGCAATTTTTGCATAGGTATCTACCACAATATCATGGTATTGTTGCATTTCTTTATCCATAATTTTATCTTCCTTCCATATTTTTGAGAGCCCTGATTCCTTCATCTGTTTCTTCTTTTTCCCGTTCCAGCACTTCCTTTTCGATTAGTGAAGGTTCTTTGATCGTCCCAAATTTCTTCAACTTAAGTAAATGATCGACGCAAAACACCATCATCATCACAGCACACACGGGAAGAGAGAGGAACAGGTAGCCAGTCGGAATCAGTTTATAAGATTCGAAGGGAATAGACATTCTGATGCTAGTTACCTTCAATCCATAGAATATGAGAATCGCCAGTAGTCCCATTGTCAGGATAGTTCCTGCATAGGCTACGATCCGTGTCATCCTTGGCGAGAACTTTCTACTAAAGAAATCCATTTTGAGATGATCACATTGATATAGCACGACAGAGGAACCCAGGAAAATGAGCCATACAAACATCAATTTCAAAAGGACATCGCCCATAAGCCATGAAATTGAAAGAACATTCCGTAAAATGATGTTCAGCATCGACAATGCCAAGACACCTATGAGCAATGCTCCTGTCAGGATCGAGAGGATTCCTGCTAATTTCTTGCAGAAGTTAGAATACATTGAATTCTCCTATCTAAATATGAGGTTCGGCAAAAAAGTCACAATTTGTGGAACAAAAGTGATCAGCAGCAAGACACCTACCAAAACGAGGATGTGAGGCCATATCTCACGAATGAGTACATTGATGTCAATTTTGGCAATCTTGGTTTCAATGAAAAGCAACGCTCCTACAGGTGGGGTGATGAGTCCTATCATTAAGTTCAGAACAGTAATCACACCAAAATGTACCGGGTCAATTCCCAACTGTATGGCAATAGGCAACAATACAGGAAAGAAAATGAGGATGACAGGTACAGCATCCAAAATACACCCCATGAATAGGAAAAATACAGTACAGACAATGAGGAAAGTCGTCTTTGACAATTGCATTGAAATAATCAGATTGGAAAGTTGTTTTCCCAATTGTTCCGATGAAACGATATATTGGAACAACCCGACCGCTGCGAAAATCATCATGATGGAACAACAGAATACAGCGGTATTCTTGACAGTTTCAAAGAATGACTTCAGAGTAATCGACCTATATACAAACACAGATATCAAGATAATATATGCATTCGCCAATACCGCAACTTCCGTGATAGTGACCATTCCTGAGATAACCCCCAGGATAATAATTACCGGTGCAAGCAACGCAAGCCAAGTCTCCTTCAACAGGGACCCAAAGATAGCCCACGATCTTTCAACCTTTGCTGTAGGATAGTTCCGCTTCTTAGCTTGCCATGTGATCAATATTCCAAGGCCCAAAGCCATCAGCAACCCAGGAATATACCCACCCATGAACAATTTTCCAATTGAAATACCACTTATTATTCCCACGTTCACCATAGGAATACTGGGAGGTATGATAGGTCCAATAACGGCAGAACTGGCATTGATTGATGCTCCATATGCTTTGTCATACCCTCGTTCATCCATGATAGGTTGCAACACCGATGAAGTAGAGCTTGCATCAGAAACAGCAGAGCCAGATACTCCTGCAAGAAAAATCGAGGTTAGAATTGAAACATATCCCAGTCCTGCACGATATTTTCCTACAAAGAAATTCGAAAACTTCAGCAGTTTGTTGGTGATGCCTGAAGTTCCCATCAAATTCCCTGCGAGGATAAAAAATGGAATTGCTAGGAGAGTGTCAGCTGAAACTCCACTAATCATTTGGGATGCGACGATTCTCAGCGACACGTCACCACGGATAAGAATATACAGCACTCCGCTGATACCCATTGACACCCAAATGCTGATCCCAAAACCGATAAGCGCAAACATGATGAAAAACAGTATGATTATCATGTAGGAATTCCTGTATTGCTGGGTTCCCCAATTGTTGCATTGGGGAACCCATAAAATTTACATGTTCTTGAAAGCTTCAAGCATGCCTTTTGGCCAACGAACGCCGTCCCAATCATTGAACAATCCATCCAATTCATTCCGGAACAAATCAAGACGGAGTTCAGGCTCTGCGACAACAACCATCTTCTCACCAAGCGTATCGTATACAGTATCAAGCCCTTCGGCAGTGAGCTTCGTTACAAGTGCACCAGCCTCTTCGGATGCCTCAAGAAGAATCTTCTTATCAGATTCCGACAACTTGTTGTAAATTGCAGGAGACATATAGAAGCATTCGATGTCCTTGATATAGTCGGTACGCATATAGTGAGATTGAACCTCAAAGAAACTATTGTTCATTACCGTGATGGCACCATTCTCTTGAGCATCGACAACATTGGTCTTCAAAGCCATCCACAAGTCAGCCAATGCAATCTGTTGCGGCAAAGCTCCAAGTTTCTGCATGGTTCTCACGACTGTATCACTGGCAGCAGTCCTAATTTTCAAACCTTTGAAATCTGATGGTTGTGTAATCTTTTTGTTTGCAGTCAGTCCACGAGGAGCAGTATCACCTGTGATATTAAGAATCTTCAAACCCGTTGCTTTCTCTGCTCCCTCAAGAGCTGGAGCAAATGCATCAGACAACAAACATTCGCGCATATGGTCATAATCCCTATACAAGAATGGAATTGCAGTTATCTCCAAAGCTTCGCCACCTTTAATGAAGGCCAGTGTATTGATACCGCCATACACAAAATCCAAGTCTCCAGTCTTGATCTGAGCGAACATCTCCTGAATACCACCAAGTTGACTATTGGGATATACATTTATCTTGATACGTCCATCAGTTCTTTCTGAAACCAGTTGACCAAACAGTTCTGCGCCCTGATGCGTCGGATGTTCGGAATCCCTGATGTGCCCCAACTTAAGTGTCATCCCTTTTTCTTCTTGCGAACCCTGGGCAAATATCAAATTGCAACAGAGTACAGCAACCATGAGCGTGAAGAATATTTTCTTCATACGTTCCTCCTAAAGTGAGTTTGCTATTGTTTTTTTCTCGAAGGAGAAAATGTCAGATCGTTTTCAAAGACTCAAAATCAGAGAAGTGTCCATCCAGCGCTTCAATGATTCGTTCAGGGGATTTGGTCCTCAGAGCTTCAAGCAGTCTCCTATGCTTCATCAAAAATTCTCGATTGTCCGTATTCTTGCCAAATTCCTTCCCAGATAAGAGGCGTTGGAATGTAGCGAACATTGAAATCAAACTATCGAGCAACTTGTTGTCAATCACTCGATATAGTCTCCTATGGAAAGCTGTATGGGTATCTACCAATGCAATATTTGTTTTTCCCTCGTTGATCTCTTGTTCCAACGTATCAAGAATTTTCGTAAGCTCTTCCAAATCCTCATCGTTATATTTTGATGCTGCCAATGGAAGAAAAAATGTTTCTAGGCCAGTCCTCACTTCAACAACATCATAGAAGTCTTTGAAATGTACACGCAAATTATATGAAAGGGTGTCGACCATTTGATCAAAATTGAAGTCCCGAATATACCGTCCCTTCCCATGGATGGTAGATATTATTCCACATCCTTCCAAAGTTTTCATAGCTTCACGAATGGATGGGCGGCTAATTCCAAGGACAGAAGAAAGCTGAGTTTCTGTTGGCAATTTGTCACCCGACGTCATCTGATTGTCAAGAATATAGTTCTTTATTGTCTGGACAACGATATCCGATACATTGTCGTGTGGTATCTTTTCCATCGCCTGTTCGATATTTCTCATTTTTCATTTTCTCCAATATAAGTTCCAAAACACCATGATTGTACCATTAGTTGGTCTTTTTCGAACTTGAAAACAAGAATATCGGCAGAATCTCCCACTGAAAATCCAGTATGCTGGCCTGCAACATTCAATATTTTTGAGGGATTGCAGGTAACAGTCTTTAGAACATCCACCAAAGGCATACCAGTCGATTTCAAATAACATGCCACACATCTATCAAGCAAATGTCCGGCACCTGCCAATAAATCTGTTCCAGGCAGTCCTAGATGTCCATCAGAAAATACCTCTACGTCAATATTTCCCCACGTATACATACCTGCGGGATAGCCGCCCAGATATGCGACATCACTCACAAGAAATACATTGTGTATCCCTTTTACTCGTGAGAAACACTTTAGCACGTATGGTGGTATATGATATCCATCCGCAATGACTCCTGCTGCAAGAGAATCATCAGCAAGTTGTTGCCAGATATGATTCCGTAACCTGGGTAGCATTGAGGAACTACCATTACCAAGGTGAGTACTGATCGAAGCGCCAGCATCAATTGCATCCTGCAATTGACGTTCTGATGGTTGACAATGGCCAATAGCGACTTTTACACCTAGTGATTTTGCATGACGAATCAATTCCGTCGAACCTTCGGTCTCCGGGGCAATTGTAATTATCTTGAGTAATCCTTTAGAAGCTTCAAACCAACGATTGAACTCATCCAAGTTGGGATTACGAACAAATAGCGGATCATGAGCACCTCTAGGACCATCCAAATGGGAGATGAAGGGACCCTCTACATGAATCGCTGGAATAGCATGAAAAATGATCGGATCATCCTCACGAGCTTTTACAATGATGTTGATATTTTGGATGATCCGATCCTGGCTGTTTGTGATGATTGTTGGGACATGTCGGCACGTCCCTCTCGCTGCAAGATCATTTACTATCTGGCGTATGCCTTCCGTAGTCAGATTTTCACCGCTGTAATCAACACCCTTGTATCCATTGACTTGCAGGTCAAGAAATGTATTTGAAAGGAAAGGGACCTGGATATCCCCTTGAGGGAGACCCTCATCGACAACACCAATTACCTTCCCGTTTTCTACAGAAAGCTTCTTAAGATGTCCATCCGCAATATCTACGCCAGTGTAAACCACAACGATCTCCCTTGTAAGTTGTCTGACAACTTACAAGGTAAGTATAATATTGATTCCTTATATGTCAACAAAATTTTTGAATTTTAGTTAAATCGTTGATAGATATAATGATGCACTAGTTGTCGTGAACAAATACTTACATCAATGGTGCCATCATCCGCAGCAACGCCCTTGCCAACCGCTTGTACCAAGGGGTTGCGTAGACTTCCTTGAGAGTGACTTCATGGGACACCTCAAGCGTTGCAGCAATATCATCCCTGACTGTATGGACCACCGATGAGCCGTAGAATACTACACCACATTCAAAATGGAGGTAGAATGACCGGTAGTCCATGTTGGTGGTTCCAACGATGGAGACTTGGTCATCGCTGACGAACATCTTGGAGTGGATGAAGCCAGGGGTATATTCATATATTTTCACACCGGCTTCGAGCAGGGGCTTGTAATAGCTACGTGTCACGGGATGGACATAGAACTTGTCGGGGTAATATGGGGTAATGATCCGCACGTCGATGCCACTCTGCGCAGAGATCTTCAATGCCGTGATCATCTCATTGTCCAAGATCAGGTAGGGAGTTGTAATCCAGACATACTTGTTGGCACAGTTGATAATCTGGATATAGGCATTCTCCGCAACATTCTGGTCATCCAGGGGACTATCGCCGAATGGTTGGACAAACCCATCGGTCTTGCACTTGAGCGTAGGCCTATATTTCGACATGTCGACATATTGACGGGAAGAGAACATCCACAGCTGCAGGAACATGCGTGTCAGGTTCCATACGCCATAGCCCTGGAGCATCACCGCCGTATCCTTCCAATGGCCGAAACGGATGTCTTGGTTGATGTATTCATCCGCAAGGTTCAGTCCACCGTTGAAGCCGATATTTCCGTCGATGACACATATCTTTCTATGGTCACGGTAGTTCAGGCGTGGATTGAGGTGTGCTTTTATCGGATTGAACACTGAGACTTGGAATCCCATGTTGCGCAGGTCTCGGTCAAAATGGGCAGGAACTGTCTTGATCGATCCAAAATCATCATACATGATGCGGATCTCAACCCCCTCTCGCAGCTTCTGCTTGAGGACATCCAACAACGCCGACCACATTTCCCCTTCGCCGATAATAAAATACTCCATGAAGATGAACTTCTTGGCTTTGCGCAACTCGGTCAACAAGCGCTCAAAGAAGTATTCGCCCAAGGAGAAGTACTCCACCTGTGTATCCTTCCATACTTCAAAGCCGCTGACGTTGTAGATATAGTCACTCTGGCGGGCAAGATCCTGATTGTAGTCCCGCAAAGCTTGGAGCACCACGGGATCTGGCCTGTCGTTCTCCGGGATATGGTCCTTGTATTTCTCACGGACTGCGTTGATCTTCCGGCGTGCGATACGGCCAACCTTCTTGTTTCCAAACATCAGGTAGAAGAGACCGCCAAAGACAGGAAGGAACATCATGACCATGATCCACGCTATCTTATACGCTGGATTCTCATCACGTGTGACCACATAGAATGCCATCACGCCAGAGAGGAGGTTGAACGCGATAGACCAATACCACTTGCTGTTGGCATACTCGACTACCACAACCAGCACGGCCAGTTGCAAGAGGATCAAGAGAATGGAGACAAACAATCTGCTCGTCAGGAATTTCAGCAGTTTCTTCATGAATGAGGCACCTCAGGCTTGAACCATGGCATGCCAAAATTGGCATGCCATGGTTAGTGGACTAATCTTGTTTGAGCCTATCACGAAACTGCCTTGGATGCAAACTGGCTGTTGTACAGCTGGGCGTAGAAACCATCTGCCGCTAGCAGCGATGCATGGGTCCCTTGCTCGACGATATCGCCATCCTTCATCACCAATATCAAATCGGCATCGCGGATGGTCGACAGTCGGTGGGCAATGATGAAGGACGTACGACCCTCCATCAGCGACTTCATCGCCTGCTGGATCAACGCCTCGGTGCGAGTATCAACATTGCTCGTAGCCTCGTCCAAGATGAGGAACCGCGGGTCGCTGATGACGGCACGGGCAATCGTGACCAACTGCTTCTCACCGCTGCTGAGGTTGTCCCCATCCTCGGTGACGACCAAGTCGTACCCATTTGGCAGTGTCTGGATGAAGTGGTCTGCACATACCATCCTAGCTGCCTCACGCACCTTCGCAAGGGGCTGGTCCGGGTCTCCCGTTCCGTAGGAGATGTTCTGGGCGACCGAACCGTTGAACAGCCATGTATCCTGGAGGACCATGCCGAACTGGTCATGCAGGTCATCACGTTTCCAATTGCGGACATCATGTCCATCAACGGTGATCGAACCACCATCGACATCATAGAAACGCATCAGCAAATTGATCAATGTCGTCTTGCCCGCGCCAGTAGGACCGACGATGGCAACCTTGGTCCCGGAGGGGACGGTGACATTGAAGTCATTGATGAGGATCTTGTCGGGGCTATAGCCAAACTTGACATGGTCGAACACGATATTGCCGGTACCAGCTGCCTGCTTGGGCCCTTCATATGCATCGGGGACATCAGCTGGCTCATCGGGCTCATCCAACAAGTCGAATACCCGTTCGGATGCGGCCATGGTGGACTGGAACACGTTGGCAATGCTTGCGACCTCACCCACTGGCTGGTTGAACCTGCGCAGGTACTGGATGAACGCCTGGATGTCTCCCAACGGCATGACCCCACGGCTGGTGAAGATGGCTCCCATCACAACCACAAAGACATACCCGATGTTCCCGGCGAATCCTACTATCGGCATCATCATGCTGGAGAAGAAGTTTGATTTCCAGCCATCTTCATACAGCTGCTCATTGGCTTGGTCGAACTTCTCCATCGAAGCCTCTTCCTGACCAAATGCCTTCACTACCTCATGACCGCCGTACATTTCCTCGACGTGTCCGTTGACTACGCCCAGGTTCCTCTGGTTGCCGATAAAGTATTTCTGGGATTTCTTGATGATGGCCTTAGTGATCAACATGGAGACAGGCAGCATGCACAACCCAACCAAGGTCATCCATACGTTGATCGTCAGCATCATCACCAACAGGGCTATGATCGTGATCACGGCCACGAGAGCCTGGGATATTCCCTCCTGCAGGGATTGGCTGATCGTATCAACGTCGTTTGTCACGCGGCTCATGATGTCACCCCGGCTACGGCTGTCATAGTACGACAATGGCAGGCGGTCCAGCTTGCTGCTGATCTCCTGACGAAGCGAGTAGACGATCTTCTGGGAGACCTTGACCATGGTTACGTTCTGCATGAAGCGGAACAGCGGAGAGACCACATATGTTGCTGCGAGGATCACCAACAGGCGGATAATAGCCTGCCAGTCAAACCCTCCGGTATTTGCCATCATATTGCGCACACCGGAATAGAGCTCGGTTGTCACCATTCCCAGGATCATGGGGGAGAATGCCGAAACGACAACCCCTATGACCGCGCAGAGGACGGCGAACACCAACAGCCCGCGATATGCACCAAGCAACGCGAACAGCCGTTTGAACGACTTCTTGAAATTCTTGGGCTTTTCCCCAGGGCCTTGCATCCCACCATGGGGCCCTCCCATCATTCTCTTGGGTCCGGCCATTTTTTCTGTCGACTTGTCTTGTGTTGTGCTCATCCTGCCAACTCCTCTTCGGACAACTGCGACGTTGCAATCTGCCGGTACACCTCACACCCATCCAGCAACTGCCGGTGGGTACCCATTCCTACTACATGCCCCCCATCGAGGACGATGATCTTGTCTGCGTCCATGATGGTGGAAATCCGCTGTGCTACGATCAGGAGCGTACTCCCCTTCACGTCTTCCTTCAACGCAGCGCGCAACGCTGCGTCTGTCTTGAAGTCCAAGGCTGAGAAACTGTCGTCGAACATGTAGATCGGCACCCTGCGCACCAATGCACGTGCAATGGCAAGGCGTTGTTTCTGTCCGCCGGAGACATTCTTGCCTCCCTGGGAGATATGGTCCTCAAACCCATGCTCCTTCGACTCGATGAACGGAAGCGCCTGGGCAGTGCGGGCCGCGGCATATACCTGTTCATCGGTTGCATCACCATTTCCCACACGGATATTCTGGGCAATCGTGCCAGAGAAGAGAACGCCTTTCTGAGGAACGAACCCAATGCTGGCACGCAACGTCTGCACGTCGTAGCCACCAACTGGGACTCCATCGATCTCGACGGAACCCGATGTCGTATCATACAGGCGGTCGATCAGGTTGAGCAGCGTGGATTTGCCGCTTCCCGTGGCCCCGATGATCGCAGTGGTCTTGCCAGCCTCAGCAACAAAGTCAATGTCCTTGAGCACCGGCTCAACGGCACCAGGATACGAGAAGGAGACATGGTTGAACCGAACCTCCCCCTGGGTAGGAGCCGCAGCAGGATTGGCAGGATCGGTAATGGTTGTCTGCATATCCAGCACTTCGTTGATGCGCTTGGCGGAAACCTTTGCACGGGGAAGGATAATCATCAGCATTGAGAGCATGGAGACACTCATGAGGATCTGAGTCACATATTGGACAAAGCTCATCAGCTGGCCAACTTGTAGCCCCCCGGTCTCGACGCGGACTCCTCCAAACCACATGACTGCGACGGTGGTGAGGTTCATGATCAGCATCATGCCCGGCATCAGGCCGCTTGCTATCGTCTGGACCTTCACCGTTGTCTGCGTCAGGTCCTTGTTTCCTTGTGCAAAGCGGTTGCGTTCATAGGAAGCGGTGACGAATGCGCGGATAACACGGGTACCCGACAATCGTTCGCGCAGCAGCAGGTTCAACCGGTCTATCTTCTGCTGCAGTGCCTCGAACAACCGGGAAGCCCTGAAGAGAATATAGAGGATTACCCCAAGCAGGAACGGAAGGGCACACAAAATGACCACCGACAACTGGGTATCGATTCCCAAGGCAAGGACTACGCTTCCAATGAACATGATCGGTGCCATGATCACCATCCTCAGGAACATGACGATGAAACTCTGCACTTGGGTGATGTCGTTGGTAGTACGAGTCACCAAAGAGGAGACACCAATATGGTCTACCTCCTGCATGGAACTCGACTCAACCTTGGCAAATACGCTCCTGCGTACGTCCCTGCCAAAGGAACTAGCAATACGAGAAGAGAAGAACCCAACCCCAAGCATGACTACAACCTGCAGAAGCGACATGCCGAGCATGAGCGCCCCCATTTTCCAGATATATGGCATATTGGCAGAGGGTATCCCGATGTCTACAATTTGAGCCATGATCGTGGGCAACGCCAATGCGGTGACGACCTGCAGGACAACCAGCAGAAGGTTCACGGCTACGCGGCCACCATACGGCTTCAGATAACGAATGATTTTGAACATAATCCTAATCTACCCTCCATGACCAATGAAAGTAAAGTACGTCATATTTTCGATTTTTTTGAACTATGGATAAACCAAAAAATATCCTCCCACAGAAACCTGCAGGAGGATAGTATAATAAATTTCAACTATACAAGAGATTATTCCTTCTTTTCAGACTCATCGTCCTCATAGAGGTCATCATCGTCATCCAGTTCGGTATTGGGTTCGCGCTCGTCTTCATCATCAAGCTCGGTACTGTGTACTTCTTCCTCTACCTCATCCTCATCATCTTCCACCTGGAAGCGAATTAGATCCTCATCATCCAAATCGGTATTGGGCTCGCGATCATCATCCTCGTCGACGGTAACCTCGAAGTCATCATCATCGTCAAAATCATCGTCGACGACCTCAACAACTTCATCGGTTGTTCCCATACCCAAATCATCATCAATCTCTTCATCTTCAGAAGCAGCGACAATTGCAACGACCGGAGCGGCCTTGGGACGACTGCCCCAGTTGGGAGCCTGTCCGGCAGCAACGGCCACTGCACTTGCATCGATGGCGGCAACAGCAGAAGCACGTGTTGCAGGATCCTGCAGGCGCTCAAGCATCTCCTGAAGCACAGAAGCTTGTGCTCCAGCGGTGAGGACAAACCGTTGTCCGATGGCACGCTCGAGCAGATCTATCGCAGACTCTATGTCACCAAAGTGTATCTGTACCTGAGCTGCATGCATGTAGGCCTCTGGGAACTTGGGAGTGCGGTCTTCGACAAGCTCCTTGTAGAGCTTGCGGGCCCCATTCCATTCACCGGTGGCGATATCATACCAACCCCTGTTGTCCGTGATACCCGGAGACTCAGGTCCCAACTTGCGCGCCTCATCAAGAATCTTCTTTGCCCTGCGGAAATCACCTGCTTCCATCAGGTAGGTACCCAAGTTGATATAGAGGTTCTTGTCGGTATACCCACTTTCATGGACTTCATCCAAAATGGCAATTGCATCTTCCAGACGGTTCATTCTCCAATATCCCATGGACTTGGCAACCTTGGCGGAATTGGCAAGCTCAGTTCCTGGCACCTTGGAAATGACCTTGTCCAAGCACAACATTCCATACTCAACGTCCCCCTGCTGGATGAACGTGCTTCCGACAACAGCGACATAGCTGGGATGGAGATTCGATTCAACCGCCTTGCGGTAATACGGCCATGCCTTTTCCGGCGTAGGGGCAATATTCTTCTTCTTGTTTCCCACCATCTTGCGGTTGCCCATCAAGAAATAGATGAGTCCCCTCCGGTAATAAGCAAACCCTGCTGCAAGTACCACGAGGATCAACACGCGGCACCAAGGGGAAATAGGAAGTATCAAAACGAGAACGACTACCAATATGGCTATCCACAAGCCGAGATTCTGGCGTCTGGGGTTTTTCTTTGCTGGCATATAATTCCTCCGGGAATAATTCTATCCTAATGGGAAAGTGCAAATCTGGCAAGCGACTTCAAGACTTGCATCCATTCCGATTCCCCTGCAAAATGCAACTAGGAGGATCACACATGGAATTGATGACGCTTCCTGCCGCTGACGGACTGCCCCTGAGCATAGCAGTATCGGATTGTCCTGAACCAAAGCAGGTTCTCATATTGGTTCATGGGGCCGCATGCCACAAGGAACGCTACTTCGAGCTGATGGAGTATCTTGCCAAGGATGCAATAGCATGCGTTGCACCAGACAACCGTGGACATGGGGCATCCGTGTGCGAATGGTGGCCGTTGGGATTCATGGATGGGCCGACAAAGCTCTTGGAGGACCTGCACCAGGTCGTCAGGTACGCCTCCTCCCGCTTTCCAGGGATTCCCATCACCATGCTGGGACACTCCTTGGGGTCACTGCTGGGGCGCCTCTACCTGCAACAGCATGACCAGGATATCGGAGCATTGGTCATGACCGGTACGGTAGCACCGTTCAAGCTTGCCCCGCTGGGCGTGGCCTTGGGAAAAGAATCAATCCTCCATGATGGAATCCACGCCCACAGCCGGTTGCTGTGCATGGTCAATGCAGACAGTGATGACCAGCGGTGGGTAAGTGCAAATGTAGAGAACCAACAAGAACGCCTACAAGATCCCCTGTGCCATTTTGCATATTCCAATGGAGGAATACTCACGATCTTTGAGGCTGACGACCTCAGCGCGGACGCTCAACTCTACCAGTGCAAGAACCCCACCCTCCCTATCCTGAGTATCACAGGCAGAGGGGACATTGTCACAGGGGGCCCTTTGGGCCTGAAGGAGAGCGAACGGGTACTGAAAAAGGCGGGGTATCAGAACCTGCAGTTCAAGACCATGGCACACATGCGCCATGAGGTGCTCCATGAACACCAGCGACAGGTTGTCTTCACCATGATCAAGGAGTTCCTTACCTCCATTTGACAACGATGCCATTACAACAGTAGCATCTGCATATGCAGAAGATTCTCCTACATGCCTGTTGCGGCCCATGCTCCACTGCCTCAATCGAACGTCTCATCAACAATGGGTGGGAACCTGTGCTCTTCTTTGGCAACAGCAACATTTTCCCCCAGGCTGAAGCAGACTTGCGGTTTGAACAGCTACAGAAAGTAGCAAAGCAATATAATCTGCAGGCGGTGAGGGGAAATTGGGACCATGATGCATGGAGGACGTTCATTGCAGGCCATGAGGGTGACCCGGAACATGGGATGCGCTGCTCCCTCTGCTTTGAGTTCAATCTCCGCCAAGCTTGCCAAGTTGCCCAGGAACTGGGTATCGAACATTTTACAACGACCTTGACTGTCAGCCGTTTCAAGAACAGCAAGACAATATTTGGCGTTGGGGAACAATTCCCGGGCTTTGAGCAGATAGACTTCAAGAAACAGGATGGATTCAACCGCAGCATTGTCCTCAGCAAGGAGCTTGACCTATATCGTCAGCAATACTGCGGTTGCGAGTTTAGTCGGTAATACCGAACCAGATTCCCCAAACCACCCCATTTGTCAGTTGGTCATATCCTACATAGATACTCATGGGCAACTTGCTCAATCCAATGAACGCACTACTGGTCTTGAACTCTACCCCGGTTGAGAACGAAGGGAGCCACGGATATGGCGTATCCACTTCCTTGATCTTATTCCACAACAAATCACAATATATGGAGATGCTGGTGTCCTCAAACAGGAGGAATTCACCGAATGACGGCCTGAAGAAAGATGGAGTCCAACCAAAGGATATCGATCCCACGGCAAGATATGGGGAGTTGTTGGTTACACCACCAGTTGCCTGAGATGGTTGGCCCTGCATACGGGTAGCCTGGTCGGCTGTGCGGAAACCGTCTTCATTGAAGAAGGGGACATTCCCTTTTCCATCCAGGGAGAAACGGGCAGTTGCATTGATATTGATCCACATATCCAGTGGAAGTGGCAGCTTTGTGTTGATTTTTGCATAGAGGAAATGTCTGTTGAACCAGCCAGCCAGCTGGTATCCCCCTCCAAAACCTACTTCGAATGGATATCCATCATAATTGGTCCAGTTCCCCCTCATTCCTGCAGTCAGCAGCTGATAAAAACTCTTGTTGTCCAACGACTGGTCATCCTGTGGGTTGAAGACCATCTCGAAGAA
>CAYXIH010000009.1:0-53978 GCA_964465155.1 uncultured Sphaerochaeta sp.
CCCCCCATTCGTAGGTTGAAAAACATCATCAGAATGAATACTATGGAACATACTATTTTTGTGTCACACACAACAATTTGAATAGGAGACGCCATGTTTCGCCCAGTGAGTACCAAGACAGATTTCCCGCAGATGGAAAAGGATATCCTTTCCTTTTGGAATGCTGAAGATATATTCAAGAAGTCGATTGAGAACCGACCCGCCGACAACGAATATGTATTCTATGACGGCCCTCCCTTTGCAACGGGACTGCCCCATTTCGGACACCTCGAAGCAGGAACTATCAAGGACGTCATCCCCCGTTTCCAGACCATGAAAGGCAAGCGTGTCTACCGTGGGTTTGGCTGGGACTGCCATGGGCTGCCAGTTGAATATGAGATCGAGAAGACCATCGGAGTTAGCGGACATAGTGCCATCGAAGCCTATGGAGTTGCAAAGTTCAACGACAATTGCCGTTCGATCGTGCAGCGCTATACCAGCGAATGGAAAGACACCATCAACAGGATGGGCCGTTGGGTCGACTTCGACAATGGCTACAGGACCATGGATACCAACTATATGGAATCCATCTGGTGGGTGTTCAAGACTCTCTTTGAGAAGGGCCTGATCTATGAAGGATACAATATCCTTCCATACAGCCCTGCCTTGGCATGCCCCTTGTCCAACTTTGAGGTCAACTTGGGTGGCTACCAAGATGTCGTTGACCAGGCAGTGACGGTCCGATTCAAGGTCGACGGTCAGGAGAATACCTATTTCCTTGCATGGACAACCACGCCTTGGACCCTTCCTTCCAACTTGGCCCTTGCCCTGGGCCCGGAGATTGAATATGTCAAGGTGCGCGATACTGAAAGCGGTGAGTTCTATATCTTGGGCAAAGCACGTCTTTCCCACTACTACAAGGATGCAGCCCAGTATGAGATCGTAGAGGAAATGCTTGGCAAGGACTTGGCTGGCATGACCTATGAGCCGCTGTTCCCCTATTTTGCAGACCTCAAGAAGCAAGGAGCCTTCGTTACTGTCTTGGGCGACTACGTCACCACCGAGGACGGTTGTGGCATTGTCCATACGGCTCCTGGTTTTGGTGAGGAAGACTACCAGGTCCTCAAAGGAACGGGAATCCCAATAGTTTGCCCGGTGGATGCAGAGTGCCGCTTTACTGAGGAAGTACCCGATTGGACAGGCATCTTCGTAAAGGATGCCGACAAGAGCATCATTGCTTGGCTGAAAGATCATGGCAAGTTGGTCAAGCGGGAGAACTACCTGCACAGCTATCCCTTCTGCTATCGTACGAAGAAGCCGTTGATCTACCGTGCCCTCTCTTGCTGGTATGTCGACGTTCCGAAGATCAAGGCAAGCATGCTTGCCGCCAACGAGCAGATCACGTGGATCCCTGAACACCTGAAGAACGGCCGGTTTGGCAAGTGGCTTGAGGGTGCACGTGAGTGGGCTATCAGCCGCAATAGATTCTGGGGAAACCCGATTCCCATCTGGCGCTGCGATGGTTCCGACTACATCGAGGTCATTGGAAGCCGTGAAGAACTGGAGAAAAAGAGTGGTATCCCAGTAGACGACCTGCATAAGCAGTTCGTAGATGAAATAACCTGGCCTAGCCCGGACGGCAAGGGGACGATGAGACGCGTTCCCGACGTGCTCGACTGCTGGTTCGAGTCTGGCTCGATGCCCTATGCCCAGCAACACTATCCGTTTGAGAACAAGGAACGGTTTGAACGTATTTTCCCAGCTGACTTCATTTGCGAAGGATTGGACCAGACACGCGGTTGGTTCTATACCTTGACTGTCATTGCAGCTGGATTGTTCGACAAGCCCGCTTTCCTGCATTGCATCACCAATGGAATCATCCTGACCGCAGATGGCAAGAAGATGTCAAAGAGCGAGCGCAACTACACCGACCCGATGGATGTCGTCAACCAGTATGGTGCCGATGCTCTCCGTTTTGCCTTGATGAACAGCGCCGCCGTCCGTGCCGAAGACATGAAGTTCAGTGAAGATGCCGTCAAGGAAGTCCTCAAGACCCTGATCATTCCTTTGTGGAATGCATATTCGTTCTTTGTCACCTATGCGAACATCGATGGATATGAACCGAGCAAGACCGCATACGACAAGCTTGAGAATCCCCTGGACCAGTGGATCATCTCTTGCGCCGAAGCTCTCGTCAATGATGTGACGACCTACTTCGAGGCATATGACATCCAAAAGGCATGCCAGTCGATCATCACGTTTGTCGATGACCTGAACAACTGGTACATCAGGCGCTCTCGCAGGAGATTCTGGAGAAGTGAGAATGACGGTGACAAGAAGGCCGCATACGATACGCTCTATTCCGTGCTGATGACCTTCACCAAGGTCGCTGCTCCTGTGATTCCGTTCACGACTGAGGAAATCTACCAGAACCTTCGCACGGATGACATGCCCCAGAGCATCCACCTGTGTGACTATCCTGTGTACGATCCCCTCAAGCGTGACTATGAGCTGGAGAAGAAGATGGCCCTCACGATGAAGGCCATTGCAATGGGTCGTTCCTTGAGAAGTGCCAGCAACCTGAAGATCCGCCAGCCCTTGTCGAAGCTGTTCATCGTGGACCGCGATGATGAAGACCGGGTGATCCTTGCAGGCATGCAGGATATCATCGCAGAGGAACTCAACGTCAAGGAAGTCCATGTACAGGCAGACGAGAGCGGTTTGGTCCAGTACAGTGCAAAGGCGAATTTCAAGGTCCTTGGATCGAGCCTTGGCAAAGACATGAAGGAAGTGGCTGCGCAGATTGCCCAGCTGGATGGTTCGGCAATTGCTTCGATGCTCGACGGGCACTCAGTGACTTTGGAGTATTCAAACGGGACGATTGTCATCTCCGAAGGTGACATCCTGGTCCAGCGTGCCGAGATGGACAATGTGAAGGTCCTCAACGACGGTGCGCTGACTGTCGGTTTCGATACGGAAGTCACCCCAGAATTGCTGCAGGAGGGAATTGCAAGGGATATCATCCGTTCGATTCAGAACCTGCGCAAGAGCAGTGGATTTGATGTTTCTGACAGGATCAAGCTTGAGATGGGTGGAGACGAGCTCGTGAAGGTGGTTTTCGATTCCTTCGGCAAGTACATCCAAAGCGAGACCCTCTCGGATGAAGCAAGTTTTGTGGATGATGCTTCTTCTTGGGGCATCGAGCCTGTTGACTGTGGAGATCACGCTGTATTCCTCAGGGTTGAAAGGAAATAGCCATGCACGCAAAGTCCTTGCGATTCATCACATTGTGCCTCTTTGTCCCCATGACATTCCTGATGTTGACCGGGTGTGTACACAAAAGCCCGTTCGTCGGTATTGAAGAGACATATTTCCAGGCAATGGGAAATCCCTCCGAGTTCGTGTTTACTGTTGACATGGAACAAGGCAAAGGGATGTTCTCAGAATCCCTGGGCAACCTGGAGGGTGTTGCGGCTGAGCTTGTAGACCGGGCCCAACGCGTTTCAGTTGCGATGACCAAGGACTTTCCGCAGGATGAGGAATCCCTGCTCGCCCTCCCATATCCAGCAGATCTTTCTGAGTTCTCTGCATATGGTGCAGTTGAGGGGGATTACTCCAAGTTCATCATCAATACTGCTTTGATGTACGCACGTGACTTCACCACCCGCAAGGATGGAAATGTTACGTATTTCACTGCGAAGGACGATAGCATTTCAGTAGGGATGGCAAAGAACGGCTTGCTGATCTTCTCAACTGACGATTGGTTGGATGCCTATGCCTCAACTTGGAAAAACCGTGAGCTGAAGATCCCTGCCGAATTGTCTGCACGCATGGAGGAGGCGATCATTGGAATATATGTCGCCGACCCCAAGACGATGGTCAACCTGGGCTTTGACTTTCCGCTGACTGTCGTGCTTCAGATGGAAGAGGCCATGTTCCTTATCTCCGAGGACGAGGCGGGAAAGCCCATGCTCGATGCCTCTGTCCGAATGAAGAACGACAAGCTGGCCAATTCCTTGTCGATACTCATCAAGAGTCAGTATGTCGCACAGCTGCGGCGTGACGGCGTGAAGTTCAGCATTGCTGACCTCAAGCCGATGCTTGTCAACGATGGTGCGTATTTCTTTATCAACAGGATGCCGTTGACGACGGAGCAGGTTGCCTCCATCACGGACTCCTATACTTCTATCATGCAGAATATTGGAGGATTGGTCTAAGATGCCAATTTATGAATTTGAATGTGATGATTGTCACCACCGGTTTGAGAAGATGATGGGCGCCGACGAGGTACATACCTGCCAGTGCCCGCTCTGCAATGGGAAGGATGTGCACCGCGTCTATTCCTTCTCTGGTGTCGTATACAAGGGAAGTGGCTTCTATTGCAAAGACCATGGTAGTTCATGTGCTTGCGAATCCTGTAGCCACGACCACACAAAATGAAGAATGAGGGGAATTGAACGATGGAAACCAAGAAAAAAAGAATATTGACGGGAGACAGGACAACCGGACGTCTCCATTTGGGACATTATGTCGGGAGCCTCCAGACACGTGTCGCCCTCCAAGATGAATATGATACTTTCATTCTCCTTGCCGATGTACAGGCTTTGACGACACACTTCGACAATCCGGAGCTGATCAACGACAGCATCTACCAAGTAGCAATGGACAACTTGGCCGTTGGCCTTGATCCTGACAAAGTTACGTTGGTACAGCAGTCCCAGGTTTCTTCGATTGCCGAGCTGACGATCTTCTACTCCATGATCGTCACCGTCAACCAGCTGCGGCACAACCCGACGATTAAGACCGAGGCCAAGAACTATGGCTACAGCGACCTGACGTACGGCTTCCTGGGGTACCCCGTAAGCCAGACTGCCGACATCACCTTCTGTGATGCCGACCTTGTCCCAGTAGGCGAGGACCAGATTCCTCACATCGAGCTGTCTCGCAAGATCATACGCAAGTTCAATGACATGTACGGTACCACCATTACCGAACCCCAGGCAAAACTGAGCAGTGTAGGGCGGCTGTGTGGCTTGGATGGCAATGCAAAGATGGGCAAGAGCCTTGGCAACGCCATCTACATCTCCGATCCTGCAGAGGTGCTCACCCAGAAGGTCCGCAATGCAGTGACAGATACCAACAGGATATCTGTCAAGATTCCGGGCAACCCGGATGTCTGTACGGTCTATACGTACCATAAGGCATTCAATTCGGAAGAGGCACCAAACATCTGTTCCATGTGCAAGAATGCTCAGATAGGATGCGTTGCTTGCAAGAAGCTTCTTGCAGAGAAGATGAACGCAACATTTGAGCCAATCCGCGAGAAGAGGAAATTCTATGAAGAGCACCGCGGACTCGTACGCGACATCATCATCGCCGGTACGGACAAGGCGAATGCAATCGGAAATGCAAACCTTGCCCAGATCAAGGAAAAGATGCACGTGACAATCTAGTTGCCAGAAAACGGTGTAGGAAGTAGTTCCTGCACCGTTACTGTTTTGGAGTGTCATCTTCCTTTGTGTGTGTCTCGTCATCCATCATGATCACGAACTTGAGGAGCTCCTTTCGTGAAGAAACATTGAGCTTCTGATAGATCTTCTTGTTGTGGGTCTTGATCGTGTTGATGCTCAGGCAGAGGATGTCTGCAATTTCCCGGGCTGTGAATCCCTTCATATAGAGATTGAACACGCTTCTCTCTGCCGCAGACAACGTCTTGATGTTTTTCTTGAACTGGTGGAATTGTTCCTCCTCGGAAGCGTTAGTGGCAGGAGCCGACTCATTCGCCGCCAGGAACTCCAACAGGTCGTTGATCTCCTTGATGTCGCTGGTATGTACTTCCTTGCGCTGAATCCCCTCAAAAGCCCTGAGCACAGGTTTGAGGTATCTCTTGCTGAACCAGATGGTTCCGAGGAGCAAGACCATGATGAGCAATGCAAGGGGAACTACCAGCCTGAGGTTCCTGTTGTGGACCTCTTTTGTGACCTCTTGTTTGAGCGCCACAAGGGATATGGTCCAGACGTCATCAGAATATGGGCTGTTTGGGGAATACAACACCAGTTCCTTGGAAAGGCCTACATACCGATTGTCATTCCCCACCTGCAAGTATTCATTCAACGTTCCCCATGTGCCTGATACCTGCAGCAACTGTGAGTCAATGAATTCCATGTTCGCAGGGAAATGGCCTGCGTTAAGCGAAGAATCCATCTGGATGGAACCCTCGGGTGTTGCAGGAGCCAGAACGGCATATATCCTCAGGTACTTTGAGGTATCGGGAGAATATGCCAGCTTGAACATCATCTTGCTGATCTCATAGCCGCAGATTCCAAGAAACGTCCCCTCGGAGGCAAACATGGGGCTGGAACAGATGAGCATTCCTTCATTGTCCATGCCGAACAATTGGTCATAGGACCAGAAATATTGTTGGTGCCAATTGTCCAGAGGTGGGCTTGTACTTTGTGAGACCTTCCAGCTGATGCTGTCATGTATGTTGCTCTCCATCCTCCATTGGGGGAGCATCTGCATCCCTTTTGTATTCACGATCGAATAGGGGCCACGCAGATACCTAAAATTGGGAAAGGTAGCGTTGAGGGCATTTGGCTCCATGTTCTTGATGAAGAACCCAGCCTTGGAATCTTGTGCCTCTGGGAGCAACGGATTGACCGTTGTGTCGATCAGCATGAATGCACCGCTGGTCCTTCCCAATTCCAACGCTGTCGTCAGGGTATAGAACACACCTTCGAGGATCGGGGAGATCAAGGATGTGTGTGTCTGCAAGTCAGATGGTGAGAATCCCTTCCCGTTGATGATCGTCTCAATTTGTGCAGAGAGGTTCTTTGACAACTCATCAGTGTACAAAGCCGTGGTGTTCAGCCTGGTGACGAGGTTTTGCGAAATATGTTCAAGTTCTTGCTCGAAATAGGCAGCGGTCTGCTGTTCGCCCCAACTAAAGACGCCTGTCAGCAACAGGATTATGAAAACACCCAGTGCAGCGATGAGCACGTATGATGCTACATACATTAGCAAACGGACTTGCAGTGTCCGGTCATGGCTACGCCGGTGTGTCATCATGTGCAGGGCGTTTCTCAGGGAGAGCATGCCACCTCCTACAAAGTTGCGCAGAAGGCTTCGAAGGCTCCTTCGGTAGCAATGGAATATGCTTGTTCTTCATGCATATCCTTGCATAGCTCAATATATGAGGTTCTGCATTCCCTGGCCAACTTCTTGAATTGTTTTTCAAAGTTTTTGCTCATGGCGCTATAGTTTGCAATGTTCGGAGGAGTCATGAAGTCGTATGTCCTGTACATGTGCACTGCTGTCTGAAGCAGTTTGCGGATATTTTCGTTGGCAATGCTCTCCATGGAGGACTCAATCGTGTGTGAGAATGCCTCGTTGGTTACCGGAAGATATCCCGTGGAAGATACGAGCTGCATGTTCTGCTGCGGTTGGGTAAACCAAGAAAGGAAGATGGAACATGCCAGTTCCTCCTGTTCCGTGGACTTGAGGACACACATGCCGCTTCCACGTTGCATTGCAACTGCTTTGCCACCGGAAAACGTGGGATATGGGAGCACTTCGTATTCCACATCCTCAACAGTATTGTCTGGGTATGTGATCTGGGTCCCATAGAAGAGGATTCCCGCTGTGGAACCGGTTGAGCAGAGTATCTCACCAACTTTGGACAAGTCGCTGGAATATCCGTCGACGATGGCAAAGCCACCGGCTACTGCCGGTCTGAAGATACTCTCCCATATCCGGTGGAATACAGGATCGGAAGAGTTGATGTTTCCATCGACGATGAAGGGGCGATCCAGTTGGTCCATGCCTACTTGGAAGTAGTTGCATATCGAGTCGGAAGTATAGAAAGCTTTTCCGTCCTGCAGTATCTCTGGTGTCTTGCCGTCGGTATATGCGTAGTAGCGCATCGCCAAGTCTGCAAGCGATTCAAAATCTGACAGATCACTGGGGGCAACACCCAGTACATCTCCTGCTCGGTCAAGCAACGTCTTGTCCAGGAACAGCACCTCCGTGGACTTGGAGATTGGAAATACGTACAACCCCTCTCCCAAATATCCCTCCTGGAGAAATTGCGGTACATATTCCTGCAACTGTTCCGTCGTGAAGTACTGGGTGAGGTCTACGAGAGCTCCCGCATCTCGGAGAATCTCGGCTGTTGCCGGATAGCAGACTGCAATATTTGGAAGCTGTTGTGCTGTCGGATCCTTCTTTGCGGAGGCAACCAGGTTGTCTGCAAGTTGTGATGATGATGAGATGGCAGTGACATTGAGCACGATCCCCTGTTCTTTTCCCACGGTCTGGTTGAAATTGTTCATCATGGAATCCATGGAAGCCTGCATCTGCCCACCGTAGTTGTGCCAAATATTGATGGTCACCGGAGTATCTGGGTCAAGCAGGTTGGTGTGTCGTGAACAAGCAGTTGCCCCAAAGACTAAGGTGCAAAGCAACAATGCCATGGCAACAAGCGATCTCAGACGAACCATACGCAACCACCTCCATGCTCAATTAATATACCTTGTTTGTTCGAATCACCCCTAAAATCACCCCTTTGGAGCTCTGTAGAGACATGTCTACCAAAAGGGTTACTCATATCATAAGTCAAAGAAAGAGCAAATTCAAGGAAACACCATCTGTTTTCAGGAGGACACCATGCAGAACCTTTCAATGACAAGATTGTATTTTGAGCCGATCGACATGTCTCTGTTTGGAATGATTGAGAGACGCAGCATGCAAGATTCCCTTTCCATTAGGGAACGGGAAGTCCTGTCCCTGATCCTCAAGGGGAAGACAGTAGGTGAGATTGGATTGGCGTTGTGTATCTCCACGGGGACTGCCAAGACCCACAAGAACAATATCTATCAGAAGCTCGGTGTCAGCTGCAAGAGCCAGTTGTTCGAGAAGTGCTCTGATCGCTGGCAGTGGTAGTCATGTTCTCTCTGGCGACAGCAAGCATCAGCTTGATGCGGTTTTCCTGGTTGACGTGGGTTGCGGAGGGGTCGTAGTCGATGGGGACAATATTGGCCTGAGGGTACCGTTCCTTGATCTTCCGGATCATCCCTTTGGCTACAATGTGGTTGGGCAAGCAACCAAATGGCTGTGTGCACACGATGTTGGCATACCCATTCTCCACGAGTTCCATCATCTCCGCTGTCAAAAGCCAACCCTCTCCCATCTTGCACCCGTTGTCGATGATGCCTTCATCCAAGCTCTTGGTGTGCTCGTAGGGCGATGGTGCTATGAACGAGTCAGGATGCCGTTTCACCGCCTGGATGCTCATTCTCTCAATCTTCTTGAGGAAGCGCATCGTCAGTGACGTGATGATGGATGATACAAACCGTCCACCATAGTAATTCCTGTCGGTGCTGGCGTTGTCACAACCATACATGACAAAGCCAAGGATCCCGGGAAGCATGACCTCGCAATCTTCATCGGCAAGGAACTGCTCCAGGTTGTTGTTTCCCAGCGATGCATATTTCATGTAGATCTCGCCGACGACTCCCACCTTGACCTTTGGTACTCGCTGTACTGCAATGGACGCAAATGAGTCTGAAATCTGGTTGAAGTACTTGCGCATCGCAATCCTGCTCCAACCACGTCCTTTCTTGAACCTGGCAGAGAAAAACCCTATCCAATAGAGGACCAGTGCATCCGTCTCCCCCTTGTGTATCTCATAGGGACGAACTTGGTTGGAGAGCAGCATCAGCAGGTCGCCATACATGATGGCTGCGAATGCCTGGAGCAACATGGGCGCGGTCAACTTGAAACCACTGTGTCGTTCCATCCCCTTGAGATTCATCGATATTACGGGTACCTGCGGAAAACCGGCACGGTCCAATGCCTTGCGCAAGAGGAAAATGTAGTTGGATGCCCTGCAACCTCCACCGGTCTGGGTCATGGCAACCGCCGTCTTGTCCGGGTCAAACTTTCCGCTCTTCAAGGCGTCTACCATCTGTCCAATGACCAGCAGGGCAGGGTAGCACATGTCGTTGTGCACATATTTCAGCCCCTCCTGGACAACCTGGGGACCCGTGTTGTCCAGGAACAGCACCTTGTAACCATGGTTGATGAACACATTGCTGATCATGGTGAAATGGATGGGTGCCATATTGGGAAGGAGGATGGTGTATCCGCTACGCATCTTCTTGGTAAACAAATGCTTGGGTGTATCGCTCATGTATTCCTCATAATCCAACTGCAGCGAAGAGGCTTCTGAGCCGTATCTTCACTGCACCGAGGTTTGTAATCTCGTCGATCTTGATCTGCGTGTAGATTTTCCCTTGTTGCTCGAGTATCTCACGCACCTCATCCGTCGTCACGGCATCGAGACCACATCCGAATGATACAAGCTGTACCAACTGCATATCTGACTGTGTACTGACAAAACGAGCTGCTTCATACAGCCGGGCATGGTAGGTCCATTGGTTGAGTACCATCCTCTGTTGCCGCTTGGTCATGTCAGACAGGACATCCTCCGAGATGACATAGGCTCCAAAACTCCGTATCAGGCGGTCAATGCCATGGTTGACCTCCGGGTCCGCATGGTATGGACGCCCGCACAACACGACAATGGGCTTGCCAGCCCTTCTTGCACAGGCGATCATCTGGGCACCCGCCGTGCGGATGTCCCTCATGTAGGTTTCATACTCAGCATACGCCTTGTTGCATGCCTGATGAATGGCATGGATATCCAACGTAGGAAAATGGGTAGCAAGGAGCTCATGGATCCGCTTTTCGAAATGGTGATGGTTGTCCAGCCCAACAAACGGATGCAGCAGATCGACATGCTTGTCCTTGAGGATGACCATGTTGGCACTGATGACTTCGGGATAATAGGCAACGACAGGACAGTTGAAATGGTTGTTGCCATGTTCCTCATCAATGTTGTAGCTCATCGCTGGATACCAGATATATGGTACCCCAGCATCCACCAGATGCTTGATATGGCCATGGACCAGCTTTGCCGGGAAACAGATCGTATCGGATGGGATGGTGGTCTGCCCCTCCATGTAGGTGTTCCTGTTGGACCATGGTGAGACGACTACATCGAATCCCAATGAGGTGAAGAAGGTGTGCCAGAATGGGAGCAGCTCGATCATGTTCAGGCAGAGTGGGATCCCAATCTGCCCAAGGGGGGCTCCGATGGTACGTCCGTAGGAGGATAGGCGTTGTTGCTTCCATGCATAGATATCAGTCATCATGAGTTCGTTGGGATCGGAAGAGCCAGTGACAGGGCGTTCGCACCGATTGCCACTGATGAACTTCCTGCCCCCATCGAACGTGTTGATCGTGAGCTGGCAGTGGTTGGGACACCGCTTGCATCGGATAGCCTGCACTTCATGGCGCATGACGTCCAGTTGCTTGAGATCCAGCAGTTGTGTAGGGGCCAGATCGCTCATCCGATGCTGCTGGGCATAGAGCGCAGCTCCCACTGCACCCATCAGGCCTGCAACATCAGGGCGCACCACATCAGTGCCAAGTTCGTGTTCAAAGGCACGCAACACAGCATCGTTGAGGAATGTTCCCCCCTGGACCACGATGTTCCTTCCCAATTCCTCGGTACTGGTGGTCCTGATTACCTTGTACAATGCATTCTTTACGACGGATATGGACAAGCCTGCAGAGATGTCCTCGACAGTCGCCCCGTCCTTCTGCGCCTGCTTGACTGAGCTGTTCATGAACACCGTGCAGCGGCTCCCCAAGTCAACGGGATGCTTTGCATGCAGTCCCAGCTTGGCAAAGTCCTGGATCGAATACCCCAGGGTATTGGCAAAGGTCTGCAGGAACGAACCACAACCAGATGAGCATGCCTCGTTGAGGAAAATGTTGTCGATGGCACCGTTGTGGATCTTGAAGCATTTGATATCCTGTCCTCCGATGTCGATGATGAAATCCACATCGGGCATAAAACGCTTTGCTGCTGTGAAATGGGCAATTGTCTCAACAACCCCGTAGTCTACGCAGAAAGCGCTTCGGACAATATCTTCGCCATAGCCTGTGACTGCCGATCCGATGATGTGCAGGTGGGGCCAACTGGTCATGAACTCCTGCAAAAATGTCCTGATAATGGGAACTGGATTGCCTGTGTTGCCTTGATACCGGTAGGAGAGGAGTTCTCCCGACTCTGTCAGGAACGCAGCCTTGACTGTCGTTGAACCGGCGTCTATGCCAAGGAATACGTCCCCATGGTAGGAACTTGGATCTGTCTT
The DNA here is from genome assembly GCA_964465155.1 of uncultured Sphaerochaeta sp. Classification (GTDB taxonomy): domain Bacteria; phylum Spirochaetota; class Spirochaetia; order Sphaerochaetales; family Sphaerochaetaceae; genus Spiro-02. Next base: position 12,201 of record CAYXIH010000009.1, read on the forward strand.
GGGCAACGTGGCCTCTGCATGGCGTTTGGTGAACTTCTGATACTCGCTATCTGATGAGAACAACGGCTCGATTGAACGGAAGTTGGTCTGGGCGTTGTACGCATGCAGGCGGTCGACCAATTCACTGATGCAAAGCGGTTGCCCCTGTGATACCAATGCAGAGCCTAGGGCAACATAGTAGAGGGAATTTTCAGGACAAATCCCAGTCAGGCCCAACGTCGTGTCGAACTGTTGCCGCAGATGGGGCATGAAAGTGAGCGGGCCTCCCAGATATGCGACTTTTCCGGTAATCGGCCTTCCTTGGGCCAGGCCCGCTATCGTCTGGTTGACTACAGCACTGAAAATGCTTGCCGCGATATCCTCACGCCGTGCACCTTGGTTGATCAAGGGCTGGATATCGCTTTTTGCGAAGACGCCACAGCGTGAGGCAATCGTATATTGTTCCTTCGCAGAGGCTGCCAATGTATCCATGTCGCCCTGGGTGACTCCCAGCAGCGTCGCCATCTGGTCAATGAAAGCACCTGTGCCACCGGCACAGGTGCCATTCATCCGAACTTCCAGACCACCGTCGAGGAAGAGGATCTTGGCATCCTCTCCCCCCAGCTCGATGACGACATCAGTACCAGGGATGAACGTGTTGGCAGCCTTGCGGGTTGCATATACTTCTTGGACAAACGGGACTTTGCAGGCCTGGGCCATGCCCATCCCAGCTGAGCCGGAAAGGGATATTTCATGGGGACCATCACCGACAATCGGAAGAATGTCTGCCAGCATCCTCGAAGTCTTCTCAGCGATTTGTGAGTAATGGCGCTCGTAGGAGCTGTGCATGAGAGCGCCGTCATCCGACAGGACGATACATTTGAGGGTCGTTGAACCAACATCGATACCAATCTTCACGTATCTTCTCTCCCACAGACGCATGAGAATGTCATGCGAATTTCATACAAAGATAATAAGCACGTCAGAAATGGTCAAATACAAGTCAGAACATTTCTGACGAAAGAAGTTCAAAGTTCAATGCTACGGGTAATTTCTGTACCGTCAGCCGCAAAATCAAAGGTCTCGATTCCATCGATGGCCGCCTGGAGGAGGCTCTCGATCCCCATTGCGAGGAAGTGCTCTGTTTCAATTGCCTTGTCCGGACGTACCAATGGATGGCGAGGTGAGAATATGACACAGCAATCCTCATAGGGGAGGATGCTCGTCTCATAGGTGCCAATCTTCCTTGCCGTGTCGATGATCTCTTCCTTGTCCATGCCGACTAGCGGGCGCAACACTACGGCATCGGACATGCTGTCGGTAAAGGACATGCTTTCCAATGTCTGTGAAGCTACTTGCCCAAGTGCTTCGCCAGTCACCAAGGAAGTCGCACCAACTTTTTCAGCGACCGCATTGGAGATCTTCATCATGCAGGCACGCATCATCAGGGTGTGCTCGTCTTCGTTGCTATGGTCACGGATCCACAACTGGGAATCGGTGAAGGGGACGACATGCAATCGTGTCCCCTGCAGGTAGGGAGCAATTTCCGATGCAAGCCGTTTGACTTTCTCAAGAGCCATCTCGGAGGTATATGGGTAGGCATGGAAATAGATGCATTCCTGCTTCAGTCCCCTGCGTGCCATCCTCCATCCGGCGACTGGGCTGTCGATTCCACCGCTGAGGAGCAACAGGCCTTTTCCTGCACAGGAGACTGGCAGTCCACCCGATCCCTTTCTCGGTGAAGCATAGAGATAGGCTTCGTTGCGGATTTCACAATACAGTGTCTTCTCGGGATTCTTGACCTTGACCTGCATCTGTGGATAGGTGTCCAGGACAACTCCGCCAAGCTCGCATGCAATGTCATAGCTCTTCATGGGGAAGGACTTGTCTGCTCGTGAAGCTTCCACCTTGAAGTTTCCGACACCTGTATTGAAGGGGGGCTCTGACATGAGGGATTTTGTAGCTGCTACAATTGCATCAAAATCCTTTGCACAGCGGACTGCCTTGGAATATCCCACCACGCCAAACGTTGTCTCAAACGCATTGGTGATCTGTTGCTCGGGACAGTTGCTGTCCACCTCGAAATAGAGGCGTCCTTTCTGACGTGTGCAGGAACTGCGGTAGGGGCGCAGCTTGTCCTTGATGTTGTGGCGCAGGCGCTTCTCAAAAAAGTCCCGGTTGAGCCCTTTGAGGGATATCTCTCCCAAACGTACCAGATAGAGTGTCGTATCCATGTTCATGCTCCATAGTTATCTGCCGAACCTGCTATGTGCCGCATGGAGGTCACATATTGTCCGAGCAAGGTCTGTTGCTGCTTCCAAAGTCGTATCATATCCAAAGGAAATCCTGATTGCACTGCGTGCACTCTTTGCCGAAACCCCCATCGCCTGGAGGATTGACTCCCCATGCCCTTTTGCATTGTTTGAGCATGCCGAGCCGGAGGAAACACAATACCCCTTGTCCTGGAGCATGCGTGTAAATACTTCTGAGGGGATGTCCTCCACTGAAATTGAGAATACATACGGAGATGTTGGTGAGGGTCCCTCCACGGACGGGGAAAGAATCTTCAGACTACCGAGTTCCCGTTCCAATACCGTGCGGATTGCAAGTGCGTGGGCAGAATGTTCGGGCAATGAGTGGATTGCGTCAGACATGGCCGCCTCCATGGCTGCTATGGCAGCTATGGCCTCGGTACCGGGACGCATGCCCCGTTCCTGACCACCCCCATGGGACAAGACGGCAAGAGAGGGGTTTGCATTGTACAACACCCCCGTCCCACGTGGCCCTTGGAACTTATGTGCGCTGACAGAGGCACTGTCGACACCCAGGTCTTGGAGATCCACCGGTATTTTGCCTACCGCTTGGACGCAGTCCGTATGGAAGTGGATGTTCCTGCCAGTCTCCTTGCTATAGGAGCGCACGACCTGCACCAGTTCCTTGATCGGCTGAATCGTCCCCGTCACATTGTTCACTGTCATGCAGACGACCATGCGGGTAGCGGGTGTGAGGGCATCCTGAAGTTGTGCCGGTGAAAGATAGCCACCAGGGCACTGCAGCGTCTTGACTGTCCACCCTGCGTCGGAAAGCACACGTTCATATTCGGTGATCGACGCATGCTCAAACCTTGGAATGATTACCTGGCCGCTCTGACGTGCTTGGAGGAGGCTGTTGAGAATGATGGCGTTGCTCTCCGATCCTCCGCTGGTAAAATAGATCCGGCTTGGATCAGCGTGGAGCATGGATGCGATGCTGGACCGCAGCTGGCTGAGGAACCGCTTTGCCTCCTGTCCCTCGCGATGGAGTGAGGATGGGTTTCCGATATATTGGCGTGCTGCGCTGCAGTAGGCTTGCAGCGCATGCTCAGACATGGGCGACGTGGCAGCCCAATCGAAATATTCTGTTGGATTCATCAACGGTATTGTCGGATAAATAGGAAAGAGTTGCAAGCACATGCAACGTCCATTTGTATCATTGCGTATTGCGTACAGTCCCTCCGTTGGGATATAAGAAGGTATGAACAATTGCTGTACCGCCACCCTTGCCGGTGGACTCCAAACCAATGTGCTGACCGCTGAATCCCTGCCTGAGCTTGCCCAGGCATTGAATGCCTATGGACGCAATGTACTGTGGGTCCTGGATGAGAATACTGCCCGCCTGGTGCGGCCGCTTCCTCAAAACCATGTCATCCTCGAAGCAGGGGAGGTTGCCAAGAACTGGCAGGGCATAGAGCGTATCCTCAAGACCGCCATAGACGAAGGTCTCAGCCGTGACAGCCGCTTCATTGCAATCGGGGGAGGAGTCATTTGCGACATGACCGCCTTCGCAGCCTCGTTGTTCATGCGCGGCTGTCAGCTAACGTTGGTCCCTACTACACTGCTGTGTATGGTCGATGCCTCCCTTGGAGGGAAGACGGCGATTGACTTCATGGGGGGGAAGAATCTCGTAGGAACTTTCTATCCCGCACAAGAAGTGCTGATCTGTACCGATATCCTCAAGACGCTTCCTGAGAAGGAGTATCTCAATGGGTTGGCCGAAGTGATCAAGCATGCATTGCTGAGCCCCGATGATGCGCTGCAGCAGATGCTGGTGTCTGAAAGCAAAGCAATCCTTTCCCGTGACAAAGACACGCTGTCCAAGTTGGTGTCACTCTCGTTGGACGTGAAGAAATGGTATATCGAACGTGACCCCTGTGAGACTCATGGGATCAGGAGCGCGCTCAACCTTGGCCATACCTTTGGACATGCGTTGGAATCGATTGGCATGTTCTCCTCCTGGAGCCATGGGGCGGCAGTGGCATGGGGTACTGCCCGTGCCTTGGAAGCAGGAACCCTATTGGGGATCACCGATCCCCAATATGCGGCTTCTGCAGTCCGTTTGTTCACGATGTATGGATATGACTTGGACCATCGGATCGGAAGAGGCGATTGGATACAGTACAAGCAGGCACTTGCAAAGGACAAGAAGAAGACCGCAGGTTCGGTGAAATTCGTATTGCTCGAAAGTCAAGGGAAGCCAATATTGACTCCCCTTGATCCTGCCGTGGTTCAGAAACTTGTAATCCGTGGTCCGATCTGACTCAATTGTCGTCAAATCGGTCCATGAGCGCTTCGAACGTCTTTTTGGCGATACGAAGCTCATTGGGGAACTGCTTGCCGTCGATTTCATCGATGAGCAGCCCCAATGCATAGATCGAGGTATCCAATGACTCCAAGCAGCTCTTGTTGAAGTGGAACATGTAGTTTCCGCCATTGTTTGTATCAAGCTCAACGAATCCCAGGATACCTTTCTCTTTCTTGCTGCGGCACAGGGCCAATACCCACATCAGGTTGTCGACCAACGACTTGGGATCGGAGGAGGAGTATTGTCCTGCAGGAGGCGCATCCAAGATTCCCTTGTCAGTGTCGATCTTGTCATTGAGCTCCAGCAAGTTGAAGAACTTGTCCCCATATTGGATATATGAGCCATGGTACGAAATTGCTGCCCTGAAGTTGCGTGGCCTCTTGGAGGCGTTCATGTTCTGGACAAACAGGTACGGAAGATCCGACAATGGGATGATCACCACAGGAATGTGTTTCCTGCTGCTGATCTCCACGGGATAGCTTCTCTTGTAGACGACCTGCGAAGGAACTTGCGTAGGGGAAGTCACACCGGCGGCTATTGCCGATCCGTTCTTCTTGTGGTCCAGCACCTTGGTCTCCAACATCGGGTTACGCCGTGCATCCCTCCGTGCCTCACGCTCCTTGCGTTGTGCAGAGGCATCTGTTTCCTTGATGGCGATGAGTCTCTTGAGCAGCGACGGGTCGATATGATCCAGCCATTCCCGCTTGATCGGGCTCACAGACCGGGCATACATCCTGGAAGTCTGTACAATCTCACCAGCAACAATGAATTGCGGAAGGTCCTTGAACCAGGCAGAGCCGGGATGGATGTAGATTTGGTTTGCCGTCAGGCTCTTGTACATGTTCCCCTTGCTCTTGCAACATACATACTGCAGGAGACCTGCTGCCAGGCAGCAGAGGTAGTCGTGTACCGAACCGCCACTGGAGAGGGGGAACCCTAGTTCGCTGACGATCTCGGAAAGCTGCTCGTCGACGTGCTGTATCTCCTGCATGCTCTGCATGTCCAGGTATGAAGCCTTGCAGAATTTCTCCTTGGCCTCGTTTGTCGTCAGCGATGTGAAGTCCTTGAAGATTTTCAGGTAGGTGACAAAATCCCCATATTCTGTCGTATTGAAGGACTTGTGTGCCCTGCGTGCATTGTCTTCTTCCCCTGGGGGGAGCACAAATGGAGTCTTTGTCGAGAGGAAGCTCACGGCAACGAGTACCTCGTCAATGACGTCAGGGTAGTTGAGCATCCCTTCGACAATGACCCGTGAATGACGTGGCAACAGGGGGAACTTGACCATGAGGTCACCGATACCGGTAAGACGCCTGTCCTTGTCGATTGCCCTGATGAACTTCAGGGTCTCTTCAGCACTCGCAATTGCACCAAGCTTTGGACGTGTGATGAATGGGAACTTCTCAAAATCATAGATTCCCAGGTCGCTCATCCTCAGGACTACCTCGGACAAGTCCGTCCTGAGGATTTCTTCGGTTGTGAACTGTGGGCGGGATGAGAAGTCGCTTTCGGAATAGAGGCGGTAGCAGATGCCGGGTGCTGTGCGCCCGGCTCTTCCCTTGCGCTGCTCACAGGAGCTCTTGCTCACTGGCAACGGCACAAGTGACGAAGTGAAATCTTTTTGGTTATAGAAATTCATCTTTGCGTTGCCACTGTCGATGACGGTCGTGATGCCGTCAATGGTGACACTGGTCTCGGCAATATTGGTGGCTATCACCACTTTTGTCTTGTTCCTCGGTGTCGTGATGAATACCCGTTCCTGTTCTTCCCGGGAAAGGCGTCCATAGAGAGGGTAGATGACCAAGGATTTCTTTACTTCGCATGCAAGAAGGGCCTGCATGCACGCCTTGATATCGAACTCCCCGGGGAGGAATATCAGGATGTCACCCTGTGCCTCCTTCACCCGGTTTGTGACGATTTGGACAATCTGGTCGAGCATCTCGTCGATGTTGCCCGGATGGACCTGCGGCATATAGAACAGTTCGACTGGGTGGATGCGTGCATCGATGCTGATTACCGGTGCATTGTCGAAATATTCTGAGAAGGACTGCGTGTTGATCGTCGCGCTGCTGATGATCACCTTGAAGTCGGGCCGTTGTGCAAGCACTTCCTTGAGGAGCCCCAGGATGAAGTCGATGTTGAGGCTCCGTTCATGGGCTTCGTCGACCAACATGACCGCGTAGTTCTTCAACAGGGGATCTGCCTTCAGTTCCTGAAGCAGAATTCCATCGGTCATGACTTTGATCTTGGTGTCACGGGTTGTTGTGTCGGCAAAACGCATTTTGTATCCGACAAACGATCCATCCTCATCATGGAGCTGTGACTTGATATAGTCACACACCGAGAGGGTAGCGATTCTCCTAGGTTGTGTGATTCCCACCGAAAGACTCTGTGTGTAGCCAGCCTCGTTGAGAATGATGGGAAGCTGCGTCGTCTTGCCGCTTCCCGTCGGGCTTTCCACGATGATGACCTGGTTCTTCTCCAGGGCATCAAGGATTTCCTTTCGGTGCTGGTACACCGGCAGGTCTTTCATGTTTTGCAAATCACACTTCCTTTGTCATGTTCGCCACATCTTGCAGCGAGAGTTCGCGGGTAGTCTCGCGTGACCTGAGGTCCTTGAGGGTATATGTCCCAGCCTGCTGCTCTTCCTCCCCACATGTCAGTGCATACGGGATATGGTTGAGTTCAGCGTACTTGAATTGCTGGTTGATCTTCCTGTCGGTCAGATAGACGTCGCAACGGACACCCAGCTTGCGTAGCTGTGCGGCAACGTTGTTGTACCAAGGACGCAGATGCTCATCCATGATGACAATCAACACGTCTGCAGACGAACCATTCTTGAGCACGGGGCTTTTGAGTTCCTCTAGTGCGGCAAGCAGGCGGTCAAGGCCAATTGATGAACCTACGCCTGGCAAGAGTTCCTTTGTATAGAGGGAAGCCAAGTCATTGTAGCGTCCGCCACTGCATACGGAACCGATCTGAGGCAGCTCGTCAAGGAATGTCTCGTAGACAATTCCCGTGTAGTAGTCCAGTCCACGGGTAATCGAGGGGTCCAGGACAAACTGCGCGCTGATGCCAGCATCGGTCAACAGTTGGTAGATATCCTTCATTCTCTGGGTGTGGACACTCTCATCGCCGGCGAGGATGGACAATTTCTCCAGACGCTGGAGGAACTGGTCGTTCTCCTGCGGTTCGATATAGGAGAGGATCTTCTCTGCTTTCTCTGCCGATTTTGTCAGGGTCGTGAGATTTTCCATGACTGCCTCACGCCCAATCTTGCGAAGCTTGTCGACGGTGCGCAGGATCTCAACTGATTCATCACCGACTCCCAGGTGCTCCAAGAAGGCATTGAACAAGCCACGGTGGGCTACATGGAACGTGACTTTCTCCAATCCAAGGGTGGCAAATGAGCTTTGCATCATGGACAGGATCTCAAAGTCGGCGCATGCGTTGTCAATTCCTACAATGTCGAAGTCACACTGGAAGAACTCACGGAAACGACCTTTCTGGGGGTTTTCACCACGCCATACCTTGTTGATGTGGAAACGCTTGAAGGGGAGGGCAAGTTCGTTGCTGTGTGCGGCAAGAAAACGTGCAAAGGGAACGGTGAGGTCGAAGCGCAGCGCTACGTCCCTGCCACCATTGTCCTGGAAGTGGAATATCTGCTTGTCGGTCTCACCACCGCCTTTTCCCAGGAGCACCTGTGTATATTCAAGTGCGGGTGTGTCGATGGGGACAAATCCATATGATGAGAAGTTCTTTTCCAGCTTGGAGATGAGGTCTTTCTTCTGGATCTCTTGCGCAGGAAGGGAATCACGGAATCCCTTGAGTACCCGAGGCTCGATGATTGTTCTCTTTTTTGTTGTTTCTGATGCCGTGAGAGGTGTGTTTTCGCTCATTGCAGAGGGCTCCTGTTGCTTTTTCATACTATTTGGTGTACACCTGAATAGTAAACAAATCCTTTGGAAACTGCAAGAAGACACTACTTCCTGCAGCATATATGAGTAACAATGCTGAAACGATACAAGAAAGATGACCAGGGCAAGAGTATCCCTGTTGCCAATATCTATACACACGATGAAGTACGCATCGATCCTTCACTGATTGACAATGATGCTTTTTGGACAGTGCGCAAGCTACAGATGTCCGGGGCAGAAGCCTACATCGTTGGTGGTGCCGTACGTGACCTGATGCTTGGAAGGCAACCCAAGGACTTCGACATCGCTACAAGTGCCAGTCCCCGGCAGATCCAGCGGATGTTCTGGAACGCCCGGATCATCGGAAAGCGCTTCAAGCTCGTCCACCTGGTGTTCAAGGACAAGATCCTCGAGGTCTCTACCTTCCGCAGTGGAGAAGAAGCCGACGAGGGAAACAACAATATTTTTGGTACCATCGACCAAGATGCAAAGCGCAGGGATTTCACGATCAATGCTTTATATTACGATCCAGTATCGAAGCAGCTGCTTGACTTCAACAATGCAATGGATGATTTCAAGCAGAAGAAGATCCGCTCGATCATCCCGTTGAACCTCACGTTCAAGGAAGACCCCGTGAGGATGATCCGCGCTGTCAAATACTCAGTGACCACCGGCTTCAAGCTCAAGTGGGATGTCCGTAGCGCAATCAAGAAACAAGCACCGGAGCTTTCACGCATTTCTACCTCACGCCTGACGGAAGAGGTGAACAAGATCCTGGCTTCAGGAGACTCGGCTGCTATCTTCCATGAGCTGCAGCGCTACAAGCTGCTGGTGTTCCTGCTTCCCTGTTTCTCCGTCTATTCGAACTTCCCCCAAGTCAGGCAGTCGCTGCAACAGCTTGATGAGCAAGTCAATGCCGCAAAGCGGGGTGAGCGTGAGGAAGTTTCCCGCGGTGATATGATCAAGTACCTGGTGAATCCCATGATTGTGTTCGATGATTCACTGGTGACACCCGAAGACCGGTTCCGCGAAGCCTTTCGGCAGGTGAAGGTGCTTGTCAGTCCCATCACACCCAGCAACTACGAGATTGAGGTTGCATGCGAGCGCCTGATGACCGACAGGGGATTCAAGACTCCCAGGAATTGCGTCAGGACACCTCGTCCTGCAAACCAGATTGGCGGACCCAAGCGCCGCACTCCAAGGGTGGATGGGGCTCCTGCACGCCAGCGAAACAAGAAGGTCAACAAGCCTTCGGTGACAAATGCAGAGCAGCAGCCAAATGCCGAGGGGGTGGTGGAACAGAAGCAGGTGGCAGGCAACGAGCCTGTTGCAGCTCCCAAGAGACGGCGCAGAAGAAACCACCGTGGCAAGAAGCCTTCGGCTGGCACGACACAAGTTGTCGTCGACAATGTACAACCCGCCACCAGTGCCGAAGCACATGATCTCTAATATGAAACAAGGCCGCCAAGACTTTTGAAGTCCAGCGGCCTTGATTGTTTCATGCCCACTCTTCTATTTCAATACTTACCGACTTGACGAATATCCCACCATACTTTTCCAAGGAATCTGCAATGTATTCCTGCATCTCCGCCAAACTGGTCGAGAGTTGGTGCTTGACAGGAACCCGAAGGACCAAACTCAATGCGTATCCTTCCGGTTCTATTTTCGCTTTTGCCGACTTCACCTTGATCTGTTGGTCGAACTCATCGATGCAGTGGTTCACCATCTGGTTGATGGCGACGTCGCTGACAGTCGCCTTGCCGGTCCGGCTGAACTCTGGACGGACAATGGTCTTCTCAAAGACCTTGTTCTTCTTCCATGGCCAACGGGCTTTGTTCTTGAAGAATACCCGCATTGAATCATAGACGATCTGGGGATAGTTCCTTGTGATTTCGATTGATGGTACGGGAATGACATGCTTGCCTTCCGTATATCTGATCCGCATGGCGGTCTCGATCTCTTCCTTTGTCGCAATATCCTCAATATGATAGATCTTCTCTGGTTCCGGGAGGTTGAGCCTCATTGCAATCTTGTGGACCATCTTCTCGGATGTCCCGATGATGAGGATCTTGTGATAGCGTTCCCGCTGGAGCGCGTCAATGACTTGTCGCTGGTGCTCGTCATCGGCAAATACCGCGGTCTTGACCGCAGTGAGGAAGTTTGCCTCACGCTTTGCCGAGCGCCCTGCAAGGATGCGGTCGCCTTTGATCAGTAGCCCGTCGTCTATGATCAGCTCTATATTGTGTTTCTCGGCCACGAGCTTCGACCGGAAACTTTTGCCGGTACCACTTTTTCCGACAAGGGCATATACCTTTACTCCCTTGAGCTTCCAAAATGCGTACCTAAAGATTCGATTCATGCAAACATTGTACAATGTTATAAGCTTTTATTCCACTATGTGCATGAAATGAGCAATTGTTGGAGCAAAATTTGCCATATTTGCAACGTCATGTGATAAAACGGTTGGACCAGCTTTACCTCAATGCATCTTTCAGATAGAATTGCAACGTTCATAGGATCTCCCGGTTGCTCAACCCTCTTGTGGGGTGAGTAGTTGCGTGTGGGGGTCCATCACTCGAAAAGGAGTCATCGATGCATAAGATACCCACGTTCAGGAAGGGCGGAGTCCATCCTGATGACAAGAAAGGGTTGAGCTGCAGGCAAGCGATTGAACACCTCCCGTTGCCAACGGAAGTAATTGTATCGCTATCGCAGCACCTTGGCGCACCAGCGGTGCCCACGAAATCCAAGGGAGACACTGTCGTACGCGGGGAGAAGATCGGTCAAGCTTCCGGCTTTATCAGCGCCGACATCCATAGCCCATTCTCCGGCACCATCAAGGAAATCAAGAAAGTTGCCTTGGCAAATAGCGTAGTCTGTGATGCATATGTCATCGCAGTCGACCCTGAGCAGCCAGTTGAGTTCACCGAACGTTTTGACTGGAAATCCCAGAGTTCAGAGCAATTGCTTGCAACGGTCAAGGACATGGGCATCGTAGGACTTGGTGGTGCTACGTTCCCAGCCAACGTGAAGCTTTCTATCCCACGTGGTAGGGAAGTAGATGCATTCGTAGTCAACGGTGTTGAGTGTGAACCCTATTTGACCGCCGACTACAGGATCATGATGGAACGGACCGACGAGGCTCTCGAGGGCATCATGATAACTGCACAGATCATCAAGCCAAAGCGCATCATCATTGGTGTCGAGATGAACAAGATGGATGCAGTTGCACTGCTTCGCGAACGTGCCGCAGCCTTGGGGTATCCCATTGAAGTCATGGCCCTCAAGATGAAGTACCCACAGGGCGATGAGAAACAGTTGCTCAAGGCAACAATCAACAGGGAGATTCCCTCCGGCAAGCTTCCTTTGGACATTGGTGCTGTCGTATGCAATATCGGCACATGCTATGCAATCTACGAAGCTTGTGTCTTCCACAAGCCTCTGATCGACCGTGTGGTTACTGTTTCTGGCGAATGTATCGCCCAACCCAAGAATATCCAGGCTCCAGTTGGCGCCCAGGTCGCTGATCTGCTGGAATTCTGCGGTGGCTATAGCAGTGAGCCAGACAAGCTCATCAGTGGCGGTCCCATGATGGGATTTTCTTTCTTTGATGACCAAACCCCGGTTGCAAAGGGAACCAGTGGCATCCTTGCCCTGCCTGCCCAGAAGCAAGTGGCACAGAATCCCTGCATTTCCTGCGGCAGATGTGTAGCAGCTTGTCCAATGGGGCTCACACCCAACAAGCTCTACAGGAACATCACCCACGCAAAGTACGAGCAGGCCATGGCCCTGAGCCTCATGGACTGCAAGGAGTGCGGATGCTGTTCCTTCGTATGCCCGTCGAGGCTTCCCCTCGTGCAGGCAATGAAGACTGGTAAGAAGATGGGGAGAATCAAGAAATGAACCAACCGAAACTGACCGTATCATCCTCTCCACATATCCATGCGAAACATAGCAGCACGTCCCAGATCATGTGGCTTGTCACGATTGCACTGCTTCCTGCGTGTGCATGGGGTGTGTATGTATTTGGACTGGATGCCTTGTGGGTCCTGCTTGTTTCAATTGCAAGCTCCGTGTTGATCGAGTACCTGCTGGGACTCATTGACAAACGTTGTACCATCTGGGATGGATCTGCATTCCTGACAGGGTTGTTGGTCGGCATGAACATGCCACCGGCCGTACCATTGTTCATTCCTATCTTGGCGTCTGCGTTTGCAATCTTCGTCGTCAAGTGGACGTTCGGTGGCCTTGGGACGAACTGGATGAACCCAGCGTTGGCTGGACGTGTATTCGTGTTCTTCTCCTTCACCAGCGCAATGAGTTCCTTCAGCATGCCTCGCACGCTGCAGAAGGCCGCGGATGCAATATCCCAGGCTTCGGCAAGTGCAGTCGCACACGCTTCGCAGGCTGCAACGGAAGTTGTCGCAGATGTTGTCTCAGCTGCCTCGCCATTGTCAGTGGTCAAGTCCGCCATTACCTCGGGTGTGGGATCGGGCATGGATACCATGCAGATCCTTGCACAGCAGAAATACCCGGCGACTGAGTTTGCACAGAAGATCTCCGAGTTCTTTGGAGACCATGTCTCTCCCTACACAGTGGATGCCTTTATTGGAAACGTCCCAGGGTGTATCGGCGAGGTCTCTGCACTGCTGCTGATCGTTGGAGGAATCTTCCTCCTGTGCACCAAGGTGATCACATGGCACATCCCTGTGACGTACATCGGATCATTCTCCTTGTTCGTCTGGGTGTTTGGAGGACTGCGCGCCGACATGGGATTCTTCTCAGGTGATGTAGGTTCTGCCCTTGTTTCAGGTGGCTTGATGCTCGGTGCGATATTCATGGCCACAGATATGGTCACTTCTCCGACTACCCACAAAGGACAATTGCTCTTTGCCTTGGGTTGCGGATTCTTTACCTTTGTATTCAGGTATTTCGGTTCCTTGCCCGAGGCCGTGTCACTCGCCATATTGCTGATGAATATCGTCAGCCCGACGATTGAACGCTACATCGTGCCGCGGAAGTTCGGATATGTGAAGAAGCAGAAGGGGGCCAAGGCATGAAACAGTACCTGAAGGTAGCAGCGATTCTCGGCCTGATCTGTGCAGTTGCGGCGGTCATCCTGGCCTCCGTCAATGCAGTCACGGCACCGAAGATCCAGGCATATGAGCAACACCTCACACAGCTTGCCATGCAGGATGTCTCCATGGGGTATGAGCTTGGTGAGAAGAAGCTGGTTCCCAGCAGCTCGAAGATTGCCTATACGATTCCGTTGTATGACAATGGCAAGAAAGTTGGAGTCATCATGGAATTCAATACGACTGGCTATGGTGGCCCAATGAGCCTCCTTGCCTCCTTTGACATGCAGGGCAAGATCATGGCAGTCAAGATGCTTTCCAACTCGGAGACCCCGGGATTGGGAAAGAAGAGTGAAAGCAAGAGCTATATGGAAAAGTTCATCGGTACCGGTTCGTCCAAGGCTATCCCGTTGACCAAGGATGATCTCTCCGCGGAAGACGCCCAGGCGGTCTCCGGCGCGACAATCACATATTCAGGAATCAGCAAGGGGCTCGCCTCCGGTTCCGAGTATGTGAAAACTGAGGGAGGGAACTAACCATGGATGGCAAACATATCAAGGAACTGACGAAGGGTATCTTCCGTGAAAACCCGACGTTCATCATCATGTTGGGCCTGTGCCCGACGCTTGGCGTCACCACCCAGGTAGTGAATGCACTGGGAATGAGTGCTGGCGTATTCTTCGTGCTCCTGTGCTCGAACGTCATGATCTCATTGCTGAAGAAGGTGATCCCCGACAGCATCCGTATCCCTGCCTACATTGTAGTCATTGCATCCTTCGTTACGATCGTAGAGATGGTGATGCATGCATATGTACCCTCGATCTACAGTGCGTTGGGTGTGTATCTTCCCCTGATCGTCGTAAACTGTATCATCCTGGGTCGTGCAGAGGCGTTCGCCAACAAGAATACGATCGGAGACGCTGCGCTGGATGCAATTGGCATGGGCATCGGATTCTTCCTTGCACTGACTTTGATTTCAGTGCTGCGCGAGGTATCCGGTTCCGGCACCATTACATTGTTCCCAATGGGTGAGTGGGATGGAGTCATTTCCATTCCTGTATTGACTGACTGGCCGGTGCGCGTCATGACGCTTGCTGCAGGTGCCCTGTTGTTGATGGGATACCTCAAGGCATTCTTCAATTGGCTTGGTGACCGAAAGGCAAAGAGGGGATAAGCGACATGACATACATCGCAATTCTAATCACATATGTGTTCATCAGCAACTTCATCCTCGTACAGTTCCTCGGGCTCTGTCCGTTCATCGGGGTCTCCAAGAACAGCGAGAGTGCACTTGGCATGGGTATGGCCGTTACGTTCGTCATGGCTATTGCATCAATCGTATGTTGGTGCATCTACCAGTTCATCCTGGTCCCTCTGTCACTGACGTACCTTCAGACCATCTCCTTCATTTTGGTCATTGCCGCTTTGGTACAGCTCGTTGAGATGGTCATCCGCAAGATTAGCCCTCCCTTGTACAAGGCTCTGGGTATCTTCCTGCCCTTGATCACCACCAACTGTGCAGTCCTGGGTATCGCCATCATCAACATCACCGAAGGCTACAACTTGATGCAGAGCTTCACTGCAGGTTTTGCAGGTGGTATTGGCTTCACGCTGGTGATGATCCTGATGAGCAATATCAGAGAGCGCCTTGAGCTCCTTCCCGTGCGCAAGAGCTATCGTGGTGTTCCCATTGCATTTATCTCCGCCGGTTTGATGGCGTTGGCGTTCATGGTGTTCGACAAGTCATTGTTGACCAACCTGCATCTTGTTTGATGGATGGAGTAGCAGATGAATATTCTTTTCGCATTCTTGATAATCACGGGTCTCGGCCTGTTGCTCGGCTTCGGACTGGCTTTTGCAGCCAAGAAGCTTGAGATACCCAAGGACCCAAAGCTCGTTGCAGTGGAGGCAATCATGCCCAACGCCAACTGTGGCGGTTGTGGGTATGCTGGTTGTGCTGCCTATGCAGCAGCCGTTGTCAGCGGTGAGGCAAAGGTTGGGCTTTGCTCCCCTGGTGGTGCAGCCCTGAACATGAAGATGTTCCAGATCCTTGGGATGGAATCAGATTCTTCCGTTGAGGAACGGATGGTTGCGTACGTCCATTGCAATGGTACAACTGAGACTACCGCAAGGGACTACAACTATAGTGGCATTGAGGACTGCAACGCAGCTGCAATCCTCTTTGGTGGTGAGAATACCTGCAAGGCCGGATGCATGCATTTGGGTTCCTGCATCAAGGTATGCCCCGTTGGTGCCATCAGGAAGGAAGCAGATGGAAAGATCGTCGTCGATCCCAACAAGTGCATCAGCTGCAAGAAGTGTACGCAGGTCTGTCCCAATGGTGTCATCAGGATGGTACCCGCTTCTGCAGAACGTGTCATTGCCTGCAACAACCATGAAAGCGGAGCAAAGGTCCGCAAGATGTGTACTGTCGGCTGTATTGCCTGCAAGATTTGTGAAAACAAATTCCCAGAGTCTGGTTGCAAGGTAGTGAAATTCCTTTCAGAAATTGATTATACTGTCCCTCATCCGCAACTCGACGAGGCAGCGCAAGCTTGCCCGCAGAAGTGCATCGTCCGTATGGAAGACCGACAGTAAGAAAGGAACGCTATGAAACTGATCGTTGGCATGTATAGCCAATTACCCATGGGAACAGGAGTACTCGTTCATGAACGAGTACTTTCCCATGTCCTGACGCCGACGTTCAAGTTTCTCTTTGAGCATCCGCAAATGTCCATGTTGCTCAGCCTGACACCTGCCCAGTTGGAATGGCTGAGACAAAACCATCCCGCTGTCAACATGTTGCTCAGCGACTTGGTCAAACGTGGCCAGGTCGAGATGGCAACCGGTCCTTTCTACCAGAGCATCATGCAGTTGATCCCCATGAAGGATCGCTCGGCACAAGTTGAGAAGACAACGACCTACATCAGGCGCAAGTTCGGTACACGTTCTCGCACCTTGTGGTGCTACCAACAGGTATGGAACCCCACCTATATCAACACGATGGCGTTGTGCGGCCTTGAGCGGTTGGTAATCAGTACCAGCAACAAATTCACAGGCAAACAAGCACAGGCTCTCCCTTTTCTGATGCAGGAGACAGGCAGGACGATAGAAGTCTATCCAACAAACGACCTCTTCTCCAGCATGGTCCAAAAGTATTCGCTCCACCAACTTGGGTCGGCAACTCTGGCCGATGCGACTGGGGATGTACTCCGCCAAGCGTATGCGCAACCATATTCCGCAATCATGATCAATGCAGACCAGATTGCCATGGGAAGCAGCGGTCCTGCTGAAGACTCCATGCAGACAGATGCATGGAGCATGCTCCAAGAAATTTACTCATTCGCACAGGAGCATCGGGTACCGGTTGTTGTACCTGGTACCTATTCACAAGAAAATCCGATAGAGGTCTCACGATACCTCCCTGCTGGTTGGTATGGCCACGATAGTGAAGGGACCAATGGGTATGAGTCCTTCAATGACCTGCTGGTCAACAATGAAGAGCTCAACCAGCTGTATGGAAGATACCTGTTCATCAGTGAAAACATACGCAACTACAAGAAGAACAGAGATATCAGGAAACTCGCCGAAAGTACGTTGGAAAAGGCGTCCTGTGGTGTTGCGTTCATCACCGACACTGTAGGTGGGACCCTCCTTCCGATGCACCGCAAGCACATCTACAAGTATTTCAATGAAATCGAGCAATCGTTGTGCAATATCCCAGACTTTGCATATCCACGGGAACTGGACATTGACTTTGACCGTCACAATGAATTCCTGTCCATTGGGAAGAACCTCAGTGCAATCGTGGACTGCAAGGGGGCGGCAATCATCGAGCTGAACTATCTTCCAGCAGGATGGAATTATGCGGATACCTATTGCGGCCGTTCACGGGAAACCGTGGGGTCTGGCAAGAAGCAAAAGGTTTTCGAAGATATTCTGTTTCAACAAGCTCCTAGAAAAGGATCATACGACAAATACAATACCCATGAATGTGTTGCCCTTGGCCAACGGGTATTCGACATGGAGCGTTCTGATAGATTGGGAAACACCATGAGTGGTGACCTCGCAGTTGAGAACACCCATATCATTTCACAACCACTCCTGCTGCACAAGGAATTCAAGTTCGGACAGAATACCATTTGCTTCGAGGCAACGATCACCAATACGGGTGATGGAACACTCAACTGTTGGTATGGTTGTGAGATGAACCTCTCCGTCGGAACAAAGAACACAACGATACCCCTCTATTCCTTTGAGTTGAACCAAGCCCAACTGAGACAAATTACGGAAACGGAAGGGGCAAAGTTCAAGAATATTCGGTTGGTCGATGAACTGAACAAGACGCTTGTATCCTGCACGAGCGACATACCGTTCCAATTGCTCAAAGAAGATCGTTACCTCGACGCCAGAACTATCTGTGGCCCTGAGCGCGTCTATACACATTCAACCTTGGTCCCGTACTGGAACGTCCACCTTGCACCCGGCGCCTCTGCCTTGTTCAAGCTGGCCATGCGTATTGAACGGCGTTGAATTAATTCCGCTTCTATTCTACAATCAGTACATTATAACCAAGGAGTCACCATGTTCATACAAAACAAAGCACAATACGAGTCCATCAAAGAAGAAGCCTACAACGTATGGAGGCGTCTTTGACCCCGCGACCATGAAACAACGCATTTCAGAACTGGAAGAGCAGACGCTTGCCCAGGACTTCTGGAATGACAAGAGCCAGGCGGAGAAGATCTTCGCTGAGATCACACAGCTCAAGGATGTACTGCTTCCTTGGCAAGATATTATCAGCCAGATAGATGACATCCAGGAACTCATGGACTTGTATGCAGATGAGGAAGATCCCTCGTATGCTTCCGAGCTGGAAGAACAAATTGTAGCCCTCGAGGACTCTTTCCGTCCCTTAAAGCTCAAGACCCTCCTCGATGGGAAATTCGACAAAAACGATGTATTCTTGTCAATCCATGCAGGTGCTGGTGGAACTGAAGCTTGTGACTGGGCTCAGATGCTCATGCGCATGTACCTCCGTTGGGTCGAACGCCACAACTTCAAGAGTGAAATCCTCGATCTGCTTGAGGATGAAGGTGGCATCAAGAGCGTGACGATCCGCGTCAGCGGACCGTATGCATTTGGATACCTCAAGAGTGAAGCAGGTGTCCACCGCTTGGTACGCATCAGTCCGTTCGATTCCCAGAAACGCAGGCATACATCTTTTACGAGTGTCTATGCATCTCCCGTCATTGATGATGACATTGAAATAGAGCTCAAGCCGGAAGACTACCGCTTGGATACCTATCGCGCCGGTGGTGCAGGTGGCCAGCACGTCAACAAGACTGACTCAGCTGTACGAATCACCCACTTTGCATCGGGCATTGTCGTGCAGTGCCAGAACGAACGCTCCCAATACATGAACAAGGATGTAGCGTTCAAGATGCTCAAGAGCCGTCTGTATGAATACTACCAGCGTGAGAGGGAGAAGGAACATCAGGCAAACGCCATTGCAAAGAAAGACATTGCTTGGGGTAGCCAGATCAGGTCCTATGTATTCCAGCCCTATACGATGGTCAAGGATCACCGCACCAGCGAGCAGGTCGGAAACATCCAGGCAGTGATGGACGGTGACATCGACCAATTCATCGAGGCGTATCTCCACTGGGCCAAGGAGGACTGACTTGGTGCACCGCAGGTATTGGAACATACTCCTATTGGCATTGCTGGTAGGAGTATGTCTTCCAAGTAGCATGTTTGGCGCCGATGTGCCTGCGTGGCGCATCGGTGTCTATTCAACTGCGTCCTCCGATGCCGAATTGGAAGTTGTCCAATGGGTCATCCCCCTGATGGAGCAATGGATCGAAGTCAAGCAGCAGTATACCGAGGAAGAACGGGCGCTATGGAAGTCGCGTCAGGAACGTCTGGCTCAGTTGGAGCAGCAGAGCAAGCTCCATGCTGCGATTGGTTCTGAAGACCAACAGAAGATTGAGCAGGCACAGGCTCCTGCAACAGCAGATATTGGTCAGCAGGTTCCCCAAGCAATTGAGTTTGTGACGGTTGCGGCCAACCCAGCCTTGCAATATCTCTTTACCCAAGCCAATGATAGTTTCATGCAACTCTTGGGGCAACGTGAAGACTTGATGGGAATCTTGGTGGTCTGGCCCCAGCTGATGGACAACCTGGTACGCTTGCGAATTGGGTACCACGATCTTGCCCATGGCTCCTATACTGTTTTGTTTGACCAGATTGCACCCCAAAAGGATGCGCAGGAGCTTCGTGATGCATTGTTGCTTGCCGTGTCGCAAGTCAGCAATGCATCGGATGCAGGGATGCTACGGATCATCAACGGTGTGCCCGGGATCGGGCTTTCCATCAATGGAACCTCCTACGCTGTGTTGGATGGAATCTCGATTGTTCCTGCAGGCCAGATGTCCGTGACGATTTCCGCCTATGGATACGAAAGCCGGACTGTAGATGTCTATCTCGAGCCACGCATGCAGCTGGACCTTGACGGGACGCTCTCCCGCAAAAGCGCCGGGCCCCTTTCCGTATCGTCTGGGATGGGATCGGTATCATGGTTCTTCAATGGGTTGCGGCAGGAACAACTGCCATTCCTGATTGACAACCAGACGTTGCCGTTCAACATTGTAGCGTCCAAGGAAGGCTTTATTTCCAGTGCCTGGCAAAGTACAGTACCCATGAGGAGCATAGAGTTCGACCTGAAGCCACTGTGGATGACGGAAGAGAACCTGATCATCAGGGGGAAGAACAAGATGTATGCTGCGATGGGAAGGTCCCTTGGTATGTTCGGAGTCTGGGTTGCGATGCAGGCATTGCGTTCTACCTATGCAGATTCCTCAACCATTGCCTCCTGGAATCCGTGGGTATTCCTTTCTGGATCGGCGGCGATTGTCTCAGTAGTGGATTTATTCGGGTCATTGGTGGACTATTATACCTATACGAAATATAGCAACTCCCGGTAGGGAGGGAAGGATAGAGCATGAAGAAGAGTTTTGGAGCCAAGCTGAAGGCATTGTTCGGGATCAAGTCATTCAATGAAGAATTCTATGAAGAGCTTGAGGACATGATGATCGAGGGAGACCTTGGGGCACACATGGCGATGGAAGTATCTGACGAAGTCAGGAAGCTTGCCAAGAGTGAGAAGCCCAAGACCCAGGAGGACTTGCAGCTGTTGGTAAAGTCTATCCTCTCCAAGAAGATCAAGGCATACAATCCCCCCATTGCACCCAATGGTACCAATGTATTTCTCGTCCTGGGAGTAAATGGGGTGGGTAAGACTACCTCCATTGCCAAACTTGCCACCTACTATACCAAGAAGGGGCACCATGTCGTGCTGGCCGCGGCTGATACGTTTCGTGCGGCGGCAATTGACCAGCTTGACCTCCATGCCCAGCGCACTGGGTGCCGTATCGTCAAGCAGAACAATGGCAGCGACCCTGGTGCAGTGATCTATGATGCAATCAGCAGTGCCCAAAGCAAAGGTGATGATTTGATCCTCGCCGATACTGCTGGACGAATGCACAACAAGGAGAATCTCCTGCGGGAACTGCAGAAGATCGACAAGGTCATCCGTGGCAAAGGCATTGACGACGCACACTACCAGCGTTTCTTGGTCATTGACTCGACGACCGGTCAAAATGGGTTGTCCCAGGCAGAGCTCTTCAACCAAGCAATTGGACTTGATGCCCTGATCCTCACAAAGTATGACAGTGCCGCCAAGGGTGGAGCGCTCATTCAGATTGGCGAGAAGCTGGGACTTCCTGTAGCATTCGTTGGTACTGGTGAAACCTATGCGGACATAGCTCCCTTTGACAAAGAGGAATTCCTCAACACGTTGGTTGGCTTGGACTGACATGGACAAGCGACGGATGCTGAACATGATGCTGATGCTCTGTGCTCTCTCGGTGCCTGCCTGGGCAACCGTTGTGCAGGCTTCCAACAGCATCGGTCAGTATCTACAGGGAGTTCCGACAACTGAGTGGTCCCATGTCATCGATGGAAACAAGACCATGCTCATGCATGGAGATTCCGTTGTACGGACCACTACCAGGAATGGGAATGTCCAAACGGATGTCGCTGGTGATGTTGTAGCAACCACGACGTTCAAGGACAACAGGCCAATCCTAGAAGAACTGACGACACCGACACATAGCCAGATTACCCGCTATACGTACGATGAAGCGGGAAGGTTGTCCAAGGTCGTCGTCAGTGGACCGGATGGCATTGAGGAACTGACCCAATATGCCCATGGTCCTGACGGGTCCATGGTTGCTTTCCAACAAATCTCGATTGGACAGTACCCTACCTGGGATTTCCAAGGTGATGGTTGGTATGCAACCCAGCGTGATGGCGTAGGGGAACAGGTGACCCTCATTGGCAATGACACCATCATCCGAAAGAGTTTGGAGCATGAGGGTTCCGAGCCCAAGGCAGTATTCCAACGCATGCCAGATGGCTCGCTGATCGTGACCGAGGGAGCAATTACCCGTACATTCAATCCCAAAGGCTTGTTGGTGCACGAGGAGCAAGGGGATGAGATACAAAGTACCTTCCAATATGATGGGCAAGGGACTTTGGTAGAATCTGAATCACGGTCAGGAACAGGACGGACCCTCTCCAAGTATGTTGACGGGCATCTGTCTGGCCGGCAGCTCTTTCAGGACAATACAGTTGTAAAAGAAGTAGCTTATGCATCAGATGGCACCCGCACTGAGACGTTGTATGAAGATGGTATTGCATATGCCGATATCACATATGCACCAGATGGTGCACGTGTGCTGTCGGTGAGATATCGATAGGAGCTTTGGATGCGAAAGACTGGTCATGGAATTGGAAAGACTGCTTGGCGATATGCATTTGCAAAGCAGAACAACCACCGCAGGGCGAGCATACTCATTTCCTTGGGGGTATGTGTGTCGTTCATTGCATTGGTGTTTGTCATTTCCTATATGAACGCTTCGCAGGACCAGCGCTTGTCGGATATCAAGGAGATCGAGTCATTCCATCTGCGTATAGCTGTTGATGGAGCGACTCCAGAAGCGTTGGAAGCCATGTTGGATCCTCTGTTGGAAGTGTCGGGTGTACAGCATGCGTTTGTGTTTGCAGACGTACCATCGATCATCAGTGATCCGTCTAGTGGCCAAAGCGCGACAGTCCGTCTCCGAGGCACCTCGGAGACTCTATTTGAAAATACCCCATTTGCTGCAAGGACAAACAAGATCTATGGCGATCTCAAGGATGGTACAACCAAATCGATGGTACCCAGTTACCAGGTGATGCGTGAGCTTGGTCTGATGCTCTACCAGGATGTGGATGTTACCGTTCTCAAACCCGGCAAGACCGTCCGGATGGTCCCTGCAACCCAAGAGTGCAATGTTACCGGTTTCTTCCAGACCAAGCTCCCGGAATTCAACAGCCAGACGGTGCTGATGTCCCTGGCATCCATTGCCCCGTTGGCTACCAATAGTGATTATGCCATTGGATTGTTCCTCTCTGCCCATTTTGAAGACCGGCAGCATTCTGTCGTACAACAGATCCAAGCTCTGTATCCGCATGCGACCATCCAGACTTGGCAGGACCTCAATGGTTCCTTGTATGCAGCGATGATGCTTGAGAAATACCTGATGTACTTTGTCGTTGGACTGATGATACTCATCATTATCACAAACTTGCAGAATTCCACGACACGGTTGATGCGTTCGAAGATCCGGGAGATTGCGGTATTGCGTACCTTGGGATACCGTAAGGGTGATATACGAAGCATCTTTGTACTTCAGGCCATGATGATATCTGCCACGGGACTAGTTGCGGGCCTTGCGATCTCGCTACCGACCCTCCATTGGTTCCCGCAGCTGGTATCCTTCCTTGATACCCTGATCTTCACAATCACTGGAAGCCGAGTTGCCTACCTGCAGGTACCCATGCAACTCAGTGCAAATGTCTTGGAACTCACGCTGATTGCTCTCTCGGTCCTTGGACTCTCGGCTCTCTTCGCATGGATAGGACAACGCAAGGTCCTCACTGGCAACATCATGGAGATACTGCACGATGAAAACTGAACAAGCAATATTGACATTGGAGGATATCACAAAAGAGTATCCTGGACCGACACCAACATCCGCCCCATTGAGAATCCTTGAAGGAATCAGCTTCTTGATGGAGTCAGGTACCTCAGCTGCTATCACGGGCAACAGTGGTTGTGGCAAGAGTACCTTGCTCAATATTGCCGCTGGCCTCGATACCCCCACATCCGGTGAAGTCTTGTTGGATGGCACGTCCTTGCTGCACCGCAGGGATGACCAACTGAGCTACGTCCGCAATACACGGATGGGCTTTATCTTCCAAAACAACTTGCTGCTTGAGGACTTTACGGCTCTTGAGAATGTCATGATGCCAGCATTGATCTCCGGAAAGAAGACGCTGGCTGTCAAGGAACGTGCAATGGCATTGCTGGAACGGGTAGGGGTTGCCGACCGTGCTGAACACCGTCCAGGGCTTCTCTCCGGAGGAGAACGGCAACGAGTCGCTATTGCCCGTGCACTGATGAACCAGCCTGCACTGTTGTTTGCTGATGAACCGACTGGCTCACTGGACGAGGATAATTCACAGATCATGGAAGAACTCTTGTTGGGGTTGGTACGGGAGGAAGGGTGTGCCTTGATGCTTGTGACGCACAACAATGCATTTGCAAACAAGTGTGACCGAGTCCTAGTGTTGCAGCACAAGATGCTGACGGAGGTCATGTGAGCAACACGACGCTGGGGAGGCTGTGGCTCTCCCGCAACCTTCTTGGGAGGAGTGGCCTCGCATCCCGGCGCAGGACCATTGGCAAGGTTGTCTTGCTGGTTCTTGTCACGACGCTCCTGGTAGTCGCCCAACTGTTCGTCTCCTCCATGATAGGTGGTATCATCGACAAGTATGCATTGCTGTCCAATGGCCACCTGCAGGTCTTCACCTCACGCGTACCAGATGCCACGGAACTGGACCAGATTGCACAGGTCCCACAAGTAATTGATGTGCAGCGGGTCATTGAGGGAGGGGCTCTTGCCTATTCTGATTCTCAGACTTCCATGGTGGTTGTAAAAGGCGTCGATGACTCCTACTTCAATGAACAGCGACTGGAGCAAGTGACGTTGGACTTGGCTCCGAATGCATACTCGACCACACGGCGACAGGTTCTGCTCAGCAAAAATCTGGCAGAGAGCCTCCAAGTTTCGCCTGGAGACAACATTGCCCTGATGATCGTACCAGACGGCACTTCGGTACAGGCAGTCCGGCCAGTCTTGCTGCAGGTAGCGGGAACGTTCAGCTCAGGGTACAAGGAACTGGATGAATCGCTGTGCTTCATCGGCATTGAGTATGCTTCCGAGCTGTTCCCATCCTATGCGTCAAGTCATGTCGAGATAGTAGTGTCGCCTAGCGCAGCCGAAGAACTTCCTGCCATGGCAAAGGCAATTGACTCAATCTTGCAGATGAACCATGTCGTGAGGATTTGGTACGATGCTCAGCCCACCCTCTATGCAAACCTCATGATCAGCCAGCAGATGGTGATGGGGGTATTCATCATCGTTGCATTGCTGGCGGGATTCTTCATCATGAGCATGGCGGTAGAATTCATCCAGGATGACAAGGCACCCATTGCCACCCTGAAGCTATTGGGGTGTACGACAGGGCATATCAAACGGATGTATATGGCGTTGGCCAGTTCCATCACTGCAATTTCCCTTGCGGCAGGCCTTGGCTTGGGACTGCTGGTAGGTTTGAACATGGGACCGCTGCTTAGGCTGCTCTCTTCCCTGGATATCGCAGTCCTGTCTTGGTATCTGCTTGATTTCAAGATAGTGGTGCCATGGGCCTCTTTGGGAATCCTCTTTGGAATCCTGTTGGTTGTCTCCTTGCTCTCAGTGTTGTTCTCCCTGCGCAGGATCAACAAGATTTCACCAATGGAATTGCTTAGGTAGCTCAAAACCGTATATGATGCACTCATGAATCTTGAAGTGTTTGTGTTGGGTACCAGTGGCATGATGCCATTGCCCGGAAGATTCCTCACCAGCGCATTGGTGAGGAGAGAAGGTGACTTGCTCCTGTTCGATTGTGGAGAAGGGACGCAGGTGTCCCTAAAGATGCTCAATATCGGATGGAAGAAAATCTCAGCCATTTTCATCAGCCATATGCATGCAGACCATGTGACGGGGCTGCCTGGCTTGCTCATGCTCTCTTCCCAGGTAGACCGCACCGAGCCGTTGTATATCTTTGGACCACACAAACTCAAGGAATATATCGATGCCAACCGGCGTATCCTGGACATGTACATCAACTATGAGATTATCTTCAAGGCTGTGGAGCCGGGGGTGATTTGGGATACCGGTGAGTACCAGGTCGAAGCTATCCAGCTTGATCACACCAAGCCCTGCTTTGGCTATGTGATGACCGAGCATGACCGTCCAGGATTGTTCCATCCCGAACTTGCAACGTCCCTTGGCGTACCCATGGGCAAGATGTGGGGGATTCTCCAGCATGGAGGATCTGTCAAACTAGCAGATGGACGAACCATTACCTCATCAGAAGTCGTTGGGCCTGCAAGGCCAGGACGGAAGTTCTCCTATATCACCGATACGCAATATATTCCATCGATAGCACCAGCTGTCGCAGGTTCGGACCTGCTGCTGTGCGAAGGGATGTTCAGCGCAAGCCTTGGTGATGATGCAAAAGAGAAGAAGCACATGACGTCGGTACAGGCTGCAACGATCGCCCGCGACGGACAGGTCAAGCAGATGGGGTTGATTCACTATAGCCCACGCTATACCGACCGTGAGATCAAGGACCTGGGTAGGGAAGCTAGAGAAATATTTCCCGATACCATTGTCACCCGTGACAGGATGTCATTTGAGATCCCACTGAAGGACTGAGCCCATCAAGCGCTCTGTTCCTGTTCCCTGAGCATGAATGAACGGAATGCCTGCTCCATCAAGGCCTGCCCTTCGGAGTTTGGATGTATTCCATCTTCACAGAGGTACTTCCTCAGGTTCAATTGGTTGAGGAAGAGGGCACGTACATCAATGAGTGAGATCTGCTGCTCGTATGCAATTTGCTCGACTATCTTGGAATAGAGTTCCTGGTACCGGTATATCGTATTGACATCACCAAGCCAATGAAGCAGGTTCTCTTCCTGCAGGTTCAGCTTGCGGCAAAACCACTGCAGGTAGAGCTGGGGCATAATCGGGGGGAGTGTCATGATGATGGGGCGAACTCCATGTTCCTTCAGGGTTTTGATCATCTGGACATAGGTTGACTGAAAGAGTTGTGGTGGCGTCTTTGCCAGATGTTCCCCATCCGGTGTGGTGTTGACTGCCTGCCAATCGAAATCGCAGTCGTTTCCGCCAAAATCCATCAGGGCAATGTCAAAGACTTCATGTTTTGCCAATTGCTTCTCCAACAGCTGGGAAGCCTTGGTGACAGTACATCCAAATCGTGAGTAGTTCTCGATCTGGAGTCCAAACTCCTGACCAAGGGCAACGCTATCTATTGTGTTGTGGACATAGTATTGATCTGTCTCGTGGTTTACCTGAATTCCCTTGAGGATTGAATCACCAATAACCTTGAGCTTGCGTATGACCTGCTGCATTGCTCGCCTCCATACTCAAGGAGTACCTTCAATCAAGTGGGAATGTAATCATCAGTATCTACTATTTTGTTGTTCGAGGGATGCTTCCATCTCATTAGTATGATTTGACCCCCCTAGTAACAAAAGGGGCTGTCTAGCAGATAGACAGCCCGAATCATCTCAAAAGGTGATGTTATGAAGGGATCACTTCGTCGATGGAGACATTCTCCTCTTCACTGGAGACCGAGCAATCTGCCTCAGCCTCATGGTACAACTCTTCCATGTCCATCGTTCTTCCGTTGCGGCTTGCGCTTCCCACAAGAATCCGTGCACCGGAAAGGGAATCCCTATTCTCGTTGAGTGTCTGCAGGATATACCGGCGTGCCTCATCATCCTGATAGAAGGTGAGGATGCATGCAATCTTGCCATTGTCCAACTGGAAGCAATATGCAACTTCCTTGGTCTTCTCAAGGAGCAATTCTGTTTGAGCTTCTTTTTCCGGGCTCTCTGAGATGTCCAGCAACACAAGGCTCAGGTCATAGTCACCATCCATGGAGCTCTGCAGCTCACGGTCAAGCACGGCATTGAAGGTATCCTCAAAGGTGTCCAACTCTACTTCCTTCATTCCTGGGGCAGTGGGGACGGGGACTTCGCGGATTACTTCCTTGATGACTTCGACTGGGACTTCCTTGATCACCTCAACAGGTACTTCCTTGTAGATGATCTGGGGCTGGGGCATGACAGCGGCAGCTGACATGCTTGCCATTGCCTGCATCCCTGGTTCCACTGGGATATCGGGTTGTGTGAAAGTTCCTGGAGCAGTTGCTGTAGCTGGAGGGACATTGGACACTGCATGGTTGGGATCATCACCTGGCATCTGATGCAGTGGTTTGTCATATGCATTGGGAGGGAGAAGGTCAACAGAGTCTGCATAGTCCTCGTCCCTGCGGTGTGCAATCATGACGCCACACTCAATGAGGACAAGCCCGATGAGCAATGGGAACAATTTGGTCAATACAGAATAGACTTGGTCTTCCTGAATATTGAACAGGGGTACCAGGAAACGGGCAAAACAGAACACTAGGGCAAGGAGTATGATCAAGGTCACAAGGATCGTGACTAGGACTTGCCGCCCAATATGTTGCTTTTTTCCAGACATTCGGATCCTCCAGGACAGAAATGGAACGAGGGTTTACAACACCCCGTCCGAATACTATTATTATAGTACAATGAAACATCTCAAATTAGATAGACCACATCTATGAAAAAAAGTCTCTTTTTCTTGATATTTATCAACTTGTTGCTCTTTCTTCTCTTCACTGGCATTTTCGGTGAGCAGGGATTGCTTCACAATCGGTCATTGCAGCGCAGGCTTGCAGCAATTCAATATGAACAGGAACTCTTGTCGTTGGAGGTACAGTCCCTCCAACGCAAAAAAGAAGATGCTTCCAGCCTTGATGAACTGAGGGATGCAGCATTGCGCCTGGGGTACAACCAGGACGGAAATGAAGTATATTACTTTGCAACCGACATGCAGTCCTTGCCCAACGAGCAACCTGTAGCTCAGCAACAAGAGCAGACACCTGTATACGCTGGGATACCAACGGCAGTATTATTGTTGATATCAAGTGGTTGCTCATTGGTGATTGTCGGCCTATGGCTGATCATCTTGAAGTTGCGTAGACGCAGGTTGAGCGATATTCCTGATTCGCGTGGAGGAGACTATGAATTTACAAACGACCATCATTGACCGCAATGATCCAGATGCTGTGGACATCAGTGTGCAGACTATGCTGCGTGGTGATATTTCCGTATTTCCTTGTGATACCATCTATGGCTTGTCCGGGTTGGAAGGAATTTCCGAATTCCGGCTGAGGAACGTCAAGTCACGTCCCGATACAAAGAAATTCATCATCCTTGCCAATATGGAGATGGTTGAAGCCCTGAGTGGGAACCATCTGCCCAAGGGGCTGAAAGAGGCGTGGCCAGGAGCCTTGACGGCGATCATCAATACTGTTGATGGGGATACTGTTGCTGTCAGAGTGCCGGATGATACATTCCTTCAGACAGTCATTTCTGGCTGTGGTAGCCCAATCTATTCCACAAGCGTTAATACCTCAGGAGAACCACCCTTGTTGTCGTTTGACGCCATTGTGCGGGAATTCTCTGGCAAAGTATCCCTGATCGTACGGGGAGGGGCAGACCAGGGAGTCCAGGCTTCCACATTGGTGGATTGTACCCAGACTCCCTATGTGCTCATCCGCCAAGGCGCCTTTGACGCCTCTAGCTTGATCAGGGAATCAGACAAGGATCCTATTTGATCTTCCGAGCTTCCATGTAATACCGTTTCTCATGAGCCTCTCCCATGGAGAATGTTTTCCGTGGGAGTGCATTGTCGGCAATGATTGAGTCGAAGAACGTCTCTTTTGCAACGTCCGGAAGCAACAGTCCCATATTCCCAGGCTCGCTGCCCAAGGAGCATGTCACATCCACTCCATGGATGTAATCGACAGTCGCTGTAGCGCTGGTCTCCAAGAGGTCATCTATCACAGCCTGCAATGTTCCAGCTGCAATGGAAGCTATTGGACCGTCCACTGTATACAGCTGGAGTCCTGAGGCGTTGCAAGTTCCAAAACGTTGGCTTCCCTCAGAGTTCACAAGCTTCAGCAATGTTTTCACATCTGCAACCGTCTCATGAGAGAAAGAACTACAGAATTTTGCCAGAGAAGCTTCAAACTGCTGGGAGTCGACATGGAAGAGGACTCTGTGGATAGGTTCAAATTCCAACCCTGGATCAAAAATATTCTCCAGTTCCACCAATGCATATCGGGCAGGGTGATTTTCCAGCTGCTGTGCAGGAAGTTCATGTTTGAGATCTTCCCAACAGCTCTTTGCCGTTGCAAGGCTATGGTTGCCATCACCCATGGCAAACAACAACGGATTTGCAGGATCCAATTGTGAATAGAGCTTTTCCAGTGCAGAGGCTACGCCATCCAGGTCCTTCTCAGAATTGACAACCCAAGCCGTAAGATGTCCTCCACGTTTCATCAACGGTGTTTCATAGGCAAGGGGGAGTGATGCAGTCTTCTTGGCGAGTGCTTCGATGACACTCCCATGCTCATCATTGATGAGGACCATGATGTGTGGGAGTTCCAACGGTGCATTGCGGCGAATTGCCTTGCGTGGTGGAATCCTGCTGAGGATGGTGCCTTCCGTAGCCCGGATGAGGGAACGTGAATCCTTTGAGAAATCATACTGTTCCAAATCCAATGCAACCATCAGGCCCCAGCGGCCGGGACCCCTGCCTGTCTCCCGGTGCACCAAGAAGAAGGACTTGGGGTAGGTGACAAACAATGACCGTTGCATGTACTCACCCATTGCGTGGTTGATTGCATCGATGCGGTGCTGTGGATTGGGATCCTCAAGGTAGCACTCCGGGAAGATGAGGTTGTTCGTTGACGGGCTGTCCCCGATGAATGTAGTGGCGCTCTGCCAATACTCCCTCTCGGATGTATATTGGTCACATGCGACGACAGACCACTTCTCCAAGTCTACCTCGGGTGATGGAATCATGATGTCGGGCAGTGAGACTCCAACTTTTGCAAGTCGTTCAGATATGCTCTTCATGTATTGCCCCTTCTGTATTTTTAAGTTTATGGTAATACTGTAAGTCAAAACTGCCAAACTCGCAAGGATAAGAATAAGATTATGAGCAATGCCATTGTTTTCGTTGGTTCAGAAGGCCCAAGTCAATTGCAACTTCCACCTGGCATCGATTTTGATCTCACTGTCGCTGCGGACAGCGGCTATGACTTGGCTCTCCGTCTTAGTATTCCTGTGGATGTGTTCATTGGCGACATGGACTCAACCAAGCATAGCACGTCGATACAAGCACAAAAAATTGTCAAACTCCAACGTGACAAGGACATAAGTGATACCGAGGCAGCACTCCAAATTGTACGGGAACATGCAATTGACTCGTATGTCTTGGTTGGCGGGGGCGGTGGCAGGCTAGACCACTTGTATGGAATATTGACGCTGTTCAATACGTATGGACCTCCTTTGGCATGGTTTACACAAGAGGAGTCCCTGCTGTGCATCAGCGACACATGGACTGGCCGATGCAGGATAGGGGCTACCTTAAGCCTGTTGCCGGCCTGTATTGGGGCATCTTCGCTGGTGACTACCCATGGGCTGAAATGGGACGTCTGCTCATACCAGGTCAATAGCCGTTGCATCAGCCTATCAAATGAGGTCAGCAACGAAGAAGTGACCATCCAAGTTGTTGGTTCACCTATCTTTTTATCGTTGCTTGCCTAGACCTTGATCGAACGCCATGGTACCATTGGATTATGTTGCGGACCAGACGTGTATTGGCTTTCTCTGGAAGAATCCAGAATTACCTGCTGCTGTTGTACTCCTTCTTTTTCTTGACGTTCCTAGCGTCAAGCTTCTTTCCCGCGTCTGAGCAGTTTGTCCAAGTACTGCTGGGGATCGAGACATTCCTGGGATGGACAACCATCATCATGGGAGTGGCCATCATTGTTGGATGTATCTTCTCCTGTGTGGCAGACAAGGTGTTTCCAGTGGCCGATACTATCTTGGCGGTCATCCGTACCTGCGCAGTCTTCATCTGCTCATTGCTGATGCAGCTGATGCAGCAGACCATTTTGCATGGCATCATCATTTCTTGATATTGGAGAGCTTGTGGACAACCAGACCTTCCCATTGATTGCGGCGATCAGGGGCGCAATCCAGATTCCTTCCGATTCTTCAGAACTCATAACATCAGGAGTACAGAAGCTGTATGCTTCCTTGCTGAAAGAAAATGATTTGGATGAATCTCAAATCGCAATGATTCTCATCACTCAAACAGATGACCTGCGCAGCATGAACCCAGCCGCATCATTGAGAAAGGGTGGGTATGCCCACCAAACACCCCTGTTCTGCATGCAGGAACTTGGTATAGATGGAATGCTGGAGCGAGTCATCCGTGTGATGTTGGTTACCAATGCCCCATTGGACCACAAGGCCATGCATGTATACCTTGATGGAGCAGAGAAGCTCAGACCAGATTTGGCATTGAAATAAAAAAAACGGAGCTTTCCGTTGAAGGAAGACTCCGTTTGTAGTAGCCACCTGTCAGATTCGAACTGACGACCCCGAGATTACAAGTCACGTGCTCTGGCCAACTGAGCTAAGGTGGCGCGCTCGACCATACTACAATAAACTCGAGTGTTTTGGAAGTAGGTTACGCAATTTTCATGTGCAGGATGTAATTTTCCACCAACACTTCCTGGGTCTTTCCAGCAGTCTGTCATGATTTGACAGAAGATGCGTTGACGAGGCACAGCGAGTATTATGGTAGCTAATTCGCTGCTACACCTCTAGAAACTAGACCAATCACGCAATTATGCCTCTTTTTTTCAGTTGTGAGTTGACAAGAGTTGGAAAAACCGCTAAATTCACGCTTGTCTTTGATATCGGAGAGGTTCCCGAGTGGCCAAAGGGGGCAGACTGTAAATCTGTTGGCTCAGCCTTCGAAGGTTCGAATCCTTCTCTCTCCAATCATGAGGCCTTCTTCACTACGAGGAAGGCCTTTTTCTTCTGTAAACACGATCGGTCATGAAGGAGGACTGCCAATGGGATGTTTCTATCAGGATGGCCTTCAGTTCGAATGCACCGGGTGCCACTATTGTTGTAGCACAGAACCTGGATTCGTGTTCCTTTCAAAGAATGATGCAAATGCCCTTGCCAGGGCAACGGGGCTATCCCTTGAACAGTTCATCGATGTCTATTGCCGGAAGGTCGACATGGGTGCGTTCAAACTGGTGAGCCTCAAGGAAAAAGAGAATTTCGACTGTATTTTCCTGACGAAGCAAGGATGTTCGGTCTATGCTGACCGCCCAAGGCAATGCAGGACATATCCATTCTGGGCGAATGTCATGGAAGACCGAGAAAGCTGGGAGCGTGAAGGGCAGGGATGCCCGGGGATCGGAAAGGGTAGGCGCTACTCCAAGGAGGAGATAGACCAGCTTATCCAGGAACGGGCAGGACAAGAACCAATGATGCTCGATTGAATCTCGACGGCACTATCGGCGCAAGGGTACTACATGGCGAAATATTCTGAAGCAATCATAGAAGAAATCAAACGTAGGATTCCCATCGAGGAAGTAGTTTCCGCATATACGACACTCTCGCAGAAAGGTGGGCGTCTCTGGGGAAAATGTCCCTTCCATGAGGACAAGACCCCATCCTTCTCCCTGATCCCTGAAAAGAACTGGTATTATTGTTTCAGCTGCAAACGCTCTGGCTCCATATTCGACTTTGTCATGGAGACGGAGCATGTTACCTTTCCCGAGGCGGTACAGATGCTAGCCAAACGGTGTGGCGTTGCCCTTGCAGAGGAGACTGAGCAGGACCGCAAGAAGCGTGGCGTCGAGGATGCGTTGCTGGAACTCCACAACCGTTTGGCAGGTTCATTCCACTATCTGCTGCTCAATAGCCAGCAAGCTCAGGCAACTGCAGCACGGGACTACCTGCAGCGGAGGAATGTCAGCTCTGAGATGATCGAGAAATTCAACCTTGGGTATGCCCCGGCAGACGGTTCATGGCTCTACAGCTTCCTCAAGAAGCAGAACTATAGCGACGAACTGCTCGCAGCCAGCGGCTTGTTCTCACAGCGTAACCCGCGCTATCCATTGTTTCGTGACCGCCTGATGTTCCCCATTCGGACTTGGCAAGGCAAGACGGTTGCTTTTGGAGGAAGAGACCTCAGCGGAGATCCCAAGTCGCCAAAGTATATCAACACCGGTGATACGTTGATCTACAGCAAGAAATACAACCTGTTTGGCATCTACGAGTCCCTGGCCACCCTCAAATCAGAAGGGGCGGCTACCTTGTGCGAAGGGAATTTCGACGTTGTGGCAATGCACCAAAGCGGCATCTGCAACGCCGTTGCCCCATTGGGCACCTCTTTCACGTTCGATCAGGCAAAATTGTTGGGTCGGTATTGCAAGACCATCAATATCGTCTTTGACAGCGACGCTGCCGGACAAGCCTCCACAGGCAAGGCGTTGGTCATCTGCCAAGGTCTTGGTATCGACAATCGGGTCAAGACCATCATGGGGGGCAAGGATGCCTCCGAAGTGGTTGAAAAGCAAGGTGAAGATGCCCTGAAAGGGACGCTATCTCGTTCATTGCAAGGGTTTGACTATCTTGTACAGAACGCACTAAAAGAGTATGATGTAATGAACCCCAAAGGCAAGACGTCCATTTTGGCGATGCTCAGACCATATCTTGATGCTACAGAATCAGCAGTTGAGAAGCAGACATATCTGCGCAAGCTTGCCGATATCCTGAAAGTTGACGAAGCGTCGGTTTATGATGATTATCAGCAAAGGGGCAAAACGGGCCAAGGGCGAAGCGAGACCGGCCAAAAGCGTGCTCAGGACGTAATGGTCAGGGAGGCGCGGGTAACGCTTGACCTTTTTACGATGTTGACCTTGGTCAACAACAGGAATTTGTTCATGAAATGCCGTAGGCAACTCCAAATAGAGGACTTGGAGGATCCAGCGGCGAAAGAGATATATAACGTGCTCGAGGATACGACGCGTGAGGGTGTCGGCAAGACAGACGAGGTGATTCTTCAGGCAATTTTGAACGATCAATTACGGCAACAAGTAGCGGCCAGTTTCCTCATGGAGAGGTACAAGGCCAACCCAACAGGGGTATTAGCTGAGTCGATCGACAGAATTCACTTGAGGAAGCTTTTGAAACACCAACAGAACTTCGTTGCCTTGTTGACGGTCAATGATGATGGGAACAATATCCTGTCCGATTCAGTGGAGATCCTGAACTGCAAGTTTGCAGTAGACAAGGAAATCGCGGAGATCAAGGATAGGCTTTCCAGGATCAGTGAAACTAAAATCCCGCAAGGATAAGGGTGCATGCAGATGCTAGATATAGAATCTCAACCATTTTTTGTTGAAATCACGAAGGAAGCCGAAAAGAACGGCAGCGTCAGCAAGAACTTCATCAAGCAGGCCATACCCTCGGAAGACTTTTCCGAGGCATTGCTTGAGGATGTCCTTCTCGCGTTGTCCGACAATGGCGTGAATGTCGTGGTGGTCGATACGGATCTTCCTGAGGAACCCGACTTCGAGACAGTCGAGGACGAACCATCCGAGGAAGATCTTGCCGAGGGCGAGGTCCTGGAAGATGATCCTCTGGGTGAGGACGATGTCCTCGCAGACGATGTTCCAGACGATGTCGGTGACGAGGCATTCGGTCCCTATGATATCCATGAGACCGACATCGACGACCATAAGATGGAACCAGATGGTGACGATGAACCGGAAGATGATGATGTCGAGGAAGAGGAAGAGATTGATGATTCCACGAAATCACCGATAGGGTTTGAAGATACGAGTGGTGAGTTTGAATCGGGAAGGGAGTTCATGATGGATCCCCTTTCTGCAATCGAGCGCGACTCCGATATCGATACGCACCGCGGTGGAGCAATCCTCGGCAATGACAAGGGCGACACGGCAAGTGACGACCCTGCGAAGCTGTACCTTCGTGAGATCGGACGAGAGAACCTGCTCAATGCCGACCAGGAAGTTGAGCTTTCCAAGAAGATGGAAGAGGGTTCGAAGATCATCAAGGATGTGATTCGCCAAAGCGGAATCATGATCACCAACTTCTACAAGATCAAGGAGAAGCTGGACACCAAGCTTGAGGAGACTGACGAAGAGTTCTCTCCCAAGGACCTCAAGGGGCTCCTCAACGAGCAGAAGCGGTACTCACAGTGCTACAAGGAGCAGTTGAAGGACATCCAGTCTCCGTTGAAGACATATATTGCCACCAAGCAGGCCATGATCTCCAGTGGTGAAGATGTGCTGCATGACGATGCATTGTCCAAGAAGCGCATGACACTCTTGAAGAAACTGGCAAAGATTGAACTGCAGCCCGAAGAGATCACCTCTTTCACGGAGCAGTTCGTCAATGCCGAGGAAAACATCAACAAGTTCCGTGAGAAGAAAGATTCCATGGAGAGACGCCTGGGTGTTTCTTCTTCCCGCGAATTGCGCCAGATGGGCCGTGACTTGGTCACTCCTGCAAAGCGTGAGCCCTTGGAAACCAGACTGAACCTCACCTCAGACAATATCAAGGACATGATTCGTGACATCCAGCTCACCGAGAAGGACTTGCGGAACATCGAGTATGAGTTTGAGGAAGATTGTGATGTGATCCTCCAGCATGCCAAGGAAATCAAGCGTGGGCGTGAGATGATGAAGAATGCGAAGGACCGTCTGATCAAGGCCAACCTTCGTCTGGTTGTCTCCATTGCCAAGAAGTACACCAACCGTGGTCTTCACTTCTTCGACTTGGTGCAGGAAGGTAACATTGGCTTGATCAAAGCCGTCGAGAAGTTTGAATACCGCAAGGGATACAAGTTCTCAACCTATGCTACTTGGTGGATCAGGCAGGCTATCACCCGTTCGATCAGCGACCAGGCTCGTACCATCCGTGTTCCGGTCCATATGATCGAACAGATCAACAAGGTAGTTCGCGAGAGCCGCATGCTGATGCAATCCCTGGGAAGGGAACCCAGCGATGAGGAAATCGCCGAAAAGCTTGGTTGGTCTGCCCAGAAGGTCAAGGCTGTCAAGAATGTCGCCCGTGAGCCTATCTCCCTTGAGACCCCTGTCGGTGAGGAAGAAGACTCTTTGCTCTCTGACTTCATTGAAGACAAGGATGTTGAGAACCCGGCTGCCCAGACGACTTTCACCTTGTTGCAAGAGCAGATGCGCAAAGTCCTGAAGACCATCCCACAGAGGGAGCAGGAAGTATTGAAGATGCGCTTTGGTCTGGATGATGGCTATTCCCTGACGCTTGAGGAAGTCGGTTTGACTTTCGAAGTGACAAGGGAACGTATCAGACAGATTGAGGCTAAGGCGCTGCGAAGGCTCCGCCATCCCAACAGAAGCAAAAAACTGAAGGATTACCTAACCTAATATCAGGAGAACATGATGCAGGAAGTATTTGAGAAACTTCGAGAACTCCAGGAAGTCCTGGCCCAGATGTTTGAAGTGGAGGCGGAGATCGTCGACATTCCCAAGGCATTGGAGACAAAGCAGGAACTGCTGACCAGGACGAACAAGGGCTATCTCGAGCTCCATGACAAGAGCGAGAAGTCGAAGGATGAGATGAAGAGCCTTCGCATTCAGCTCGATGACGCAGAGCGTGCCCGTGAGAACTCTGAGAAGCAGATGGAGCAGATCAATACCCAGCGTGAATACGAAGCGCTGGAGAAGGAAATCAAGGACGCCACCTCCAAGGAGCAGCAGCTCCGCAAGAGCCTCCTGGCCAAGGAAAAGTATTGTGCTGAACTCGATTCTCAGCTTGAGGAAAAGGAAGCACTGATGTCCTACCAGCAGGAAGAGGTGAATACCGAGACCGAGAAGAAGGATGCCAAGATTGCTGAGAAGCAGGCACAGCTCCTGTCCCTCCAGTCCCAGCGTGATCTCCTGACTCCCGGACTTCCCGAGGAGCTGATCTTCAAGTTCGAGAGAATCATCAAGAACAAAGAAGGCAAAGGTATTGTCCCAATCCATGGCCTGGTCTGCAATGGTTGCCACATGACGCTGCCTATCCAGTTCGTCAATGATGTCCGCAAGGCAAATTCGATTGAGCAGATCGAGTATTGCCCGTACTGCAGCAGAATCCTCTACTTCGATGAAACATTCGAGGGTGCGGAAGAACAGTTCCTGCAGCGCAGTGAGACAGCTATTGAAGATGGTGGTCTTGCCGACTTTGTTGACAACGACGAGTTCGACGACTTCATTTAGTAGATTGAGGCCGACCAGGAAATCGCAGGCCCCGAAAGGGGCATGAGGAAAGTCCGGGCTCCATAGGACATGACGCCGGGTAACACCCGGGCGCGGTAACGCGATAGAAAGTGCAGCAGAAAACAAACCGCCGGCTTGCCGGTAAGGGTGAAAAGGTGGGGTAAGAGCCCACCGCGATGATGGCAACATCATTGGCAGTGCAAACCTCGTCAGGAGCAAAGTCAAGCAGCAGGCCGGGCGGTCCGTCCAAGCCTGCGGGTAGACTGCTGGAGGGTACGGGTAACCGTATCAGTGGATAGATGATTTCCCCAGACAGAACCCGGCTTATGGTCGACCTTTTTTATGGATATACCAGGAGAGCAGCATGAAAACACATCCTCATGTTCGTGACGGTGTCATGCTGCTCTCCCTTTTTATTGTTTGCATCTGTACCTGTGTATCGTGTGGCTCTCCCCAGAAACAGCTCGAGGCTCTCCAAGAAGCCTATGCACAGGGTGAGTATGCACGGGTTCAGGCACTTACCGATACCTACTTGGAAAAATCATACCAACCACAGTGGTTGCTCTATCAAGGAGCCGCTTCATACCAGTTGGGAGAAATGCAACGTGCAAGTGCATCACTGAAGCTGTTCCTGGCAACCGAACCATCTGGTTCAGAAGATGCAATGACAGCCACCCATATGCTCTTGGGAGCCGCTCGGTCACTCGGTGATGACAATACTGTCATTGCGTGTGCAGAAACGCTCAATGCAGCAGGAGCAACTTCACAAGAGGAACGTGCATCCTGGTATGCATCGTTGGTTGGGCAGGGAAGGCTTGGCGAAGCAGCAACCTTGCTTGGAGGTCTCCAAGGGACAATGGACATCCGCCAGTTCGCTGTTCTTGCAGTAGAGTCAGGCTCAACAACCGACGTGGTCACACAGGCCTTGGATTCTTGGCTCAGAGATATGGCGGAACAACAGAAGGCTGAGTTTCGGTCACTCTATCTCACAGCAGTAGACATGGTTACGAAACGAAATGATGCCACCCTGATGATTGCACTGAGCCAGCAAGTA
Organism: uncultured Sphaerochaeta sp.; assembly: GCA_964465155.1. GTDB lineage: Bacteria > Spirochaetota > Spirochaetia > Sphaerochaetales > Sphaerochaetaceae > Spiro-02. The sequence continues at coordinate 51,323 of CAYXIH010000009.1, forward strand.
TTTGATATCTATCAGGATGAAGCGACCCTTGTTGCTTTGGGAGATATATATGCTGCATCTGGGCAACGTGTCATGGCACGCAAGCTCTGGACGCAGGCAACAACAACATGGGATAGCGAGACCGCAAGGAGACGGCTGTTCCAATAAATTGATAAGGAGCATGGCATATGCCGATTGACATAGAGAAAGAACTTGGTGACGTGTTGCTGCAGGTACGCAACCCAGCAAGATATATTGGTGGAGAATACCACTATGGGACCAAAGACATGGCTCCTGTAGATACATATGCTGCAATTTGCTTTCCTGACCTCTATGAGATCGGGATGAGCAACAATGCTGTCAGGATCCTATATGATGCCATCAACCGGATGGAGCATGTATCATGCGACCGTGTGTTTGCAGTAGACTTGGACTTTGAACAGTTGTTGCGTGAAAGAGACATCCCGTTGTTCACCTTGGACAGCCGGACGCCAATCAATGAATTGGACATGCTTGGTATTTCCCTCGGCTATGAACTGGCAGCAACAAACATCCTGCAGATACTCTCCTTGGGAAAGATCCCATTGCATTGCGACGAACGTGGTGATGACATGCCGATCGTGATCATGGGAGGACCTGCTGCAACGAACCCACTTCCGTTTTCCAGGTTCATTGATTTTACCTATATCGGTGAAGGTGAACAGGGATTGCCACAGGTCATGGAGATCATCCGCAATTGCAAGCTCCAGGGCATTGGCCGTCGTGGCCAAATTGAAGTGCTCAAGGAGTTGGATTTCCTGTGGTATCCAGGCAAGAAGCTTGCCCTTCGTGATATCGATGAAGAGTTTACCACGGATGACGAAGACCATCGTATCTACAAACATTACGTAGTACCGAACTTCAAGGTTGCCCAGGACAATGGCGTAGTGGAAATCATGCGCGGTTGTCCCAATGGGTGTCGGTTCTGTCATGCAGGACAATTCTACAAACCATACCGTCAGAAGACGTTCTCACGTATTGCAGCGCAAGTGGAACAGAACGTGCATGGCTTTGGCTATCGCGAAGTGACGCTCTCCTCGTTGTCGTCAGGCGACCATCCGTATATCAAGGAGATGATCCAGGCTTTGAATACCAGCTATTCTGGTGAACACGTCTCATTCTCACTTCCCAGCCTCAAGGTCAGTTCATTCTCCTTGGGCATCCTCGAACAGCTTTCTGAAGTTCGCAAAAGCGGCCTGACCTTTGCTATCGAGACACCGCTGCAGGAATGGCAACGCTCGGTCAACAAGGAAGTACCGCTGCAGTCGGTGATCGATATCATCAGGGAAGCTAAGGCACGAGGCTGGAAACTTGCCAAATTCTACTTCATGGTAGGACTACCGTTCGTCGACCGAGAGAAAGAGGAAGCTGCAATAGTGGAGTTCCTGGGAAAGGTATACGATGCAACGAGGATTGGCATGAACATCAACATCGGTACGTTCATTCCAAAGGCTCATACACCATTTCAATGGGCTGTCCAGATGCGTCCTGAAGTATCGTATGAACATCTGCGGTCCATCAAGCGAGCAATACAAGATCGCGTAAGAGGTTGCAAGGTATCCTATCATGAACCCGATATCAGCTATATCGAGGGTCTCATCAGCAGAGGTGATGAGCGTACTTCACAGCTCATAGAGCGTGCCTACGACAAGGGATGCAGGTTGGATGCATGGGATGAACATCTGCAGAAGGAACTGTGGCATGAAGCTATCGCGGAGATGCCGTTCAATGCAGATGACATGATCTTTGCTGGATATGACATTGAACAGCCACTGCCGTGGGACAGCGTATCGATGCGTGTCGGTAAGAAATACCTCAAGGATGAGTATCTGCGTGCCAAGGATCAGATCCTTACTTCTCGTTGTACTTCTGATTGCCAGCATCCATGTGGAGCCTGTACCAAAGAACATGCTATCGAAGATGTCACAGGTGCAGATTCCATTCTCCAGGCACTGAGGGAGGCACCACCGGCAATTGCAAAGCCCATGGTTCCACCTCAGGCAATAGAGGGAAAGCAAATCCTCTTTACCTATAGGAAAGAGGGTAGGGCACTGTATGTCAGCCATATTTCTGCAATGCGGATATTCGAGATGGCATTCCAGAGAAGCGGGTTGGAGATTCTCTTCACCCAGGGATTCAACCCCAAGCCAAAGCTTGAGTTCGTGAATCCACTTTCAGTTGGGATGCGCGGAGAGCAGGAGCTCCTGCTTGCTGAGTTGAACCTCAAGGATGGATATGATCCTGATCAAGTTGTTCAAGCCTTGCAAAATAGTCTCTCAGAAGGGTTTGTGATCAACGACATGCTTGAATTGAATATCGGAAGAAAGACAACATTGGCCAAATACCTGAGCAGCAGTAGGTTTGAAATCTCCGCTATCAAGGATACCAAGATTACAGAGCGCCTGGAGGCACTGCTGGTGGAGAATCCAACACACGAGAAGTTCAAGGTACGCTCCTTGGAGGAAGGTACCTACGAGGTGACTGTATTTGGTGAAAAGAATCTAGTCAAACTCTTGTTTGGTGATGACGTGGACAAATTCAAGCTCTGCAGTGACTGTTCGATCGTGCGTAAAGCACTTTCGGCAGGCCCCAAGGGAATTCCTTACAGAGAGTTCTTCCAGGAAATGCTCATAGTAAA
>CAYXIH010000010.1:0-19986 GCA_964465155.1 uncultured Sphaerochaeta sp.
GAAGTCTACTGGATCATGAAAAAAATGCTTGGTATGACCTGTAAGGAAATGGAAACAGTTTTCAGAAAGTGGAACACTGGCAAACTCAGTTCGTATCTCATCGAAATTACTGCAGATATTCTTGGTTATTCCGATTCCGACGGGACACCTCTTGTCGAGAACATCTTGGATGCAGCGGGCCAAAAAGGGACCGGCAAATGGACCGTCATGGCTGCAATGGACGAGGGTATTCCCCTCACACTCATTGCCGAAAGTGTCTTTGCCCGTTGTCTCTCAGCTGAAAAAGAGGACCGCATCATTGCAAGCAAACGGTTTCCAACAAACAGCAAACCAATTTCAGTTGACAAGCAACAATTCTTGGATGCTTTGGAAGATGCCCTGTATTGTGCAAAAATTGTCTCTTATGCACAAGGATTTGAACTCATAAAACATGCTGGTGAAGCCCATGGCTGGAACCTACAGCTTGGAAACATTGCTCTCCTGTGGAGAGGAGGGTGCATCATCCGATCCACGTTCCTTGGCAAAATCAGCGAAGCATTTGGGACTGACCCTGGACTAAGGAATCTGATACTTGACCCATATTTCTCCAATCATATCACTCAGGCTGCAAACAACTGGCGTATGGTTGTCTCAGAGGCATTTGGGCAGGCAATCCCAATTCCATCCCTTGCGGCATCACTCAGTTGGTTCGATGGATATACGAGTGCAACGCTTCCTGCGAACTTGCTTCAGGCACAGCGGGATTATTTTGGAGCACATACATATGAACGCAATGATGGAGCGCGAGGTGATTTCCATCACACGAACTGGACTGGACGCGGAGGCGAGACCGCCTCTTCTACCTATAGTGTTTGAGGAGTAATATCGTGGACAATCCCAGCTACAAAGGCTTTTTCTCTCTTGGGGCACTTGTCACCAGGCTTGACCCAGGTGTCATCCCGTTTGAAAATGCTGATACGTATACATTGCACGTATCGGGTGGAGAATATAATGTCGCTGCAAATCTATCACGGGCATTTGGAGTAGGTACCACTATTGTCAGCGCAATGGTAGATTCCCCAATTGGGCTCAAAATTGAATCAGAAGTAAGAAAGATGGGTGTAAACTCCCACTATGTTAGATTCAAGCATGATGGTGTACGTGGCCCCAATATGGCGACAGTATGGAGCGATCGTGGGCAAGGAGTCCGGGCTCCTGTTGTGTTCTACAATCGTGCAAACGAAGCGGCGGCACTATTGAAACCTGGCATGATTGATTGGGACTTCATCTTCAAAGATGGAGTGCAATGGTTCCATAGCGGAGGTATTTTTGCAGCATTGTCTCCCTCGACATCAGACCTCATCATCGAAGGAATGGAGGAAGCACAACGGCGAGGTGCCATTGTTTCGTTCGATTTGAATTATCGGGAGAAACTATGGGCTTCGATAGTACAACCGGGACAATCTCCACGGAGTGAAGCCCAACGTATTTTGGGAAAGATTGTAGAGCATGTGGATATTCTTGTGGGAAATGAAGAAGACATGCAGCTGGGACTTGGTCTTCACGGCCCAGATGTCACTGCAAGCTCAAAGCTTGATCCAACAGCATTTTTCTCCATGATTGGACAAGTGACCTCCAGATTCCCACAGATCAAAGCAGTTGCAACAACTCTGAGGGAAGTGCAATCCACCAATAGACATATGTGGAGTGCAGTGCTGTGGAAGGATGGAAAAACATATCAGGCTCCCACTTGTACCTTGGATGTCCTGGACCGTGTTGGGGGTGGAGATGGTTTTGCTGCAGGCCTGTTCGCAGGGATCATGGAAGGAAAATCACCACAAGATGCGTTGAATCTGGGTTGGGCCCATGGAGCTCTGCTCACCACATTCCCTGGTGATACAACCATGGCTACCAGAAGTCAGGTAGAAGCATTTGCCCAAGGTGGCAAAGCGAGGATTCAAAGATGAGCAATCACATGATGAAAGCACAAGTAATGCATCAATACAAGCAATTGACTTTGGAAGAAATACCACAGCCCAACATAGAAAGTCCACATGACATCAAGGTCAAGATCCTTGCTGCGGCAATCTGCGGGTCAGATGTCCATGGGTTTGATGGTTCAACTGGTAGACGAATTCCTCCTGTTGTTATGGGTCACGAAGGAGCAGGCGAAGTAGTTGAAGTAGGTTCTGCAGTTCAGTCATTTGCCCCTGGTGATCTCATCACGTTTGATTCTACAATCTATTGTAGGGAATGTGGACCATGTAGCCGTGGAGAGGTGAACCTCTGTGACAATAGAAAGGTTTTGGGTGTTTCATGTGATGAATACAACTGCAATGGGATTTTTGCAGAATATGTCGTCATCCCTGATTACATCGCATATCATCTTCCGAAATCTGTTTCACCTGTACAAGCTGCTCTCACTGAACCTGCTGCAGTAGCTGCACATGCAATCAGGATCACCCCAATGAACTTGGATGAAACCGCCGTTGTCATTGGGACAGGGGTCATTGGTCTGCTTGTCATCAAAATTCTCAAAGCAAGTTCTTGTGGAATGCTCATTGCAATGGATACTGATCCAGAAAAACGCAAAGTCGCCCTTCAATGTGGTGCAGATATTGCATTGGACCCGCTAAATCCTCATTGGCTGACTGACCTTTCCAAGGCAACGGATGGGAAAATGGCAGATCATGCTTTTGAAGCAGTCGGGGCCTCTTCCTCCATTGCAACAGCTGTAGACAGCGTACGAAAAGGTGGGACAGTGACCTTGATAGGGAATGTGTCTCCAACTGTCAATTTCCCATTGCAGAAAGTCGTATCCCGGCAACTACAGGTCTTTGGATCATGTGCCATTGCTGGGGAATACCCCCTGGTCATTGATATGATGGCAAGAGGAAAACTCGATGTAAGCGACCTGATCAGTGAAGTCAGGCCCCTGGCTGATGCACAGGAGTGCTTTGAAAGACTCTATGCAAAAGAAGCAGGCTTATTGAAGATTGTTCTTCAACCATAAGGAAAAAACATGTCAAAATCGGTACGTTTTGGAATTATAGGATATGGAAAAGTTGCCCATCTCCATGCCAAGGCTTTATCAGAGGCAACTGGATGTATTCTCGCAGCAGTATGTGGACGCAACACCGAAAAGCGGGAAGCTTTCGCAGCAAAGTGGGGAATTCAATCATTTGAGACGATTCAGGAAATGAAAGAGCTCGGGCATATTGATGCAGTAGTCGTCACGACCCCACACCCTGTCCATTATGACAATGTCATGGAATCCCTTGATTGCGGATTGCATGTATTGGTAGAGAAACCTATGGCATTGACCGTTGAGCAATGCACCGAGATGGTAGCCCGTGCCAATCATGTCAACAAATGGCTGGGAGTAATCAGCCAACGTCGTTGGTATCCTTCATGTAGGCGCATCAAAGAGGCAATCGACTCGGGAAAGTTAGGCAAGCCTGCAATTGGACAAATCATCATGCTGGGCTGGAGAGATGAAGCCTATTATGCTTCCGATCCATGGAGGGGAAGCTGGAAGATGGAAGGAGGAGGTGTCCTCGTCAATCAAGCCCCTCACCAGATTGACTTGCTTCATTGGTTCATGGGACCTGTAGAATCAGTAAATGGTTATTGGAAGAACCTCAATCATCCGTATATCGAGGTTGAAGACACTGCCGTTGCTTCTCTTCGTTTCAAGGAAGGAGGCCTTGGTTCCATCTTGGTATCCAATTCTCAGAAACCAGGCATCTATGCAAAAGTTCATGTCCATGGCACATCGGCTGCCTCGGTAGGGGTACAAACCGACGGAGGCGCAATGTTCGTTGCAGGAATGAGCGGGATCGCCGAAGCACCCTACAATGACATGTGGACAATACCTGGAGAAGAATCCGAATTGACAAAATGGAAAGAGGAAGATACCAAGTTCTTCAATTCAATAGACGGGACATGGTATTTCTTCAAATTGCAGGAAGAAGACTTTGCCCGGGCAATCATTGACAACCGACCTCCTGCCGTCACAGGGGAAGATGGACTGGAAACAGTCAAGATTATCCAAGGGATCTATGAATCAGGCAAAACTGGGAGACAAATCGAATATTGACAACAAGGGGACCGCCATTTGACGATCCCCTTTCTGTTGGTCAGCGCACCGGGCGCTGCCAGAGTTTTTCAAGTGCATAGAACTCACGGAACTCTGCGCTCATCAGGTGGATGATGATGTTGCCACAGTCGATCAGCTCCCAGCCATCTGTCTCTGGGTTCTTGTGGCGGTTGTTCACCTCCAAGCCAAGGTCCTTCAGCTCGCCCCACAGCTCATGGGTGACACCCTTGAGGTGACCAACACTGTTGACCGTTGCAATGATGAAGCAATCGGTCCAGCTGCATTCACCCTCGACATCGATAGTCACGACGTTGGTGCACTTGTGGTCTTCCAAGAATTCCTTGATATGCTCAGCCTGTTTCTTCAGTTTCTCATTCATCTTCCATTACTCCTCTGTACGGAAGCAAGACCTTGTCGCGTCCAACTGGTGAACCAACGTCCAAGGAGCTCCCATTGTGTCCTATCATCCAATGTAATCAAATCTTTGGCATCAAAGCCAGAAAAAGCCTGAACTTTCTCAAGCTTCTGCAACATTCCATCAATATCCGCGATTCCCGCGAGTCTGCCCAGTGTATCGGCCAACGGCGTCTTGCGCAATGCCCCGGCATGACCGACCAGGACCTGCACACGCTGGGGGACTGCCGCGTTGCCCATATACCCACGTTCAATGGCCATGTCATCCAAAATCGAACGTATCTGCGAAAATGCTTGGGCGCTTCCAGTAAAGAACCCTGCAGAGGGAACTCCAACCAACGAGACCAATGCCTCTTGGATCGTGGATACTCCCAGTGCTGTCCCATAGCCAGTGACCACTTCCCCAGGCACGGAGATTACCGAAAGCGACTCACCGTCTGCCGAGAATGTGAACACCACAGCAGTATTCTCAAACCATCCATACCACGCTGTAGGCTCTTTTTCTGCGGAACACCCGACCAATGACAGGGAGAGGATACATACGGCAACGGCCCACCGCTTCACATCTTCCCTCCGCTGACAAGGTATTGATACAGCTTCATCGAGACAGCTGCCTCCGTTATCCCACTCTTCTGCAGGTACGGCCGCTGCATGTCCATGATCTTGCGGGCCATCAGCTCCATGGTGGGCAGGGAAAACAACTCATGGCGGACTGCAGGGGTCAGGTGGGTCCGTAGCGGTTCCAGGTAGTCCACGATATACATCGCCAGCCCAAGGGGACCCATGCAGACGCTCCCCAGCGTATGCCAGCGCACTGCATCGCGCCAAGACTGGGGGGCAACAGGAATCTGCTGCTCCATCAGGGAAGCTGCGACCAGCCCATGCAGCAGCATGGGATTGGCAAGTTCCTCAGGTTCAGCCTGCAATCCATGTTCACGGCAATATGCCACCAATTGGGCATCAGTCCAACCCCGGGCAACGTCATGCCACATTCCCACGACCAAGCCTGCTACCTGTCCATCTGGTTCGGATGCAATTGCATAGGGAAAACGGTCCAACAATGACTGGAGGGTGGCGGCACAGCTCAGGCAATGGGCAAGGCGCTTGGGATTCACCTGGGAAGCAACAAATTCCTCAATCGCGATACAATCGATGTTCCGTGACATACTGGCCTACCTCCTGCGGGACCAAGGAAGAGATATCCCGCTGTTCATGCGCAAGCTTCCTGATGGAAGTAGAAGAATCCTCAAGCACATCATTGTCGATACACACCATGTTGGTTCCCTCCACCGGATGGAACGCATGGCCGGTACGGCAGAACACGACAAACCGGACTATCTCCCGCAACTGGTCAAAACGGCTCCATGCATACAGCTTGGGAAGCAGGTCATCACCCATCACCACATCCAGCAGCCCCTCTACGGGATACCGGTTGTAGATATCCAATACGGTATCATACGTGTAGGATATGCCACCGCGGTCAAGCTCACAAGCATCAATGATGATATCCACATCCCTGTCGTCGGGATATATCTTCCGATACGCCTGCACGGCAAGGCAGAGCATGGCAATGCGGTCGGCATCGGGTGCCGGTTGGAAATCCTGCTTGAAATTGTTCGTGGAGACGGGTACGAGGAGTACCCTCTGGACGTCTGTTGCCACAACGAGTTGGTGGATCAAGTGCAGATGCCCCAGGTGGACAGGGTCGAAACTCCCGCCAATCATGGCGGTGTGGACAGCTGGGCACGGGGCATCATGCATCAAAGGTCAATCCTCGTCGTAGAGATATTCTGGTTCTGGATACTCCGCGTCAAAGTCAATCGTTGCGGTAAAACCAGTCTCGTTGGCCTTGCGGGCTACGAGTGTTTCGTTTTCCGAGTCACCGACCATCTTGATGAACGCCTGCTTTACAGCTTCGATACCGTCATCCATATAGATGGACATTCCGATGACTTCCCTGTCGGAATACTTCTTGCGAAGCTCCTCCAGATGCTCAGGTGCACCATCCTCGTCAAGCTTTGTCCCTATGATCACCTGCTCCTTCTCCAGAAGCTCGGGTGCATAGGCACGCAACTCGTCACACAATACATCGTATGCACTGAGGAAGTTTTCATCCGACAAATCGATGAGGAATGCAAGTCCCGTGGTCCGGCTGATATGCCGGAGGAACTTGAAGCCCATCCCTGCCCCTTCGCTCGCACCCTCGATGATACCGGGGATGTCCGCAAGGACAATGTCGTGGTCACCATACCGGAACATTCCCAACTGGGGAATCTTCGTTGTGAACGGATAGCCCGCCACCTTGGAGCGTGCATTGGTGAGCATGTTCAGCAACGAGGACTTACCGGCGTTGGGGAACCCAACGAACCCGATGTCCGCGATGACCAACAGCTCGACGCCGATGCGCATCTCTTCTCCAGGCTCACCCGGCTGGGCGAATCTCGGAGCTTGGCGCGTAGCAGTGCGGAAATGCCAGTTGCCTTGACCACCGCGTCCCCCCTTGAGGAAGACCCAGCGCTCTTCACCGGTCATGTCCTTGATGATTTCCCCCGTCTGGGCATTCTTGATCACCGTCCCAGGAGGAACAGGGATCTCAATGTCGTTCCCGTCACGGCCATAGCAACGCTGACCTGCACCCGACTTGCCGTTCTCGGCCCGATAGGTGCGTACCAGCTTGAGATGACCAAGCGTACGGAGATTGTTCTTCACCACAAAGACGACATCGCCCCCACGGCCGCCATCGCCGCCATCGGGACCGCCCTTGGGAATGAATTTTTCCCTGCGGAAGGAAACACAGCCGTTGCCCCCGTTTCCGGAGGCAACGTCCAAATAAGTCTCATCTGAAAATCCAAACATGGTTACTCTGGCCTCTTATAGCCAAGTTACACAAAGATTCACTCCGCGACTACGATGCTGACGTAGTTGCGGTTCTTTCTTGTGTGGAACTTGACGACGCCGTCGACCTTTGCAAAGAGAGTGAAGTCGGAACCAAGTCCGGCATTTTCGCCAGGATGGAACTTGGTGCCGTGCTGACGCACGATTACTTCGCCACCCTTGACAGTCTGACCGCCAAAGCGCTTCACGCCAAGGCGCTGAGAGTTGGAATCACGTCCGTTGCGGGAACTACCGCCACCTTTCTTATGTGCCATTTCTTTACTCCTTAACCGACGATCTGATCGATCTTCACAAGTGAATACTGCTGACGATGACCCTGGGTCCGGCGATAGCCCTTCCTGCGGCGGAACTTGTAGACCTTGATCTTGTCACCCTTCATCTCACCTTGGACGGTTGTGAGTACCTGAGCGCCTGCGACATACGGGGTGCCGAACCGAGCGCTGTTTTCATCGACGATTGCAAGTACCTTGTCGACTACGAGTGGTGCACCCTCTTCCATGGAGAGCTTATCTACCTGGAGGGTCTCACCGACTTGTGCCTTGTACTGTTTTCCGAGAATTTCTACCAGTGCGTACATGACGATCACTTCCTTGAAAATTAAATTACGTGAGTTGGTTATACCATTTCCACCCAGGGGGAACAATGCGCTGGAAAAAAGAGTGCAGGTTTTGATCCACTTTTTCCCCTTGTCTACCTACCGGTCGGTAGGTTATGATACCTATATGGATGCCACTCGAGACAAACTCATGCACATTACGCTCAGGCTCGCCTCGGAGAATGGGTTGGACAACACCTCGCTGCAGCATATCGCCGCAGAGGCTGGGATTACCAAGGCCTCGTTGCTCTACCACTTCCCCAGCCGCCAGGATCTGATCGAGCAGCTCTTTGCATATTGCCAGGAGCTCTCCTCGAAGCAGACGATCACCATCAGCTTCAGCGGGAAGGCGGAACAGGTATTGGGACGGGCAATGGAACACTGGCACCATCTCTACACGACCGTCCCATTATGCTGGTTCTACCGGATCGTGGAATCACAAAAGCTCACCCTCCCCCTCGCAGCAGTCACCAGCCGGTCGCTGGACGGGATGCTCGAATCCCAGTCGAGGATCCTGCTGGAGACACTCAACGAGACGGGCAGGCTCGACATCGAGGAGATAGACCTCGCTGTAGCAATGTTCACCGCCACCGTCAAGTCTTTCCTCTCCCGTGGCATGGTCGCACAGCTGCAGGACATGGAGGATGACGACCTGCAATGGGAGGAAGAGCGCTTCATCAGGCGTTTTTGCACCCTCTACCAGGTTCCCAAGACCTCGCTATAGGTCCCGAAGCATCAACAGCTCGCTACCTTGTTGCTGAATGACATGCCAGCCAAGACGCTCGTAGAGCTTCCTTGCCGGATTCTCATCCTGCACCGAGAGTGAAATGGAGGCATACCCCCTGTGCCTCACCTCGTTGGCCAAGGCCTCCAGCAATGATGTTCCTATGCCAGTGCTCCTATATGCAGGCAATACGGAAATAGCCAACGAGGGGATGGTGTCATCGATATGGCCATAATCGTTCATGATCCGCACCCATGCAGCGCCGACGGGAGAACCGTCCTCCTCGCAGACCATGCAGATGTCTGCTGGACTTGTACCAAAGCCTTGGACATATACCTGCAGCTCAGGATCATCGAGGATGGAGAGATCAGGTGCAGGAAGCCCCTGCGGAACAAAGATGGCGTGGTACAAATAGGTCTGCAGCAGGGGAACCTCTTCCTCCGACAGGGGACGGATCACTCGCATGCTGTGTGTGACCTTTGGTGGTGGGCCCTGCATTGGATGCAGTTGCCATGGCGCCTGCACCGCGCTCTCCTGCACGGGCAGGAAATAGCGACCTCCAAGGCTTCATTGATCGAATGCTCAAAATTGCCATCGACCAATACCAAGGGAAGATGATAGGCGGCACATTCGTCCCTGAACCGCTTGTTCTCGGAGAGCAACAGCTCCTGTGTGCATTGGGAGTCGTCCTTTCGTTGCTCAATGACATTGGCGTGTTCCATGATGGTGTCGAAGAAACTGCGGATATACCAATCGCTGCAGGCAAGGCAGACATAGTGGATCTGCGAAAGCTCTGTTGCCAAGAAGTCCTCTTGCCATGAGCTGGGGATATAGCACCCCTCGACGATCAGGTGCTGGTGGTTTTCAATTGCAGTCTTGACCATCTCGCGTACGATCGGCCAGAGCAGGCCGGTCATCTGCTGGTCGTCCGAGACGGTAAGATTAGTATGGCCACTCTTGATCAGCCCCATCTTCAGCAGATCCAGCGAAAGGACGGGATAGCCCGTCCTCAGCAGGAGCTGCTGGGCAAGATACGTCTTGCCCGTATGGGTTGCACCTGTGGCCAGGATGATCATTACATTGTCTCGAGGAACGGGATCCCAACCAGTGAGAAGGCGTTTCTGAGGACCTGCAGCACCATAGCCGACAACTCGACCCTGGCTTTGACCAACGTGGGGTCGCCAGCCTTGAGGATCTGGTTGTCATGGTACCAGCGGCTGAACTGGCGGGAGAGCTCGTACAGGTAGGCGGTGATCACCGACGGATCGTAGTCGGCTCCAGCCTTTGCGACAGCCTCTGGGTATGCAGCCAACTGCTTGACCAGCTGCCGCTCGTCATCCAAGACCAGGACGGACGGGTCAAACTTGACAGACTCATACTGATCCTCGACCTCGGCGAACTTGCGCAGCATGCTGCTGATGCGAGCCCCCATGTACTGCAGGTACGGTCCGGTGTTGCCATTGAACGAGATCGACTCGGCTGGGTTGAACACCATGTCCTTGGTAGGACTGACCTGCAGCAGGTAGTAGTTCAGCGCACCCAAGGCAATGGCATGGGCAGTGGCATCGACATCACCGACGTCTGCCTCGCGCTCCTTGGCCTTGATCTCCTCGGCTGCCAGCGTCGTGAGCTGGTCGACCAAGTCGTCAGCGTCCACGACCGTCCCCTCGCGGCTCTTCATCTTCCCGTCGGGGAGGTTGACCATGCCATAGGAGAGGTGGCGCAGGTTCTTTGCCCAGTCATAGCCCAACTGCTGCAGGGTGTAGAACAACACCTTGAAGTGGTAGTTCTGCTCGCTTGCAACCACATAGGTCAACGAGTCGAACGGCCAGTCCTCATGGCGTGCTACGGCAGTACCCAAGTCCTGGGTCATGTACAGCGACGTTCCGTCCTTGCGCAGCAAGACCTTCTTGTCCAGCTTGATCGGAGCAAGGTCGATCCACACCGAACCGTCCTCCTCCTTGTAGAAGACACCCTTGGCCAAGCCCTTGAGGACCTCGTCCTTGCCAAGCTTGTAGGTATCGCACTCATAGTAGTAGGTGTCGAAGGAGATGCCCATCTTGCGGTAGCTCTCATCCAGACCTGCAAGGGTCCAGCCGTTGAGCTTGTTCCACAGGGCCATGACGTGCTCGTCACCCTCCTCCCACTTCTGCAGCATCTGCTGAGCCTGCTCAACGGCAGTCGGGTCTTCCTTCTCCCACTTGGCGAACTCAACATAGTACTTGCCCACCAGATGGTCTCCCTTGATACCGGTGCTCTCAGGAGTCTCACCGTTGCCGAACTTCTCATAGGCAAGCATCGACTTGCAGATATGGACACCACGGTTGTTGACCAGGTTGACCTTGCGCACCTGCGCACCATTTGCCTTGAGGATCGCACTGACGCTCTCGCCGAGGCTGTCGTTGCGCATATGCCCAAGGTGCAGGGGCTTGTTGGTATTGGGGCAGCTGAACTCCACCATGGCCTTCTTTCCAGCCAGGGAGTCGTTGGTGCCGAAGGCACTGCCGCTGCTGCGGATCTCACGCGACAAGTCAGAGGCCAATGCGGCCATGTCGGCACGGACATTGAGGTATGGACCGGCCAAGACCAATTCACCTGCAGGACGGTCGGGCTTTGCCTCGATGCGTGCCTTGAGGTCGGCGGCAATCTTGGGAGGGGCCACCTTCAGCAGCTTGGCATAGGCGAACATGGGAAATGCAATGTCACCGAGCTCTGGCTTTGGAGGGGTCTGGACCATCAGCGGAGCAATCTCCGTTGTCCCAGGTGCTACCTGTGCGGCATATTGTGCGAGCTCCTGCTCCACCACTTCCTTCCATTGCTGACGAACCTTCTGCAACATTTGAAACCAATCCTTTGCCTTCTTAGAGGCCTTGACATGCTTGTGCCTACTATAATTGAATCGCCATGGTATGTGCAAGTCACGTACGCTGGCGCACGGCGTCGGTCAGTATCAGGGATACCTCCCCGCTGCTGAGCGCATGATGCGCCCCATCGGTGTCCCGTACCAGCAGATGGCAGTCATCGTCGATTCCTTCCACCGTCGCCATCCACGAGTGTCCGCCTTGGCGCACCTCGACCTCACAGCCGGTGATGAACGACCGCTGGCGGTACTCCTGCACGAACGAACGGCTTGCCGCTTGGCCGCATGCCTGCACGATTGCGGCTATCATATCGGCAGCGAGCTTGCTCTGCGCGACAGAGGATGGAACCTGGTCCTGTCCGTCATACAAGGAACCCACTATCGGAGCAAGATCTTGGGGAAAATCGGAAACAGGGGTGCAGAAGTTCAAGCCAACGCCGACTATGACACAGTCCAGCGTCCCGCTCTGCATGTCGGTGACACCCTCGCACAGGATTCCACACACCTTCTTGCCATGATAGAACAAGTCGTTGACCCATTTGATCCCCAGCTTGAGGTTGCAATATTCCTGGACGCACTTGGCGACGGCAACGGCTACAGCCGCAGTCACCAGCTGGGCACCCTGGGCGGCAACCTCCTGCAGGTGCTCGCGAAGCACGACGCTGACATAGATTCCCCCCACAGGCGAAGAGAACTGGCGCCCCTGGCGGCCACGCCCACCGTCTTGGGTGCGGGCGAGCACCGCAGTGCCATGGGGGGCACCGGATGCGGCGAGGCGTTTTGCCACGTTGTTGGTGGAGTCGACGCACTGCTCAAACTGCAGCGTCCGTGCAAGGTCGGCACTCAGGAACGACCGGACCGATGCCAAGTCGTACACGGCTGAGGTCCCTACCAATGCATACCCCTTGTTGGGGACGGCATCAAACTGCATGCCACGCCCCTTGAGCTCCCCAATGGCCTTCCATACGGCGGCACGGGAGACTCCCAGTGTCCTTGCAAGCTCCTCACCCGAGACATGGACACCCCGGTGTTCCTGGAAAAATATCAGCAGACGGTCCTGTACGCGCATGGTTGCTCCTTGATTCGATTCTACCAAGGAGGAGATTGGTGGGCAAGCCTCACATTGTAAACCTTTCAAATAAAATGTGGTTTACATTACCCTCACATCCATGGTATACACCATCGCATGGAACACACAAACTCGACTAAAAACATCCTGATGACCGCAATGTTCGCCGCCTTGATCGCCGTAGGTGCATTCATCCGCATCCCACTGCCCCCGGTGCCGCTGACGCTGCAGACGCTCTTTGTCCTTGCAGCCGGGCTGATGCTCGGCCCCGTCAAGGGACTCTTCTCCGTATTGGTCTATCTGTTCATCGGCCTGATCGGACTGCCGGTGTTCACCGGAGGGGGCGGCCTAGGAGCCATGCTGGGGCCCACGGGAGGATTCCTCTTCGGCCTCATCCCCGCGGTGGTGGTCACCGGCCTGTTCTCCAACCTCGCCGGCATCCCGGAAGAGGGGAAGCCAAAGGCACGCAGTGCAATCTTGATGGGTGTGGGCGTCTTGCTGGGCACCTTGTGCATCTATGCAGTGGGACTGCCCTGGCTCAAGTACAGCCGGTCCATGACATGGACCACCACGCTGGTGGCCGGACTCTATCCCTTCATCATCGGAGACATCCTCAAGATGGTAGTTGCCGTCTTTGCAGGAATGGCTTTCAAGCCACGTTTCCAATCCTGAAGCCTCTTCCCGCATTCCCCCTCAAGAGAGTATCATTGTAATGCAAGGGGGAATGACATGGGCATCTGCGACGAACAGAAGACATTCAACATCACACCATATCTGAACAGCTTCCTCGGAAGCTTCGACAGGACAGGATCGGGAAGGGCCAGCTTCCATGGACTGAACCCGCTGCCATCGATGACGGCCATCGCCGACTTGGTGGACATCCTCATGGAACTGATGTTCCCCGGCCGCTGTGGCAGTGACGAGCGCAGCTCGTCACTGGAGTCGGTCATAGAGGGACACCTGCAGGATTTTGCATCCTTGCTGAACCAGCAGGTCTACCTTGCCTTCCGCTATGAGGATGTGATCGGTGCCTCCAACGACAAGGAGGGGCTCTATTCACGCCAGGCCAACGAGGCGGTAGGGAAATTGCTGGCGGAATTGCCAGCCATACGCAGGATGCTCAAGCTCGACGCACAGGCTGGGTTTGAAGGTGACCCTGCTGCACGAAACGTCCATGAGATCATCCTCTGCTATCCTGGGATCAAGACACTGACCGTCCACCGGGTCGCACACTTCCTCTTCACCCTTGGCGTCCCCCTCATCCCAAGGATGCTCAACGAATACAGCCACCGCGAGGCGGGAATCGACATACACCCCGGTGCTACGATCGGGTCATCCTTCTTCATTGACCATGGAACTGGGGTAGTCATCGGCGAGACGGCCGTCATCGGCAGCCATGTCAAGATCTACCAAGGGGTGACACTCGGTGCACTCAGCTTCCCCAAGGATGCCTGCGGAGCCCTGATCAGGGGGGCAAAGAGGCACCCCACCATCGGCGACAACGTCACCATCTACGCACATGCGACAATACTAGGGGACATCTCCATCGGCAACAATGCCATCATCGGGTCCAACGTCTGGATCAAGGAGAGCGTCGCCGACGACACGATGGTCCTCATGGAGGAGCCACGCGTCATCGTGCGCGAAATCCGTAGGAAGCCAATCGCTAGCGGCAACTGACCGACGGGATCACCTGTCCATCGGAGACCCGATCAAGCACCGCAGCCACCAAGTCCCCTTCCTTGGAGAAGGGGGGGGCATTGAGGACGCGTACCTTCAGGTAGTTTCCCGTCAGACCGTACCAACAGCCACCCTTGCGTTGTTCAAGTATCACCTCGACGCTCTTGCCTACCTGCCGCTGGACATACTGGTGGTGCAGGTCCGACGACAATGTCCGTAGCCGCGCCGCTCGCTCGTCGCGCACACTCTCGGGCACACGGTCGGTCGCATGGTGCAACGGGGTATCAGGGCGTGGGGAGAATGGGAACACATGCATCTGGGCAAACCCATGGTCGCGCAGGAACGCATAGGTCTTCTCAAACTCCACCTCATCCTCAGCTGGCAACCCTGTGATCACATCCGCTGCTATGAACGGATCATCCTTGACCGTCCGCATCCGCTGGATCACATGCTCAAGGTGGCTGACGCTGTACTTGCGGTTGACCCGCGAGAGGACAATGTCGCTAGCCGACTGCACAGGCACATGGAAGTGTGGCTGCATCCTAGGATCAGCAAGGACATCAAGCAGCCGGTCATCCACATGGTCAGGCTCCATTGAGGAGAGGCGGATGCGCACATCCGGCCCCAACTTGGGAAGCAACTGCTCCAACAAACCACCCAGCCCAGCGTTCTCATGGTCATACATGGTCAGGTTGACCCCAGTCAGGACAATCTCATGGAACCCCTGTTCCTCCAGTGCGACAGCTCTCCGGACCACCTCTTGAGCATCCAGGCTCACAGCTGCACCACGGGCAACGTGCACCCTGCAGTATGCACATGAATTGTCACATCCATCCTGTACCTTGAGGTATGCACGGCAATGGTAGCTGAAGGAGCTGGCATCGTAGTCAAATACCGACACCGGCTTGGCCGAGCCGACATGCAGCGCAGCCAGCGAGTCACCATCCAAGCCAGCGAATGCACGGCAGGCCCCCTCCAGGTCCATTCCGTCCGCCATCCGTCGCGCAATATAGGCTGGGAGGTCGAGCAGGTTGGCCTTCTTGTCCAGCGGCAGCACGCTGACGCGGCTGTCGATAGCCTGGACCTCGGCCGCACCCACCTGGGCATAGCAGCCGGTAACGAGGATCGTCGGGGCCTGTGGCTCGGAGGCAAACTTGCGGATCATCCGCCGTGCCTTCTGCTCCGCCTTGCTGGTGACCGTACAGGTGTTGACGATATATAGGTCGGCACCACCGTCTTCAGGCACCACGTTGAAACCATTCTTGGAGAACGCGTCGGCAATAGCCTCGCTCTCACATTGGTTGAGCCGACAGCCCAACGTATAGACACATATGTTCATAGATGCAGTAGCTCCATATCGGCTTCCTGTTGCTCGAGGACGTCCATCTCATGCTCAAGCGCCTGCTTCAGGCGCTGACGCATCTGCGGTGCATAGGGGTTGTACCGCTGCAGGTCATAGAACAACTGCAGCGGGTCGTTGCACGTCTGCTCCACGATCGACATCAGGCGCTGGTAGCCCACGGTTGCAAGCTGGGTCGGCTGCAGGTGCAGCTCATCCAGCGTACGCCCCACGAAGTGGGTCACACCCTGGGACCATGCAGCCTGGCGGTCATGCTCGTCGCACGTCATGCGTAGCACATGCAATCCCCAGCGGGCGAACTCCCCTTCCCAGTATGCAAGCTGTCCAGCCGATTCGGAGACGGGACAGACTACTATGGGGAGCCCCTGCACCCCATTGCGGCCCGAGTCAGGGCCGAACATGGGGTGTGTTGCAATGCAATGGACGCCAGCTGGAAGGTATTTCTCCATCACGGCCTTGGGGTGAATCTTGACCGAGCAGGTGTCCATGACCAATGCCCCTGCACGGATCTTTGGAGCACAGGCCTTGATCACTTGTTCAAACGCACTGATCGTCACGCAGAAGAAGATGACATCGCAGCCGAGGACCTCGTCCTCTCCCACCGATGCCACCCCGGCTGGGGCAGTGGCATGATGCCGTCCGTATGCACATACGTCAAGGCCGCTACGCTGAAGCAGCGAAGCCCAAAAAAAGCCAAAACGGCCCAGACCATAGACACCAATACGCATGTACGCCTCTCACAGGAAATAAGATAGCGTCACTCTACCCCAATGAGGGCCGGTCGGACAAGAGCGTCCTGCGATAGAGTTTCTCCGATACAACCAGCGCCACGACGGCAATGGCCATCACGACTGCAAGGATATCGACTCCCCAGTTCAGCCCATACCGCTCACCCACGGCGCTGATGACCACCGGGAACACCAATCGTCCCACCACCCCGCTGATAATATGCAAGTTGGCGACCTGGTCCATGTCCTGTGACCACCTTCTGATCTCAACGATCTGGCTGACGGGATTCAGGGCCCCAATGGTCAGCCCCATGACCGCCATCTGCACGATGGCCAGCGTCATGGATGGCATGATCGTCAGCAGGAAGATCGAGAGGGCGTTCAAGCCACACAGCCACAGCGAGAGCTTGGTGGCATCCACCCCCTTCTTGAGCACCGGCATCACAGCGATACGGGCTACGGTGCAGCCAATCCAGTAGGCGGTGACGGCAGTCCCCGTCAGGGTGGCCGTAGCCAGCCATGATACCTCCAGGTACATGATCGGGTAGATCATCATGCAGTATTCGACGGATGTGAAGCAGATGAGGAAGATGAAGAAGAAAATGAACTCCTTGCGTTTGAGCAGGGAGAAGGCCTGGAAGGGGTTGTGCCCCGAAACCGTGGCTATCCGCCTCTGGGGCATCAGCTGGGCATTGGTCCTGGCAGTTGGGAGGATGAGAATGAACAATATGAGACAGAACAGGTACATTCCAGCCGACACCCAGTACCCTTTTGCCCATGAGGGGCCGGCAGCCCATGCGACGAACGCACCCCCGGCCACCGATGCAACGCTGTAGACCAGGTGCATCAGCGGGATGTTGGTGGTACGGCGCTCTGGGTCGCACTCTGCCATGACGGAATAGTTTGCGCTGGAGTAGAAATATGAGAGCATCGACTGGAACAGGAATGCTATGGAGAACATCAGCGCGGACTTGGAGAGGGCCATCAGCACAAACCCAGCTGCTGCCCCAAAGATGCCCACCAGCAGCATCCCGAACGACCCAAAGCGGCGGCAGACATACGGGACGAGGAGGAACGAAACGAACGAGACTGCCTGGCTGATGGACATGAGCAACCCCATCTGGGTGAGGCTCATGCCGGTGGTGGACATGATGTCGTTCTGCAGCGGGCCAAAAAGGTTGCTGGCAAGCGCATTGCCCACGAGCATGAGGAACAGGAGGCTGCTGATCAATGTGCCGCGACGTGTGGTTTGCGTATGTAGTTCCTCCTGATCCAGTTCCTGAGCCTATCACAAAGCCGTTGGCGTTGGAACTACCACAAGCATGAAAGCGCCGACAGCTCAGTTGGATGGAGCAACCTTCTCTGTGTGAAAATGGGCCCATGGGTATTTCATTCACCCTCCAATCGTGGTATCCTGTCCGAACAGGCGCTCAGGCGCACCTACACACAGTTTTGGAGTAGAATTGAAATGACTTTTGCAGAAGAAATGAAAAGCAAGGCGGTTGCCGCCAACAAGAAGCTGGTGCTCCCCGAGGGTACTGAGACCAGGACCATCAAGGCTGCACGGAAAATCGTGGACGAGCATATCGCAAGCAGCGTGACGCTCGTGGGTGACACCGACAAGGTCAAGGCCGCGGCAGAACAGGCAGGCGTATGCCTGTGTGGCATCCAGGTGGTGGATCCTTCCTCCTCTGCAGACCGCCAGGCCTATGCACAGGAATTCTATGAGCTGCGCAAGCACAAGGGGATGACCCCCGAGCAGGCATTTGACGGTATCGTCGACCCACTTCGCTGGGGTGCCATGATGGTACGCCTTGGTGCAGCCGACGCCATGGTCGCTGGTGCAGAGAACACCACCGGCAACGTCCTGCTCTCCGCCTTCAACATCATCAAGTGCAAGCCCGGCATCAAGTATGCATCTTCCTGCTTCGTGATGGCCACCGACAAGCATGACCTGGGAGCCAACGGCTCGTTCATCTTCGCCGACTGTGCCACCATCCCCTGCCCCACGGCAGAGCAGCTTGCTGAGATCGCCGAGGCATCTGCCCAGTCCTGCCGCACCTTCCTCAACGTCGAGCCAAAGGTAGCGCTCCTTTCCTACTCCACCAAGGGCTCAGCAAAGGGTGACCTGGTGGACAAGGTGACCACCGCAACCAAGCTGCTGCAGGAGAAGCGCCCCGACCTGAACGTCGACGGAGAGCTGCAGCTCGATGCAGCGATCATCGGCAGCGTCGCAGCCCAGAAGGCACCCGGTTCCAAGGTTGCCGGCAACGCCAACGTCCTGATCTTCCCCGACCTGCAGGCTGGAAACATCGGCTACAAGCTGGTACAGCGCCTTGCCGGTGCAGAGGCCTATGGCCCGATCCTCCAGGGATTTGCAAAGCCGGTCAGCGACCTGTCACGCGGTTGCTCGGTCGACGATATCGTCGTCACGGCATCCATCACCCTCGCACAGGCTGGCGCAGACAACTAACCCAACGGTGATACAACAACAGGCAATATGTAGCTTCCACTGCATATTGCCTGTTTTGTTTTGTTTTCCATAGATGCTCAGCGTTGCTCGAGCAGCTCCTTGGCAACGGTTGCCATGCGCAGCAATGAAGCCATGTCCACCCGCTCTGCCCGCTCGGTGGGATTGATGCCTGCACGCTCCAAGATGGTGGAGACCCCCTCTTTGCCCAGCATGCTCCCAAGCTTTCCCGATTGGAGGTTGTTCTTCACTGTCTTGCGCCGCTGTGCGAACAAGTCCTTGACCATGGGCATGAAGATGGGCCGCAGCTCCTTGCTCACCTGGCTTTGGGGACGCTTCTCCATACCAATGACGGCGCTGGTGACATTGGGAGCGGGATAGAACGCCCCGCTGTTGATATTGAACAGCAGCTGCACGTCGTAGTCCACCTGGGCTAGGATGGTGAACGCCGACCACTCCTTGTCGCCGAACTTGGCGCACAGGCGGTCTGCCACCTCCTTCTGCAGGGTGAACACCATGCGCTGGGGCAAGCACTGCTGCTCCAGGAGCTTTGCGATGCACACCGAACCGACATTGTAGGGAAGATTGCCGCAGATACGAGAGGGCACCCCCTCCTGGGCATACACAGCCTCCCACGTCTTGAGGGCATCTCCCTCGACCAAGCGGAAGTTGGAGTCATCTGCAAAGGCTTGCTCACGCAAGATCCTGCAAAACCCATGGTCGATCTCAAAGGCGGTCACCTCATATCCTGACTTGACCAGGATGTCGGTCAATGCGCCAATACCAGGACCAATCTCCCACACACTCCCTGCGGGGGGAACCTGCAGCTCATCCACGATCTTCTGGCGCACCTGTGGGGAGAGGAGGAAATTCTGTCCGAACTTCTTTGACATTGCCAGGCCGCTTTCATTCAGCAACCGTGTTATCTGGGTGGGGGAATCGTATGCAAAGTTCCAACTCATGTCGGTTGCGTCTCCTCTTGCTCAAGCTGCACACAGCATACCCAATACAAACAGTAACCGTCAACAACAGTGAAGCTCCCCCAACAAAGAGCCATATGGTAGGCTCCACGGGGAGCCTGTCAGTCATGTCGGCACCCCACTGCAACATCCA
>CAYXIH010000010.1:20086-31777 GCA_964465155.1 uncultured Sphaerochaeta sp.
CATGCCAGCAGCTACAGATTCCGATCCATCCTTGCCCAGGGAGGAACCCAGGCGTACTTGCACCACCATATTTGCATTGGAACTGATGGTGGCATCGGCCAACACGGTCCCCTGCACCCCGACAATACGTTTCCAGGGCATCGTCAGCAACGGTTGGGACATCACTGAGACAACAACCAACTGATACCCCATCACCAGCAGTACCACCGCAGTTCCCATCAGATAGAGGGCATACCGGTGGGAATGGGCAAACAGGGAGACCGCCAAGCCTCCTGCAGCCAGGAGCATACAACAAGACAACACTGCAATCATTGGCAGCGTTGCCTGACGGACAACACAGAGGATCGAGATTGGGATTCCCAGGAATATGGTGGCCGAGAGAGCCCGGGAAGGGGGAAAGATGTCCATTGCAGGACAGGGATGCAAGGCCTGTGTTGCTTCAGTTCAGCTGGGCCACAGGCAATTCGGAGAGGGCTACGCAGAACGCCAACAATGGAACATCCAGTCTCCCGGAGGTCCCTTGGTGCAGCATCTGGGCTGCCAGGCGCTCCGAAGGCTTGCCACCCTTGCGGCATTGCATGACTTGGGAGAACATCCTCCATTCACGACGGTGGCCATAGCGCAGGGCAAGGCGGAGGTACTCCAGCACTTCAGAGGCAAGGCTCCCCGGAGCCACATGGAGTTGTGCCAGCGGCGTGGACGAACAGAAGGCAAGCATCTCACACAGGTCGAACAGAGGAAGCTCCTGCATCTGGGCAAGATAGGACTCAAAGCCATCCAAGGCCCCCATGCTCTCTACACGCCCATTGCCCAAGCCATCCTTGAGCTCCATGCGCCGCTTCATCGCCAAACCAGCGGTGCGTTCCCGCCGTGCCATGAAGATCCATGCCACGACTGAGATTGCACTTGCGATCAGCAGCTCGTCGATGATGGGAATGGGATCACGCACCACCAGCGAGCCAATGAAATAGACTCCGAGGAATACTACAGCCGCTACCAGCAGCCGGGGAATGTAGCGCTTGTCGGATATCCATCGGTTCACCGCAGTGTCAATCTGGGCATAGGCACTCTTGGCAGCCTCGTCGCGCAGGGCGCTGGTAGGGCTACCGGCACAATACCACTGCAGCTGCTCGTCGGCATTCCAGCGCGCAGCAGCGGTGATATCCAACAGCGGACTGAGAAACAGTGTCGGATGCCCCACCCGGGTCAGGATATAGCCACGCATGGGACTACAGCTCCCGCTTGAAGCGTTCCAGCAACTTCGGCAAATGAGCCTCCACCACAGCCCTGTCGCCCGAGGCAAACAGGTAGTACTTGATCTTCGGCTCGGTACCGCTTGGGCGGACTATGAGCTTCTCACCACTTGCGAAGTGGAAGATCAGGACATCAGAATGTGGGAAACCGGTATCGGTTCCACCAGCCAAGTCGGAGACACTGCTGATCGTCAGCCCGGCAAGGACATCAGAGGGTTTCTTGGAGCGGAGGGTCGACATGATGTCGGCCATCTGCTGCTTGCCAGCGGCCCCCTCGTAGTCACGGGAGAAGACAGCCTCTGCAAAGAACCCATAGGTGCTTGCGATTTCATCCAACCGCTGGATCAGGGTGATCCCCTTGCGTGCATAGACGCTCATCATCTCCACAGCTGCAATGGCGGAGCTCACCGCATCCTTGT
Source organism: uncultured Sphaerochaeta sp. (assembly GCA_964465155.1). Lineage (GTDB taxonomy): Bacteria > Spirochaetota > Spirochaetia > Sphaerochaetales > Sphaerochaetaceae > Spiro-02. Next base: position 21,759 of record CAYXIH010000010.1, read on the forward strand.
CACGGACAAACGGCACGGTCAGGAAGCCATAGCTCTCCTCACAGCCAAAGAGGAAGAACTCATCCTTGCCAGCGGGTCCCTCCAGCGCCGCGATCTGCTCGGCAATGTACTTGAACCCAGTCAGGACATCCTTGCAGCGGCCTCCCGCTGCCTCGGTGATCTTCCTCACGGCATCGGTGGTGACCAACGACTTGACCACCAGCGGCGTCTTGCTGCCGGGATTCTCCTTCCATGTGTTGATCAGGTAGTCGCACAGCAGCGTGGCGATCTGGTTGCCCGTCAGCAACCGGTATTCCAACTTCTCCGGTGTGGTGGGAATAGCAATACCCAGCCGGTCTGCATCGGGGTCGGTACCCAGCACGATGTCTGCCTTCGTCTCCTTGGCAAGGGCAATGACCTGCTCCATTGCCTGGGCGCTCTCGGGGTTGGGAAGCTTGACGGTGGGGAATGCCCCATCGGGCTGCTCCTGGTCCTTGACCACCACGCACTTGATCCCCACCTGCTGCAGCATATGGCGTACGGGCACGTTCCCAGATCCATGCAACGGGGTATAGGCGACGGTGATCGGGCTTCCCACGACAGCTTGCGGGTCACGCAACGAGGCAATGACATCTCGGTAGTAGGTCTCGTCCACCACCGCAGGGACGCTCTGCAGCAACCCGCTCTCTCGGGCAGACTGCTCATCGGTGCGCTTGATCATATCTGCCTGCACGGCATTCGCCTCGTTGGCAATTGCAATGTCATGCGGAGGGGTCACCTGCCCACCGTCCGACCAATAGACCTTGTACCCATTGTACTTGGCGGGGTTGTGGCTTGCCGTGATGACGATGCCTGCGGTTGCATGGAGGAACCTCACTGCATAGGAGAGCATCGGAACGGGGTGCAGGGTGTCATAGAGGTAGACATGTACCCCGTTTGCAGCCAAGACCAGCGCCGCCTCCTTGGCAAACTCCCTGCTGTAGTGGCGGCTATCATATGCGATTGCAACCGAAGGATTGCTGTCGCTGGCGCGCAGGTATTGGGCAAGGCCCTGGGTTACCTTGGACACCATGTATGGGTTGATCCTATTGGTCCCTCCACCAATGACGCCACGCATCCCCGCCGTCCCGAATGCGAGTTGGGTATAGAAGCGGTCATACAGGTCATCCCAATTGCCTGCATCCAAGGAGGCCTGTACTTCATTGCTGAAAACGGGGTCCTTCTCTGCGTCAATGTAGGCATGCGCCATTGCTGCAAGGTCGTGCAGCTGCTGTTTTGTCAGTTCCATATCTGTTCCTCCAATTGCGGGATCGTATCGACAAGGCAGCCGACATTGGCTGCCTCAAGTTCACTTCGCGAGCGAAATCCCCACGTGACAATGGCTGTCCCAACGGCGGGGAGCGCACAAGCCGTCTGCCAGTCGACTTCGCTGTCACCGACATACAGCACCGACTCAAGGGGAGCTCCTACCAATTGGGCAAAGGAGATGATTCCCTGTGGGTCAGGCTTGCGCGGGCGGTCGCTGCTCATTCCTTCCACCGAGGCAAACGACAACGTGGGAAACAACTGTTTCACTATGACCTGCACCAGGGAATCTGCCTTGTTGGAGAGGACTCCAAACGGGATATCCCGCTGTACAAGCTGCTGCAGCATCTGCTCCACCTGGGGGTATGGGCGGGATTGGTCTGCGGGGTGCAGCGCATACGTCTCCATCAATACTGCATACAGCTCATCCACCCGTGCATCAGACGCTGCAATGCCACACAGGTGCAGTGATCCTACCAAGGCATTGCGCAACCCACGTCCGACGACGGACATGACCTGGGCATGGGACAACGGTCCCACACCCTCTTGTGCCAAGGCGGTATTGACGGCGTGTGCAATGTCGGGGATCGTATCCACCAACGTCCCATCCAAATCAAAGAGGACGCATCGTCGTTTCTGCTTCATATGGTTTGATTATCAAGAATCAACACTGGAGAGTCAACATGAATGGATATCGGAGTGCCCATTCATGCAGACTGGTACCCTGTGCACTGGAATACCCGTATCATCTCAGCTATACTGCCTTCCATGTATAAACATACCATCCGCGCTTGCTATGCCGGGACATTCACCATGTCCTTGGTCTCCAATCTGACACCGTTGCTCTTTGTGATCCTCATGGACTCGTTTGGCCTGACGTTCGAACAAGTCGGGCGCCTGACGCTGGTCAACTTCATGACCCAGATCGCAGCGGACCTGGTATTCAGCAAGCCGGTGGACAAGTGGGGAGTGCGCCCCTTTGTGGCAGGTGGCCACTTCCTCTGCACCATTGGCCTGGTGCTGTTTGCCCTGGCACCAATGTATGCACCGCACAACACCTACATCTGGTTCATGGTCAGCACCGTGCTGTTCTCCTGTGGAGGAGGATTGCTGGAGCTCCTCCTCTCCCCCATCGTACAAGCCATCCCAGGAGACGAGAAGGCTCGGGCGATGAGCATGCTCCACTCCTTCTATGCATGGGGCTTCATCTTGGTGGTGGTCCTGACCACCACTGCCCTGGGGGTATTTGGATCGGCCAACTGGCCCCTCATCATGATCACATGGGCAATCCTCCCGTTGGCAACGGGAATCGCATTCCTCAAGGTGCCCCTCGCACCACAAGTATCGGAGGAGCAGCGCACCCGTACCGGGGTGCTCCTCTCCTCCGCATTCTTTGTCGTGGTGGTATTGGGCATTGCGGCAGGTGGAGCTGCCGAGGTCTCCATGTCGCAGTGGATATCGGCATTCACCGAACGGGCCTTGGGACTCTCCAAGCAGATGGGTGACCTGGTGGGGGTGTGCATGTTTGCACTCTTTTTGGGTATCGGCAGAGCCTCCTATGGCAAATGGGGAGGCAAGACCGACGTAACTACCCTGATGCTGTGGGGAGCGGTGGGCTCGGTACTCTGTTTCTTGGGAGCAGCCCTGATACCCAACCCGATCCTCGCCATGGCGTGCTGTGCGGCCAACGGCCTGTGCGTCAGCCTCCTGTGGCCAGGCTCGATCGTCACCGCTGCCGCCCGGTTCCCACTTGCAGGAGCCTCCATGTTCGCCATCCTTGCAGCAGGGGGTGACGTAGGGGCAGCCTTTGGACCCTGGGCAGTGGGAGCCGTGGCCGACGTAGTGCCCTCCGGACTGCGCGGTGGGCTGCTGGTGGGGACCATCTACCCAGCCATCATGGTGGTATGCATGCTCGTCGTCCGGGCAATGAACCGCCGTGGCGCTGTACAAAGCATCAACAATTGACTATTTTTCAGCCAGGAGCAAGAAACCATATGCAGGACAACACACATACAGACATCATCACGATCAAGGGCGGCAAAGAGAAACAGCTGCTTCGCCATCATCCATGGGTATTCTCAGGAGCCATTGAATCAGATCCGCAAGATGCACAGACTGCCCATGTTGTCCGGGTGGAGACCTCCACAGGCGCCTTCATTGCCTGGGGCTGGTATGACCCGCGTAGCCACATTGCCCTGCACCTGCTCAGCTGGAACGAGCAGGACACTATCAACGACGCATGGTGGGAGCGGGCCATCCGTACCGCCATCCTCCGCCGAAGCCGTTTCTTCCAGGACAAGAACTCCGACACCACCGCCTTCCGCATCGTCCATGGGGAAGCTGACATGTTGCCCGGCTTTGCAATTGACGTCTACGGCACCACTGTCCGCATCATTGTCAGTGCACGTGTTGCATGGGACCATGTCGAGGTGGCAGTTGCCGCGATCGAATCGTTGCTCCACCCGACGCTGATAGTCGTGACCACCGACCCGTCGTTCTGTGGGATCGAGCAGCTGCCGGAAACAGTCCGCTGGTACCAAGGGGGCAAGCAGTTCACCCCTGATGAAAAGCTACGCCCAGCCCGCTTCCGCGAAAGCGGCATGCTCTATGAGATCATCCCCGGCAAGGGGCAGAAGAGTGGCTTCTATTGTGACCAACGGGAGAACCGCCTTGCAGTACAGCGGTTCTGCAAGGGGGCAACCGTCCTGGACGGTTGCTGCTATACCGGTGCATTCACCCTCCATGCGCTCGCAGGAGGAGCAGAGCATGTCGATTCTGTGGACAGCTCCGAGGATGCCCTCAAGGCGGTAGTTGCGAATATCAGGATCAACGAGGCCGCTGGTACCCTCCCCGCTGGTTCACGGGAACGGCTGGATACCATCCAGGCCAATCTATTTGAGCTGCTGCGCACCATCAGCGCCGACACCTATGATGTGATCATCCTCGACCCACCAAAGCTTGCCCAGACCAAGGGACAGGTGGAGAAGGCAAGCAAGGCCTACAAGGACCTCAACCGCCTTGCAATGGAGAAGATCAAGAACGGGGGCATCATCGCCACATTCTCCTGCTCGGGTGCGATTACACGCGAACAGCTGCGCATGATACTCGCATGGGCCGCAATGGATGCCCATGTGGAGCTCCAGGTGCTCCAGCAGCTGGGACAAGGCGAAGACCATCCCATCCGCCTCTCGTTCCCAGAGAGCGAATACCTCAAGGGCTTCATCGTACGCGTGATCAAATAACAATCGACACCACTATACAACAAGAAGGGGGACGCAGGTCCCTCTTCTTGTATGTGGCCATCAGGAAGCCAGCGGATTGGGTGTGTTGTCCGGATTGGAATCGGGTGGCGAGTCCAGCCCGTAGAGGTACATGAGGAACTGGAGCTGGGGAAATGCCTCGGCCACGGCCTCTGGCAACAGCTGCACCTCAACATTTGCCTCATCCACCGAACGGACCTGCATTGCATACTCCCCCATCACGGGAACAGGATCATCTGCAGAGAACGAAAGATAGGTTGGCATCGTATTGGCTGGGTTGACCTTGCACCTGCGGAAAGCAGAGCCCCCGTCCTTGGTGTCGCTTGTAGCCGCCCCGAACAGACGGCATATCAACGGACGCACCTCATAGACCGAGCAATGGTACGGGGAATCGGGGTTGTACAACGGACATCCCCGCATCTGGGGGTCATTTGCAGTTCCGCCAACTGACGAGATGGGGAAATGCAAACCCATCGCATGGTCGTTCATCAGCTGCAGCACATCGGTCCTGTTCTGGACGAAGAGCAGGTAGGCGGCGACCAACCGTGCCTCGACGGGGGTAATGTCCGGGACAAACCGCTCGCAGCACGCACCGCACCCCTCGGGACAGGAGATTCCATGTTCCTGGCGGAATGACTGGGTGTGCGTTTCAATGTCGTGGTAGATTTCCTGTAGGCGGGACATGGTCTGCGCAGCAAAGGAATCGGGTATCAAGTCATAGAGTTCTTTCAAGCTTTCCATAATATCTTCTCAAGTGGGGCGATAATAGCATAGCTGTCCTTCGAAGGACAACTGGATGGTCCTCTACAACATGAAAAAAACACTGACAATCGTCCAGTGTTTTTCTCTCGATCCTATTCTGTTGGCAATGACTTTCTGCTGCGGCTCTTGCGGCGCTTTGCAACCGTCGGCTTGTGGTCTGGCTTCTCCCCCAACGAGGCTCTCTGGACCAACCGCTTGTTGCGCCGGTCACTCAGGAACCAAGTTCCGATGAAGGCGCTGAGGGCACATGCGACAGTGAGCCACAGCCACATGAATGGGGAATTAGAGAACGGAAGGTTGACGTTCATGCCATAGAAGCTGGTAATGAATGTCGGGAACATCAGGGAGATGGAGATGATCGTCAACCGCTTCATGATGACGTTCATGTTGTTGGAGATGACCGATGCAAACGCATCCATGGTCCCTGTGAGGATATCGCTGTAGATGTTGGCCATGGCGATGGCCTGCTTGTTGTCGGTGATGACGTCTTCCAGGAAATCCTTCTCGTCTTCGGAGTGGAGCTGGAAGTACGGGGTCTTCTGCAGTTTCTCCAACAGCACCTCGTTGGTGGTCAGCGACGTGGTGAAGTAGACAAGGGTCTTTTGGATCTGCAGCAACTGGATCAGCTCATAGTTCATGATCGAGCGGTGCAACTGCTCCTCTACCAGCGACTTCTGGCGGTTCATGTACTTCAGCAGCCTGATGTAGACCATGGCGGAACGTCCCATGATGCTGATGACGAACCCCTCTTTGGTCTCTACGGGATATTGGCGGAAGCGGTTGCGGGAGAAATCTTCCAACACGACCGAATCGCTTTGGCAGATGGTGATGACCTTGTCGGCAAACAGCACTATCCCAAGCGGCACGGTATACTGGTTGATCCCATGGCAATCGTCAGCGAAAGCAGGAAGACGGACAATGAGGACGGTATAGTCGTCCTCCTTCTCGATGCGTGCCTGTTCGTCTTGGTCCATGATGTCGGCCAGCAGCTCGCTGGAGATGGAGTATTCCTCCTCCAGGCGGGAGATATCATCCCGGTTGATGTCACGGGCATCAACCCAGGTATAGGAAGGTACAGTGGTGGTATCACCCGGTACTCTGGATACAACGTTGTTTCGAATGGTAATCATCGTGGGCTCCTTGGTGGTTTGTTTGGTGCAGCGCACCCACACAGGTCACGATGAAGCAGATCAGAACAATCTTAGCCTTCATTGACTGGGAGGAATACGCATGCGTTGGTGGTAGACAGGGGATTGCAACTGCCTCCATCGTCTGGGACAGACATGGATAACCTCCTCAGGAGAAGGGATCACCCGTCGCAGGACAGGTGTCGTCGGGATGCCGAACGGACCGATTGTACCATGTTTCCCTATAAAGCAAAAGAGTCCAGAAAAACGTTGGGAGACGAAATATCGGAAATATTCACCAAGTCGTGCAGTTTCCTCCCAACAGGAAACACATTGCATGTGCCTCCACAAGCTTGCAAAAAATGAGATGTAGCGGTATGACTGAACCATTGAAGGGAGGAATCATCATGGAATTCACACGAGAACAGGCACTTGACCTGTGGAAGAAATACAATAGCTCGGAGAGCCTCATGCACCATGCACTGAGTGTCGAGGCCGTGATGCGCCATATTGCACAAGTCAGCGGGGAGGACCCGGAATACTGGGGTCTTGTCGGGCTGCTGCACGACATCGACTATGGGACATACCCCGAGGAACACTGCAGGAAGGCTCCTGAGCTCCTGCGTGAGATCGGGGCAGACGATGCATTCATCCATGCGGTGGTCAGCCACGGCTGGGGGTTGTGCAGCGACGTGGAGCCACAGCTCTATATGGAGAAAGCGCTCTATACGATTGATGAACTCACGGGCTTGGTTGCTGCAACGGCATTGATGCGCCCTGAGAAAATGAATGGAATCAGTGTCAAGTCGGTCAAAAAGAAGTGGAGCTCCTCAAGCTTTGCAGCTGGGGTCAACCGAGATGTGATAGCCAATGGAGCACAGATGATGGGCGTGGACCTTGCACAAGTCATCCAATACACCATTGACGGGATGCTGCCGGTAGCCGCCCAGATCGGACTCCAATAGCTCAGTCGGCATTGCTGAAGAGCTTCTCAATGCGCATGATGCCCGTCTTGTTGAGGATGATCCGGTAATGGGTCAGCTCATCAATCCCATCTTTCTTGGAAAACTCCTGGATGACCATGTGCATATGGTATACCCGCTCGCTGGATGTCTGGTCAAAGTCATCAGCGTTCGGGTCTACCCGGTACACCATGTCGGTGGGGTCATCCATCTCCTTCAGCCAATCATCGATGCGGATGCGGGTGATGACCGTCAGGTTGTTGATCCAGGGAAGCACCATGAAGTCGCTCTTCCTCCGCTTGGGTTTGTACACCTTCACATACTTCGCATAGTGCAGCACATCCTCGGCTGGGAGCATGTCATGGAACGGATTGCTCGAATCCTTGCGGATGTCGCAGATGTTCTGGGGGATATCCTTTTCCGTGGACATGTTGATCATGATCCTGTTCGAACAGATCTTCCGTCCCGTACGGGGTGAGTTGAACGACGATATCTCATCCGCCATCATCTTGGGCAGGACCTTGTTGAAGAAGGCCCGCAGCCCCTCCTTGATCCTATCCTTGAACACATAGGCGATGATGACGATCAAGGCCCATTGGATGCTGTTCTTGAGGAACCAAGTCTCGGCGAAGATCGAGGCTACCGTAGCGAATGTCATTGCAATGGCTGCGGCCGTACCTGCCAGGATACCACCGATGCGCTTTGGCCAGCGGGAGAACTGCGGCGTGAGATATAGTACAGATTGGCTCCATTTCTTCAGCACACCCTGACGGTAGGAAACAGTCTCGGCAGTATGGCGTGCTCCACCGGCGGCACTGGACTGGTAGCGCATCTCCATGCGGTAGGTAGCCTCTCCCCGTGAGGTCTTGAGCAATTTCATCGGTGAATCACCCAAATGGGAGAACAAGGGCTCAACGGCAAGATAGATATCAAGGGCCTCACGCTCGATGATGATGCTGATCGTCTCATCCGACCATTCGAAGGCGGCGAGGACACGGTTGTCGCTGGGCAATTTGCGCCGAAGCTTACCCATATAGTCGCGTACCGTGGCAAGCAGCTTTGCAATGAGGGTGCACCACTGCTCGATGGAGAGGATCAGCTCCTCATACTCACCGCTCTTTTTTGCCTGCTCCACGATGGCCTGGGTATCGAGCACCTCCGCCCGGCAGTCATGCCTCACCGAGTTGGCAAGGGCTTGGAGCTCGTGGATGACAATAGTCTCGGAGACCTCGAAGCTCCCTGTCTCCAACCGGTTGCGGACATAACGGTCCAGGGCAACCAACGGGCTGAGGGTATTGCCAGGGTCGAACAATTCATCAAGGGTGATCTCGGGGGAGGAGTAGCGTCCATGGGCTTGGAACTTGCGCAACAACGCATCCTTGGGCACCACCGACATATGGAGCTGCGCTGGGGAGAAGATATAGAAATGGATGTCCCGCTCATAGTCTTGGACTTCAGGGATTGGGAGCACCAGCTTGGTCTCAAGATGGCGGCTGGAATGCTTGCGTAGGTCAATCATGCAGAGTGCAGTTCCTTTTCACGGGTGTACAGATAATAGATAAGGATACCACAGGTTCGGCTATTCTCCAACATGCATATGCAACAGTTATTGCTTTGCACCCAAGAAAGAGAACTCCTGCACATCCATGCTGAACATGATCCCCGATCCCGGCTCCTGCAGGCATTTGTCCTGGCGCACCGCATCCTTGATCGCAGGGGCATTGCTCTTCTCCGCCAAGATGAGGAGCATCTCCTTCTCGGGCACGAGGGGAACCCCAAAGAACTTCACGTCCTCCTCGGTCCCGGTCCCCTTTCCGTTGATGATGGTTCCCCCAAAGGCACCGGCAGCCCGTGCCACAGCCATGGCTTCATCCGCATACCGCTTGTTCACTATGACTGTGATCAATTCCCATTTTGAAGCCATTCCTTCCTCCTGTACCCCATCCATTGGAACCTCGGACCCAGTGGGGATTCTCCGCAGTACCTGCCGTACGTCCAGCAACAGGGCAACGCCACCAAGGTGCTTGTGATCCTCAGCTCCCGCTTGGATGACCGCGTCCATGACCGCCCGTACATTGTGGGCGTCCAGTAGCGTCAGCACCACTTCCTTCTCAGTATCACCAATGCCCAGGAATGCCAGGATCTTGCTGGAGGCTGTTCCCCGCCCCTGCATGATCGTGCCACCCGTAGCACCTGCTTGCTTGGTTACCGCCACCAGCTCATCGCCGTGGTGTGCCCCAACGATGCTCAGCAACAAGTATCCATGCATGAAAATAGTCTCAAACGTCATTGCCGACTCTCCCTGTCTTCGTAGCCTCATGTTCCATTTTGCGCTGTGCATGCTGATATAGCAACCCCAACACCTGTATTGCTATCAATGGAGTCATTGCAATCATGGCGACGACGCCAAAGGCATCCAGCACCACGTTCCCTCCCAATATCACTGAGGATCCCAGCACCAACGAAAGGATAAACGTGGAGGACATGGGCCCGGATGCTACGCCACCCGAGTCAAATGCTATCGCGGTGAACAATGGCGGACAAAAGAATGTCAGGGCCAGGGCAATCGTATACCCCGGGATCAGGTACCACCAGATACTGAAGCCTACCACCACACGCAGCAT
>CAYXIH010000010.1:31877-51294 GCA_964465155.1 uncultured Sphaerochaeta sp.
TATACCCCGGGATCAGGTACCACCAGATACTGAAGCCTACCACCACACGCAGCATTGCCAACCCCACTGCGACGGAGACGCCTACTGCCAAGGATACCAACATCAACGATCTCCTGATATGGCCACCAGAGACCTTTTCCACTTGTTCCGTAAGCACCCACACTGCAGGTTCGGCGCATACCACGGTCGCACCCAACACCAGCCCCAGCGGAATCAGCCACCAGCCGTTGGACAATTTGCCAACCGCCATTCCGACCATCCGGGCAGCAGGCATGAAGCCACCCTCCACCCCGATGAGGAACAGGGCAAGACCGATGAAGGTGTAGATGATACCCATGGTCACACGAACGACCTGCACCTGGGGTCCATGCAGCAGCGTGATTTGGAAGATGATGAACATCACAACCAGCGGTGCAAGTGAAATTGCCACATGCAGCAACACCGAAGGAATCAATGTCCAGAAGTGCCCCAGCGCTGTTGTTTGTGCAGAGGCACCACCAACAGCCGCCGACTGATCGCCAGAGGAGATGATCCCCATGATCAGGACTGTAAGAATTGGACCAATAGAAGCAATGCCGACCAAGCCAAAGCTCTCATCGGAGGCATCCTCCGTACTGGAGTGCCTGCGGACTGCCGCAACGCCCATGCCCAAGGCAAGGATAAAGGGAACGGTCATCGGACCGGTGGTCGCACCACCGGCATCGAATCCGATCCCGACGAATTCCGGATTGGTGAAGAAGGCGCATACAAACAGCACCAGGTAGCCAGCGAGCAAGAGCCAGCGCATGTTGATGCGCAGCATGATGCGGGCCAATCCTAGGGAGACGAATGAGCCCACCCCAATGGCGATCATGACGACCAGGAACCGTGGGGAGATGCTTGAGTCGACTCCATTGACCTGTGTAGCCAGCACCTGGACGTCAGGCTCTGCAATGGTGATCACAAACCCGATGAGGAAACCAAGGACCAGCATCAACGGCATGTTCTTGCGTTGTGTCAGTGCAGATCCAACATGTTCTCCGACTGGGACCATCCCGATGTCAGCTCCCAGGAGGAAGATTGACAATCCGAGGGTCAGCAGGGCGCCACCAATGAGGAAGCTCCAGAACATGTCCATGGGAAGTGGGGCCACCGTGAAATGGAGGATTACAACAATGACCATGATGGGAACTACGGAAACAAGTGTTTCCTTGAGCTTGGATAGGAGATTCACGGACTGGATGCTCCTTGGCGTATGATGTTGTCAAGCTACTATATTCTACGGATTGAGTGAATACATTTTTTCAGTTTGTCACAAAATCAGAGGATCGAAACCATGACACCAAACCCCTGGTAGTCCGAATAAGCAGGATAGAGGGGTATCTGGTAGAACAACCCGATACCGATGGCGTAGTTCTTGCTGATTCGCAGCTCCGTAACAACCTTTGGGCGGAACATGATCCCGTTGTATCCCATGAACAGATTGTCCGGTTGCTGGGGTATCTTGGCAAACTGCGCATAGTATCCAACGTCCAGTGCAATGTAGGTGCGGGTCCTCCACACCTCCATGAACTTCCATGCAAACATCACCCCGGACTCGATCGAGAACTCCAGGGATGCGGCTCCGCCGCTGCCTCCGAGGGGTGCCATGTAGTAGTCACCCAGCCCATACAGCTCGAACTTGAACGAGGTGGTCTTTAAGCCAATGTTGAATCCTCCACCGAGGGAGAAGTTGCTTGAGCGGAGCATCAGGGAACGGAAATAGAGGTCGTAGGAGACCCCTGCCTGCTCAACTTCAGTATCCCACCAGTTGGGTTCGTCTACCTTGAGCGGCTCGGTGGCAGGAGCCAACTTCGGCGCTTCGATCTTGCTGATGATGGCAGGATCGTTCACATAGTAGTAGGACTGGTCCTTGTCGTTGAACCAATAGTACCGGCCAGACGAATGCTGCATATAATCAATCCCGTTGATCGTCGCAATGACGTCGGCACAATAGGCTGCAAGGGTACACCCCAGCAACGCGAGCAACATCAATATCCGCTTGCTCATTGGACACCTCCCTTGGGAAGGTGGTCAACGCTTCCTATATACTCCAGCTGCAGGTTCTTGCTTGGTTTCTGGGTATCCTTGATCAATGTCAAACTCTTGGGACCTGCGTTCTTGTCGCACTTCCAGTTGAACAGGAACGGATTGACACCCTTGCTCAGATAGAAATTCTGAATTCCATCGGGAATAACGTCCAATGTCAGGTACAACGACCCGTCGGCGGCGAGGAAGTCAAAGAAATCCAGCCACAGGGTATAGGTACCCGTCACCTTGACCGTAGCGCTTGAGCCGGTGACTACCTCTTCATAGGTGAACGTACCATCGTTGCGCATGCACAGGGCAGCCAGGTGGTAGTCGTCCGCACCTACTGAATCGGCACGCAGCGCGTACGTTCCCACCAATGGATTGGGCATCTGCATCTCACAACCGCCCAGTAGCATGACACAGCACACAAGTGCCGCCCCTATCAACAGCTTCTTCATCTTCCCTCTCATGTTTGGTTAGGCGAAACCTGTTCCGCCTCCGTTCCATTGCTCTGGCTAATCGTATACGAGCCTACGAACTTCTGGCTCGACACGCTGATGTTTCCAAACCCTACGGTGGCTGGATACATGCCACCAATGGTGATGCCACCGTCACAGCTTCCGCTTCCGGACATGCTCACCACCATGACATAGCTTCCTGTCGAATGCATGTAGGGCACTTCTCCGAACTTGTTGTAGGAGAACGAAACCCTTCCACCCAACCCCTGTACCGTGGCAACATACTTGATCGTTCCACTGTTGTAGTAGGAGTACTCGGTGATGCCATCGGACAAACTTCCCGTACCAGCCTGGGCAATCTTTCCATAGATGCCACTCTTCTTCCATTTGGCGTTGATGTCGTTTCCATAGGAGTAGTCGGTCGTCAGGTACTTGGTGTCGAGGTACTCCCAAGGCTTCAGGCAGTAGACCTGCATGTTTCGCACCAGCACATTCCCTGTGATCGCTCCATACCCACTGTCCACGTCGCTCCAGTCCCCAGTACGTCCCAAGGCGTCTACGCCTTGGATACTGTAGTACCACTGGGTCCCTATTGGAGGGATATGGGTCTGGGGAATGAGGACACTGGAGTTGGACGCCTGACCATTGGCATTTGCAAGGGAGGTCGCGACCATGCCGCTTGCCGAATAGGTAGGAGTAGCTTGGGCAGAATCAGGCTTGTGGTCCCAAATCCTGACATTGTAGGAACGCACCGTAGTATCGGTCAGCATTGTCAGGGCAACGGGATATATCCCATCGGAGTTTGCTGTCATCAAGCCAACGACGGTATTGTCCGAGGCATTGAAGGCATCTGCTGCCACAGGTCGGGAAACGGCTATGGGCTTTCCTGCGACCTGGTCATAGCGCAGGCTCTTGAGCGCTCCATTGTTGGTCACCATGGTGAAGTATTCATAGGCATGCTCAGGATCGCTATCAGTTGGCTTATATACCGTCGTGACCGTCCGTTTAGCGGTATCGGTCACCGCTATGGCTTCCATTCCGATCAAAGGTACCCATTGTGCACCTTCCGCATTGGACTTGCCCATCACCGTATAGGTCCAGCTTGGGTTCTCTGCAACGCCAAGAGCATCTCCGATGGTGAACGTGAACCCACCCTTGCCTGGAGTCAATGCGATATTTGTGATATCCATCGGCGGGGACAAGAGGAATCCATCGGTCGTACTGGGCAACCCATTGATATAGACCAGCAATCCACTGTCGTCTTTCTTCTTGCCGATTGCCCGGATACTATAGGTGTAGTTGATGCCTGCTTCCAAGGAATTGCTGTCGACGATGCTCATCACATCAGCATTCTCCGATGGCATGGCATCGCCATCGCGGGTCGAGTAGATCTTCTTCTCAGACAATCCCTCAGCCTTTCGGTAGACTTCCCAATCATAGTCTTCCCTAGCACCAGAGGTACCCGTTCCAAACTGTGTCTTCCACGACAGGACAATCTCGGAGGGAGAATCACCACGGGATGCAACAAAGTTCTGAGGAGCTGCAGGAGCACCCTGTACATAGGTATATCCCAAGCGTTGGATACTCTCTTTGCTGACATCCCCGCTCTTTGATACACATTGGATGTAGAAGTAGATGGACTGCCCCAGCAATGATGCATCAGGAGAGAAGGAGAATGACAATACATTGGGCGAGAAGATGTAGTCATACACTTCAAGCCCCTTGGGAATGGCGACCTGCCAGTTGCTGTAGCCAGTATTGCTGTAGTATATCCGGTAGCCTTGGATATTGTTGACCTGGCTCCAAGACAAATCGATAGACTGGGAGCTGGTACCCTGCGAAGCGGCAAACTCTACCGGAGCTGAGAGCAACCAACCGATGACCGGCTGGGAATAGTCACCCACCAGCGTCTTCAACGCCAAGCTACGTGCCCGCACCCGATAGGCATAGGTCTTGCCAGCTACAACGTCTGTATCAGTCAGTGCAGTAATACCCATGGGAGCTTCGAGCAGCCGCTTCCAGCTCAACTCGTCTGCAGGTGTCGTAGGGGAAGGAGTCTCAGCCCTGGTAACTTCATAATAATCTGCACCGGTGACGGCGTTCCAACTGAGCTGGATCTTGTCCGAGTACCGTGCCTGGGTAGCCTTGACGAACTGGGGGGTCTCACCGTTGTAGAGATAGCTGGAACCGATGGTACCCGTCCCTACCCCATAGTCGGAGGGCTTGCTGCCCCAGATGTCCCAGCGGCAGGAAGGGAACAGCATTGTCACCACCACGACCAACAGGAGCAGCAGTTTCTTATTTGTAGTCATCTGCATCCTCCCTAGAATGGCCTGACGATGTCGTTGCTGTCTGAAACTGACTCAGAAGATGTCCCAACAGTCACTGTATACGTAGCACCCGAAGCAATGCTCGTCACACTGATATTCTGATAGCTCAACTCATAATCCACATACCCTGGTATCTGCATCTTCACGGTTCCTGAGACTATTGTCTGCAGTGGGTCAGCCCCGAGATATCCACTTCCTCCACCATCGGAAGCCATGGTAGAAATGGCACTTGTCGTAGTCAACGAAACGTTCTTCTGCGAATCAGTCGGCCCAACGGGCTGTGTATATCCAGTCATCGTAGTTGTTCCCGCATTCTGGTCAGTCCCCCAGAAGGAAGAGTGGGAATTCTTCACAACCGCATTGTCCGTGGAATACGTCCTGGAATTCTGGTCACCGGCGACTCCCGATCCATGAGCCCACCAGTCACCGCCGAATGACGAGTTGGCATCCTTCAGGAGTACCTTCAGCACCGTGTTGGAGACATTCACCACCTCTTGAGGCTTAAGGCCACGGTGTACGGTTGTGGTGTTCTCCGTAAAGCCAGTCCCCACTTGGGAAGCAGTATCTTCCTTATACACTGCACTGACTTTATATGAGGTAATATCCAACCGGTCTTTGATCACACCCGTATTGTCATTGTAGGTATAGAGCAGTGCCAACGGATCATACGAAAGATATCCCGGCATATCGGATGAGATGCCATTGTTTACTGTCTCCGTCGTAGAATAGGTAAGTTTCGTTACATCCAGCAACATCTCTTGTCCCAGAACATTGAAGTTGTAGTGGTTTGCACCAGGTACCTTGTTCCAGGTCACCTTGACATATGGTTTGTAGTAATTGTTGGTATCTATTTGTTCCGTGATGTTGATTTCACCGAGGGTTCCCAGCACATACCCCATGTTGTCGGCTTCAGTCTCACCAAACGCATTGACCGATTCTCCGAAGCGTGCCTGGTAGACCGACTCAAGCTTGGTAGTGAGATTGCGTGACTTGACCGTATAATAGACATTCCCAACTGGCAGCAAGTCAGCGTAGGAGTTGGTCTTGCAGACCACCTGAGAACCATATGGTGTGGTAGTTCCTGTTGAAGCATCCACCGTATAGCGCTGCAAGAGGTACGAGTCTGCCTCGGCTACGGCATCCCAGCTCACGTTGATCTTTCCAACCACATTGCCCTTGGTCGCCTTGATGTTCGCAGGAGGTGCAAAGAGCCACCCCTGGGCTACCTGCCCATTTTGAGATGGATCATTTGTATCCTCGCCACTGAGCAGTGGAACGACTTTGTAATCGTACCGTGAAGACAACGGCTGGCTATTGCCCGTGGTCGAGGTAACATCATCGATGGCATCATCTGTATAGGTGGATGCCGTCACATTCCCCTTGATACGCTCAAAGACACTGTCCTTGCTGAAGCGACGGAAGACTGTATAGGAACTGGCATTGGGAACTGCATTCCACGTCAGGAGTACTCCTGCTGCATTGGTACCTTGAGAAGCAACCAACTGCATGTTTCCTGGGCCGAACAGGCTCCCCTGTTCCAAAGCAGTCCATGCAGTATAGACATGGTTTCCATTTGTATCCTGCTCCGTATTGTATGAGCGCATGCGGAAGTCCAGGATTTCGCCAGCAGATTCCGTCCCGGCGTTATATGTGACTTTCGCCTGATTGTTGGGGAAGCCAGTAACGGCTTTCCATGTGTCCGAACCATGCACCGCATACTCCAGCTCGACACCCACGGTCGTCGGAAGATTGTCCTGCATGGACCATGTCACGACAATCTCCGAGCGGTCATTGCCATCGGTAGCCAAGAGGTTCAGCGGAGATGACAATACAGAGCCCGTAGCCCTCAGCGGAGAGGTATATGATGCATCACTCCCATTGTAGGTCCCGGTGACGCCAATGCGGTATTCATGGGAACCTGTGGCAGGAAGAATCACACTCCTGCGGTTGCCATTGCTTGTGATGGGTGGAAGATCTGTGATCTTGCTTCCATCCTGCCAGATGGTGAATGTCTCTTTGGTCAGCCCATCGACGACATTCCACGAGAGGGTTATCGTTCCTACCAGACCATTTGTAGCAGACAAGGAGGTGATCAGTTCCGTCTGGGTGTTCTTGCCCAATGTTGCATCTGATCCCAGTACTATTGGGTAGGTTGCGATTACAGTTTCATTGAGCAACAGCTGCAGAGAGAACTGGAAGCTCTGCACGTAGGTAACATCTGTAACCGACACTTCATGGCTCGCACCAAAGGTCGATGTATTGGTCCCAGTCGGGACCAAGTCCACGAATGTATCGGTTGAAGAGTTGTCATTCTGGTTCCACTTGTTCACCACCAGCTTCCAGGAGATCGATGGATCTGGTGATGGGAGGTAGTCCCACTCAACGGCGAGTGTGCCACTGGTGGGGTTCTCCCCACTTGCTTTGGTGAATACACCGGATACCGATGTGGGAGTCCATACCTTCCAACCGACATTGGAGATACGAATAGCATCAGAGGCATCTTCCTTGGTTACGACACCAGCATCGTTGAGATAGCCATTGAGCACACGGTAGACATATGAAGTATTGGCTTGTGCCGAAGTATCGGTCCATACATATTCGCGAACCCCTGTACCCGAGGAAACCTCTCCATTGTCAGAAGCCTCGAGAATTGTCGTCCAATCATACGGGGTTGTTGCAACCGAGCGTTGGACTTCAAAGACATTGGTCACGGACAACCCATTGGGAACCTTGGGAGCTGTCCAGCTCAGATGGACACCCAGGGCGTTCGTGCCGGAGGTTGCAGAAATGGCCTCAATAGGTTCTGGTTGGGCGTTTCTCTGTGTGGTGACGGGCAATGTGATGCTCTGCACCGTGGTAATCTTCTGCCCTTGGGGATCGAATACATCCATGACGATACGGAAATCGTAGGTTTCATTCATCTGCAGGTTGTTGACGAAGATATCCAAATCATATTTGAACGAGTTGGTGATATCAGAGATCGATGTCCAGTTCGCAGTTTCATCTGCAGATGAGTGGGTCT
Organism: uncultured Sphaerochaeta sp.; assembly: GCA_964465155.1. Classification (GTDB taxonomy): domain Bacteria; phylum Spirochaetota; class Spirochaetia; order Sphaerochaetales; family Sphaerochaetaceae; genus Spiro-02. The sequence continues at coordinate 39,737 of CAYXIH010000010.1, forward strand.
TGTACATGAGGGTGAACGAATGGTCGTACAGGTATTCATTGGTACCGGTAACGTTGGGCAGCGTCTTGTAGATGTTGGGCACATCCCAATAGAGGGTGATAACCTTGGTGCTTGCCACTGCGGAGAGGGAAATGGTGCCAACGGTGCTCCCCTCCACCAATGCGCTGGGGGCAGAGAACAACACCCTGTCGGACACCGAGCCCACCGACTCTCCCAAGTCACGCATGGCGACGATGGAGAACAAGTAGGAGCTTCCTTGGGGCAATGACGTGATCTCATATTTTGTCTTGGAGATATCCTCGACAAACTTGAACCCACGTTCCTGGAGTCCTTCATACCCCTTGGTCGTGCTCCTTGAAGAGGTGCTCGACCCAAAGTCGTTGCTCTTGATCATCCACACCTGATAGCTGGTGGCCTGTTCCACTTCATCCCAGGTAAGGACAATCTTGCTCAGCTCACCATTGGAGGAGGTCAGGTTGGAGGGCTGCTTCGGGGAGGTATAGTAATTCAGTCCACCAGAAGGGTCCTCGGGAGGTGCCATCGGACATCCGGCGAACAAAAGGATCGTCAGGATCAGCAAGCCCAGCAACAGGGCTTTGTTTTTTACAGATAGAGCATGTTTTGTCATCTTACGGATGAAGATAGACCAAAAGTAATCCCATTTTCAAGAGGAAAGCTGTATTATATCAAACATTCTTGAAATATATTGTTTACTATTTTTATTTCAGTAACAAGAATGGGTCAAACGGGTATGCAGCGGTGGCCGACTCGATCATATGGGCAACAAGTTTCCTGCTGGGGAGTTCGATCTCCTGGTCGCGAGGCAAGCCGAATGCATCCAAGGCTGCATGCCCGAACAGCATCTGCAGACGTTCTGAGGAACATCCTGCATTCCTGAGCGCCTCCAACAACAACAGTGTCCCCGCAAACCCTGGGATACCACTTGCACCGGCAAGCTTGTCCTCGAAGGTGTGGGGTGCATGGTCACTCTCAACCCAGTCGATCGTCCCATCCAACAACCCAGCAAAGATTGCCTGGCGGTCGGCAGCGGTACGCAACGGAGGATTCATCTTCACCATGTTGGCAGATATCCCGTAGGCTCCCTCATCTAGCAATGCATGGTGTGCGGTGGCACCGCATGTGATGGAGAACCCGTAGCCCTGGGCACGTGCCTGCGTGACAACCTGCAATGAGCGGGTACTGCTGATATGGCAGACATGCAGTGTCCCTGCAAAGCCTGCTTCCGTGGCAAACCGTATCTGGTCGAGGATGCTCTGCACCTCTGCCTCTACAGGCCTTGCCAGGGAATGGGAGCTTGGGATGGCGACGTTCCAGGCCCCGGGGTTGAGGCACGACTCCTTCTCGCAATGGACGGCAAGGACTCCTGTATACCCCTCTCGAACCAAGACCTGGTAGATAGCGCGCTGTGTCTGTTCTTCCACCAGCCCCATGTTGCCAGTCGAATGACCGGCGAACATCTTCAGTGCCACCACGGAGGGAAACAGCTGGCGGTGCAGGCGCACCATGTCGGCCACCTGATCCATGTCTGCAGTCACCCCGGCATAGAGGTGGTATGAGGGCAAGATGCCTTGCGCCTGATGCACCTGCACTGCAGCCGCATTGCCATCGGCAATGCGGGAGCGTATCACATCGGCATTGGTCAGGGGTGGATTGGTGTTGGGCATGTCGAAGAAGGTCCCGATCCCACAGCCGACGCCAACGGACATGCCATGGAGCAGGGTCTCCTTCCCCGATTGTGCCCAGTCACGCAGGTGCACGTGCGCATCGACGATCAGCACAGGAGGCTGGGAGCCTCCGCCAGGAGATAGTCGTAGCGCATGAACGTACCCCACTGGCACGTCAGCCGGTCACCACAGGCACACTCCCCACACATCCCGATGCCACAGAGTGTCATCCGCTCCATGGACAGGTAGATACGATGGGTGGGTACACCCGCCATCTCCATCTTCCGAGCAGCAATGGACATGAACTTCTCTGGTCCCACAAGATAACATGAGAGGTCCTGCACATCATCAAGCAGGCCATCCAGCGAACCAAGCACCCTCCCGGGTTGGCCATCGTCCGCCACACAGGTGAACCGGCCATAGGCCTCCAGGCTCTCCTGCAGCAGGGCCTTCCCCTCTGCTGCCTCGCTGGTTCCCACCAGGATCTCCATCTGGGTCTGCTGCTTGGCAAGCTGCTTTGCCAGGGCTGGAAGGACGGCGACTCCCGTTCCCCCTGCCAGCAAGATAGCACGCTTGGTTGGATCGTTGTGCAGCTGTGCACCATAGAGGCCGCGGACATAGATGGTGTCGCCCGCAGAGAGATCAAACATCGCCTGGGTGAATGCCCCACGGCGCTTGATCACAAATGTCAGGGGAATGTTGTGGGCGACGGAGAACGGCTTCTCACCGACACCGGGGATCCACAGGAAGGCAAACTGGCCTGCGTGGCAATCCAGTTTCCCATCCAAAGTGAACACGGCGATATCATGTGAGCTCATCACCACCGACTTGATGGTATGGGCCGTATACCCCATCTGCATGCGTGATGCGATCAGGGAGGCAGAATCGACTGCGGGGAGCGCCCCGTCCTGTCCATTGCGGAACTGCAGTGACGCTGTTGCCTCGGCAACCAACGCCTGTGCATAGGTAGGCCACTGTTGCTGTGCAACAGTACCAAACGCAGATCCAATGCCTACCGCATCCGCACCGGCTTCGATCATCTTGGCAACGTCGGTTCCGATGGTCACGCCACCCATACCAATGATGGGGACATCGGGTCCCACGGCATCACGGATACAGCGGACGCACGACAGGGCCTGGGCATTGACCCACCTGCCGCTTTGTCCCCCCTTCCCTCCAAGCTTGTTCTGGAGAATCGGAGCCTTGGCCACAGGGTCTACATAGACTGTCGGGCCAACGGTGTTGATGGCGACGATGCCATCGGCACCCGCTTCCACCACTGCCCGTGCAATTGCCCCGATGTCATCGACATTGGGGGTAAGCTTTGCAAAGATAAGGGCCTTGCAGCGGGGAACCGCCGCCTTGACGGCGCCCATGTAGGAGGCTGCGATGTTGATGTCACACCCAATTGATGATCCAAACCCAGCCGAGGCATGCGGGCATGAGAAGTTCAGTTCGATGATGTCTGCGACATCCTCGAACTGCCTGACCAGGGTAATGAAGTCCTGGGGATTGCTCGCCGAGACCGATACATTCAGCAGCGACCGCATCTGGACGGTATTCCTTAGTTCAGCCAGCTCGGCATGGGCAACAGCCATCCCGGGGTTGCGCAACCCCACCGAATTGCCAAAGTCGCCAGGGGCGACTTCACAGATGACCGGTTCGCGGTTGCCGCAGTTGGGGACTACCTGGAAACTCTTGGTCGTGATAATCCCGAACTGGGGAATCTCGCGGTCAAAATAGCGGACCAGCGGGGTCTTGGTGGAGGCTACCCCACTGACTGTCGACAGCATGGGGACCACCGCATGGGGATCGGCAGCACATGCGATGTGCCGCCTCCTCAAAAGATTCAGGGCATGTTCAAATCGCTGTTGCATGTCAGACCGCCGTCTCTGTGAGCATGAGTGCAATATTGGCAATGCACATGTCCAGCCAATCCTCCGGGGCAGGTCCTTTCTTCCAGGGGTGAGTCAATGCGCTGGAGCTGTTGATACGGGCAAGCTCCACAGGATAATTTGCCTTGCGCAAGATATCCATGGTGGCTGCCGCGCTTGCACCCTGGCTCCCTACGCCGGGAATCAACATCGGGATGGACTTGTCGCCATAGTATGCTGCGATGGCGGAAAGCTCTTCCTGGCTTGTTGCACCAACTACTGCACCCGCTGTGGGGCACTCGCGGTTCCAGCGGACGATTGCATGTGCGACCGACATGTACAGCGGGTAGCTCTCATGCTCGTCGTGGCTATCGATGACCGTCAGGTTCTGGAAATCGGAGCCGCCGGGATTGCTGGTGCGGTCCAATACATAGACACCCTTCTCGCCGTTACCGCACTTGAGGAACGGCATCACCGAATCATTGCCCATGTAGGGGGAGACTGTCACGGCGTTTGCACCCCACCCCTCGAAAGCCTCCTGGGCATAGTTGAGGCTGCTCCTGGCAATGTCACCACGCTTGGAGTCCAAGATCACGGGGATGCCGGGGAAGAAGTTCTCCACCAATTCCAACACGTCCACCAATGCCAGGCTCCCGCTGAAGTCTTCGTCACGGGGCTTGTCCAATGCCTGGTAGTAGCCAATGTTCGGCTTGAATGCCGCAGGGATGGTCCCGGCAAGGCTCATCCTGCGGAACAACTCCTGGAAGGTAGCGTTGAGGTCATTGCGGACATTTCCCGTTGCATACGGGAGAACGTCAATCTGAGGGTCGAGTCCCATGCAGGTACAGTTGCGGACGTCCAGGGCGCTCTCGCGCAGGGTATCAAGATACGTGCTCATCATGTTGCTCCTTAGTTTTGTTTGGGAAAGCCATGTGCTTCACCCCACCCAAAGGGGTCTTCCCTCCAGCGGCGCAGCAGCTCTGCCCCCTGCTCCTGGACGTATCCAGTCTGCAGGGCCGTCGCCACCATGATATCATAATCAAGGATCGTATGCACGTCGCAATGTGGCTGCAGGGAGGCAAAGGCATCGGTGGCCGCCTGCAGGCCATATGTGAAGATTGCAAAGCAATGGGGACATTGCCCATCGGCAGCCACAATCGCCTGCACTGCCTTGATCGAGCTGCCTCCTGTGGAGACCAAGTCCTCGATGAGCAATACGCGCTGTCCTGCATAGGTGCCACCGGTGCCCAGCCCCTCGATCTGCTGGTGCAGTCCATGGTCCTTCCCAGCGGAACGAACATAGGACAGGGGCAACTGGAGGCTGTCTGCCAACGTGGTTGCGTGGGGGATACCCGCAGTTGCGGTGCCTGCGATGTTCTGAGGGTCAAAGCAAACTGCCTCCACCATGGCCGAGAAGGCGTCGCAGATCATGCGCCGTGCCGGTGCGCTGGCAAGGAACTGGCGGTTGTCGTTGTAGATGGGCATCCGGTACCCTGAAGCCCACTGGAACGGGTTGTCGGGATTGAGCCTGATTGCGCCCATCTGCAGTGCCATCTCGGCAAGCTTGGGCCCGTAGTAGTGTGTGATCTCTTGCATCTTCTGGTTCATATGTTCCTCCAATATGGTGTTATTTCTTCTTGCCCTTCCAGATTTCCTTGAACGTATGGGTCTTTCCACAATAGGCGCATGCAAACTGGTTGTCCGCAGTACGGTGGAACATGGCCGGTACCCCTTCGCTCTGGCTGGGATGGGAGATACATGCATCGTTGGTGCATGACAGGTCGTCGAAGTTGTAGATGCGCGGTGGCATGTGGGTGCGGTATTTGGCGACCACGGCTCCATCGGCTATGATGTTCAGCGTACAACCCGGGGCAACCGCCGCAAGGCGCTTGAGCTCCTTGCGCGTCAGCTCCTTGGCGCCTGGGCGGAAGATGATTCCCTTGAACGTGAGGCTGTCCTTGCCACTTGAGACCCATTCACCGCCGCGCCCGTCGTCCAGGCCCATCACTGTGGAGATGAGGCGGATATGCTCGCGGATCTCCGAGGGACTATCGCCCCTGCAGATGTGGTCAATGACCAGGCCGTCGCGGATAGGGCGTACCCCTTCGCTGTAGTTCTTGGCCGCTGCCCCCGCATGGTTGGTCACCGGGACGCTGATGATATACTCCTCATCATTGGCATTGGGTACTTCCTTGGCGGCTGCCGGGATATAGTCCGCTCCAATCTTTCCACCGACCAGGGCAAGGAGCACCATGCGCACGTACATGCCGTTGATAGACTGCCGTTCCCAGCCGTTGAACGAGGTTGCATCCAAGAACGTCGGGATCGTCGGATGTTCCTTGTGCCTTGGCAGCGGATGGTAGAACTTGGTTCCTACTGGCATTAGGTCCATGAACTCCTTGCGGAAGGTGATGGCACCACGCAGTTCTTCCTGGCGCTGGAGGATACGTTCACCCATCCGTTCCAGCTGCGGGCGTGTGAAGTACCATTTGGTGGCGACATCTTCCTGCTGCAGGTAGGCGTCTATCGATGGGAACGTACGGATGGCATATCCATTCTCATGCATCTTCTCAATGTAGGAGTCGGGCATCGCAAGCTCCGGGGGTGCGATCAAGTCGACCTTGACCGAGCCAAAGACCTTCAGGCCATCGGCCTTGGAATGGACGGTGCGGCCATGGAACAGGTCGCCCACCAGCGCCACATGGATGCTGTCGGTGCTCCAGTCGTTGTCTTCAAGGAAGGTGAATTCATCCAGGAGTTCCTGGGTGGGGTGCTCATGCTTCCCATCCCCGGCGTTGATGAAGGCGGGCTTGCGCCAGAGGTTGTTCCTCTTGGCAAATGCCGAGCATTCATCCTCAAGCCACTTGCATACCCCCTCCACCTTGCTGCGGATGATGAAGATGGTGTTGGAGTATCCGGCAAGGGTGTTGAAGGTATCGGCAAAGCTCTCACCCTTGTTGAAGGAGGAACTATCACTGCTCAACTCGGATACCTTGGCATGGTGGAACTTCGCGGCATTGCGGAACGATTCCCTGGTGCGGGTGCTATCTTCAAGGAATACTTCATAGATACCGAAGTCAGGGTCGTTGATCCGATAGGTATCCATGACTTGCAGGTCGTTGGTCTCGATCGCATGCTTGAGGTTGCGTACCTGTGAGAACAGGTACTTGCGCTCCTCGATGCTCAGGTCATCGATCACACACAGTGATCTTCCTTCAAACACGCTGGTGTTCTTGTGTTCCATGTAGTGCCTCCGCTTGGAAGAGCGCATCGAACCTGCGCTCAAAAAAAACGCCGGCCTTGATGACCGACGTCTGAATGAATGACATATTGTAGGAAAAAGAAAACAGCACCCCACTGAGGTGGGTTCCACCGGATGATCGCATCATGACGGTCTTCGGCAATTGGCTGCTCCTTGGTTCGTTTTTCCGAACTACCTTAGCAAACCGTTGGGAAACTGTCCAGTACCTTCCTCCGGTTTCTGCGGTTCTTCTTGTTTCTTGGACTCCGCATCATGCTTGCCCACGGCATCGGGGTCAGCCTCCAAGTCAGCCAGGAAGTCGGTATCCATCACGGGAGGAACCTCTGCAACGTGTTCAACAGTTGCCGGTGTGGATTTCCCATGCTTCACAATTTCTTCAAAGTCGGAATCGGTTCCGGCGGCATCTGCGTTGGAGATGAATGCACTTTCAATACCAAACCTGAATGCAAGCACCGGCTCATCAGTTCCATACCTGCTGACTTTTTCTCGCTTCTTGAGGTCGGCCTTGTACTTCTTGCGATAGGTATGAAGCGACGCATGCCGTCCAAATGACCGTTTCTTTCCCTTCTTTCCTTTATTTGTATAGCTATAGCGGTAGTTGTACGCATAATTGGTCGAATAGTACCGACCGCCACGTGAAAGGTTTCCTGCACGGCTTGTGATGACACCGTTGAAGATAACGCCGATGACAGGAACATCAATTGTATTTAGGCTGATCATCAGGTCCTCGAGGGAGCCCTTGGTTGTGATACCGGCGCGAACGGCAACTACCAGCCCGTCGACGCGCTTGGCGATGGCGAGCATCTCAGATGCAAACTGAAGCGGAGGGGCGTCAATGAGGATGTAGTCATAGATTTCTCTCAGATCAGTCATTGTCTCGTTGAACTCTTCGCTGGCAAAGATGGCGGGAGGGATCAGCGGGGATGTGCCGGGAGGCAGCAAATGGAGGTTGGGTACCTTCTCAAGAGGCTGGATAATGCATTCCTCAAGGGGGACATCTTCAATGATATGGTCGACCAGTCCCTTCTGGGAGTGCTTGAGGTTGAAGAAACGCTCCATGCTTGGCAGGCGGAGGTCTCCGTCGACAACCAGGATCTTCATGCCCAACTGTGCGAGCGATGTGGCAATGTTGCCAACCACGCTGCTCTTTCCTTCCGCCATGGCGGAAGAAGTGATGGAGAATACTTTCCTCTTGCGGTTGTTGCCATAGATCATGTTGCTGGCTACCAGCTTGTACCGTTCCGCCTCAAAGGACTGGGGGTCATTGTAGACCACCAGCGATGGATATTTCTCCGTGGGATCAAGCTTCTGCAACGGGAGCCAACCCAGCAGGGGGATGTTCCTTCCGATAATCTTCTTGATCTGCTGGTCGTCACGGATGGTCACGTCAGTCATCTCGATGGCCATGACCACCAGCACGCCAAGGGCACATCCCAGCAGGAACCCAACAGCAAGGATCATCAGCTTGTTGGGACTCACCGGATGGTCGATGTCTGGCAACGTAGCAGGGTCGATCATGATGACATTCCCCGTCACCGCTGCCTCGACGAGCTTGACTTCCTCAAGCATCTCGCGCAGCTTCAGCCCCAGGGATTCATATACTGAGACATTGCGCTGCAATTCCAGCAATTGCCGTTCCAACGACGGGAGCAGTCCCAGTTCCTTGGTATAGGAGTTCTCCATCACCTGCAGGACCTGCAGGTCAATCTCGGAGATCATCACCTGCGAGACAGCCTTGGAGTATTCACGCACCAGGGAATCGGACCATGCGTCGTTTGTCACCAACGTAATACGTGCGGCAACTTGCTTGACGATGAAATCCTGAAGGTCCTTGGTGGCTTGGTTGATCGCATTGAGCAACGTATTGATACGCGTCTGGCTCGAAGGAGAGGCCGAAGTGACTACACCCGAAGTATTGCCAGAGGTAATTCCCACCGACTCATACATGGTGAACTCGGTCTTCCAGGTCTCCAAGTCGGTCAGCAACTGCTTGGTGTTGTCCAATGCCATCAGCTGGCTCGAAGTCGGGATGTTGGTTGCACCATACTCCTCAAGCTGTCCCAGGTATTGGGCCTCGAGGGTCGTAGCCTCCATGTTCTGGAGCAGCAGCGGTTCGCGACGCATCTGGAAGTAGGCAATCTTCTGCACCAACAGGCTGCTCTTCTCGGACAGCTGGATGATGTCCGTGCTCTCACGGAAGTTTCCCAACGCCTCGGACGCCTGCTTCTGGTACTCCTCGTTGATGGGGATCTGGCTCTCGATGAACGCACGCTGTGCAGATTGCGAGTTGCGGGCGATGGAGGTCAACAAAGCGTCATAGCTCTCTTCCAGTGCATTGGCAAAATCACGGGCAAAGAGGAGGTTCGAGTCCTTGACGGTGATGCGGACCAAGTTGGTGTCCTTCACCGAAGAGACGGTGATGCGCTCCTTGACCGAAGCGTAGCTGATGACCTTGGGATCCGAATACGGCATCCCTTCGGAGTTGAGGTAGGTGTTGAGGTCCAGCATGCCAAGGGCCTTCTCGATGTTCTTCCTGCTGGTGATCAACTCAACCTCAGTCGATATCTTCGTACTTGTGGAGGAACTCATCAGCATGTCCTCAAGCGAGGAGGATCGCTGGATCGGCTCGACGAGGATCGTCACCTGGGATTCATATTCAGGAATGGCTCGCTGCATGTAGAAGACTGCACCAACCATTGCAATGACAAAACATATGATGAACCATCCCATGCGGATACGGAATATATGGAGGAGCTCCTTGATGCTGATGCCCTCTTCCATCTGCTCGGTCATCGGCTGCATTGTCTGGTTGTTTTCATTGGACATGTTCTATTGTTCTCCTACTGTTGCTCAGATAACCTTGGCGTCCGAAAGAAGCGAGACAACCATTGCTGCGATCGAGACGACTGAACTGACGATACCGATGACTGCCACCGTGACCGAAAGATCATTTGAGATTGTATTGCGTTCCACTGTGATCACCGAATTGGGGGGTACGATCGACATATCCTCCAGCTTGTTGCCCTGGGCATCGGTGATCTTCATCTTGCTCTTCTTTGCGTCGCTGGACATCCCACCTGCCTGTGCCAGGTAGTAGGAGACTGGACGGTCTGGGACATATGCATAGGTCCCGCTCTTGGCAACGGCTCCGCTGACAATGACGAACATCTGGTTGAAGGGGACCACAAAGCGGTCTCCGCCTTGCAGCACCAGGTCTCCCCCCTCCCCGTTGCCATACAGGATATTCTGCGCATTGAGGGGAATCATCTGGGAACCACGCACCAGGTAGATTGACTCAAGGTCGCTGGTTGCGTTGAACCTGCTTGAGATCGAACGGAAGAAATCGGAGACTTGCTCCCCGGGATAGAACTGGTAGAACATCTTGCCCGAAGTCTGGTTGGTCAACGAAGAAACGGAAGTGTCATTGGGAGAATCGGTTGCGATTGCCCCTTCGACGGAAACCGTCTGGGCTGTGGGGATCAGCTTCTCGACGTATACCCTGTCCAGGTTCTGCAACAAGAAGGAACCATCGGTACGGGCATTGACGAACAATGCATCCCAGGTACCACGCACAGGGTCGAAGCGCTCGACACGGATCTTGGCCATGTCTGCGGAGGGGATCAGTCCCCCACCATATATATCAAGCAACGCAGAGAGCTGCTGGTCAGCCAACGGCTGGTAGGTACCAGGGCGGTAGACTTCTCCGCCAAGGGTGACCAACCGGGTTGCCTTGGGGAACTGCACGATGTCACCAGGAGCCAACAAAGGATCCTGGGACAGGTCACCACTTCGGAGGGATGTGAACAAATCATAGGTGGAAGTTGTACCGTCCTTATGGATGACTTGGACAGCACGGGTGGATGCATAGGAAGAGGCATATGGGGCAAGGGATGAAAGACGGGAGAGTCCCCAGGAAGGAAAACGCTGGGTAGACATGACTTCACCCCGGACGACAACGGTGAAGACACCGGTACCCATCAGCTTGCACTGGGGCATTGCGTAGGGATGATACGTCAGCACGAGATTCTCGATAGCCATCTTCATCTGTGGATAGGTACGGCCAACGCCAGAGACGGTGCCGACGCCAGGAATCGTGATGGACAGCGCACCGTCCACCTGCAATTCATAGGAAATCGTGTTCTGCCCGTTGATATAGGTCAGGCCATACAGGTCACCGGGGGTCACCGGATATGAATCGCTGCTGACGGCCATCAGGATACGCTCTTCTGGGGTCAAGGCGACAGTCAGATCGGAAAGTATCCCCAATTGTTGGGAATATGTCTGTATTCCCATGGAAGCGGATTCTGAGGAGATCCCATCACCAAAAAAGGGAGAAGAGACAATCAGTTCACTTCCAACAACAGAAGCGGCTGCCAAAGGTGCAACTGAACCAACAATCAGAAGACATGTGGCCATTGCACACGCCACTATTCGCCGCAATCCGAATTTATACATACTTTCAATACCTTCCCAAAACTATTCGCAACAAACAAAGCAATACCCAGTAGAACCCTACCACAACCCTATTGCAAGCACAAGGAGCAAACAAATAATTAATTGCAATTTGGAACTTCATCGCCAAAAGAAAGGAGCCACGAGACATCAGAAATGAACCAGTTTTTCCCAAATGGTGCAAAAAATACCCCTGAAAATACATTTTGCAACAATATCCACCACCTCACAAAAAAGATTTTTGCATTTTTGTTGTTTTTTATATTTACATGATAATTTTTGTTG
>CAYXIH010000011.1:0-20608 GCA_964465155.1 uncultured Sphaerochaeta sp.
CCCGCATGGCTCAGTTTGAGCTGACCCTCCTTGACTGGGCACGTGACAACAAGGGTGCAAGCAACTATGTTGCCTTCGCCAACAAGTGCTGGCCTGCGTTCCCCACTGAGTTTGGGTTCGAGCCCTGCTACGTCAACAGCCGCCTTGCCTCGATGGGAATCCCAGTGGCTTGCGAGGTGGATATCTACGGTGCCCTCTCAGAGTTCATCGGCACCTGCATCACCGGCGAGCCCGTGACGCTGCTGGACATCAACAACTCTGTCCCCCGCGACATGTTTGAGTCTGATATCAAGGGCAAGTACGACTACCAGCTCACCGATACCTTCATGGGCTTCCATTGCGGCAACACGCCGTTCTGTCGCCTCAAGGCTGGCGCCGTCAAGTACCAGTTGATCCAGAACCGCCTGCTCGAAGATGGTGGTACACCCGACTTTACCCGTGGTACCCTCGAGGGTGACATGGCTGCTGGCCAGATCACCTTCTTCCGCCTCCACTCCAATGCGGATACCTCCATGCAGGCATATGTAGCCCAGGGTGAGATCCTTCCTGTAGCAACTCGTTCCTTCGGTGGTATCGGCATCTTCGCAATTCCACAGATGGGCCGTTTCTACCGCCATGTCCTCATTGGCAAGAGATATCCCCACCATGGTGCGGTTGCCTTTGGCCATGTCGGCAAGAGCCTGTATGCAGTTCTGCAGTACCTGGGGATCGAGGATATCTCGTTCAACCAGCCCAAGGGGATGCTCTATCCTACGGAGTGCCCGTTCTAAGCGGAACTTCTTGCTTGTTTCCCATCATGTGATACGATACGGCAGGGGTACACCCTGCCGTACGTGATACCAAAGAGGAGTTGCAGATGAAGATCAAAAATGTCAATGACCCGTCATTCAAGAAATATGGTTCTGTATTGGAGGGGTATGACCCTACCGATTTGCTCAAGATGTTGGATACCCAGACACCGTGCCCACCCGATGCCGTGGTATATGTCCCGTCGGTAGCTCAGATGGAGGCTCTTCCTGTCTCCAGCCAGCTTTCCTCCAATTGCTATGGTGGCATGCCCATCCAAGTCGGATATTGCAACGGACACAACCGCAAGCTCAACTGCCTTGAGTACCACCGTGACAGTGAAGTTGACATTCCTTCCACCGACTGCATCCTCCTGCTGGCTAGCAAGGCGGACATTGTCGATGGAATGATCGACACAGCGAGGGTGGAGGCGTTCTTTGCACCCAAGGGTACGGTGGTGCAGCTGTATGAGACTACATTGCACTATGCACCCTGCAGCAGTAAACCAGGCACGAACTTCCGTGTCGTGATCGTCCTGCCAAAGGGGACCAACACCGACAAGCCCCAGATAGTAGAACATTCATTGGAAGACTCGTTGTTGTGGGCCCGCAACAAGTGGCTGCTTGCCCACAAAGACTCATCCGAGGCTGCACAGGGTGCCCATGTGGGACTGACGGGAGAAAATATCTGCCTGGGGTAGCAAGCCCTTTTACACGCGCGGATATTCTGTCTATACTCTGGACATCCATATCGTATAAAGGAAGCTTGCATGTCTGTGACTATCAAGGAAATCGCCGCGTTGTCGGGAATCTCGAGGGGAACCGTAGACCGTGTGCTGCATAATCGGCCAGGTGTCAGACCCGAGATTGCCGAGCAGGTGCGCAAGATAGCCAAGGAGCTCGGCTACCAGCCAAACAAGGCGGGCAGGGTTCTTGCATTGAGCAAGAACTCCATCACCGTCGGTTGTTTCCTACCCAGCATCGGAAACCCCTTCTTTGACGATGTGGTGAAGGGGTTTCGCGATGCAGAGAAGGAGTACTCCGACTTTGGTTTCAGAGTCGAGCTCTCCATGGTCAAGGGGTATGATGTCCAAGAGCATATCGAGGCAATCAAGGCCTTGGTGGATGCTGGATGCAAAGCCTTGTGCATCTCTTCTGTAGATGTACCCCAAGTGAGGGAATTGATCGACACCATTATCCGCAGGGGAATCCCCGTGGTGACGGTCAATACCGACCTGAACAATACCAAGCGGCTGTGCTATTTCGGGAGCGACTACTATGAAGCTGGATGTACCTCCGCAGGCGTCCTGTCCCTGATGACTGCAGGTCCGCTGGAGATGATGATCATCACAGGCTCCAAGAGCATCAAGGGGCACAATGACCGCATCGCGGGATTCACCTCGACGCTGCGGACCAAGAGCATCCCATACCACCTCAATGCACTTGAGGAGTGTCTGGACAGCGATGAGAAAGCCTACGAGCTGACACTGGGAATCCTCAAGTCGAATCCTCAGATAAACTGTATCTTTGTTGCCGCAGCTGGTGTCGAGGGGACATTGCGCGCGGTCAAGGAACTTGGTTTCAAGAAGCCAGGTGTCCGTATCCTCACCTTTGACGACATCCCTGCGACACGGCAGATGGTGACTGATGGACTCATTGAGTGCACCGTGTGCCAGGAGCCGTATGTCCAGGGGTACCAGGCGATGAAGCAGGTGTGCGACATGATTGTCGGTGGGGTCACGCCCCAAGGTTGGCAGACGCGCAACATCATCAAGATAGCACAGAACCTCTAGCTCAAATTTCATTGACAAACAGTGATAATGGCTCAATAATCTATATGTGCTCGTGCACATACAGGAGTTTTGCCATGATTGCATGTGGAATTGATTTTGGGACCCAGAGCGTGAAGGTGGTCTGCTACGATAGTATTGCCAAGAAAATTGTCGCACAGGCTTCATGCCCATTGCAGCTCATCAGCGCAGAGGATGGAACGCGCGAGCAGGAGGCCTCTTGGTGGGTGGATGCAATGGTCTCATGCTTTGATGCCATCGATCCTGCGATACGCAAGAAGATCGAGACAGTAGGAGTCTCAGGACAACAGCATGGATTTGTCCCTGTCGATGATCAAGGCAAGGTCATGCACAGTGTGAAGCTGTGGTGCGATACATCGACCAGCGCTCAGTGCTCGACACTCATGGATGCCTGCGGGGGAGAGGAAGCAGTCCGCAACCGGACTGGCAACGCCGTCCTTCCTGGATACACCGCAAGCAAGATCCTCTGGTTCAAGCAGCAATATCCAACAGCATTCTCCTTGATGGAGCATGTGTTCTTGCCCCATGACTATATCAACTGGTACCTGACGCATGTCCCTGCCATGGAGTGGGGCGATGCCTCCGGCACGGGCCTGATGGACATCCGCACGGGAACGTGGGATACCCAGCTCGTAGATGCAATCGATCCCTCCCTGTTTCAGAAGATTCCTCAGATCCTCCCCAGTTCGCTGGGTATCCTGGGGACGGTGGTCCCCGAGGTGGCGGAACGACTTGGGTTGGGAGCATCGGTACAGGTGAGCTGCGGTGGTGGCGACAACATGATGGGCGCCATAGGAACTGGGTGTGTGGACAGCGGGATGCTCACGATGAGCCTGGGGACTTCCGGAACGTTGTTCGGATGTTCCGACGTCCCAATAGTAGACCCCAGTGGTTGCTTGGCAGCTTTCCGCTCTTCCACCGACTCGTTCCTGCCGCTGTTGTGCACCATGAACTGTACCGTTGCTACCGAGGTGATGCGCCAGCTTCTGGCTGTCGGAGTGCGTGAGTTCGATACCATGGCCGAATCTTCTCCAATCGGAGCTGGTGGATTGCTGTTGATCCCATACTTCAACGGCGAGCGTTCTCCGAATCTGCCACAAGGGAAGGGGACATTGTGTGGCATGACGGCAACAAATGTCACTCCAGCCAATATTGCGCGCAGTTCGATTGAAGGAGCTACCTACTCGATGATGATGGGACTCGATTCCTTCCATGAGCTGGGATTCGTAGCCACGGGGATCAACCTCATCGGAGGAGGTGCGAACAGTCCTGTGTGGAGGAAGATGGTCAGCGACATGGCAAACTTGCCCGTCCGTGTACCCATGATAGCTGAGGCTGCAGCCTTCGGTGCAGCCCTGCAGGCACTGTCCGCAGCTACTGGTACATCCCTGAAGGCAATTGCCGCAGACCATGTCTCCTATGACCCTGCCAAGTCATGTATGCCCAATGAGGAACGGCATGCCCAGTACATGCAGCACTATGCTGTATGGAAAGAGTACCTGCAGGCGCTCTCCCCATTGTTCGAATAGAGGACAAGCTTTTCCATTTCGATGCAGATCCCCGGTGTTTCGCCGGGTTTTTTGCATTATGGCTATCTTGTCTGCAAGCGAGATAAAAATTACATATTGACGAAATATGATAATTTGTATTGTTCGAGTCTTGAACTTTCTTTGCCACCGAAATATAGTTAGCTTGAAGTCATGGAGTTATCCATGCACCATCAGGAAAATCGGTATGGAGGAAAACCTGTCATGAGTAAGAAACTGAAGCACAATCCCACCCCTTGGGATTTCCTTGCACAATACAAGGGCACCTATTTCAAAGGCGAATGGCCGACTGTTCCAGAGGCATTTGAGATTTCAACGGCCCGCTATCCCAAGAATGCGTGCTTCCATGCTTTCGTACCCAAGCCACTTTCTTTCAACTATACCCAAGCATTGGCAACGATCAAGGGTGTCGCCAACTATATGCTCCTCAATGGGGTCAAGAGCGGTGACCGTGTCGCCGTCTGTGGCAAGAATAGCCCCGAATGGGCAATTGCATTCCTTGCAGTCGGTTTTGCAGGTGCAGTAGTCGTTCCCCTTGACCATGCACTTTCCGCTGCTGACCTCGACCGTCAGATGGCGTTCGCAGGTGTGAAGTTCCTCCTCGCCGATGAAGACTGTCTGGCATCCGTGGATGCAGATGGCTCTGTAGGTTTGACCAATACAGTCTGCCTTGAACCAAAGGGTACCCCATATATCCTTGACTGCCAGATTGCAGAGGAACAGCCCCGCACCAAGGCCAAGGAAGAAGAACTTGCAGCTATCCTCTTTACCAGCGGAACAACCGGTATCCCCAAAGGCGTCATGTTGTCCCACCGCAACCTCATCGCCGACTGCTATCTGGCACAAGGGAACATGAACATCTACAGTACCGACGTATTCTATGCAATCCTGCCTATCCACCATGCATATACCATGTTGGCAGTCTTCATTGAGTCGTTCAGCGTCGGTGCAGAAACTGTCTTTGGCAAGAAGCTTGTCATTTCTCAGGTCCTGAAGGAACTCAAGGAAGGGAAGGTCACCATGTTCTTGGGCGTACCGATGCTCTTCAACAAGATGCTTGGTGGCCTGATGGATGGTGTGAAGAAGAAGGGTGCGCTGGTCTATGGCTTGATCCGTGGACTGATGGGCATCAGCGGATTCGTCAAGAAGGTGTTCAAGGTCAACCCAGGCCACAAGTGGTTTGGCTTCTTGCTGAAGAACCTCTCCCTCGATACAAACAGGATTTGTATCTGTG
The DNA here is from genome assembly GCA_964465155.1 of uncultured Sphaerochaeta sp. GTDB lineage: Bacteria > Spirochaetota > Spirochaetia > Sphaerochaetales > Sphaerochaetaceae > Spiro-02. Next base: position 5,378 of record CAYXIH010000011.1, read on the forward strand.
GCGGTGGTCCGCTTCCTCCCTCGACGTTCAAGAAGTTCAACGAATTGGGAATTGACTTCGTCCAGGGCTATGGCCTGACCGAGACTTCCCCGATTGTTACCCTCAATCCAATTTTCGCCTATGAGGAGACTTCCGTTGGTAAATTGGTACCGCAATGCGAGGCCAAGATAGTCAACCCCGATGCCGATGGCAACGGTGTGATCTACCTGCGCGGACCGATGATCATGATGGGATACTACAAGAATCCTGAAGCAACTGCTGAAATCCTCGATGCCGATGGCTGGCTCAATACTGGCGACGTGGGCCATATCGATTCCAAGGACTATGTCTATCTTACCGGGCGTGCCAAGAACGTCATCGTCACCGATGGTGGCAAGAACGTGTTCCCCGAGGAGATCGAGGACCACTTCCAGCTCTACGGTGAAGTTGACCAAGTCTGCGTGTTGGGGTACATCACCGATGTAAAGACCCATGCCGAGGGTATCCGCGCAATCTTCTATCCTTCCGAATCCTTCCGCAATGATGTCGAAAAGCAGCATCCGGATGCAGTGGAGGCAGCCCAGGCTGTCCGTGCAAGGATCAATGAGATTGTTGAGGAGATCAACAAGGAAGTGCCGCCGTACAAGAAGATTTCCAAGGTGACTGTCATCAACGAGGCTATGCCCATGACCAGCACCAAGAAGATCAAGCGCTTCCTGGTTGCCCAAAAGTATAAGGATCAGTAATATATCGGCATGAATAGCAGAACACGAAATTATCTACGGTCGCAGGCACATGACCTGCGCCCGGTGGTCATGGTTGGTAAGGCAGGAGTCAACGAGAGCGTCGTCACGGCGCTGGATGAGGCGTTGACCCACCATGAGCTTGTAAAGGTGAAGTTCCAGGACTTCAAGGATGAGGTCCGCCAGAAGTCTGAGGAACTCGCTGCATCCACCAAGAGTGAAGTGGTAGCGATAATTGGCTTCAATGCGGTCTTCTTCCGCCAGGATTCCAAGGATCCGGACCGCTTGATCAAAATTCCTGCTGATTTCCGCTGAGCAATGAACAACGGCACGCGAGAGCGTGCCGTTGTCATAGTCACATCTTATTCCAACTGTCCGTCATAATAGTTGACGTGTAGTGCATCCAGCCGCTCCTTGAGCGCTGGCATCCGGAGCCGGAAGGATTCAAAGTCCTTTCGGTCTTTTTGTATCCAGAGCCCTTCTGCCAATGCACACAACCGTGGAAAGAGCATATATTCGGCTTGCTTGGAGAATGAGACCTTCTCCGTCCACAAGTTCCCTTGTCCGCCGATCACATGGCTAGCCACGTCCAAGGCCATTCCTGGAGGGACGGGATCAAACTCAAATGACTTGTGCACTGTCTCTACACCCAGGTACCCCGGTTCCTCAGGACTGTCGTAGTTCTTGTGGTCGAGATAGCAACCATCAGTCGTCGGGCACATGATCACGTCATGGCCCAAGTGTGCGGCGGCAGTGCCTCCCTCGAGTCCCCTCCACGACATGATGATCATGTCGTGGGGCAAGCCGAGCCTCTCAGTCCCATCCAGCACTTCGTCCCAACCGATTGGCCGCTTGCCATGCTCCTGAACCATCTTCGCGATGCGGACCGTCATCCATGCCTGCAGCTCGTCAATGCTTCCCAAGCCCTCTGTTTTGACACGGAGTGCACACTTGGGACACTCCTTCCATCTCGTCCTGGGACATTCATCCCCACCTATGTGAATGTAGGGGGAGGGGAAGAGCCGTACCAACTGGTTCATCACGGCATCAAGCAGCTTCAGCACGTCGTCGTTGCCGGCGCACATCACATCGTCGAATATCCCCCAGCTATCCTTGACTTCATAGGGACCACCGGTACACCCCAAGGAGGGGTAGGCGGTAAGCATCGCCAGGGCATGGCCAGGAGTTTCCACCTCGGGTACGACCACTACGTGGTGTTGCCTGGCATACTCCACTACCTCCCTGATTTGGTCCTCGGTATAGAAATCTCCATACGTATTGTCCCATGTCTGCCTGAGCTTGGTCCTGTATGCACCCACGCTGGTCAACAGAGGATATTCAGGTACCGGTAGTCTCCATCCCTGGTCGTCTGTCAGGTGCCAATGGAATCTGTTGAGATGGTTCATGCTAGCGATGTCGATCAGCTTTTTGATGAAGTCCACGGTGAAGAAGTGGCGGACACAGTCGAGCATCACACCCCGCCATTCAAAACGCGGTGCGTCTTGGATGCTGCAGCATGGAATCTGCGCACCTGATGTCAGCAACATCTGCCGGATATCCTGCAGTCCCCACCAGATGCCGTCGGAAGAAGATGCACGTACCGTCACCGCGTTTGGGGCAATGTCCAGCACATACGATTCATTTCCGACAACTTGGTCATCCATGCGCAGGAAGATATCCGTCTCTGTCGCGTCCATATTGGATTCCATGACGGACAGCGTGAGTCCAATAGCCTCGTGCACCTGGGAGGCGAACACTGTCGCCTCAGGCAGGAAACTGGCATCGCAGATGATCTTGGTGGTTGGGGTACAGGTGAACGTACAGTCTTGGTCAATGATGTGGTTGGGCATAGGAACGAGCTGTGATGAAGCTATGCCGGGTGTATATGTGTGTCTCATGGGTTGTGGAATACCATGGGGGTGGGGAGTTGTCAAGCTTTCCCATCATCCAAAGATTTTGTTGACAGGGGGTGTAGGGTGTGGTAGCTTTAGTTTGTACACGGAACAAACAAACACGATAGGGAGATTGCGAACTGTTTTTATGTAGACAGTATAGCAAGGTATATGCGGATCAACAACAACAACTTCCAGAAGAATGCGAATACATCATTGGTTGCACAACTCATCTGGCGTAAACCAGGGACAAGCCGGGTAGACATTGCCCGGGAATTGAACCTGTACCGTTCAACAGTCACCAACATCATCTCTTCACTGATCGAGAACAAGGTTGTGTATGAAGCCGAGGAGGGCAATAGCCTCTCACGTGGCGGACGCAAGCCGATCATATTGCAGCTGAACTCCAATTTTGGATGTGTCGTTGGGTTCGACATCCAGCCGTCCCACTACCGCGTTGTGGTCTTGGATATCAAGGGTGATGTCTTGTGGGAGGGCAGGGGGAATATTCCAGATGTCCCATTCGACGGCATCATCGACTTCCTGATGGATATCGTCCTTGCCGAGGTTGCCAAGCTGAACCTTCCGTTGCTATGCGTCTGTGCCGGTATTCCTGGTATCGTGGATACCGAGAAGGGCATTATCAAGTATGCAGAACCATTCAAGTTGGTGAACTACGATATTTTCAGCTACTTTACTTCCAAATATGATATCCCGATCTTGGTTGAGAACGATGCCAACTGCTGCGCATGGCTGGACATGACGATCAACCGTGGCATCCAGCTGGAGGATTTTATCTGTCTCATCGCCGATTACCATGAAGGCAACTACCAGTTTGGTGACCGCAGCGGTATTGGCGTTGGTGTCGGCCTTTCCATCGGTGGGAAGGTGTACCATGGTTCCCATAGCGCTTGTGGTGAGTTCTGCTCACTTTCATGGCGCAAGGGGTGTCTTGGCCAGACGGGCTTGCCCGAGGACCTGTTGATACAATCGTCCCATGACGAAGATGCTTGGAAGATCTGGATGAGGGACTTGTTCTCCTCATTGGTCCCGGTGCTTTCGATCTTGGACCCAGGGTATGTATTCATCCATGGAACTCCGTTTGCAGATGAGCAGAAGATCATGATGCAGATGGAGGCGATTGTCCCGCAGTTTCTTGCTCTGCTCGAAAAAATCGGGTGTACACTGGTATTCAACACGGAGGATGAGATGGTTGTTGCCAAGGGTGCAGCCATGATGTTCCTACAGAAGCTGTTTGCTGTCCCTGAGCTCTCTGAGATGGAGAGCCGTTGCCATTTCGACTGGGATGATGTGACGCGCCAGGCTGCGTCGCCAAAAAAGAATTATAGAAAGCATATTCAATAACAAGGGGGGAGACGGATGGACAACATCAAGAGATCTGGACCTGCTGATGCGGGACAGGCAGCAATGAGGCAACTTCGCAAGGGCAAAGGTGGAGGGATTACAAGCCGGAAAGAGGAACTGATGTCCTATTGGCTGTTGGTGCTCCCTGCTTTCCTGATTTATGTGGCTGTCATGGCCTTCCCGACTATCTTCTCGGTGGTGCTGAGCGTCAGCAACTACAAGGGAGGCAAGTTGTTCGGCGGTCCAAACCAGGTGAAGCTCATCGGGTTCAAGTACTATGCCCAGATGTTCCAGGATCCCTATTTCTACCTGGCTCTGAAGAACAACCTCTATATCGTCCTCATTTCTGTCTTTGGGCAAATTCCATTGGGATTCTTCCTTTCCTACATCCTCTTTCGGGGAATGGTCAAGGGACAGGACTTCTTCCAGACGATGATCTATCTGCCCTGCGTCATCTCAACGGTCGTCATCGGTATCTTGTGGAAGGCATTCTTCGCCCCTGACGGCTCTTTCACTGAGTTCATCAGGATATTCAATCCCAAGTATGTCGCCGAAGTATCTAGCCACCCGATGATCAAGGTGTTGTTCGTCATCCTGTGGATGTATACGGGAACCTACCTGATCATCTTCCTAGCCAACCTGCAGAAAATTGACGTGTCTGTCATTGAGGCAGCCAAGATTGACGGGGCAAGCGAGACACAGGCACTGCGCTACATCATTCTCCCGGCCCTCAGTGGTGTCTTGGTCACTTCTGCTATCCTGGCGATCAGCGGATCGCTGAAGAGCTTCGACCTGATCTATGTCATGACCGACGGTGGTCCTGCAAACCAGACGAGCGTGTTGTCGCTATATATGTACAACAAGGCGTTCAAGGGGGCTCCGAACTATCCTCTTGCCAATGCCATCAGCACGGTGATGGTACTTATCAGCTTTGGACTCATCGGACTGACCAAGCTGGCTGAGAAACGATTCGGGGGGAGGGAATAGCACTATGGCAGACATTAAAGATACACGGAGCGTCGGTGCCCGCATAGGAATGGTTGTTACGTACATAGTGTTGGCCATGTTCACGATCTTGGCCCTCTATCCACTGCTGTGGTTGTTGATGAACTCCTTCAAGACCTCGACCGAGTTCCAGTTCAACAAGCTGGGGTTGCCCGGCAGCTACACCACCATCGACGGACGGACATTCGGATGGACAGTCGTCAACTACACTGATGCCTGGACACGCGGTAAATTCCCAGTCCTGATCGCCAACAGCATATTCTATACCGGCATCACGACGCTGTTGGTCATTGCCTTCTCATTCATGGCCTCGTTCGCATTCGCAAAGATCAAGAACAAAGCGACCAAATGGGTACATGGCTCATTTGTGATCGGGTTGTTGCTGACGCTGCAGTCGATCATGGTCCCATTGTTCCTGCTGGTCAACTGGACAGGGTTGTACAATACTCGGCTGGGTGTTCTGATCCCGTACATCGGCATCGGCATGCCAATGGGCATCTACCTTGGCACTGAGTACATCAAGAGCATCCCAGATGCCTTGGTGGAGAGTGCACGGTTGGATGGCGCTCGGTACCTTCGCATCTTCATGAGCATTATCGCTCCCATGGCGATGCCTGTAGCAGTTACCCTCGCCATCTTGACGGTTACTGGTACTTGGAACGAATTTATGCTTATCAACATCTTGGTCTCACATCCGAGCCTCAAGTCGTTGCCCGTTGGTATCCAGGCCTTCGCAGGTGCCTTGGCAACAGACTATGGTAAGCAGTTTGCAGCGCTGGTTATTGGTTTGGTTCCGATGCTGATATTCTATCTTGCATTTAGGAAACAAATTACACGTGGTGTCGCAGCTGGTGCGGTAAAGGGTTGATCCGCCGTCGGCTTGATCTCCTCCGTTGGAAAAAAACGGAGGAGAAAAAAGTTTGACAGCTGGTATTATGCGTGATAGTATTTGTTTGTACAAAGTATGAACAATTGCTAAGGAGAGGGAAAACCTCATTCTTCCTGAGCTCTGGTCTGGAAGAAGTCGAACGATTTTCGAGCCCAGGCAGTAATGCCTGGACGGTACGTATCGAATGGAAAGTCATTAGGAGGAAAAGATGACTGGACTGAAGAAAGCTTCCGTATTTGCTCTGGTGCTGCTCATGGCGGGGTCCATGGTGTTTGCACAGGGCGCCTCAGACGCCAGTTCTGCAAAGACAGAATTGAACGTTCTCTACTACATCGACATGTCAGCGCCCAATAGCGCAGACGAGATTTCCGCAGTGTGGGACGTGTTCGAAGCACAGAATCCCGATATCAAGGTTGTCCGCGAGGACCTCTTCAACGAACCGTACCACCAGAAGGTCGAAGCCTATGCCGCATCCGGCAATATGCCCGACGTCCTGTACATGTGGCCGGGTGGACGCTCTGCAGCTGTTCAGAACAACCACCTCGTCAAGGACCTCGCCCCGTTCCTCAAGGCTGATGGCATCTATGATGACTATGCAGCAGCCGCTTTGGTTCCCCAGGCTGCAGGCTATCTTGCAGAGCTGCCCAACGGCATCACTTCTTCCCACATGATGTTCGTCAACGACAAGTTGCTCGAATCCTATGGGCTGAACAGACCTGAGACCCTTGACGACCTGCTCGCCATGGTTCCCGTTCTCAAGAGCAATGGCATCGACGTGATCGGCATGGACAACATGAGCGACTGGGTCATGCAGTCCTGTCTCTTCTCCTTGGTCGTAGGCCGCCTTGGTGGACCCGACTGGTATGAGCAGCTTGCTGCTGGCAAGATCAACTTCACCGATCCTTGGTTTGTGAACTCCTTGGCCGTCATCGACCAGCTGTACGCAACCGGCGCCCTGAACCGCAACACCCTCAACAGTGCATATGGCAATGGACGTGGTGCATTCGCTGCCGGCAAGTGTGCATTCTTCATCGATGGTGACTGGGCATGCGGCAACTTCCAGACCGATGCTTCCACCGGCGTTGCTCTGATTTCTCCCCAGGCTCAGCAGGATAGCTTCGGCATGATGGTATTCCCTGCAATTCCTGGTGAATTGGTCCACAACTCCACCAGCGGCGTCGTCGGCACCGGTTTTGGCATGAGCGCCAACATCGAAGCTGGTTCTGCTAAGGAAGAGGCAGCCTGGAGGCTGATCAAGTTCCTGCAGAGCAAGTATGTACAGGAATGGAGACTGAAGACTGGTGCTTCCTTCCCGTCCAACCTCACTGTTGACATTGCAAAGGTTATTGCTGACAACAACCTCGAGCCCTTCGTGCAGAAGCGCGCAGAATTCTACACCAAATATTCGACGACCCCGGTCATCGACGGTGTGCTGGATCCTTCCGTGTACAACGTGATCAACGTTGGCCTGCAGGAAATTGGCCTTGGAAAGAAGACTCCCACCCAGGTGGCAGCCGACGTCCAGAAGGCTTGGGTAGCATTCAACAAGAACTAATGTCTACTGATTCTCAGTGACATTGTCTATCGAACTTCCATACAGACCCGTTGCTTGTGCAGCGGGTCTGTTTTTAGCTTTCATCACATCTTTCTCATGTTGAGGGGAGTGAAAGTTCACTCATGCAACAAATATCTCATTTCTTTCTTTCAGTTGCACATTACCTCTGGTATAGTATCAGGGAAGTGACCTCAGCCAAGGCTCGCTTGATTGTTCTGTAGGAATTGGAAACTCTCGTGAGGGGTATTTGGATGAATGGGGGCGCTCAGAAATATATTGGTATCATAGCCAACATCGTTCTTTTCTTGTGCGTGGCGACAGTCTTGGTCGTCTGCATCGTCTTCAACTCTCACTTGAACATGCCCCCGATTGATGAACATGACTATATCTTCCTTGATAGCGGATGGACGGTCCAAGTCGGTGACCAGAAGATGGAAGGTGTAGGTCTTCCCCTGCAGTTGCATGCCTCCCCAAAGCAGGCATGTGTCGCGTTGAGCATGGTGTTTGGCCAGGACATCCCCGTGACTGGGAGGACCCTCTCCCTGCTCACTGGCATGGCCGAGGTGCATGTGTTCCTCGATGGGGAGAAGCTGTACAGTTTCTCAGAGGAAGGATCCAAGTGGAAACTGACTCCGATGGGAGGCATGGCTCCCCATTTTGTCCAGCTTCCAAGGGATTTGGAAGGCAAGAAATTGCTGATACTCATCGACTACCACACGACCAATCCCCTCAGTCAATCCTTCCATGCCCCGCTGTTGGGTTCGAGGATGTCGGCATACTTCTACCAGATGCGCAACGAGGTCTCTTCATTGTTCTTCGGCTATTCGTTCCTCCTCATCGGGACGCTCTGCCTGATTGCTACCTTGTTTATTCGAAGGAATGAACACTACAAGAGCCTCCTTGCTTTCTCCCTGATGGAGATCCTCTTGGGTATCTGGGTCTTTACCCAGGCAAAGAGCAAGTTCGTGTTCTTCAGGAATCCCCAGGTCCCCTGTGATTTCAGTACCCTCGCCATGTACTTGCTCCCGATGTGCATCGCATTGTATTTCTCCACGACATGCAATGCTGGAAAACCAGCTAAGACTATGATGCGCATCGCATATGTGTTTCCCATCCTCTACTGTGTGTTTGGAGTGATGCAGTTTGCTGGCTGGGTCTTGTTTGACGACCTGGAGGCAATTGGCGGAGGCTTGCTGCTGGCATACCTGGTGTGCGTATTGGTTCTTGCCGTGGTGTCCCTATGCAAGGGAAACCGCAATTGCCTGATGTTCGTGTTGGGGCTTGGGGTGCTGATGCTGGATGTCCTTGCGGAGATGGCCTTGCTGCTGATGGGGATCGAATTGCCCAGCGCCATGATGCTCCACCTGGGCATGGCGGTGGCAGGGATTCTCTTCCTCCTCGGTTCCATCGCTGACATTACATCCAGCGGGCGTACCCAGATGCGGCAGCAGATGTTGCTGGAATTAGCATTTACCGATTATCTTACAGGACTGGGGAACCGAACCAGCTATGAGAAACGGATTCACGAGCTATCAGAGAAGCCAAGTGACCTGATAGGTGTATATATGTTGGATATCAATGACCTCAAGGCAACCAACGACATCTATGGCCATGATTGTGGAGACCACCTGATCAAGCGTTTTGCTGAGAAGCTACGTGAAGTCATTCCACCTGATTCTGATTGCTACCGTATTGGCGGTGATGAATTTGTGGTGTTCATGTACAAATGCACTCCAATGGAACTGGTTGAAATGACACATGTGCTGCAGTCGGCATTTTCAGACGGTGGACCGGTGAGTGCTGCCGTAGGAGCTGCCTTGTATCTCCCAGGTGGGATGGCGACCCTTGCTGATGTGGTTGCACTTGCCGACGATGCGATGTATGACAACAAGACGAAGATTAAGGCGGGGAGGGTATAACTTGTATGGAAATAATACCGTCACGTTCGTTCAACAGCCTGTATATCTGGCTTGATATTGCGTTCTTGGTGTTCCTGGCAGTGATGCTGTGGATCTCTGGCAGGCGCAAGGCAACCATCTTCGGCCTGGTGGGAGGTGTCCTCTACTTCCTGGTCGACTATGGGATATTCTACCTGTGGCTCCATGAGCGGGTGGTGGTAGGAGCTCCCACCGCTCCGTTCCTGCTATGGCTGAGCATGAGCTATGGGTTTACCAACGTTGCTTGGATCTGGTTGATGCTCGACCGCGACGTGCGGTGGAAGGAATGGACGGTGTTGATCGTCTGCGCATGGATATGCAATCCCTTGATCAGCCAGAACTTTGGCTCGTCGTTCGGAATGATCTCCATCTCACGGGGAACTGGCAGCTACCATGGTGCCATGGCCGCCATATTGCTGGTGGGATATGCGCTGCTCTGCGTGCTGAACATCCGCTACAACGCGAACATCCCCATCCTGCGGTTGCTCCTCATCGGGATTGCAGTGCAATTCGGGTGGGAATTCTCATTGCTGGTGACCGGCATCCGGACATGGAATATCCAGACGCTGGTGGTCAACAGCCTTGTCGAGACAAACCTAGGGATGCCATATATCTATTTCATCCACCTATGGTTTGCCCGACACATGTCCCCTAGAGGGCTTTTGCAAGCGAAATAGCTGCCTGGGTTGCAGTTTCCATGATCGAGTCGACCTTGGCCCCGACAATATCGAGTCCTTCGGCACTCAGGAAATGGACATTGGGAATTCCAAACATCCTGGCCATTGCCTTGATGGTCGGGGTAGCCATGTCCATGTCTGCATACTCGCCGCGTTCATATATCCCACCGCGGGTTGTAATGTACACAAGGTCCTTTGCGGCACATAGTCCGTGGAGCTTGTCGTCCTGATACTCAAACGTGATGTCCTGTACACATACATGCTCAAAGTAGGTCTTGAGCATGGCAGGGAACGAGCAGTCCCAGAACGGGGCTGTGACCACGATGATGTCGGCGGTGCTGAACGCATGGGCCAATGTGAACATCGGGTCCTCCATTGCCTTGATGGCAAGGAGGTTGAGGCGGTCTTGGACGGTTGCCTGGGTGAACGGCTTGAGCAACAGCTCCCTCAGTACATGTTCTCCATAGATGCTGTCACCATGGGCCACTTCATACGCAGAGACAAACGCGTCGCCCAATACCGCAGTGCGTGACTGTGGTGGTCCTTGGGTGCATGCATCAACAAGCAATACCTGTGGCATTCTGAACCTCCTATGCTTCGTGGCCGCTGCTGTACAGGTCATAGACCTTCAGCCGCTGCTTGAATTCATCCAATGTGATCGGCTCCTTTGCACGGAACATGACTTGCTTGGGTGCAGTCGGCCTGATATCGAAGAAGTTGTCGCTGAAGCGTCCTGCAGTCTCACCTGCATCCAAGGAGACCCAGAATGCCGGGGCTTTGCAGCTGACGCTGATGTTGAACCCACCTTGCGCTTCTGTGACCTGTAGGTCCAGCATGGGGTTGCATAGCGCACAATGCTTTGGCTTTTCTAACAGCACGGTGTTTTCCACGTATACGTCCGTTGTCCGCAGCTTGAGGTAGATGAAAGCCTCCGTTGGCTTTGCCCCGATGTCCTTCAAGGCAACAGTGCATACATGCATGGAACTCTGTGGCTCGATGCTGATGTGCTGGACTTGTTTTGGAAGCTTGTCGCCGTTGAACCTGCTGACCTTGATCGAGAGCTTTGCATCTTCATATGAGGACTCAGTGTCATTGAGCACGTATACCTGCAGGGCACCGTCCTTGATATAGGCGACGGGCATGAGGGGGGCATAGAACCGCTTTGCAGCATAATGGAGCAGCTTCCACTTGCCCGTGTAGTCGATTGAGGACCATGAGGCAACCGGCCAGTTGTCATTGAGCTGCCAATAGAGGGTTCCCATGCAATAGGGGCGCAGCGAGCGCCAGTATTCAATTGCTGTGCGCATCGCCAAGGCCTGTTGTGCTTGGGAGAGATACAATTGGTTCTCGAAATCCTTGGGGAAGCGGAAATACCTGGCAAAGTTCTCGATGATGATCGTGTTGCCACGGTCATTCTTCTGGTGGTGTTCCATTACGGCGCTGGTGAGGTTCATCTCCTCTTCTGCGGCATAGGTCGACACCGTGGAGAGGGACGGGAAGGACTGGTAGCCGAACTCGCTGACAAACCGGGGGCGGATGGACAGGTATGCGTCAAAGGCTTTTCCTTCATGCCATACCGACCAGAAGTGCATGTCGCCACGGCTGTCGTTGTGCCAGTTGTCGGAGAAGTCCTTGGGTCCTGCAGAGGGACTGGACGGCCACCATGCACGGTGAGGATCGAGCTTGCGGACCATGTCCCCAACCACACCTTCGTTGAGGCGGTCGTAGTCGATGAGGTAGCGGTCGCGGTTGGTACGGGATTCCTCATACCAGTTGATTGCACCCAGGTCTTCGTTGTTGCCACACCAGATGGCGATGCAGGGATGGTCATGCAGGCGCCTGATCTGGTACGCAAGCTCATGCCTGACATTGTCCAGGAACGAGTCATAGGCTGGATACATCGAGCATCCGAACATGCAGTCTTGCCAGATCATGATGCCCAATGCGTCGCACAGGTCGTAGAAACAATCTTTTTCATAGATGCCGCCACCCCAGACCCTGATCATGTTCATGTTGGCGTCGACACAATCCTGCAGGAGCTGGGAATACCGTTCCCGGGTCATCCGAGAAGGAATGGCATCCATTGGGATCCAGTTGGCACCCTTTGCAAAAATGTCGCGTCCGTTGACGCAGAAGGTCATTCCCTTGCCACCGTTGGCATCCTCGATGGTCTTCACCTCCATGGTGCGGAAGCCGATCTTCTTGGAAACCTGCTGGTCGCCGGCGGTGACCTCCATGTTGTAGAGGTGCTGCTTGCCTTGTCCAGCCGGCCACCATGGGTTGATGGCATCTACTTCTATGGACAGGGGTATCTCGTTCATTCCCGGTCGGACGGAAACAACTGTCTCGATGCTCTGGTCCTTGAGCCACAGCTTGACGGGGAGCTCTCCTTCTTGCCATGCCTCATACCTGAGCAATACCTTGGCTTGCCAGCGGGACTCGGAGATGGGGAATGTGTCGGTGGTGACGCTGTCAATGTAGCCAGTGGGGAGGAAATCCAATGAGATTGGGTCGTAGATGCCGAATGCCATCACGCACGGACCCCAGTCCCATCCACTGTGGCACTGGCATTTGCGGACAAGGTTGCGGTGGGGGGAGAAGACGGGGTACTGGCTGTAGGGGATTGGATAGGGGAGTTCAGAGGCAATGGAGACAGCCTCGTTCTCAGCTGACTTGAACAGGATTGTGATAGTGTTCTGGCCAACGTGCAGCTGTTTTGTAATGTCGATTCTCCAACGGCGGAACTGGTTCACGCATTGGTGCACCGTGACTCCGTTGACAATGATTGTCCCAAAGGTATCGACTGAGGAGAGCGTCAGGATTGCTCTTCCAGCTTCCAAGTCTTCTTGTGTTACTGTAAAACCATGGGTCAGGAGCCAGTCGACCTTGCCTACCCATTGCATGTCCAGTTCGCAAGTATCTTGGTAGGGGTCCACAATGAGCTGTTGCTGCAGCAGTGCGGCATGGATGTCGCCGGGGATTTGGCAGGGCACCGACTGGTGGCTGGTGAAGTATCTCTGGTATTGGGCAGTAGCCTGCGAGTCGGCCGGTGACAGCCTCCATTCGCCGTTGAGATTGATGGATTTCATGTGCAGCTCCTTTGCCTGTCAGTATACCATGACCAGGCCATGAACGTGAGGGATGTTATGCTTTCTTTGCGATGGCCTTCTGGAATGCATCGATGTTCTCGTTGTTTCCTGCCACGATCAGCTGGTCGCCCTGGTATACGGTTGTGGTTGGTTCGATGGTACCGTTTGTCGCATTGTTGTGGATCACGGCAATGACGTTGACACCGAACTTGTGGCGGAAGTCACACTCCAAGATGGTCTTGCCATCGAACGCGACGGGAAGTTCTACTTCGATGATGGAGAAGTCCTCGCACAAGGCAAGGAAGTCAAGGGTCATTTTGTTGGAGAGGGACTTGGCGAGCCGGATGCCCATCTCCTCCTCAGGGTAGACGACCTCTGCCCCAATTTTCTCCAAGATTCTGCCATGGTCGTCGCTGATGGCTTTGCTGATCACGCGAGGCACTCCCAAGTCGATCGCATTGAGGGTAGCCAGCAAATTGCTTTCAACATCCTTGCCGATGCAGACTACGACTGTACTGCAACGCGAGATGTCGGCTTCCAACAGCGTGTCTTTGTTCAGCTGGGTAATCTGGTAGAGGAAGGTGACCTGATCCTTGAGCTGCTGCAGCTTGGCATCGTCGATGTCTATTGCGATGACCTGCTTTCCAGCCCGTACCAGCTCGGAGGCGAGGGTATATCCAAATCGCCCGATGCCGATGACTCCGAAGAGGTTTGGATCCGTATGGACCGTCTTGCTCATGATGTTGTCTCCTTCTTAACCGATGAGGATGCGCTCATCGACATATGATAGTTTCTGTTCACGGGCCCTGACGCTGCTTGCAATCGTCAACGGGCCAAGGCGGCCGATGAACATGACGAGCATCAGGATGATCCGGCTGCCATCATGCAAGTCAGGTGTGATCCCGCATGACAGGCCTACCGTGGCAAATGCAGAAACTGCCTCGAACATAATATAGCTGAAGGGCACAGAATCCCCTTCGATGATGCAGATGCCCATGGTGCTGAGCATGACCACGCAGGTGCTCATGACGACCACCACCAATGCCTTTGTGATGCTTTCCGTTGATATCCTTCTATGGAACGCAGTTGGTTGCCGCTTGGATGATACGCTGAACATCATGACACCGAGGGTGAACATGGTAGTGGTCTTGATGCCGCCGCCGGTGGAGCCTGGGGATGCACCGATGAACATCAGCATCATCATGAGGATCAAGCCCCCATTGCCCAGTATGGTCATGTCCACCGTGTTGAACCCGGCGGTGCGGGCCGAGACGCTTTGGAAGAAGGCTTCCAACGGAGTCAGGCGGCTGATAAGCATGAACATCAGCATCCCGACGACTATCAGTGTGGCGGTGGAGGTGAGGACGATCTTGCTATGCATGGAGAGCTTGCTCCACTTCTTCTTGCGCAGGATGTCGCGGTAGACGAAGAATCCCAGGCCACCGAGGATGATGAGCACCCCGATGGTGACGTTCAACAGGACATTGGTGCTGTACCCCGTGAAGCTTTGGAAGTCTCCCAGCAAGTCGAACCCCGCGTTGTTGAAAGCGGAGATGGCATGGAACGCAGCCATTCCTACCGCACCAAGGGGGGTGTAGGCTTCACGAAAGACAAAGTACAGGGCAACGGTACCCAGGGCTTCTACCAACAAGGCTCCCACAGCCACCGTCTTGACCAAGTCGATGAGCCCACGGCCTGAGCCGGTGTTCAGCGCTTCCCTGATGAGGGTACGCTGGTTGGTCATGATCGTTTTGCCAAAGAGGACCAGGAAGAATATTGCTATGGATGCATATCCCAGGCCACCGAGCTGGATCAGCAGTGCGATGACAATCCTTCCGAAGACGGAGAACGTCGCTGCAATGTCGACGGTCACCAAGCCGGTGACGCAGACTGCGCTCGTTGCGGTGAACAGTGCATCCAATAGCGTGATGTGTACTCCGCTGTTGCGGGAGATAGGAAGCAACAGGAGACATGCACCGATGAGGATGATGGACATAAAGCCGAAGATCAGGCGTCTTCCAGGGCGGCTGATCTGTTTGTTCCGTGTAGGCATACGCAACCAATATACACGAATCACCGTCTGGTGTTAAGAGTCTCCCT
>CAYXIH010000011.1:20708-47044 GCA_964465155.1 uncultured Sphaerochaeta sp.
TGCATGAGGTTTCTTCCCTTGCATGAGGTTTCTTCCCTTGCATGAGGTTTCTTCCCTTGCATGAGGTTTCTTCCAAAGCTTCTTTGCAAGTGTCATAGTTCGTGGTACAATCAGTGTACAAACTAAATCTCCAACAGGGGGGTACCTATGCAGTATGGGTATTTCGACAATGCAAGACGTGAATATGTCATTGACCGGGTAGATGTTCCAGTCTCTTGGACAAACTACTTGGGAACAGAGAAAACAGGAACGGTGATCAGCCAAAACGCTGGTGGGTACATGTTCCATGATTCACCTGAAAACCATCGGATCACCCGATTCCGTCCCAACGGGGTCCCCCTTGACCGGCCGGGACACTATGTATATCTGCGCGACAATGCAGATGCCAAGTATTGGTCGGTATCATGGCAACCTACCGGCACTCCCCAGGATGCCGGAGGGTATACCTGCCGCCATGGGCTCTCCTATTCGACATTCAGCTGCACCAACAATGGGATCGACGCACAGCAGACCCTCTTCATACCCCGTGGCGAGGCTGTGGAGCTCTGGGACATCCAGCTGCACAATACCTCCGCTGAGGTGCGCGACATCAGTGTCTTTCCCTATTGCGAGTTCTCCTTCAACATCATCGAGATCGACAACCAGAATTTCCAGATGAGCCTGTACTGCAGTGGTTCTTCCTATGCACATGGGGTCATTGAAGTCGACAATTTCTACAATCCCAGCATGTACCACTACATGACCTCCGACTTCGAGCCCGATTCCTACGATTGCCTTCGCGATGCCTTCATCGGGGTCTACCACAGCGAGTCCAATCCTGTGGGAGTCCAAAACGGAGTACTGTCGGGCAGCCATGAGCTGGGCAACAACCATTGTGGGGCGTTGTGCAAGCGCTTGGTGCTCCAACCCGGCCAGAAAGTACGGTTGACGGTGATGCTGGGAGTGGGGGACCGCAAGGAAGGGCTGCGCATCAGGCAAAAATATAGTGACCACCAGACTGTGGATGCAGCTTTTGCCGAATTGGCAAGCTTCTGGGATGCCCGGCTGGATACCCTGCAGGTCAAGACTCCCAATGAGGGGATGAACACAATGCTCAATACTTGGAACCTCTACCAAGCCGAGACGAATGTGAACTTCTCCCGCTTTGCTTCATTCATTGAAGTAGGGGGACGCACCGGATTGGGCTACCGTGATACCGCCCAAGATGCGATGTGCGTCCCAGCCTCCGATCCGAAGAACTGCCGGAGGAGGATCATTGACCTGTGCCGTGGCCTGACGCAAGCTGGGTATGGGCTGCACCTGTTCGACCCTTCTGTATTCGACCCGGACAGGCCCAAGGTGCCACCTTTCAAGTCACCGACGGTCAAGCCTGAGCCAAAGCTCGACGACGTGGTACATGGGCTGGAGGACACCTGTTCCGATGATGCCCTGTGGCTGGTCCCCGCCATCTGCGAGTATATCAAGGAGACGGGTGAGTATGCGTTGGTGGACGAGGTCGTCACCTATGCCGATGGGGGCAGCGGGACCATCTACGAGCATATGTGCAAGATCTTGGATTTCTCGGCGCTGCATGTGGGGCAGAGCGGAATCTGCAAGGGGCTTCGCGCCGACTGGAATGACTGCCTCAACTTGGGTGGTGGAGAGTCCGCCTTGGTCTCATTCCTCCATTATTGGGCACTTGGAGCGTTCATAGAGCTTGCGGGATTCTATGGCAGGCAAGATGATGTTCGTCGTTACCAGCAGATGGCCGATACCGTGCGCAGTGCTTGTGAGTCACAGCTTTGGGACGGACAATGGTTCATCCGCGGCATTACGAAGAAGGGTATCAAGATTGGAACCAGCAAGGATGCCGAGGGAAAGGTCCACCTTGAGTCCAATGCATGGGCTGTGATCTCCCAAGCCGCAAGCCATGAGCATGCAGTGCAGGCGCTGGACAGCGTGCACACATACCTTGCAAGTGATTGGGGGCTCCATCTCAATGCACCCGCCTATGGGACACCCAACGATGACATCGGGTTCCTCACGCGTGTCTACAAGGGGATCAAGGAAAATGGTGCCATCTTCAGCCATCCCAATCCGTGGGCTTGGGTCGCTGAGTCGATGGTGGGCAACGGCGAGCGTGCCATGCAGTACTATGACTCGCTGTGCCCCGCCAACCAAAACGACAAGATCGAGGTCAGGCAGGCCGAACCCTACTCATACTGCCAGTTCGTCATGGGACGTGACCACAGTGCCCATGGGCGTGCACGCCATCCGTGGCTGACAGGTTCAGCGGGGTGGGCATATTTCGCAGCCACCCAGTACCTGCTGGGCATCCGGCCATCGTTCGATACGCTTGAAGTAGATCCCTGCATTCCTGCCGGGTGGGATGGGTTTGAGGTCACGCGCATCTGGAGGGGAGCTCGATATGAGATCCATGTCCACAACGAAGCGCATGTGCAGAAGGGTGTAGCCAAACTCTTGCTCGATGGAATACAAGTCTCCGTCATCCCTGCCATGGATGCCGGGACTGACCATGTCATCGATGTCTACATGGGGTAGACAAATTGAGAGCCCCGGTCCAAGGTTCCTTGTTCCGGGGCTGTCATGTTACTCTTCTTCCTTGGTTTCCTTGGCATAGGAGAGGGCACGAAGGGCATTGTCGAACTTCTGGAACTTGCCATTCTTCAGCTTGATGACTACGTTTGTCTTCTGATTCCCGCTGACTTGGACAATGTATTCGGTACCCTCGACCTTGGTCTTGAAGTACTTGATGACTTTGTCGCTTCCCTGGCGCTTGACCGCCCATCCTTTGCCCGCCACGAACGAAAGTTCATGAACTTCACGTACTTCCTTGGGTGCCGTTTCCTTTGCAGGTGCCGTTTCTTTCTTTCCCTTTTCCATGTGACGCTCCCATGATGATGATGCCTACAGTGTACTGCATAACAACCACCACCGCTATCTTCAAACACCCTGTTGGACGACAAATTATGGGAAAAAGAGACCTCAGGATACAATGAGGGGGAAGCTTTCGCTTCCCCCTGGTGGTGTTAGGCCTGCTCGAGCGCCAAAGTGACGGTCGTCAGGTCACAAACCTCTGCCGGACCGTAGTATTGGATGGCTCCAGGATAGAGGAACCTGGTGTTGCGGGCCCAATCCTCGCGGTGGGCTGCAAGATACTTGAACGGGGCACCGTCGAGTTCCACCAGTGCCTTCTTGATCACTGGCTTGAGCTCGCCGTGGCGCTGCTCCATGTTCATCATCATGGTGATGGGGATACCACCAGCCTGCCATTCGGTAGCGGGCTTGTGGAGGTTGGTCACCGAGGAGAGATACCCCGAGAGGCCGCTTGCGATCAGCATGAACGCATTGTAGCCCAGCGAGTAGCAGTAGTCGGCGTCGAAGTTCGACGGGAACGCACAGCGGCCCTCGTAGCCGAAGAAGTGGTTCAGGCCATTGAACTTGCCATTGTATTTGCCAGCAGCCTTCATCGCGTCCAGCTTGTTGCCAACCAGTTCGATGAGCAACTTGTCGGTCTCGATGCGGGACACCTGTACGTTGCCATGGGGGTCGCGGTCCATCAGCAGCTGCTTCTGGATGCCCTCGGGCAAGACGGTGAACACGCCAGCGCTTTCAGCGCTCAGGTGGGAACAGATGAATGCCTGCTGCTCGGCGAAGCTTGCAAGCTTGCCATAAGCATCGGCTTCCTTGGCCAGGAGGTCGTTCAGCTGTGCGATCAAGGCCTTGACCTCGGGGATGAACTCTACCAGCCCCTCGGGGATGAGGATGACGCCAAAGTTGTTTCCATCAGCCGCGCGCTGTGCCACCACAGCCGCGATGTCGTCGACGACAGCTGTCAGGGACATTGCCTTTGCCTCGATCTCCTCGCTGACCAAGCATACGTTGGGCTGGGTCTCAAGTGCACACTCAAGTGCGATATGGGAGGCGCTGCGGCCCATGAGCTTGATGAAGTGCCAGTACTTCTTGGCGCTGTTTGCGTCACGCTCGATGTTGCCGATCAGTTCGCTGTAGGTCTTGGTTGCAGTGTCAAAGCCAAAGGAGATCTCGATTGACTCGTTCTTCAGGTCCCCGTCGATGGTCTTGGGACATCCGATGACCTGGATGCCGGCATTGGTGCGCAGGAAGTATTCTGCGAGGACGGCTGCGTTGGTGTTGGAGTCGTCGCCGCCGATGATGACGATGGCGTCGATGCCCAGCTTGCGGCAGTTGTCTGCACACACTGCGAACTGCTGTTCGGTCTCAAGCTTGGTGCGTCCGCTTCCGATGATGTCGAATCCACCGGTGTTGCGGTACTCGGCCACGATCTCGGAGGTAAGCTCGATGTACTTGTTCTCCAGGATGCCGCTGGGGCCACCGAGGAACCCGATGAGCTTGTTCTGTGCATTTGCTGCCTTCAGTGCGTCAAAGAGGCCGGAGATGACATTGTGGCCACCAGGGGCCTGTCCGCCGGAGAGTATGACTCCTACGTTGCGGCCGTTTGTGATCGTCGTGTTGGTGCCGGTGGTGAAGCTCACCTTGGGCATGCCATAGGTATTGGGGAACAGTGCCTTGATCGCAGCGGCATCTGTTGCCGGGGCGGTGGGGGCGCCGTTGGCCGGTACGATCGTTGTGATCGGCTGGCGCAAGATGGTCGGGAGCTTCGGTTCATAGGAATACCGTGCAACCTGCAATGGGGAATATTTCATGTCTCATCTCCTTGGTCCATGTCTGGATGTATCGTTGGATATGTATCGATAGAACTGTAGTTATTTTTTGCCGGCATTGCAAGGGCTTGTGGCTGTTGAGGTTGCCCGTTGGCACATGTGCATGTACAATTTGCCCCATGAGAAACACGATACCGGTCAACTTTGGATGGAAGTTCAGCCCTTCGCCCGAAGCAGGATGGACAACTGCTGGCTTTGACGACAGCACCTGGCAGGATGTGGACATCCCCCATGCAAACGTGCTGTTGCCACGCCATTACATGCAAGATGATATTGCGTGTACCACCTGCTGCTACCGCAAGGTATTGGACATTGGCAACGATGTGCAGGGCAAGCGGGTGCTCCTGCACTTCGAAGCAGTCTCTTCCACGGCGACAGTCTGGATTGACGGTACCAAGGTCAGTGTCCATGAAGGTGCCTATCTTCCCTTTGACATAGAGCTCACCAACTTGGTGAAACCGGGTATCCCCTGCGTGGTGGCCGTTGCCGTCGATTCTTCCGAAGACCCCAGGGTACCACCATTTGGAGGGGTCATGGACTACCTTGCATATGGGGGAATCTATCGGCCGGTGTCATTGCAGATTCTTGATGCAATCTCCATCTCAGATGCCTGTGTGCGCACCACGTTCGATGGGAAGCAATGGACCGTCAGCGCCCAGGCAACCATCTGTGGGGAACCCGATGGGCAACTGCAATGCTCCATGAGCCTCTGCCTCGATGGGAAGCTCCTGGAGCACACCCGTGTTGATGTCGTTGCACGGCAGCTGAGTGCAAGCGTGGTGCCCACCGAGCCCGCATTGTGGAGCGTGGAGCACCCCGTGCTGCATGATGTGACATTGAGCCTCCTGCACGATGATGTTGCCGTCGACACGCTCGTTATCCGAATTGGCATCCGTACCGTTGCCATGACGGGCAACGGTTTCCTCCTCAATGGCAAGCCTCTGAAGCTCTGTGGGCTCAACAGGCACCAAAGCTATCCGTACGTAGGGTATGCCGTGCCCGACACGATGCAGGCCGATGATGCGCGGCTGCTCAAGCATACGTTGGGATGCAATGTGGTGAGGACCAGCCATTATCCCCAGTCGCCTGCATTCTTGGATGCCTGCGACCAGCTGGGGCTCCTAGTGCTGGAGGAGATCCCCGGGTGGCAACATGTCTCGTCCGATGCCCACTGGCGGGACCTTACGGTGGACAATGTGCGCCAGATGGTGGTGCGCGACCGCAACCATCCGTGCATCTGTGCCTGGGGCGTCAGGATCAACGAGAGCCCCGATGACCATGAGCTGTATGAACGGACCAACGCCGAAGCCCATGCGTGGGATGATACCCGCCCGACCTGTGGGATCCGCAATTTGGCAAAGAGCGAGTTGCTCGAGGACATCTACACCTACAATGATTTCTCCCATGATGGGACCAACAGGGCATTGCAGGCTCCCCATGCCGTGACGGGGAGGCGCAATACCCCGTACTTGGTCACTGAGCATACCGGTCACATGTTTCCAACCAGGCGCAACGACTCGGAGGCGCACCGTACCGAACATGCCATGCGGCATGCCCGGGTCCTGGATGCGATGTATGGCACGCAGGGGATCGGGGGTGCCATCGGTTGGTGTATGAGCGACTACAATACCCATGAGGATTTCGGTAGCGGGGACCAGGTATGCTACCACGGGGTATGTGACATGTTCCGCATACCCAAGCTGGCTGCATATGCCTATGCCTCGCAAACGGATGGGCAGGTGGTGCTTGCCGTCTCATCGACGATGGATATCGGCGAATACCCGGCAAGCAATATCCCTCCGGTCGTGGTGTTCACCAACTGCGATGCGGTGAGGTTGCTCCATGGAGATGACCTGGTCGGTGAATTCCTCCCGGCTGCTGGGAAATTCCCACATCTTTCGCATCCTCCGGTGATCATCGATGACTTCATCGGCCACCGCATCGATTCGGAACAACTTGTCCGTCCTGCAGACCGTAAGATACTTCACAAAGTCCTGCTCGCAGCCCAGGTGCATGGGTTCAACCTCCCGCTCTGGCCAAAGCTCCTCGCTGCCTACCTGATGGTCCGCAACAAGATCTCGGTGGATGACATCGTCAGCCTCTATTGCAAGTATGTGGGAGGGTGGGGTACCCAGCGGGCTCCTTGGACGTTCCAAGGGGTGCTGGATGGGCAGGTCGTGGCCCAACAGCTTGTGGGAGGTACGGTCAGCCCGGCCCTCCAGGTCGCGGTAGACCGGCAGACACTGGTCATGGGGGACACCTATGATATGGTGCTTCTCAAGGTCACGGCTGTGATGCCAGGCTCAAGTAGCCCGTTGGCCTATGCCAACGAGGGGATGGAGGTCTCTTGTGCAGGGGCAGTTGCCATAGTCGGTCCCACGCTGACACAGCTGGATGGAGGGACCTGCGGCATATTGGTCCGCAGCATTGGCCTGAAGGGAAGCGGAAGTGTCTCCATCAGGTGTGCGTTTGGAGACATCAGCGTCCCATTCATGGTAGAGTAGGCTCATGGAAGCTTTGCAAGAACCACAGGTACTGCTGTGGATAGACGGGGACTCATGCCCCAAGAACCTCCGTGCGATTTTGCTGCGTGCGATCGTGCGCACTGGCATCCCCGCCACGTTTGTCGCCGACAGGAGCCTGGCGGACGTCAAGAGTGCCATCGAGGCCCATACCGCAACCCTGCGCCAGGCGTACCGTAGCCAAGCGGAGGGAGACATCGACCCCGCCACCGTCAAGGCAGTGCGTTCCCCGATTCGCATGGTGGTCGTCAGCACCGGAGCGGACAGCGCGGACGATTATATCGTCGAGCATGCAGAGCAGGGGACCCTTGCCGTGACCCATGATGTACCCCTCAGTGCACGCCTAGCCCAGAAGGGGCTGGTGGTACTGGATGAGCGTGGTGGGATATTCTCCTCGGAGAATGTGATGGAGCGGCTTTCGCTGCGCAACATGATGACCGACTTGCGGGAGATGGGCATCTACGCAGAACGCCCCAAAGGGATCGGTCCTGCCGAGACCCAGGCGTTTTCCAATGCACTGGACAAACAGCTGCTGCAGCTGCTGAGGCGGTTCGGGCGCTGAATCGCCAACGTGGTTTCGCTTCTGTGCACTACATGAACAAACCTATGATCATCGTCAGTGAACAGCCACCCCGCCTGACAGGACTGGAGGGGTGGAACATCATCCACTGCACCACGTTCGAG
This sequence comes from uncultured Sphaerochaeta sp., assembly GCA_964465155.1. Lineage (GTDB taxonomy): Bacteria > Spirochaetota > Spirochaetia > Sphaerochaetales > Sphaerochaetaceae > Spiro-02. The sequence goes on from CAYXIH010000011.1 coordinate 28,618, forward strand.
CAAGTGCTGCATGCTGTACAATCCTTTGACATCTTGCCCAAATGCATAGCATGCACCACAGACCTGACGCTGGTGCTCCGTCTTGAAGGGCTCTATTGCAATGGTGGGCTGCAGGTATGCCTGGATGTGCAGCAATCGCAGTTGCTGCGCTCGATCATCCTCAAGAGCACCACGTTGGTATCGGATGTTGCCCATGCGCTGGGGAAGGGTGCCCCCGATGTGTGCGAGGAAGAGCCCGAGTATGAACCCGTTGCGAACCACCGCGTCTCAAACCGTGAGCGTGAAGTGCTGGGTCTGTGGATGCAGGGGCTCTCCAATAAGGAGATAGCATGGAGGTTGGGTATCTCGGTGGGGACGCTGGCCGTACACCGGCGCAACCTCTATCGGAAGACGGGGTTGAGTACCCTCAGCCAGCTGGTGGTGTGGGGCTTGTTCAGCGGGGCTGTCAGCTGAATACGACCTCGAAGTCCTCGAATACGACATCCATCGTCGGGAGGAACTTCTTGCCTGCCTCATGCATCTCCTGCTCAAAGCACCGCTTGTGTGTCCGCTTCCACGATTCAAGGTTCTTGTCTTCACCCTCCCTGCTGCAGACCTCAAAGGTCATCTGGTCAAAGGGGATGATATGCACTGCGGTGGTGCGTATGATGCACTTGGGCTGTCCGTCCCAGTCGGTGACAATCGAGTAGTCCCCGACAGCCGGAAGCTTCTCCAACGTCAAGTCGTACAAGTCATAGAGGCTGCTGGTGGCACGTTTCGTTCCCCTGAGGACCAGTTTGGCAAGTGAATTTGCCGTCTCCTTGTCCAATCCAAAATAGAATGATTCCTTGTATGGTGTTGCCGGTGGCATGTTGTTGACCACCAGGAACTGGTTCCAGAACGTCTGTATCTCCATGGAGTCCTCCACTGCATAATATGATGACAGCCACTGGCTTTCGTCAGTGGCTGTCGAGTGTTTTTTAGAATTCTGCCTGTCTGACAGCACGTGGGTAGGGGATGACGTCACGGATGTTCTGCATTCCGGTGACGTAGCGCACTGCCCGCTCGAAGCCCAGTCCGAAACCGGCATGTGGGACGCTTCCGAACCTGCGCAGGTCAAGGTACCACCAGTAGTCCTCAGGGTTGAGCTTCAGCTCAGCCATGCGGGCGAGCAATACGTCGATGTTCGACTCACGCTCGCTGCCTCCGATGATCTCACCAAGTCCCGGTGCAAGGACGTCCATGCCGCGGACGGTCTTGCCGTCTTCGTTGAGCTTCATGTAGAAGGCCTTGATCTCCTTGGGATAGTCGGTGACGATCACAGGGCGGTGGCAGATTTGCTCGGTGAGGAACTTCTCATGCTCGCTCTGCAAGTCGCATCCCCAGTAGGCGGGATACTCGAACTTGTCGTTGTAGCTCTCCAATGCCTTGATGGCATCGGTATAGGTCATATGCTCGAACGGGGTGTTGACCACGTGCTCGAGAGTCTGCTGTACACCCTTCTCAACGAAGTTCGAGAAGAACTCCATGTCCTCGGCGTTGTTGTCCAGCACTGCCTTGAAGATATACTTGAGGAAGGACTCGGCAACTTCCATGTCCCCGTTGAGGTCGCAGAACGCCATCTCGGGCTCGATCATCCAGAACTCAGCCAGGTGGCGGGTCGTATTGGAATTCTCGGCGCGGAAGGTAGGTCCGAAGGTGTAGATGTTCTTCAGGGCCATGGCGTAGGTTTCCCCTTCAAGCTGGCCGCTGACGGTCAAAGCTGCACGCTTGCCGAAGAAGTCCTTGTTGTAGTCCACCAGGCCATCTGGGGTCTTGGGGATATTCTGGAGGTCCAGCGTGGTGACCTGGAACATCTCGCCTGCTCCCTCGGCGTCACTGGTGGTGATCAACGGGGTGTTGACGTAGACAAAGCCATTCTCCTGGAAGAAGCGGTGCACTGCATAGCTCATCGTGTTGCGCACACGTGCAACGGCCCCGATGATGTTCGTGCGGGGGCGCAGGTGTGCGATCTCACGCAAGTACTCGATGGTGTGGCGCTTCTTCTGAAGCGGGTAGGTGTCAACCGGGGCTTCGCCGATGAGGTCGATCTCAGTGGCCTGCATCTCAACGTCCTGGTTGCCGCCAGCACTCGATACGATGGTGCCACGGCATGCCACCGATGCTCCAGTGGTGATGCGCGCAAGCAAAGCATCATTATTGAACTGAGTCTTGTCCACTACGACCTGCAGCCCCTTGAGGCATGAGCCGTCGTTTACTTCCAGGAAGCAGACGTTCTTGCTGTCACGTTTGGTCCGTACCCACCCTTCAGCCGTGACGACCTGGGGGCTGGGCTCCCGCTTGAGCAGTTCAATAATGCGTTCTTTCATCGGAGACTCCATATAGTGAAAAAAGTAATGGAACAATTATTTCCATTTGCAGTGAGGAAGTCAATATGAAGCAAGTATGGGGACATGCGTGTGGTGAAGTGGAAAATTGCCCCTTTTGGCTCTATTGGAACCAACATTTCCTTTCTTTGGGTATTGTTGGTTGTCCCTAACAGTTGGCTGTTGCGAGAGATAGGTGACATGTTTGCAATTCCGTATTGACAAGGTAGAAAGGAATACATATTATGTTGACACATTGACAAAAAATGTTAATGTGTAAATATAAAAGAAATGGAGAAATGCCATGTCCCATACAGTCGTACAGATGTTTGAAGAAACTGCCCGCAAGTATCCCGACTTGGAGGCTCAGTGGGCCAAGGATGCCAAGGGAAACTTTATCCCCACCACCTATCGGGGCCTGGTCGCACAGGTGCATGCCATGGGCGCGGCACTTGTCTCGCTGGGTGTGAAACCCGCTGAACCTGTGGGCTTGATCAGTGACAACCGCCAGCAATGGCTCGTGGCCGACCTTGCCATCTTGGCTGTCGGTGCCTGCGATGTTCCCCGTGGCAGGGATGCGATGCCCTATGAACTGTCCCATATCCTGGGAGTGACCGACACGCGAGTCTGTTTCTGTGAGAATGAGGAACAGCTTTCCAAGGTATTGTCGCTGCGCGGACAGCTTCCCAAGCTGGAGCACTTGGTGATCATGGACGACGCGACTGCGTATGACCTTCCATCCCTTGGCGCCAGGCATGGGTTGGAGATCCATCTCTTTTGCGACCTGCTCACGGGTGGCAGTGCATTGCTCAGGGATCCCAAGCGTTCCCAGGAGCTCACCGACTTGATCGCACGGGGCAAGGGAGACGATACCGCGACGATCATCTTCACCAGTGGAACCACTGGCGATCCCAAGGGGGTGATGCTCTCCCATACGAACTTCCTCTACCAGTTGGAGCATCTGCGTTCCCTCATCGACTTCCAGCCTGCCCAGCGCTGGCTCTCGATCCTGCCGGTCTGGCACTCGTTCGAACGTATCTTGCAATATGCAGTGCTCTCCTTTGCCTCCACGATTGCCTATTCAAAGCCAATCGGGAAAATCCTGTTGACCGACTTGCAGCGTGTCAGCCCCCACTTCATGGGGTCTGTCCCCCGCATCTGGGAGACGGTGCGCGCTGGTGTGTTCCAGTCGATCAAGGGCAAGAGCAAGATCCAGCAGCGTCTGTTTGCCTTCTTCCTCAAGTGTGCCACTGCCAAGGAGCGTGCAAGTGCCGCTTTCTTTGGCCGCAAGGCGACGTTCAAGAAGGCCCACCGGGTATGGGATGTCCTTGCCAATGCGATTCCCCTTGCCGTGCTCTCCCCACTGTGTGCATTGGGCAACAAGCTGGTCTTTAGCAAGATCAAGGCAAAGCTGGGGAAGAACTTCATCGCGGGAGTCAGCGGAGGTGGTTCCATGCCCAAGGGGGTGGACCAGTTCTTCAAGGCTATTGGCGTAACGTTGCTGGATGGGTATGGGCTGACGGAAACTGCCCCCGTCCTTGCCGTGCGCAGCTTCCGCAAGCCGGTGTCAGGAACAGTCCGGCCTCTGGGGAGCACCCAGATACGAATCGTTGACGAGCAGGGCAATGAACTGCCTCCAGGCAAGAAGGGGGTCATCCAGGCCAAGGGGCCACAGGTGATGCAAGGCTACTACAAGCGCCCCGATCTTACGGCGAAGATCCTTTCTCCGGACGGGTGGCTGGATACCGGAGACCTGGGGATGTGGACCCATGACGGTGACTTTTCCATCTGCGGGAGGGCCAAGGATACCATTGTCCTCTCCGGGGGTGAGAACCTCGAGCCAGTTCCCATCGAGGCAAAGCTCTGCGAGAGCGAGTTCATCGAGCAGGCGGTGGTGGTCGGCCAGGACAAGAAGTACCTGGGGGCTTTGGTCGTGCTTGCGGTCAAGGGTGTTGAACGGTACCTGAAGGAGCACAATATCCCATACCTCAACAGGGCACACCTGGAGGAGATGGATGAAGTCAAGGCTCTGGTCAACCGGGAGATCCAGGAGGCGGTGAGTACCCGCCATGGATTCAAGACCTTCGAGCAGGTGAACAAGTTCGTCATCCTTGAGCGTCCGTTCGAGGTCGGAAACGAACTGAGTGCCAAGCAGGAGGTGAAGCGTCACCGCATCAATGAGCTGTATGGGGACAAAATCCAGTCCATGTACGCCTCGTAAGGTACTGGGGTGTCTACTGGTACTATAGTAAATTCGTACTATTTCTGACATTGACGTATGTTGATGTCAGAATAAAACTTGCATACATTACCATTTTCCCCTATGATGCAATGGACGGTCAATTTGTGGCCGTCCATTGGCAACAGAGGTGGTACAACATATTGATCCAGATCATCGGCACCAAGAAATGCCAGGCTACCAAGGCAGCGATTCGTACCTGCAAGGAGCATGGCTGGCAATTCCAATTCGTAGACTTAGGCGAACGCTCCCTCTCAGACGGGGAGTGGAACAATATATTCTCAGTTTTTGACCCAGCTGACCTGATTGACGCGCAGGGACCATACTATGCGAAGGAAGGGTATGCATGGAAGGAATTCGAAGCTGCTGAGGAACTGCGTGAGCATCCCCAGCTGCTGAGGACCCCGATCCTCAGATGCAAGGGCCGTTGTGCCCTGGGCAACGACCTTTCGTTCCTCAAGCAATATGGGAGTTGCTCATGATGCGCTATGCTGTATTGGGTAGCGGTTCGTGTGGCAATTCCTATGCGTTCTATGACGGGAACGAGACTATCTTGGTCGATTGTGGGTTTTCATACCGGGAGCTATGCAGCAGGCTGCAGGGATTCGACATCCCCCCGCAGTCGGTGCGTGCACTCTTTCTGACGCACCTGCACCCCGACCATGGCTGTGGAGCCGGTGTCTTCGCACGCAAGACGGGGATGCCCGTCTACATGAGCACGCGTGCCTACCAGACTGAGACACGGGTGTGCGCCAAGCTCAATATCCCCATGGAATGCCTGCGCATCGTCCAGCCCCTGAGCGTCCATGAGGAGGGACCGTTCTCCCTGTTCGGTTTCTCCACGACGCATGACAGCGCCGGCTCCATGGGTTGGTCGGTCTCATGCGGTTCCCACAAGTTCCTGGTCCTCACCGACACGGGTTCCTACAACGACTCGATGGTCACGTTCGCACGTGATTCCGAGGTCTTGTTCCTCGAGTCCAACTATGACAGCGAGATGCTCAGGAGCGGACCCTATCCATACCCGCTGAAGGCGCGCATCGCAGGGGAGTGGGGCCATTTGTCAAACGACCAGGCGTTCGAGTTCCTCCAGAAAGTCGGTATGGTGGCCCTTGACGCCAGCGTACAGCCTCGTTTGGAGATAGCCGAACCGGCATGCAAACACGTATATTTCATACATCTCTCGGACGAAAACAATGACCCGTCCGTCGTCAACAGCGTTGCCCGGTCCTACCACTGGAATGGTGAGTATACCATCTGTGAGCGGGGCAGGGGATATGTCGGAGAGTTGTGTTGAACAGTAATTCAGGAGTAGTCCAATGAGTAAGAAAGAAGCAGCACCAAAGCTGGTGAACCCAAAGAAGATCAAGCGCCCCGACGGCTTGAAGATGCTCCAAGTCGATGCATTCACCATGCGTGCGTTGGTAGATTGTGATGCAGCCAAGTTTGGCAAGCGCAATGCCCTGAAGATGTATGGACAGGATGAGAGTGCTGTTACCTATGCAAAGATGAAGCAGATGTCCGACTCTTTCTCCACGGTCTTGATCCAGATGGGGTTTGAGAGCGGTGACAAGATCGCTATCCTGGGAGAGAGCTGCGTCAACTGGATGATCTCCTATTTTGGCATTACCTGCTGCCGTTGCGTGGCCGTTCCCATCCTTCCCGACTTCTCGGGCAAGGAAGTGGTCCAGATCCTTACCCACAGTGGGGCAAAGGGTGTGGTCGTAGCCAACAAGCACTTTGAGAAATGCATTCCGTTCCTCGCTGACCCCGACAAGTGCCTCATCCGCATGGAGGACCTGTTCCATATCCCATCCCCTATCTCCGGACAGCTGACCGACATGGTCCAGTTTGCCAATGCCCCTGGACGGGACATGACCCGCATCAGATTGGACCGCAAGCAGGCAGCGGCTTTGCAGCAGCGTGCCCCGCTGGAAGAGGACATGGCGTCGTTGATCTACACCAGCGGGACAACCGGCAGCCCAAAGGGAGTCATGCTGACGCACAAGAACATCGTCTGGAATGCCGATACATGCACCGAGCGGTATGTGAAGATCAAGCCGGGCAACCGTGCCCTGTCGATCCTGCCCCTCAGCCATGTCTATGAGTTCACGATCGGCAACATCCTCTCGCTGCTGATGGGCATGGAGATCACCTACCTGGGCAAGACTCCTGCACCGTCAATCCTCATTCCTGCACTGAAGAAGGTACGCCCCCATATCATACAGACCGTTCCTCTTTTGATAGAGAAGGTCTACCGCAGTGCGGTCGTGCCCAAGCTCAAGGGAAACCCGAAGATGGCGAAGCTGATGCGCCACGGCCTGACGCGCCGGTTTATCAGCCGTGTCATTGGAAGGAAGCTCAAGCTGACGTTTGGTGCCCGCTTGAAGTTCTTCGGCATCGGCGGAGCTCCCTTGGACCCAGAAGTCGAGCACTTCCTCCATGACGCCAAGTTCCCCTATGCCATTGGCTATGGGCTGACGGAGACTTCCCCGATGGTAGCGGGGTGTCCCCCCAAGCGCCAGCCGCTGGGGCATATCGGCAAGGTCGTGCCGCAGGAGCATGTGCGCCTGGTCAACAAGAACCCGGAGACGGGTGTCGGTGAGATCGAGGTGAAAGGTCCCAACGTAATGATGGGCTACTATGAGAACGAGCAGCTGACCAATGAGGTATTCACCGCTGACGGCTACTTCCGCACTGGTGACCTGGGAGCCTTCGACCGGAAGGGGAACCTGGCGATCAAGGGCCGTACCAAGACCATGATCCTGGGACCCGGTGGCGAGAACATCTACCCCGAGCTGATCGAGAGTGTGATCAACAACCAGGATTTCGTACAGGAGAGCCTGGTGGTTCCCTCCGATGGCGGGTTGCTTGCCATGGTGAAGCTGGACCTTGAGAGCTTTGCCCAGAAGATGAGCCTCAATATCAACGATGCAAAGACCGAGGCTGCAAAGTACATCGCCAAGTTGCGTGAGGACGTGAACAAGGAGTTGTCCAACTCAAGCAAGCTGCAGGATGCAACGTTGCAGGAGGAGCCGTTCCAGCGGACCCCGACTCAGAAGATCAAGCGTTTCCTCTATGACCAGAGCAGGCGCAAGGAGAAGGAAAACCACAAGGCCGATCCTTCGGACAAGAAATGACAGTGTCAGTGGCGGGGGCAAGATGCTTCCCGGCACTGTTGTATTCACCCTCCAAGGGTTGTCCCCTGCAAGGTGAATGTGTTATAAGACTGGATATCCGAGGCACAATACATGCAACAGAATTATGACGTCAGGATCAAGAAGATTGATCCGTTGGTTACTCCCGCTACGCTGGAGCACAAATACCCCGTATCCGAGGAAGTGGCCCTGTCGATCGCCAAGTCCAGGGAAACCGTCAACGCAATCATCAAGGGGACCGACCCGCGCCTGCTGGCCATCGTCGGACCTTGCTCCATCCATGACCACAACGGCGCAGTCGACTATGCATCGCGCCTTCGCGAGCTGTCGGATGAAGTCAAGGACGAGATGTTCGTCGTCATGCGCACCTATTTCGAGAAGCCCCGTACGATCTTGGGGTGGAAGGGGTTTATCCTCGATCCCAAGATGGATGGTTCATATGATATCGGCCTGGGCCTTGAGCAGGCCCGCTCGTTGCTGCTGGAGATCACCTCGATGGGTCTTCCCGTCGGATGCGAGGTGCTCGACCCATTCGTCCCCCAGTATATCGACGAGCTGATGAGCTGGTCCTCCATCGGGGCCCGCACCACCGAGAGCCAGACACACCGCAACCTTGCAAGTGGTTTGTCGGTGGCAGTCGGTTTCAAGAACAGCACCAGCGGTGACCTCACCAACGCCATCAACGCAGTCAAGTCGGCGGCATCCCCCGCTTCGTTCATTGGTATCGACAAGGATGGACGCAACGTGATCCTCCGGACTACCGGTAACGATTGCTGCCACCTGATCCTCCGCGGGGGCGACCAGAGCCCCAACTACTACGAGGATGATGTGGAGCTTGCCCGTCAGAAAATGGTCGATGCAGGGCTGACCCCAGCGATCATCATCGACTGCAGCCATGGAAACTCACGAAAGAATCCGGAACGGCAGAAGCGTGTCCTCCGTTCTGTGGTCGACCAGCGGGTCTGGGGCGAATCCTCGATCAAGGGGTTCATGTTGGAAAGCAACCTCTTCGGAGGGAGCCAGCGGATCCCCGAGGACAGCTCGTGCCTGAAGTATGGTGTGTCGGTGACCGACGCCTGCCTGGGGTGGGATGATACACGCAAGACGTTGCTCAATGCCTGCGACCTGCTGCGGCGTGCCCGCCTGGATGCAGGTATGCATATCAGGCTCTGATTTCCGTTGCCCTTGCCAATGGGCAACGGTACCTTGTGACCAGGAGGAACATGATGGATGCACCTACGGTGCTGGTTGCCTTTGCACCAGGATTTGAAGAGATTGAGGCGTTTGTACCCGTTGACCTTCTTAGGAGAGCGGGAGCAGAAGTGACTACGGCTGGAGTCGGTTCCCAGCAGGTGACTTCCAGCCATGGAGTGACGGTTGTCTGCGACACCGAGATATCCCAGGCGCCTGTGAAGTTCGATTGCGTCGTCTGTCCCGGCGGAATGCCTGGGTCTGTGAACCTTGCCCATAGCTGGCCGGTGATGCAGCGTCTGGTGGCCGCTTCCGAGCAAGGCTTGGTCTGCGCCATCTGCGCAGCCCCTGCGGTTGTCCTTGGCCCTGCCGGGCTACTGGATGGGCACAAGGCTGTCTGTTACCCCGGCATGGAGTCCAGCTGTCCCACGGTACAGTTCTCGGATGAGCCGGTGATGGTCGACGGCAATGTCATTACCGCACGTGGTGCCGGTTGCGCCATGGAGTTTGCACTTGCGATCGTCTCCAAGCTCTTTGGGCAGGAGAAAGCTGACGAGATAGCGCGCAACATCGTGCTGCGCTAGATATTGATATCCATGGGGAGACACGACGTTTCCCCTTTTTTTTGGGAAGGTGGTTATTGTGAGGATTGGATTTGACAACGACAAATATCTTGAGGAACAGAAAGCGCACATCCTCGAGCGGATGCAGCAGTGCGAAGGGAAGCTCTACTTGGAATGTGGTGGCAAGTTGCTCTATGACTACCATGCGGCACGCGTCCTCCCCGGGTTCGACCCCAACGTCAAGATGCGAGTCTTCCAGTCGTTCCGAGACCAAATAGATGTGATCATCTGCATCCATGCCGGCGATATCGAGCGGCGCAAGATGCGCAGTGATTTTGGCATCACCTACGACACTGACGTGTTCAAGATGATCGACGACTTCGCCTCCTGGGGCCTGACCGTCAGCCGTGTCGTGATCACCCGTTTCGATGGTGAGCCGGTAGTCCTCCAGTTCAAGGACCGCCTGGAGAGGCGGGGGATCAAGGTGTATCTGCATGCCGCAACCCGTGGGTATCCCAACGATGTCGACAGGATCGTCAGCGATGAAGGATATGGGGCCAACCCCTATATCGAGACCGAGCGTCCGGTTGTCATCGTCACCGCACCAGGGCCTGGCAGTGGCAAGCTTGCCACCTGCCTCTCGCAGATGTACCATGACTCGCGTGCAGGACGCCCCAGCGGATATGCAAAGTTCGAGACGTTCCCCATCTGGAACCTTCCCATCGACCATCCTGTGAACATTGCCTATGAGGCTGCCACGGCGGACATCGGTGACATCAACATGATCGACCACTTCCATCTCAGTGCCTATGGGGTGCCCACCGTCAACTATAGCCGTGACCTGGAAGCATACCCGTTGCTCAAGAGAATCCTGGAGAAGATCACCGGCAAGGAGTGCGTCTACAAGTCTCCCACCGACATGGGTGTCAACCGTTGTGGGTTTGGCATCATCGATGACGAGGCTGTGCGTGAGGCAGGACGCCAGGAGATCATCAGGCGCTACTTCCGTGCAGTATGTGAATATGCACAGGGCATCGGGTCGGAGGAGTCAGTCCACCGGAGCAAAGTCATCATGGAGGCTGCCCAGCTGACTCCTACGATGCGCCCGGTCGTGCCTGCCGCCACCGAAGCATTGGCATATGCCATCGAGCACAACAAGGGCAACCATGGCATCACGTGTGCCGCGGCAATGGAGCTTGCCGATGGACAGATCGTCACCGCCTGGAACTCCCAGCTGATGCATGCCTCTTCTGCCTTGATCCTTAATGCCCTGAAGCATGTTGCGAAGATTCCCCAGAACATCGACCTGATTCCCAAGGCGATCATCAGCTCCATCACCACCATGAAGCGTGATGTGCTCCAAGGCAGGGGCGTCTCGCTGAACTTGGACGAGATGTTGATTTGCCTGGCGATGAGCGCCACGATCAACCCCACTGCACAAGCTGCCTTGGAGGCATTGCCCCAGCTGCGTGGTTGTGAGGCCCACATGTCCCACATTCCTTCTTCTGGGGATTCTACGGGTTTGCGCAAGTTGAAGATCAACGTTACCAGCGAACCGAAGTTCCCAACCAGCAACCTCTACAATCCAGCATGACCAACAACAAGACGGGGACCGCATCGCGGTCCCCATCTTGTTCATGCAGTTCGGATACTCCTCAGTTGAAGACTTCCTTCAGTTGCTCTTTGGTCGGCTCCCAATACATGGGCCAGTAGGCCTGCAGTTGCTCAACCGTAGGGTTGAGGTACTCAGGAACCAGATGCTGGACAAAGAATGAAGAATCGAACATGGGCATCGGATTCCAGACCGTCTGGAGCATGGAGAGCTGTATGAATACCAGCGCCAGTGCAAAGACGACGAATACGCCCCATACCAACCCGATGATCTTGTCGATGAACTTCAGGTGGAGGGTATCGAGGATCAGCTTGAAGAGCTTGAGCACCAGGTCGATCAAGCCCATCGATATGGCGAAGGTCAGCACGAACGCAATGATCCGTGCAGCGGTAGAAGCGAGGAACGACCATGACGTGAGGTTCCAGACTATCTCTATCAATGGCTTGGTGAGGTAGGCTGCTCCTACCAATCCACCCAAGATCATGATGAGACTTTTCGAGCCATTGACGAAGCCTTTCTTCCATCCGACTACGGCACCGATGATCATCAGGAACAAGATGATATAGTCGAAAATATCGAATGTGAATGAGCCAATATTCAGAATTCCCATATACAGCTCCTCTCTCGTATGTGTATGTCCTTCATGCGATGGACAACCTATCCACAATGTACGCAATTTTACGCAGGAAATCGAGGGGTGTTGTGCAAAAGGGTATAGAAATCCCCGGCCGGGTGGCCGGGGAGAAGTAAGTTATTTGGGCTGGATGATGATCGAAGCCAGCTTTGGGTTCTTCTCGAGGTTGGCGACCAGACCACGGGCACGAGCCTTGTTCTGGTAATCCTTGTCTTCGAAGGTGTAGTGGAAGTTGGTGTGTACATTGTAGGTGCCATTCATCAGTGCGAAGGCATCTTCGGTAATCACCAGTTCTTCGTCGGTGGGGACCACGAGGATCTTGACCTTGGAATCGTCGGCGCTGATCTCCAGTTCTGCGTTCCTGCAATGTGCCAGGTCGTTCTTCTCCGGATCGATCTTGATGCCGAACATCTCAAGGCCGCTGCAGGAGCCGAAGCGGATGTGCTCTCCCATCTCTCCGACGCCGGCGGTGAATACGACTGCGTCTACACGTCCCAGCAGTGCTGCATATGCACCGATGTACTTGCGGATGCGGTGGCATTCCATGTCGATTGCCAGCTGGGCCTTCTTGTCACCGTCGATTGCTGCCTGGTGGACGTCGCGACGGTCACTCTTGCCACAAATTCCGATCAGGCCGCTCTTCTTGTTGAGGGTAGCGTCCATCTCGGAAGGTGTCATGTTCGTGTTGTTCATGATGTACGGCAGGATTGCGGGGTCAAGGTCGCCACTGCGGCTTCCCATGACCAGGCCCTCAAGCGGGGTCAATCCCATCGATGTGTCGATGCACACGCCGTTCTTGACGGCACAGACCGAAGCACCGTTGCCGATATGGCAGATGATGACATTCGTGTCCTTGTTCTCTTTGCCCAGGAGGACAGCAGCGCGCTTGGCGCAGTACAGGTGGCTGGTTCCATGGAAGCCATAGCGCCGTACATTGTACTTGGTGTACCACTCATAGGGGACAGCATACATATATGCTTCAGCGGGCATTGTCTGGTGCCATGCGGTGTCCATGACGATGGCATGGGGAACATTGGGCATTACCTTGCGGGCTGCTTCGATTCCCATGATGTTGGCAGGCATGTGCAGGGGCCCGAGGGGGATCAGGTCCTTCAGCTGCTGGATGACTTGGTCGGTGACGAGGGTGGACTGCTTGAACAGTTCGCCGCCATGCAGTACGCGGTGGCCGACTGCGCCAATCTCATCAAGGCTCTTGATGACACCGTATTCGGGATCCACGAGCAGGCTGATGATCAGCTCGATTGCTTCCTTATGGGTGGGAGATGAAAACTTGGTGGCGTATTGTCCCTTGCCAACGGCATTATGCTCGATGGTGGAGTACTCCAACCCAATACGTTCGACGACACCCACAGCGAGCACGTCCTTGTTGTTCCAGTCGTAGACTTGGTACTTGGCGGAAGAACTTCCGCAATTCAGAGTCAGGATAACCATGAATATAACTCCTCAAACTTCCTTGTTCTAGTTTGTAATGATTTTCCAAATATGATTTTGAGATAAAAATAATGCCACGTATCACGGTAAATTGCAATCATGGCAAGTCTGTTTGTCCGTTGCCAGTCCCCTTTTTTTCCTGTTTGCTGAATACCGCGCCAAGTTATCGCCCTATGGCATGCATGCGTCTGTTCATTTCATTGCTTTTGTTCATATGCTGTGCCTCCTCCTCATTTGCATCTGCGACGGTTACCTTTGGGACCGCTTCTTCAAAATCCACCCTGTCGTTGGATGGCGGTGGCTCATGGAGCATGGGGCAGCAGAAGCTGCATGCCAATGTGTCGCTGCTGCTCTCCCTCCAAGGGCAACCTGTGCAAATCCAGTCGTGGAATATCAGCTTCCAGGGTATTGGATTGGTACAAATGGGGATGCTGAAGATGGCCGGACAATTGCGGAGCATGGCATACCCCATGGGTATCTCCCTGTTCCAATACGACGAGCCTGCAAGCAACATCTTGGCCATTGGCAAGCAGGTAGATTTCCATGGTCTTGCCTATGGGTATGCATTTCCTGTTGCATCCATCTCGTTTGCCGTTGGAACACTCCCACAAGTGGGAATTGACAACATGCTGGTCTTTGCAGGAATCGGGCATGTCACCCAGGACATGGCTATTTCCCTGGGATACTTGCGTGTTGATGGACCTGTGTCCCTGGAGACTCCTGACGAGGGTGCGGATGGCAAGGTGTTGTTTCCTCGCCATGGAAGAGCTGTTGCAATCGACGTGACGACGACACCCATTGAATTGGGGTCGCTGGTACTCACCTCGAAGATGCGTTTGCACATGGGATGGGACATCAGAAGTGGAGCAAGTGGCATCGTATTGGCTTCGGTGCAGCTTCTGCGGGATTGCGTGAGCATGGGAATTGGTGTGGTCCACGGGGAGAGCTCGCTGCAGCTGCTCAACGAAGTGGGGTCAGATGACCGTCCGGTGAGAAAGTTGGCCGTGAAGATCGAGGGTGCAGGAAGCTTTAGCAGCTCATGGTCCTATTCGGATACCTTGTATGCACCTGCAGAGCGGGCAGGGGAACGACAGAAGCGGGTAGTCTCATTGCGTGGCACCATAGGCTACGACATCGGCTTTTATGCTATTTCACTTGATGCATCCCATGCAAGCACATGGCCACGCACGGGAGGGCGGACTGCACGGACTCTGTTCAAGGTCGATGCCCGGGCAATCCTCTTCTCAGTTGCTACCCAGTTGGTAGGTAATGTCACGCTGAGCAGGATGGCCAGCAGCTTGGTCTCGGATGTCATGCAGAGTGCCGGCATTTCCGTATCCGCAGGGGCTGCCCAGGTACTGGTTGGCACCAGTGGCACATCCTGTACCCTGGAAAGCTCCCATGATGTTCTTGGAGGGAAGGTCAAGTGGGCTGTCAGTTCTTCCCGTGTATGGAAGGTCTCATGCCAGCTGGTGTTCTAGAACTCGCCAACCAGCCGGACCTCCCGCTGCAAGTCGACGCCTGTCACCTCCAAGACGCGCAGCCGAACCTGTTCCGAAAGCAGGTATATGTCCGAGCTGGTCGCGGTCATTGTTGGATTTATAATGAAATTGGCATGTGCGTTGCTGACCACGGCCCCACCGACGCTCATTCCCTTGCAGCCACATTGGTCAATCAATTGCCCTGCACTGATAGTGGCGTTCGGGTTCTTGAAGATACAACCGGCGGAGGGGGATTCATATTGGCCAGCGGCACGGCGCAGGCGCTTTGCCTGTTCTTTTCTCTGTCGTGCCTCGGAGCTTTGGTGGGTTGGTGCAAGACGCAATGCAACTTCCAAAAGGAAGATGCCACCTGCATGGAGGAAGGAGCAATTCCGATAGGAGAAGAGGTCGGGATGGCATTGGATCCTCACGCTGGTTCCATCTGGCTTGAGGCAATCGACATATTCCACCATGTCTCCGATGCTGCACCCCAATACGCCGGCATTTCCCGCGACTGCACCACCTACTGTCCCAGGAATCCCCCCCAGCTCCTCCATGCCCGTCAGGCCATTCTCAATGGCTATGTTGATGGCACGGTCCAACGGCATCCCGCTGCGGACGCACATCAGTTCCCCCCTGATGCTGCAGGATGTGAGCTTGCGGGTGAAGATGACCAACCCACGGATACCCTTGTCGCTGACAAGGACGTTGGTGCCGCTTCCCAGGATGGTGACGGGCAACGAGGTCCCGTTTGCATATGCAAAGAGCTCCTGCAGTTCGTCGTATGTTGCTGGCCATGCCGCGGCATCCGCGTTGCCTCCGGTATGCAATGATGTATGTTGGTCCATGGGGACCTGTTCTTCGATTCCCATGGGGTATGCTGAATTGGACATTGGCTCCTCGCTTGTTGCACCAGTATATTTCGCCTGTTGTGCTGGCGCAAGGGTGAAAGTCGTACGTTGATTTTTTCATGAGGATTGCGTATTGTGTAGGAATCAGGTTGCCCCGGCCATTCTATCGGGGCAGAGGAGCCCGTTCCATGGCAATTTCACTGTACAATACAATGTCGCGCTCGATCGAAGAGTTCAAGCCTATTTCCAATGAGGAAGTGACGATGTATTGTTGTGGTCCCACGGTATACAACTATGCCCATATCGGAAATCTCCGTACCTATGTGTTTGAAGATACACTCAAGCGGACGCTGCTGCATGGTGGCTTCCGAGTAAAGCATGTGATGAATATCACCGACGTCGGTCACCTGACCGGTGATGGCGACGATGGTGAGGACAAGATGGAGAAGAGCGCCCGTGAGACCGGGCGGACTGTCTGGGACATCGCGGAGTTCTATACCCGTGCGTTCTTCAATGACTTTGATTCGCTGCACAATATCCGCCCTGACGTCACTTGCAAGGCCACGGCCCATGTCCAGGACATGATTGCGTTGATCAAGCGGCTGGAGGAGGGTGGCCATACCTATGTTGCCGGTGGCAACGTATACTTCAGCATCGACACCTTCCCAGAATATGGAAAGCTCGCACGCCTTGACCTGAGCGAGCTCAAGAGCGGTGCCCGAATCGACGTGGACAGCAACAAGCGCAATCCAAAGGACTTTGTCCTGTGGTTCACAAACAGCAAGTTCGGTGACCAGGCTATGATGTGGGACTCCCCATGGGGCCGTGGGTATCCTGGCTGGCACGTGGAGTGCTCAGCCATGAGCATGAAATACCTTGGCGAGCATTTTGATATCCACTGTGGTGGCATTGATGCAATTCCAGTGCACCATACCAATGAAATTGCACAAAGCGAGGCTGCTACTGGCCATACCTGGGTAAACTACTGGCTTCATGGCGAGTTCCTCCTCAATGACTCGGGCAAGATGAGCAAGAGCTCGGGAGAGTTCCTGACTCTTCCGCTGCTGGTGGAGAAGGGGTATGACCCACTGGACTACCGGTTCCTCATCCTTGGTGCCCACTACCGCTCGCAGCTGAAGTTCTCCTGGCAGGCTTTGGACAGTGCCCGCAATAGCCGCCAGAATCTCTTTGACAAGGTCGCCGCGATCAAGGCGACGACCGATGCCTCCCCTGACTTGGGAGATGCCGCCATGGGATACCTGAACCAATTCAACGAGCATGTCTCGTATGACTTGAATACCCCACGTGGTCTTGCCGATATGTGGGGGCTGCTCAAGGATGATGCGGTGCCCGCAGGCGAGAAGCTGAAGGCATTGTACAACATGGACGAGGTCCTCGGGCTTGGGCTTGAGGCCTTGGAGGCGAAGAAGGAGCAGCCCTGCGCCAGCGCGGAGGATCCAGCCGCTCTCGCATTGTTGCAAGAACGGCAGGAGGCGAAGGCTCAGCGGGACTATGCCCGTGCAGATGCCATTCGTGCTCAGCTGGATGCAATGGGATATGTCGTGAAGGATACTTCCACCGGCACTTCGCTCATAAAAAAGGTGTAACCTGCATCGAGGTGCGTTGTTAAGTATATGGAAATCAAAAGCAGCGATGATCAGTCGTTCCTGAAGGTCTATGGGGAGGTATTCCCGGTCTTGATGAAGGTTGCATACCATGTGACCTACAACATCGACGTAGCCGAGGACATTTGCCAGGAAGCCTTCATCCGGTTCTACGCCAAGAACATGGATTTTGCTACGTTGGATGACGCCAAGTATTGGTTGATACGTGTGACGAAAAATCTTGCGATCAACCATGTGAAGCGGAAGGTCCGTGAGCAAGGGATGATTGACAAGATCAAGAAGATGCCTGCTCCGAGGTCGTACAACGATGGTGGGGAAGAGCTGGTGTTGAAAGAGACGCGAGTCCTTGTCCGTGAGGCTGTCGAGCGGTTGCCTGAGAAGTTCAAGTCGGTGATAGTGCTCAAGGAGTATGCCGACATGGACTACAAGCAGATATCGAAGGTGCTACAGATTTCCGAGAGCAATGTGAAGGTCAGGGTCCATCGTGCCCGCAAGATGATGGAATCTATGCTTGACCGGGAGGAAGTGAATGTGCCTTGATGACCAGATTTTGAATACATATATGGACGGCGAGCTCGCCGAGCCATGGAAGACGCAGGTAGAGGAGCATCTCTCCTATTGCCCCGCTTGCAAGGCACGCTATGAGCAGTTGCTGGCATTGCACAAGACGATTGCAGGGGCAGAGCTTACTGATGCGGAGATCAAACCCCATCAGGAGAAAGTCCTCTCCTATATCAAGAACAACTACCTCGACAAGAACAAGAAGGTGAGTTTCTTTCACAGGAAGCTGAAAGTCGGCATCCCTGCGATAATCACTGCAGCTGCTGCGTTCGTGGTCGTGTTCATCGGAGCCTTTGTGTTGTTTGGTACCAGTGGCGAGCAGACTGCCCAGATCATCCCCGGCATGACGATGAATGTGGATGGCTCCAATATCATGCAAGTCCGCGCTTCGGACAACATCACCGCTTCCAAGACCCTGGACAGCTACACATTGGAGGAAATCCTCCAATATCTGGATGGACGTGGATTCGAGGTGGATGTCCGCATCAAGGGTATCTCCCCATTGGCTGCTCCCGTGAAGGAGGCAGAACCGGTGGTGGAACCCGTGGTCGAAGAGATACTGCCGGAAGATGTTTCCGCTGAAACGAACAACTAGCATATCCGAATGCAAATGATGAGCTGCTACCAAGGTTGCAAGACTTGGATGGCAGCTCTTTTTTATGTCCTGGCACCACGGTTCATTGTGTAGCTTACATTTTTTTGATACTATGTTTGC
>CAYXIH010000012.1:0-46012 GCA_964465155.1 uncultured Sphaerochaeta sp.
TTGCAAAATCTCTGGATTTTAGTGTCAAAACTCTGGATTTTTGTTCCAAAAATTATGGATTGTACAGCTGGATTGTAAAAAACCATCCTGTTTCCAGGATGGCTTTGCTTTGGGCCCGATTGGATTTGAACCAACGACTCCCACCATGTCAAGGTGATACTCTCCCACTGAGTTACGGGCCCGAATGGAATAGCTGGTTGCACCAGCGAGTAGCAACATACCATACCTTGCTGTTTGTGTCTAGGGATTTAAAAAAAAGATGGTCAAAAAACTTCGATGGATCCCGACATATCCTATTATGGTGACAAACTCACTAGGCAGTTCCCCTTCTCCGGCAGTATTATTCAACCAAGGAGCATACCCTATGAAACAGACAAAGATTCATATGGAAGGTATGAGTTGCCACCACTGCGAACAGCGTGTCAACAATGCGATCAAGGCACTCAAAGGTGTCCGAGACTGCAAAGCTGATGCAAAGTCCGGTGATGTGCTGATTACCTCGGATGATGATTTCGACATCATGGCAAACAAAGAGTACGTAGACGAGATCGGCTACGAATGGTCCAGTCCATGAAGAAACTTGTTGTTGGAATAGGCGGCATGTCGTGTGCCGCCTGTAGTGCCGCTGTCGAACGTTCCCTGCGCAAGCTTCCTGGAGTCCAGGAGGCGCAGGTCAACTTGGCCACGGAACAGGCAGTCATATCCTATGACCCCAAGCTCTGTGACATCCAAAAGATCCGTGCGGCCATCGAGAAAGCTGGCTACAACATGATCGAGCTCAACACAGCCGACGAAGAGACTGAACGCAAACGCAAGGCACATGCGGAGAAGAGCCAGAAGATTCGCCTGATCATCGCAATTTGCCTGACCTTGCCATTGCTGTATATCGCAATGGCCCCGATGGTCTTTACGACATCTGCCAATGGCGGACTCCCCTCATTCCTCTCACCCCACGCCCACCCCATGACCTTTGCACTGGTGCAGTTGGCATTGTGCATCCCGGTGATGTTCTGTGGCTACACCTTCTTTACCAAAGGCATTCCCAACCTTGTCCGGCTCAAGCCCAACATGGACTCATTGGTAGCCGTAGGAACCCTGGCAAGCTTCTTCTATAGTATCTGGGGGATTACCCTCATTGCCGGTGGAGACCACATGGCCTACCACTCCACCCTCTACTTCGAGGGAACCGCCACCATCATCACACTGGTGATGCTGGGAAAATACCTGGAGCTCCGATCCAAGGGACGCACCGGCGATGCAATCCGCAAGCTCATGGCGCTTGCCCCGGCAAATGCAACGATTATCCGCGATGGACAAGAATTGATCATTCCCGCCCAGCAGGTGCAAGTAGGAGATATTGTCCTGGTGCGCCCTGGTGAACGGCTTCCTGTCGATGGCATCGTCACCGATGGGCTCACCTCCATTGACGAGAGCATGCTTACCGGTGAAAGCATCCCCATCGAGAAGACGACAGGTTCGCAAGTATATGGCGCCACGATCAATGGCAACGGCTCGATCCGCTATGAAGCATCCAAAGTCGGCAAAGATACAGCCTTGTCCCAAATCATCAGGATGATCCAAGAGGCACAGGGTTCCAAGGCACCAATAGCACGTATGGCCGACACAGTCTCCGGCTATTTTGTCCCAGTCGTCATGGGCATTGCCCTGGTGACCTTCATTGGATGGCTGCTTGGTGGGCACACCTTCAATTTTGCAATCACGGCAGCAGTATCCGTGCTGGTGATCGCCTGTCCGTGTGCACTGGGATTGGCAACACCGATTGCCATCATGGTGGGGACAGGTAAAGGTGCCTCGTATGGAATTCTCTTCAAGCAGGCATCGGCACTGGAGCAGTTGGGGAAAGTCCATACCATCGTATTCGACAAGACAGGCACATTGACCACCGGCAAACCCAAGGTCACCGACATCATCACATATGATGATGCGGTGGACCAACGGTTGCTGCTGACCCTCGCCGCATCCGCAGAGGCCAACAGCGAGCACCCCCTCGCATCTGCGATAGTCTCCCATGCCCAGGAACTCACATTGCAGACACGGACGACCACCGACTTCGTGGCACTCCCTGGCAAGGGAATCAGGACCACCATCGACGGCAGAGTCCTGTACTTGGGCAACCGTGCGCTGATGGACGATGCACAGGTCATAGAACATGACGTCCATGCAGTTGCCTTCGAGGAAGATGCACAGCGCTTGGCTAGTGAAGGAAAGACACCCCTGCTGATCGCCGACAGCAACCATCTGCTGGGGATCATTGCAGTGGCCGACACACTCAAGCCGGAGAGCAAGGCTATCATCCATTCGTTCCAGCAACTGGGAATTGAGACAGTCATGCTTACCGGTGACAACCAAGTCACGGCGAATGCCATCGGCAAGGAAGTCGGGATCGGCAAGGTGATCGCCCAGGTCCTTCCCGACCAGAAGGCACAGGCTGTCGAGTCCCTGCGGCTCCAAGCACAGCAGGCTGGCAAGAAACAGGCATCCGACATCATTGCAATGGTGGGAGACGGCATCAATGATGCACCGGCACTCACCATAGCGGACGTGGGTATTGCGATTGGCAGCGGAACCGACATCGCCATTGATTCTGCGGACGTAGTGTTGATCCGAGGGAATCTCTCTGACCTGTTCACAGCCGTCAAACTCAGCCGGGCAACGATGAAGAACATCAAGGAGAACCTCTTCTGGGCCTTCTTCTACAACATCCTCGGAATTCCCGTTGCTGCAGGAATCCTCACATTCTTTGGAGGCCCATTGCTCAACCCGATGTTCGCAGCCTTGGCCATGTCCCTCTCCTCGGTATCAGTGGTGCTCAATGCACTGCGGCTGAATCTCTTCAAGCCGGAAAAGGGAACCAAATCATTGCTTGAGAACAAAAACAATTGAAACCCATGGACGGCCCTCCGTATTGGTAAGTACATTGTTTGCTATACGGAGGCCTCCTATGTCAAAGAATCGTTTGACTCCCGCCCTGCTTGCAACTCTCCTCATAGCATCACTACTTACTGGTTGCACTTCCATGAACAAGCAGGATGCATATCCCAAGAACATGGTCGGCATCATTGCCGCCTTGGAATCCGATGTCGCACAAATCATGAGTGCCATGACTGTTGACGCCACAGAAGAGGTGGGTGACATCACCTACCATATCGGAACGGTGGGTGACCAGCATGTGGTCGTAGCCCAAAGTGGCATAGGGAAGATCCGTCCCACGACCTGTGCAACGGTCATGATCACCCATTTTGGCGTGCAGTGCATCATCTTCACGGGAATTGCCGGGGCAACAACTCGTGACGTGCAGCTGCTGGATGTGGTCATATCCACCAATGTAGTCATGCATGACTATGGCTCCATCACCCCACAGGGCTTTGTCTGGCGTGCGACCCAAGACTCGGAGAAAGGGATAATCAGTGCAGACCCTACCCTCATCCAAATGGCACATGACGCCGCGGTGCAAGTATTGGGAGAGGAGCATGTCCACACAGGCGTCATCGCAACAGGTGCCCAGTACGTCTCTTCCCAGGATTACTCGGACCAGCTCTACAAGAAGTTCAATGCACTCGCAGTGGAAATGGAAGGGGGCTCGATCGGATGGACAGCACATTTGTTCAATGTGCCGTTCGTGGTGCTCCGGGGCATCGCCGACTACGCGACGAACCTCAGCAACAAGCAGATAGAGGACCTCAGCGAGGAAGCAGCAGAGAAGACCAACGATATTGTGATCAAGATGCTCCAGAATATATTGGACGAGAAAACATTTTAGGCTATCATCAACTTCATGAAACTGATGATAGCTTCCGACTTGCACGGGGACGCCGTGCAGACACGTGCTCTTCTTGATATCTTCGAGCAGCAGGACTGTTCACGCCTGGTGCTCCTGGGCGATATTCTCTACCACGGACCAAGGAATGACCTGCCTGCCGGCTATGCCCCCAAGCAGGTCATTGCCATGCTCAACCCTATGGCTCAGGACATCCTCTGCGTACGGGGCAACTGCGATGCGGAAGTCGACCAGATGGTCCTCTCCTTCCCCATCATGGCTGACTACAACATGATGGTCCTCAATGACAGGACCATCTGCTTCACCCATGGACATATCTACAATGCAGACCATTCTCCCATGCTCAAGAAAGGAGACATCCTCATCCACGGGCATACCCATATCCCCGTAGCAGAGCACAAAGGTGAGATCACAATCCTCAACCCAGGATCAATCTCCATCCCCAAGGGAGGGTTTCCCCCTTCCTATATGCTCTATGAAGAGGGTTTGTTCCAAATCAAGGATTTTTCTGGACACACTTTCAAAGAACTGTCCATCAACTGACATTTTTATCTTTGACAATTTAATTTGAAACGTCTGTAACCTTCATACAAACCACACATCGTCATATTTGTAGGGTTGTTTCTCCACATATTCATCACATTGTCTCATGTTCTCCACATTCCTAATCTGAGCGTCACCTTAATCCATGGTTCCGTCAAAAACCATTCATACTACCTCCATTCATACTTCCCATACTTGAGTTACAAAACAATCTCACGCAATCTATGGAGAAAAAGTCATGAACAAAAAGTTTGTTGCAACTGTGGCGCTCGTCCTGTTGGTGGTTGTCGGCCTTACCGCTGCCCCTACCTTCAGTGGTAGATTTAGACAAGGTTTTTCCTTCAACTTCAACCAGTCCGGGAACACCGTCACTGAATGGAAGGACAAGGAAGCAAAGTTGGTTTTCAAGGTAGCTGACGAGAATGGCCTTTGGGCAATCAGCTTCGGCACACTCAATGGTACTTCCCTTGATTCGAACGACAAGTACGAAGCAAATGCAACCGTCAGCTTCAGCAAGGCACTTGCTCTTGCAGGCCTCGACCTTGGCGACTTCGGCATCAGCTTCTCTCTGGGCAACATGTCTGCAGTAACCGCACTGAGCGCCTACAACGACGTCACTGGCAATGGTTACTACAAGCTGAAGAACAATGGCGTTGCTTCTGGGTATGTAGACCTCAACTACGGCTCATGGGTGCAGGTCAGAGCTTCCATCGACCCCACCGATACTGGCCGCTCCGGTTCTGTCAGCACCGTGGTTGCTCCGATTGATGGCGTCAAAGTTGGATTCGCATATGGATACAATATGGTCTCCGGCATTGGCTCCTCCGTCAAGGACAAGCATGGAATCAACGGTTCTGCAACTGTCGACATCGCTGCACTGTGCGACCTCGACTTCAAGTTGGGCCTCTCCTTCTACGACACCTATCTCCTGGAAAGCTCCAAGAACTACCTCGCAGCCAACATCAACGGCGGCTACGGACCAGTCTGGGCATACAGCGAATTCTTCATGTTCGATGGCACCATGGGCCTGAACAACTATGTTGAGTTCACCGGCGTCGAGAACCTCGGAACCGACGTGTACTTCAACATTGCCAACTTCACCGATGTAGCAAACACCATCACCGTTGGTGGCGACGTCAGCTACAAGATCGCTGGAGTCACCTATGCAGTGAACATGGAATACGGCACAGCAGCAAAGACCTTCAGCCTGACACCGTACATCGTGATCAGCTTCTAAGTTTGGTTCGTGTGTTTCCCATCCGGTCCCAAGAACCGGATGGGATTCCTCCAACATACAATTTTCCGTTATACAGGAACGGTCCCATCGTTGATGGGGCCGTCTCTATTTTCAGATCGATTGTCTCAAGATTGTCTTGCAGCACGCCCGGTGAAACACCGGGCGTGTTCTCATCCATTCATTTCGTCAGGTAGGAAAGGGACGTCTCGAAGTCTCCGTCGACAGGGAAGATCGGATGGGAAAGATACTTGTACGGAAGCCGGGAGAAGACCTCGTTGGTGCTCCCGTCAGTCAGAGCCATCATGGAATGACGGGCAATGGCACGGATCTCCGGCTCCAGATACCCCAGCTTCACAACGATTGCCTTGCACTCCTCTGGAACGACTCCCAACACCCGTAGCATCTGGGGATCATAGCATCCTACATGCCCACTGGTGACAACCACATCTACACCGCCAACATCCAGCAACGCAAGGTCACACCCCTGTGCCCCCTCCCAGTTGCGGACTATCGCCTTGACCTTCGATTCAACGGGAATCGGAGTACTGGTGACATGGTCGAACGCTGCGCCCAGGCTCCCGATGACAGTTCCCCCTACTCCTGCTTCAATAGCACCTGCTACCAGCTTCGGATCATAGAACCCCTGGTATGCCAAAGGTGGGTTAAGATGGGAAAGATCAGCATCAGCCAAGATCATCTTCAGGAAGTTGGTTACATCCTGTGAAGAGCCTGCGGTAGGGTTGTCCCCACTGTCGGATATGACCACCGGATAATCTCCTTGCGTAATACAGGCGCGCGCTGCCTTCAGGGCATCCATTGGCTCATGGGTCTCGTTGTAGAACCCGAACTCGTGGCGGGTATCCCAGAACAGCTGCCCCAGCTCCATGGCATAGGTATCGGCAAGCTCATGGTCGCCATCGGTGACCACCAATGCAGTCACACCGTTTTCTGGGGTATCAGCCCAGGGGAATCCCAACAGATATGATGCTGCAAGGACATGTGGACGCTTCTCATATTCACGCAGGACAGGAATCAGCTTGTTCATGGGAGCCACGCTGGTCTCGGACTGCTCACCTGCGATAAGGATCGGCACATGCACCGCACTCATGGTTGCCTTCACACCCTGTTCCAACGCCTTGATCGTCATCCTTGCCGCATGGATGCCGGTTTCATATGTATCGGTGTGAGGAGCACACTTGTACCCTACGAAACCATTGCAGTTCCTGAGCATGGGGACCGTCATCGTGGCATGCATGTCCAGCGAGCTGAAAATAGGGACGTCCGGACACATTGCCCGTACGGCAGTGAGGATATCACCTTCTGCCTCACCCAATCCCTTGACCCGCATCGAACCATGCAGGGAGAGGCACATTGCATCAACGGGTAATGCCGCCTTGATCCTGTCCAGGAACTCGGCCTTGAGCTCTTCGTAATACGCTCGGTCCCACTCCCCGTTGGGGACGGCCCGGGCAATGATCGTGGGGATGACTTCATAGCCAGCAGCCTGCAATGTCGCGATTGCACCGCTGATGGAATCCTCACGTTCGCCCTGCAATAGTTCATTGCCACGGCGTACCCAAATATCCTTCTTGCCTGTCACGATGGGGTTGAACGTATCAGACTCATGATGCATTCCCCCTACGACTACTCTCTTTGCCATTTTGTTCCTCCCAAGTATGATAGAGTTACTGACGTTGCTATACAATGTTGATCATCAGGCCGTTGAGGCGGCTGCTGGCCATGTTGGGGTCCCCGACCTGTGGGACGACATACAACCGGTTGAGCAGGGCATCGGCTGCCCCTTCACTGGGATCGAACTGTGAGTCCTGCACCAATACGACCCCTCCATTGCAGTTGAATGCATTGAAACGATCATGCAGTTCATGCTCAAGCACATCGAACACCAACGTCCGGTAGGGTTCTGTGGCAAGGAACCCACCAACGAACAATACCCTGGGGTCGAAGATGCTCATGGCGCAGAACACGTCCGAGAACAGCTCCATGACTAATTCCCTTGCCAATGCTGGATCGGTATCCATCTGCTCCAGTTGTTGTGAAGTCAGGCTGACTTGCCCCAACGTCGGGTCCCCGACTACATGGGAACCACAGTACTCGCCACTGCGGCCAGCACTTCCGCGGTAGAGCTTCCCATCGAGCACTAATCCAAAACCAAGCCCGATGGTCGGCACCCCGGCGGGGACTGTCGACAGCGTCTGCCGGCGGGCAAGGAGGTACAGGAAGGAATCATGTTCATACCCAGCACCCCACAGATACTTCTCTGCGCAGCAGTTGGCGTCATTCTCAAAGAATACGGGGAAATCAAAGCTAGAGAGGAATCCAGAGAGATCCACATGCTTGAGCCCATGGGTCCAGCAGGCATCGATGAACCGATTGCCATCGTTGACAATCCCTGGAACAGCCATGCACACTCCCAAGATGGGTATCTGGGCACAGATTTGCTGTGCTGCCAATACGGCCTCACTGACCAGGGCCTTGAACTTTACCACCGGGTCATCATCATGTCCTGGCAATTGCTTGCAGGGATTGCTCTGCCGGTGTACGACATTCCCGGCAAGGTCACAGACAGTGATATGCATCGAGCTGCTCATCAGTTCGATGCCCACTGCCCGTCCAAAGTCGGGATTGACTGCAAGCAGGTTCCTCCGGCGCCCCAATACCTTGGAGGTCCCGGTTTCTTCCTGCGCACACTCAATGACAGTCCCATTCTCGATCAGACGGTTGACGCTGTAGGTCACCGTCGAAGGCTGGAGGCCCAAGATATGGGAAATCTCAATCCTGCTGCATGGATTGCGGCGCAGCAGGTTGAGGATCAGCAGGCAATTCGCCTCTTTCTGGAACTGACTATTGCCAACTACTTTCATACCATTGACCGGATGTCAGCAACACGGGATGCATCGGTATGGGATACCGTGAACTCGCTTTGCCGGAGCATCCCTCCCATATAGATGTGCCCAGGATGGTATTCCATGGCAGATTTGTATTCGCGGGGAAGGAATACATGGTACTCCTTTGCCTTGATCTTCTCATGCAGACCCTTGAAGTTTCTTTCTGAGATGCCACAACCTGGCATGATGATGATCCTGTCCCCTGCAGCCTGCACGAGATGGGCAAGCATCTCAGCTCCCTCTGGTACAGTTGGCTCGAGCCCACTGGTCAGCACACGCTCGACCCCAAGGGCAATGAGGTTGTCCAACGACCTGTCGGCATCGCGGGTCATGTCAAATGCCCGATGGAACGTGACTGGCAACGGACGTGCCGCCTCTATGATGCGGGCACTGCGCTCCATGTCCACTTCCCCATCGGGGGTAAGGATGCCGAAGACTATGGCATTTGCCCCTGCATCGCGGAAGATCTTGGTATCCTCCAGCATTGCCTCGAACTCAAGGTCGCTGTAGCAGAAATCACCACCACGTGGGCGGATCATCACGTTCATGGGGATGGACACGACACGCTTGGCCGTCCGAAAGGCACCAAGGGTAGGAGTAAGACCACCCTCAAACAGGTCGGAGCAGAACTCCACGCGGTTTGCCCCTCCCTCCTGGGCCTTCCTGATGGACTCAATGGATTCAAGGCAAATCTCAATCTGTACATGTGATTCTTTGGTCATGACACTCCCTCATTGTTGCTATGGTATGTTTGTTCGATCAATTCCCTGATGAGAATACAACACATTATTCATCTTACTCCTTGATCGCCCCTTCTCCAAAGCCCTGCACCAATGCATTATGGGCAATAAAGTAGAAAACGAACATCGGAATTGTCCCAATGACCAACGCGGCGAACTGCAGGCCATAGTCTTGGTTCAGCCTTCCGGCAAACGAGTTGATCGTTACAGGGAGGCTACGCATATTTTCACCACTGGTCAATGTGAACACCAGGAGAAATTCGTTCCAGTTGCTGAGGAAATTGAGCACTGCGATCGTAGCTATCACCGGCGTGGAGAGGATCAGGATGATCTTCCAGAACACAAACTGGTACCCTGCACCATCAATGATGGCTGCTTCGATGAGGGCGTCCGGAATCCCCTTGATGAACGATGATGCGATCAGAATCGCCATGGGCAGACCAAATGCAATATATGGAAGGATCACCCCAAGGTGTGTATTGTACAGCCCTATGTTCGTCTCCATGATGAACAAGGGGGTAATGACCGAGTTGACTGTGATCAGCAACCCCACGGTAAAGAAGCCTGTGTAGACCTTGCTGCTTCGGTAACCAAACTTGGTGAGGGCAAAGCCGGCGCACAATGAGAGCAGGACTGTGGCGGTGGTAGCAGTCACCGAGTAGAAGAGGCTGTTGAAGAAGGCATTGAACATATTGCCGAACTCGAACGCCTTCTCATAGTTTGCCCACGTGGGGGCCTTTGGCCACCCCATGGGATGCATCAATATCTCACCATTGAGCTTGAAGGAGGAGTAGAACATCCAGACCATCGGGACCAAGGTGATGAGGGTGAACAGGATCAGGAAGATATAGGCAAAGACTGCCCATCCGGTGGAGATCTTCTTCGAGCGTTGTGTCGTATGCATATGCTGCTCCTACTCGAACCTGCGCTGGGCCCGTCCATACAGACCGCGCGCCAGGGTGATGAGTCCCACGCTGAGGATGACGATGATGATGGATACGGCCGATCCATACCCATAGTTGCTGAACGTAAATGTCTGCTTATAGAGATACAATGCCATGACCGAGGTGTAGTCGACCGGTCCCCCTCCTGTCATTGCGTAGACCAAGTCAAAGCTCTTGAGGGACCCGCTGATTGCAAGTACCGAACACGTGAAGATGACATTTGCAAGGGCAGGAAGGACAATCCTATGGACAATCGTGGATTCCTTGGCTCCATCGATAGTGGCAGCCTCGAAGACCGACTCAGGTATCCGCTGGAGGTTTGCAAGGAATATGACCATGTACAGCGACGTATGTTGCCACAGCAGGACAATGAGGATGGGGATCATGGCGAATGCGCTGCTTTCGAAAATCTTCACCACGTAGTCGGGATTATGGGTCACCGACCTGACAAATGCAGTATAGATACCTACCGGGGAGAAAACACGGTTCCACAGCAACGCTACTACTACCGATGAAATAGTGATCGGCAGGAAGATCATCATCTCAAAGAACTTCACTCCCTTGACCCATTTGCGGTAGAGCAGGTAGGCAAGGATAATCCCAAGGGGAATTTGCCCCAGCACTGAAACCAACATGATCTGGACGTTGTTCCACATCGACTTGAGGAACGACGGGTCCTTGAGGATGTTGATGTAGTTCTGTATACCGATGAACCCCACCATCTTGTATTGTTTCCACTTGGTGAACGACAACCCCAAGCTCACGAGAATCGGAAACAGAATGATGGAGAGATAGATGATGAACGCCGGCAACAGCAACATATAGAAACTGAACCGCTTGTTTCGGTTGTTCATGGTTCCCCCGTGTGATTTTCAGGAAAGATTGGGAAGGACGGCAGTGCCGTCCTCCCCCTGATAGCTACAAACTAGCGTTCGTTGGCTGCGACGAACTTCTCATACTTTGCTGCGATGGCGGCGGGATCACCCTTGCCGAGCATCATTGCCTGGATGTCGTTGTTGAGGATGCTCACACCCTCGCCACCCATGACGGAGTCGAATACATAGCCCATGTCGTGGTCGGCCTGGAACTGTGCGAATTTTGCCTGCATCGGGGTCATGGCGACCTTGCTCAGGTCCAGCTTGTAGGAGGGGACTTCACCAAACGATGCACTGATAGCTGCACCTTCGGGCCCATCGTAGAAGCGGATGAATGTCCATGCTGCATCAGCCTTGGCAGTTCCTTCGATGCTTGCGGCAATGCCGAATCCCTCGGAAGAAGTTGCTGTCGACGTGTTGGATGTCACTTCGCCCTTGATGGCAGGGAAGACATGCATCTGGACGTTCTGTTTCATCGTGTCGTCCAGGTCACGGTCCATGCCTGAAGTTCTCCAACCAGCGTCAATCAGGTAGACGCTCTTGCCCTGGTAGAATTCCTGGTCAGCTTCGGTGTTGGACATCTGGTTGACACCAGGTGAGAACATGCCGGCATCGGTCATTTCCTTGATGATCTCAAGGGAACGGACGAAAGCAGGATCGGTAAAGGAGGCGCCATTGGTTCCCTTTGCAGCGTCCATGAACCACTGTGGGCCACCCAAGCGGTCGACAAGGAGGGACAGCAACCATGAATTGACAACCCATGGATCCTTGTTGCCCATGGAGACAGGATAGTAGCCTGCTGCACGGATAGTTGGAATCTGAGCCAGCCATTCTTCGTAGGTCTCAGGATAGGTCAGGCCAAGCTTGTCCAGCAGGGCATGGTTGGCATATACCACATGGCAGACGGCCAATGAAGGTGGAACCATCCAGATCTCACCATTCTCACCCTGTGGGGTCCAGGTTGCTGCACTGTATTCATTCTTCACTGCATCTGTGAGATAGGTCTTGCTCAGGTCCAGGACCTGTCCAGTCTGGTTCACGTACGCCGAGCGAGCACCACCATAGCAGGTGAACAGATCGGGAATTTGCTTCGATGCTGCCATAGCTTGGAACTTCTGGTGGAAGGCCTCCCCGCTTGCATATTCGGGTACCACAACAATGTTGGGATACTTCTCGGCAAAAGCAGCCATGATTGCATTGTGGCCGGCATACTGGGACAACGTCGGATCTATTTGCATGTATGCAGTGATGGTTACCTTGCCATCGGAGGCAGCTTGGTCTTTAGAACCGGCTGCGAACAACGACAAACCGGAGATCAGGGAAACGATGAGAATCAGAGCAGTGAGTTTTTTCATGTTTCAAATCCTCCATAGATTTTTCATTCATTGAATTAATGATGAAACATCAACCCCTGGTTGTCAACTTTTTTTTACAATCATATTCCCAAATACAAATTGGCCCTCCCGAATGAACAGGAGGGCCGAGTTGAACAAAGTACTATTACTTCAGGCCTTGTATGAAGGTGGCAGTCGTCGCATCGACGATTGCCTGCTTGATGTCGGTCCTATCCGAATAGAATCCATAGGAGTGGGTATCTCCAGTCACATCCAACACCTTGGCACCGATTGCGGCAGCCTCTGCCTTGCTCACTGCTGGGAGGACCGTACCGTCATCCTCTCCGTAGATTACCAGGGAAGGTCCATCGAACTTCTGGGCCTTTGACAACGGAGCCTCACGGCTGAGGCATTCGAACCACTTTTCGCTGAGCAACTGGGTCTGGCCCCAGACGGTTTTGAACTCGATGAAGCCATTCTGCTTGGCAACCTCATACATCTTGTCCCAATTCTCTTTGCCACCCATCATTCCAATCGCGGCATTCTCAACTGCAGGAGCGAGAAGCACCACTGCATCTACACCAGGTAGCGTGTTGTCGTTGAGCATGGTCTGCACCAAGGTGCCACCCATGCTGTAGCCAAACAGACCCAGCTTCTGTGCATCGACTGAGAAGTTTGATTGGACGTACATGACACTGGAGACTACATCGTCGACCATGTTGTCCAGCGTATTGAGGGTGAAGGACTCTTTGCTGTCGCCACAACCGGGGAAGTCCATCCTGATAACGGCAATCCCATTCTGGGCCAGATTGTTTGCAATGGCGGTGAAACCACCGTTTTCGGTACGGCTACCACCATGTCCATGGAGCATGGCCACAAGTGGATATTTTGCATCGCCGACGGGCATGGTGAGGGTGGCGGGAATCATTGTTCCACGAACACTGGGGATCTCAAGGATTGTTTCGGTGTAGGCATGGTCCGAACCGACATTTGCCGATGCACAAGACACGAACAGGATGATTGCCATGAGGGAAATGGCAAGGAAGGACATGGTTTTTTTCATAGAAGAAGCTCCTTGGATGTTGATACCAATACAGTACCACTCCACCATTCATTACACAAGAAACCCTAGGCCTGTTTCGGTCTTCCCCACTTGAGGATCACCTGCACCAACTTCTCCGCTTCACTCCCCACGATCGTGGCTGTCCCACCCTGCAGGCGCATCACCTGTCCTACGATCGAGAGTCCCAATCCACTTCCACCATTTGCCGTACGGCTGGCGTCACCCCGGGTCCATGGCTCGAAGAAGCCAGTCAAGTCGCCACTGAGATCTCCTTCATTGGAGAGCATCATCTCATAGCCAGCGTCCGATGAGCCGGATATATTCCACTGCACGGGCGAGGAGGAGGCTGCAAAGGCATTCTTCAAGAGTTCACGGCAAGCAAGGGTCATCAGGGAGAAGTCGCAGCACACCACGGGGCACTGCACCTGCACCTGCACCCTCTTGGAACAGTCTTGTTCAAAAGAACCAAGCACGGAATCTACCAGGTCAAGCGTATCCACATCCGAGAATGTTGCCTGCGTGTCTGGAGATTGGAGGGTTGAGAAGGTCACAACCGACTGGATGCGCCGCTGCAGCACATCATTTTCATGGGCCACGAGGCGGATGCTCTCTTCGTTGAGCGGGAATATCCCATCCTGTATGCCATCCAGCAACAGCTTCATCGAGGTAACGGGGGTATTGAGGTCATGGGAGATACTGCACAGCCATGCCTGGCGGGCACGCTGGTGGTCCTTGAGACGTTGGGAAAGATGGATGATGGAGGCAAACAGCTTCTCAAACCCCTTGGGCGCTTTCTTTCCCAGGTGCACGTCATAAGATCCTTCAGCCAGCTCGTACAGTGCGGCGGAGATGGTCTCGCTCGTACGCACGCTCTTTCGGGAGATACAATATGCAGCCACCAAGGAGATCAACACGGCCACAGGTATCGTGATGAGGAACGAGATCACCAAGGACCTGACGACACCAGATGTAAACTTATAGGTCATTGGGGTATAGGTCAGGACATCGACAGAGCCCAAGTCGACATTGCCAACAAATAGCCGTATGGTACCCACCACATCCTGTTCCCGTACTTCGGGAGGGAGCTTGTGGGGCTGTGCTTCCCCATCGGCGACTTTCACCACCACCTCATCATCAGAAGTGTTGCCACGAGGGAACGAGCCTGGCTTGAACACCACCTTTGCAGCGTCCTGGACAACCGAGACGGTAAAGTCCGTGGGTACTGGCAACAAGATTCCCCTGCCCGTCTTTCCAAAGGAACCAACCAGTTCCCCAGCACCGTCACGGAACATCAGGCCACTGACACGGTCGTCCGCCGACTTGAGCAACTCCGGCACCAAGGTTGCGGTTGTCCAACCCCCTTCAGGTACCTGCTCCTCGATGACCTGCTTGACCCGCTGCAAGTAGGAGTCATAGACCTCCTGCGTCCATTCGTTCTGCATCCGCTCGTTTGCCATGAACAACAACCCTGCCTGCAGGGCAAGGATGATGAGGGTCACTGAGACAATACTGGAAAACAGACGAAGGAAGACACTCCTCATGAAAGCTTGCTCCCCTCCTGTGCCTTGCCTATGAAGCGATAGCCATATCCCCGGACCGTCTCGATCCATGGATAGTCCGCTCCCATCTTGGCACGGATGTTCTTGATATGGGTATCAACGATACGCTCATAGGATTCAAAGCTATATTCAAAGCACTCTTCGAGTATCTGGGCACGGGTGATCAACAGCCCGGCATTGTGGATCAGATATTCCAAAATGCGCCACTCGGCTGCAGTCATGACCACAGGATTACCATCCACGGTCATCCTGTGCTCACCCTCGTCAAACTCAAGGGTACCATTGCCGGCCGTCCAGTGGACTACCACCGGAGCCTTGACGGTATTGCTGTCTATCCTGCGCAGCAATGCTTGGACACGCAGGACCAACTCCTTGGGTGAGAATGGCTTGGTGATATAATCATCAGCACCGAGCTCAAAGCCGAGGATCCTGTCGCTCTCGGCAATTCTTGCCGTCATGAAAATGACAGGACAATCCACGCTCTGGCGCAATTGCTTGACGAACGCAAAGCCATCTCCGTCAGGGAGCATCACATCCTGGATGAGGAGATCCGGTACCAGCTTGGCAAATGCATCGCGGGCACTCTTGAGATCGGCGAATGTCTGCACCTTGAAGCCCGAAAGCTCAAGGTATTGGCGCACACCCTCTCGGATGACATCATGGTCTTCTACAATATAGATCAGTTTCATACTCCGTATCATTGTGGGCAATCCATGTACATTGCAAGACTCAAACCACACATTGGGAGCAAATTCCACACATTCTTCATATTCATATCAGAACCCACACAAACCTCTACTCTTGAGAAACCTCGTCGAGCTCCACTTGTGCAAGGCCTTCGGGTTCCACGAACCCATTCCTCACTGGCATTGAACCATCGGTGGGGCGCCCGGCAAACCGGTAGCCATACCCACGTACCGTCTCAACCCACTGTGGCCCCAGTGGCCCAAGCTTTGCACGGATGTTCTTCACATGGGTATCGACGATACGGTCATAGGACTCGAAGCTATAATCGAAACAGTGTTCAAGGATTTGTGCCCGGGTGATCAAGATGCCACTGTTGCTGACCAGGTAGGACATGATGCGCCACTCGGCTGCTGTCAGTGGAATGCTGCTTCCGTCTATCATAAAGAGATGGGAAACCTCATCAAGCAGCAACGTCGAACCATCGAGTGTCCAGCTAGACCCGCTATGGTGCATCTTTGCCACGCCATCCAACCGGCGGAAGATTGCCTGCACCCGCAGCACAAGCTCCTTGGCGGAGAACGGCTTGGTGATGTAGTCGTCGGCACCCAGCTCGAAGCCAAGGATCCTGTCGCTCTCCGAGACCCTGGCAGTGACAAACACCACCGGGAAGGTATAGCTCATACGCAGCTTCTTGACGAACGTAAAGCCATCCCCATCAGGGAGCATGACGTCTTGTATCAGCAAGTCGGGCAACTGCCTTGCAAGGGCAGCCTGGACACTATGGAGATCACCAAAACCGGATACCGTATATCCGGAAAGCTCAAGGTATTGCTTGACGCCGTCCCTGATTGATTCATGGTCTTCTACTATATAGATGCTTTTCATGCCCATACTATTTATTGGAAATCTGCACTTTGCAAGTGTGGAAACACACTATCCACCAAAGTTCACGCAATCCACCAAATCCAACGACACAAACCTCACAAATCACAAACTGTTTCCACTATCGTCCTATGCAACAAGCTTTTGCAGTTTTCACTACATCTTCAAAAACCCTTCGGAAATCTTCACCGACTCTCCGTATTCGAATCACAGACACAACATATGGAAGGTCTAGATTCTGCATATCGGAACCGCAGTGAAGCGGTGCACAAACAGTTTTCAAACAGACTGCAGCGCAGTCAAGGAGCAACAACATGAATACAAAGAGAATCATCGCAACGGCAGTGGTCTTGGTGGCGGCAGTGGCCATGACCTTCGCAGCAGGAACCCCTGAAACCTACAAGCTGTGGAATCAGGCGAACAAGAGTGCAGACGCCAGCTCCCAGTATGTGGCAGGGACCCGCGACATCGTGATGCAGACCCTCGGGTCAAATGGGAACGTCCTTTCGACCTCTGGTGTCTCCGTTGAGCAGGAAGGAACCCTCTACGGCAGATATATTGACCGTGAGACCACCGGCGACGCTTCTGTCGTCAGCTTCCTGGATACTTTCTTCGACGGTGGTGTGATCACTCCGTTCCTCGACAACCTCTACAATGTATCATTCGCTGCCGCTGGAACCGAAACCATCAACGGGACTGCCTGCCAGGTCTACGACGTGTTCATTGCATTTGACAAGAACATGCTGACCTATACCCCCAACTATGAGAACAGTGGCGTAATCCTTGGCTGGGATGCTGCGAACGACACGTTCAGCGGCGACTATGTCTCCCGCGTCTGGATCGCACAGGATACCGCGGCGCTCGTCAAGCTCGAGAACATCTGGGATGTCAGCGACCTGACCAACACCACATTGGTGATCAACCAGACTGTCAACTACGTTCAGGCGTCAAACGGCAGTACAACCGTCAGCATCCCCTCCACCATTGTGACCACGGGCTTGGTCCAGGGTACGGTCGTCGGTGGCTATACCAGCGACACCAACTTCCAGGTGGCAGAACGGCAGAACAACTTCTTCCTCGACACCTTCTACGTCAGGGGCAACAGCGACTCCCGCTCCTAATCTCCAGCATATCTCCTCCAACGGCCCGGGATAACCCCGGGCCGTTTCTCTGTATATGCATCTTGCACACCAACGCATGGCACTGGTATATTTTCTTGCATGTCCAAGCGAAGTCACCTCCTGAGGTGGGGCGACATCCCACTGATCACGATAGCCGTCCTTGCCATCCTCTTTCTCTTCCACTATACCTACTCTGGTGTTGGTGGCACCCCATATGTACATGTATCGGCAGATGGGAGCGAATGGAGGTACCCGTTGGATATCGACAACACGTTCACCATAGACGGAATCAGTGGAAAGACAGTCATCCATATCCATGAGGGGTCAGTACAGATACTCTCATCGGCATGCCCCACCGAAAGCTGCGTGGCACTGGGAGATATCTCCTCGATCGGGCAATGGCTCGCATGCCTGCCCAACGGAGTAATGGTCACGATCGAAGGGGAACCTGACAACACGATGGAGGTCGACGATGTCTCCAACTAGGAACAAGCAGCACAACTTGGAGATGATCGCGTTCCTCGGTGCAATTGCACTGTTTTGCTCGACGCTTGAATATCTGATTCCCAAACCAATTCCATTTCTCAGGCTGGGACTCTCAAACCTCCCCCTGATGCTCTCATTCCCCTTGCTAGGATGGAAAGGCTACATCTGGCTGCTCCTGCTGAAGGTCATCGGACAGGGATTTGTCAACGGTACGGCCTTCTCCTATATCTTTGTACTGTCATTGGTGGGGACTACAACGTCGGGAATCCTCATGCGGGTCCTATGGCAACTTCTGATGAACCGGAAAAAACCATGGTGCACCTATGTGGGCATCAGCGCAGCCGGTGCTTTGATCAGCAACTGCAGCCAGATTGGGGTGGCACAGGCAGCCTTTCTTGG
Source organism: uncultured Sphaerochaeta sp. (assembly GCA_964465155.1). Lineage (GTDB taxonomy): Bacteria > Spirochaetota > Spirochaetia > Sphaerochaetales > Sphaerochaetaceae > Spiro-02. Next base: position 18,576 of record CAYXIH010000012.1, read on the forward strand.
GGATTCCGTATGGATTATAGCCGCCCCCATGGTCGCCGTTGGCTTGGTCACGTCGGTGATCCTTGGCTTCCTTGCCAATCTCTATGCAACTTCCAGCACGTGGTATGCACAGGTATCAGCCGGTCAAGATTGGCCTTCACGGTACGACCAAGTCCTGTCGGGGCATGGCTCCTACCACTTTGACAAGCGGTCGGTACCAGTCTTGCTTGGCCTGGCGATGCTCCCTGCCATCTTCTTCCAATCCTCCGTATTGCTCATGGCGATACAGTATATCGCATGCATCATCCTCTCACTTGCGGCTGGTCGCAAGTTCCGCATCCTTCCGGCGTTGCTGCTCACCCTCTCCATGGTTGTAGTACAAGTCATCCAGCCCATGGGAAAGGTCCTGTTCTCCATTTGGTCGCTTCCGATCACCCAAGGTGCTCTGCTCCTTGGGCTTCGCAAGGCCCTGGTATTGTTGGCCATGATCCAGATCAGCCTCTACATGACCAGCGGCAGGCCAGACCTCCCTGGCCAACTGGGCAAGCTCATGTCCGTGCAGCTCTCCTACTTCGGACAATTCTCCCAGCAATGGAAACAAGCCATGGGATCCAATGGAAAGAACTTCCTGCTGAAACTTGACGACCTCTTCTTCGATGCCTGCTCACAGGCACCCCAAGAAAGCAACAGTCAGAGCAAGATACCTTCCACAGCATTGGGAATCAGCTTGCTGGTGGTCCTGTATATCCTCTTTGCTATCCAGTTTGTCATCAGCTCGAATATCACATAATCAATTTCATGTAATTTATTTCACATTATTTTTGATTATTGTCGGTAAATCATACCAATATACTCTCTTTAATATTCCATTTTCTTATTTTCTGTTCACACTTTTCGGAAATTGGAGAAATACCAGGAAAATAGCATATCTGCATGATTGACCTAATCGATAAAATTTTATACATTCAAAGCCAAGAACGAGATCATCTGATCCAACTCTTCATTTGCAGCAGGAACTGTTGCATACTGAGTACAAACCATGCCGACACAACGGCAGAAGGAGCATATGCATGGCAGAGAAAACGGTAGAGATCAAGACTGAGGCCTTCGCAGGAGAAAAAGAACTGCAGGAACTCATCGAACGTGTCAAACGCGCACAGGTCAAGTTTGCCTCCTACACACAGGAACAGGTCGACGAGATTTTCCGTGCTGCGGCAATCGCGGCAAACGACGCCCGCATCTACCTCGCACAGGATGCAGTAGCCGAAACCGGCATGGGCATCGTCGAGGACAAGGTCATCAAGAACCACTTTGCAGCTGAATACATCTTCCACAAATTCAAGGACGACAAGACTTGTGGCGTCCTGGAGAACGACCAGGCCTTCGGCATCAAGAAGATTGCCGAACCCATCGGCGTTGTCTGTGGCATCATCCCCACCACCAACCCGACTTCCACCGCTATCTTCAAGTCCCTTATCTCCCTGAAGACACGCAATGCGATCATCTTCAGCCCCCATCCGCGCGCCAAGAAGTGCACCTGTGACGCAGCACGCGTCATCCGCGATGCAGCAGTGGCAGCCGGTGCTCCTGAAGATATCATCGGATGGATCGAGGAACCCTCCCTGGAGAAGACCGACTACCTGATGAAGAACCCCTTGGTCAACATCATCCTGGCAACCGGTGGTCCTGGCATGGTCAAGAGCGCCTACTCCTCTGGCAAGCCGGCAATCGGAGTTGGAGCTGGCAACACCCCTGCCCTGTTGGACAAGAGCGCCGACATCAAGATGGCTGTGAGTTCCATCCTCATGTCCAAGACATTCGACAATGGCGTTGTGTGTGCTTCCGAGCAGTCCATCATCGTCCACAAGGACATCTACGATGAGGTGAAGAAGGAATTGAAGGCACGCGGAGCCGCATTCCTGACCAAGGAAGAGGAAGACAAGCTTCGCGCAGTCATACTCGACCCCAAGCGTGGCACGGTCAACCCGGCAATCGTCGGACAGCCCGCCCCCAAGGTAGCTGAGATCGCAGGCTTCACCGTCCCCAAGACGTCCAAGGTCCTGATCGGAGAAGTCACCGACATCAGTGCAACCGAACCCTTTGCACATGAAAAGCTTTCCCCAGTCCTGGGAATGTACAAGTGCGACAACTTCGGCGATGGAACAGCAAAGGCTGTAGCGTTGGTCACCATGGGTGGATTTGGCCATACATCGGTGCTCTATATCGACGAGAACGAGCAGGATAAGATCGAAGCCTTCGGCAAGGCAGTCAAGACCAGCCGTGTACTGGTGAACATGCCCGCCTCACAGGGAGCCATCGGCGACATCTACAACTTCCGCCTCGAGCCCTCCCTCACCCTTGGCTGTGGATCATGGGGAAACAACTCGATCAGCGAGAACGTAGGCCCCAAGCACCTGCTGAACATCAAGACCGTCGCGGAGAGGAGAGAGAACATGCTGTGGTTCAGGTTGCCCCGTAAGATTTTCTTCAAGTATGGGTGTCTTCCCATCGCACTGCAGGAACTGAAGGGCCGCAAGCGTGTCTTCATCGTCACCGACTCATTCCTCTTCAACAGCGGAATGGTCGAGAAGATCACAGAACCACTTGAGGCAATGGGTATCGAATGCGAATGCTTCCACCAAGTCAAGCCCGACCCGACGCTGGGGACGATCAACATGGCCATGGATATCCTCAACGCATTCAAGCCAGATGTGATCATCGGCCTGGGTGGTGGTTCCCCCATGGACGCCGCAAAGATCATGTGGCTGCTGTATGAGCACCCGGACGTGAAGTTCGAAGGCCTCGCACTGCGGTTCATGGACATCCAGAAGCGCATCTACAACTTCCCCGACATGGGCAAGAAGAGCGAACTGGTATGTATTCCAACCACCAGTGGTACCGGTAGCGAAGTCACTCCGTTTGCAATCATCACCGATGAGAAGACCAGCATGAAGTGGGCAATCGCCGACTACGAGCTGACTCCTTCGATGGCGATCATCGACAGCGAGCTCTCGATGGGACAGCCCAAGGGGCTGACCGCTTCCTGTGGCCTGGATGTACTGACCCATGCATTGGAGGCCTTGGCTTCCTCCATGTCGACCGACTACACCAATCCCCTCTCCCTTGAGGCGATCCGCATCATCTTCAAGTACCTGCCTGCTGCATATGCAGACGGACAGGGTGACAAGAAGGCGCGTGAGAAGGTTCACAATGCATCCACAATGGCAGGAATGGCATTCGCCAACGCATTCCTGGGTCTGTGCCACTCAATGGCCCACAAGCTCGGTGCAGCATTCCATGTTCCCCATGGGATGGCAAATGCCCTGCTGCTGTGCAACATCATCCGCTTCAATGCGACTGAGACACCGACCAAACAGGCTGCGTTCCCCCAGTATGAGTTCCCCTCGACCATCAGCAGGTATGCCCGTGCCGCCGACTACATCAACATGATCGTCAACGACACCAAGAATACCCCGTACATCGAGATCAAGAAGGGTGCAACAATGGAGGACAAGGTCCAGGACCTGATCTCTGCAATCGAGAAGCTCAAGGACGAGCTGAACATCCCACACTCCATCAAGGAATGGGGCGTTCCCGAGGCAGACTTCCTAGCCGCCGTCGACGAGCTCTCCGTCAAGGCATTCGATGACCAGTGCACCGGATCCAACCCCCGTTACCCCCTGATCAGCCAGATCAAGCAGCTGTACCTCGACTGCTACTATGGCCGTGCATGGAAGGAACAGGACTAATCACCACATCACAGGATTCAGGGCTGCCGTATTTCTTGCGGCAGCCCTTTCTTTTTCTCCCCATGGGTGCATGCGTCATGACATTCACCCCATGAAATGGTATATTTTCCACCACACCAGGAAGGGGAGTTTTCTATGTCCATGATCCATATGATCTGCAGCGATGTTGACGGCACAGTCCTCAACGACCAGCATCAGGCAACACAACGTACATGTTCAGCAGTCCAGTCGGCCTTGCAGGCAGGAATCCCATTTGTCCTCACCTCCGGGAGGATTGAAGGATCGCTTCGGGCTGTGCAGCAGCAGATCGGCATCACCGGTCCCTTGGTCTGCCTCAACGGCACACATGTCGTGGACACAGACGGCTCCCTCATCTTCGAACGGACCGTGGACCCCAAGCTCGTGAGGAAGATTCTCCCCGTTGCAGATACGCTGGGACTCAACACCTTCCTGTTCAAGGGCAACAACTGGTTCTCCCGGACAACTGATGACTGGACGGAATATGAGACGCGCGTCTCCTATGTAGGGGGCATCCAACAAGATTTTGACCAGTTGCTCGACCAATGGGAAGCAGGCCAGACAGGCCCCAACAAGATACTCTGCATGAGCCGTGATACAAACCTTGTATCTTCAGCAATTACAAAACTGCAGGAAGCTGCAGGTCCTGACATCATTGTCTCTCAGTCGTCACCCCGCTATATTGAAATCTACGGTGCCGACGTAGACAAGGGAGTAGGCATCAGGCATCTTGCCAAGCATATGGGCATGGACGTCTCCAATGTCATGGCCATCGGGGACTACTTCAACGACATACCGATGTTCAACACAGCTGGGACAGCAGTCCTCATGGCGAATGCACCCCAGCAGCTACACCACATGGCCACCTGGATGACCGCCTCAAACAACGAGGATGGAGTTGCCCAGGCGATTGAACGAGTATTGCAGGAGCGCCGATGAACATCTTCAAGGATTCCCCTCTATCCATCTACAAAGGTCTCCCATCTCCCATCTATGCACTGTTTTGGGCTACGCTGATCAATGGCATCGGTATCTTCGTGTACCCATTCCTCGTCCTGTTCCTGACACAGAAGCTTGGCTATACGGATGCCCAAGCCGGCATCTTCATGACAGTGACGACTACGCTCTATGTTCCGGGTTCTTTCCTAGGAAGCAAGCTGGCCGACAAGTTCGGCCGAAAACGGGTCATGCTCATCGCACAATTGCTGGCATCCTCGATGTTCATTGTCTGCGGATTCCTCGGGCAATCGCGCTTGGTGCCGTGGTTCATCATGGCCAATTTGCTGTTTGACGGCGTGTGCGACCCAGCCCGCAGCGCATTGCAGACTGACCAGACTAACTTTGAAAACCGCCAGGCATCCTTCTCTCTTACTTATTTGGGGCACAACCTCGGGTTCATCATCGGTCCCATGGTCGGTGGATTCCTCTTCTACTCCGCACCAAATTGGCTCTTCTGGGGAAATGGCATTGCAGGAATCCTTGCTGTGCTGCTGGTGATGTGGAAGGTTCCGGAATCACGTCCTGACGCAAAGGAGATAGAGGCAAGCCTGGCGTCCGACTCCACCGACAAGGCAGAACGCGGAGGTATCATCAAGGCGTTGTTCAGCCGACCGTTCCTCCTCATCTTCGCACTGTGCCAGATGTTCGTGCACTTTGCCTACAGCCAGACACTCTTTGCCCTTCCCCTTACCACGACCCAGCTCTTTGGCCATGAGGGTGCAACCATCTACGGTTCAATCATGTCGCTCAATGGGATAGTCGTGGTACTGCTCACCCCACTGACGGTATCGTTGCTCAAGCGCTTCAACCCCTTGGCAAACATTGCAGTCGCCGGCATCTTCTTCACCATCGGATTCAGCTTCCTCGGACTTGCATTCACCCCGCTGGCCTTCTACTTCCTTGCCATCCTGTTCACTACCGGAGAGGTCATCAGCGCAACGAACGTCAACTACTACATAGCCAACAACACCCCGATAACGCACCGTGCAAGGTTTGCCGCGATCATGCCTGTCATCATGGGAACGGGACAAGCCATTGCCCCAATGATCGGTGGTGCGATCAGCGAGCACAGTGGACTGAACAGCCTCTGGTACCTGGTGGGTGCAACCTCCGCAATCGGGACCATCGGGGTGTTCTGCCTCTACCTCCATGAACGGAAGAAGAAACGGGCCGTGGTGCCCACCAATGACGTTGCGGATCTCTCCGAGGCCTCGATGGATGAGGCCCAGATGGGCCAAGGATTCCACCAGGAGGGGATCGCAGAGCTGCAACAGGAGGAATCAGACAATTCCAAATGAAATTTTTTGGTTTCACAGAGGATGCAATTTCCGTTTCTGCAGTGAGTTGCACAACCCAAATGAAACGGAAAATCCACCCATAATTCCTTGACTGATAGATGTCAAGGCCTTACAGAATAGCCATTTTGCCCATATATTGCTCACAAAGCACATGCTATTCACACAAAGGCAAACATATGTTTCATTGTCTGGCATGAACATGCAGACATTCGCAAAGACATTGGTGGCGATACGCCACCAACGGCAGATCAGCCAACGTGACTTGATTGAGATGGGCTTTACGCCCAGCCATATCCACTACCTGGAAAAAGGGAAGCGGATCCCGAGGCTCGATACCCTCGAACAGCTCTGCCACGCCTTGGGAATCTCAATGGTGGAGTTCTTCACCGTTGCAGAGCGCATCGAGCAACGTGAACGTTCATACCATTCACGCTAGCTCAACACCCTCGATCGAGAGCAATGCACGCTGTACTTCTATCCCACCACCAAACCCACGCAATATGCCACCCGCTCCGATGACACGGTGGCACGGGATGAGGATCATGATGGGATTGCGGTTGTTGGCCATGCCCACAGCACGACACGCCTTGGGGCTGTCCACCATGCTGGCCAATTGGGCATAGGTACGGGTAGTCCCATACCCAATGGCCTGAAGTGCATCCCATACTCGCATCTGAAATGCCGTTCCATGTACGTCCAGCGGAAGGTCAAAGGTGGTGCGTTGTCCACAAGCATATTCTGCAAGCTCATCGCAGAGCTCACGTGCAATTTCAGAAAGCAGGTGCATGGGCGTCACTTCTAATTCTGGCGGAGCAACGCCCAGCGAACGAATGGCAGAACCAGTGCAGGTGCACACCAGCGGTGCAACCGGAAACGGAAGCACGAACGTCTGCAGTGCACCTGCTTTGCTGGTCATACGATGGTCCTGATCCAACCCTCTGGTGCAGGCAGGCGTCCCATCTGGATGCCAGTGAGGGTATCATACAATTGTTGTGTGACAGGGCCCATGTGCTCCATCCCGCTTGGGAAGTAGATATCCTGCTGGGGAGTATGGACCATGCCCACAGGAGAGATGACCGCCGCTGTCCCGCACAGGCCACACTCGGCAAAACTTGCCACCTCCTCCAACGCAACGGGACGCTCCTCGATGTCCAACCCAAGGTAATCCTTGGCAACGGTCATCAGCGAACGGCGGGTTATCGAAGGAAGGATCGAGGGGGATTTTGGGGTGACTACTTTCCCGTCCTTGGTGACGAACAGGAAGTTTGCACCACCGGTCTCCTCGACAAACGTGCGTGTGGCGGAATCCAGGAACATGTTCTCAGCAAAGCCGTTGTGCTTGGCCTCATAGCCGGCATACAGGCTCATTGCATAGTTCAGCCCTGCCTTGATGCTTCCCGTACCCCGCGGTGCTGCACGGTCGTAGTCGCTGACTGTCAGGGACAACGGCTTCACGCCACCCTTGAAATAGGGGCCAACTGGGGTACAGAACAGACGGAACTGATATTCTGGAGAAGGAGCTACTCCAATGACAGGACCGCTTCCGAACAGGAAGGGGCGGATGTAGAGGGTGGCTCCCGACCCATATGGAGGCACATAGGCAGCATTTGCCTTGACGACCATGTCCACTGCCTCAAGGAACCGATCCTTGGGGAAGACGGGCATCATCAGGCGCTTGCAGGTATCGATCATCCGGTCTGCATTGAGGTCTGGCCGGAACACAACAATACGGCCATCCTCGGTGGTGTATGCCTTGAGGCCCTCGAAGCACGTCTGGGCATATTGCAGGACACCCGCGCTCTCGCTGATACATACGGTGGCGTCCTCGGTGAGTGCACCCTCGTCCCAACTCCCATTGCGGTATGTACTCACATACCGCTTGTCAGTCTGCATGTAGGCGAACCCCAGTTCATCCCACTTGATGTTCTTCTTTTCCATGATATACCTTCATTCTCCACAAAGAGTCTCTTTGAATCAGACGTCTGCCTCGACGACTCCCAGCATGTTCTCGATCGATGCACCAGGTGCCACCATGGGGAGAACCTTGTCGTCTATGGGAATCTCACACTCCACGACAACCGGTGCATGGAGATCCAGCGCCGCCTTGAGGACGGCCACCGGGTCATCCGTGGCACCCAAGCGCATCCCATGCACCCCATAGGCCTGCGCCAGCATGATCCAATCGAGGGGGGTGTCGAGGGTTGTCTCGCTGTAGTGGTGGTCGAAGAACAGCGTCTGCCACTGCCTGACCATACCCAGCGTATGGTTGTTCATCAGGAGGATGACCACTGGCAGCTGGTACCGTGCAAGGGTAGCCAGCTCGTTGCAGTTCATCCGAAACGATCCATCGCCAGCCACGTTGACTACCCTACTGTCGGGATTCCCGACCTGAGCACCAATGGCAGCTCCAGTACCATAGCCCATTGTCCCCAGTCCACCGCTGGTGAGGAAGTGGCCGGGCATCTCATGCTTGAAATACTGCGATGCCCACATCTGGTGCTGCCCTACCTCCGTTGCCACGAAGGAATCGGATGGGAGGACGCTGCGAAGCGCCCGCAGGATATCCCTTGGCCTTCGGCTCTCCTCAGTAACACGGATGGGATAGCGGGTCTTCCACATCTGGATCTGGTCCATCCACGGCTTGTGGGACAGGGGTGCTCCGAGCATGGCGGAAATCCGCTCCAGCACGACCTTGACGTCACCGATCACATGGCAATATGTAGCAATGTTCTTGTCGATCTCAGCTGGGTCCACATCGATGTGGAGGATCTTTGCTTGGCGGGCGAATGAGCTGGACTTGCTGATCACACGGTCGCTGAAGCGCGCGCCGACAACCACCAGCAGGTCACACTCGCCCACGCTCATGTTCGATACCTTGGTCCCATGCATCCCCACCATGCCCGTGAAACGGTCACTGGAGGAAGAGACAGCACCTTGGGCCATGAGGGAGGCGGTCACAGGAGCATCCACGAGTTCCAACAAATCGCGCAGCTGTTGTGAGGCACCTGAGCGGATGACACCGCCACCGATATAGAACATCGGCCTGACCGATTGGCGCAACAGGTCTACTGCCTGCTCAAGGTCCGACTGGCGGAGCCTGCGGCTACTGCGTACGACAGCCTTGGGCTCCTTGGGCTCATATTCATGAGACCCTACCTGGATATCCTTGGGAATATCGATGAGCACCGGACCGGGGCGTCCTTCCTGGGCAATGTAGAAGGCCTCGCGCACTGTATCGGCAAGCTCGGAGATATCCTTGATGATATAGTTGTGCTTGGTGATCGGCATCGTGATGCCGGTGATGTCGACTTCCTGGAAACTGTCGCGCCCAAGCAGGGAGAGCGGGACGTTTCCGGTGATGGCGACCATGGGGACACTGTCCATATAGGCCGTTGCAATGCCGGTGACGAGGTTCGTGGCACCGGGACCGCTGGTAGCGATGCATACACCAACCTTGCCCGTGGAACGTGCATAGCCATCGGCGGCATGCGAGGCACCCTGCTCATGGGCGGTAAGGATATGCCTGATGCTATCACGGTTGATATACAACGCGTCATACAACGGCAACACCTGACCTCCGGGGAAGCCGAACACGGTATCCACGCCCTGTTCCTTCAGGCATTCTATAATTATCTGCGCTCCTGTCAAATTCATAAATACGTTCTCCTGGTTCAGTCGTTGATGATGGCACCGGCCGACGCGCTACAGACATGCTTTGCATATCTTCCCAGGTAGCCATCGGTGATCGGGGCCTTGCGGGGCTTCCATTGTCCACGCCGCTTGGCGAGGGTGGGTTCGTCCACCAACAACTCAAGCTTCCCTTGTGGGATGTCGATGCTGATGATGTCCCCCTCCTCCACCAGGGCAATCGGTCCTCCGCTGGCGGCTTCCGGCGAGACATGCCCGATCGAGGCACCTCGGGTAGCACCGCTGAAACGACCGTCGGTGATCAAGGCGACGCTCCGGTCCAACCCCATCCCTGCGATCGCGGAAGTCGGTGCGAGCATCTCACGCATGCCCGGGCCACCCTTGGGCCCTTCATACCGGATGACCACCACGTCACCACTGTGGATCTCATTGCCCAAGATTGCCGCTATGACTGCCTCCTCGCTCTCGAACACCCGAGCTGGTCCCTGGTGGACCATCATGGAGGGATCGACAGCAGAACGCTTGACCACAGCCCCATCTGGAGCAAGGTTGCCACGGAGCACTGCAATGCCACCGGAGGTGGAATATGGGTTGCCAATGGGGCGTATGACATTGGGGTCATGGTTGACTGCCCCTGCATATGCTTGTCCAATGGTCTTGAGGCTGACAGTGGGGATATCGGCTTCCAACAACCCTGCCTGCCCCAGCTCTGCCATCACGGCCATCACGCCACCCGCAGCATAGAGGTCCTCGATATGGTCGGGGCCCGCAGGGGCAAGGTGGCAGAGGTTCGGTGTTCGGGCGCTCACCTCGTTAGCCATGAAGATGTCCAGGGGGACACCCGCCTCATGGGCAATTGCGGGGAGATGGAGCATCGTGTTGGTCGAGCAACCCAATGCCATGTCCACCGTCAGGGCATTCTTGAATGCAGCAGCGCTCAGGATGTCGCGTGGAAGCAACCGTGCCTTGAGCAATTCCATGATCTGGTTGCCAGTTTCCTTTGCCAGCCGGTCACGGGCTGAGTATACTGCCGGGATGGTACCGTTGCCAGGCAACGCCATTCCGATTGCTTCGGTAAGGCAGTTCATGCTGTTTGCGGTATACATGCCGCTGCATGAGCCGCACGTAGGACATGCACTGTTCTCCCACTCAAGGAGCGTTGCATCGTCCATCTTCCCCGCTGCATGTTTACCTACTGCCTCGAACATCGAAGAAAGGCTCATGCCCCGCTTGTCCCCACCGGGGACATGCCCGGCGAGCATCGGGCCACCGCTGACAAAGATCGAGGGGATATTCAGCCGCAGCGCGGCCATCAGCATTCCTGGTACGATCTTGTCGCAGTTCGGAATGAACACCAACGCGTCGAATGGATGGGCTGTCGCCATGATCTCGATGGAGTCGGCGATCAGTTCGCGGCTTGCCAACGAGTATTTCATGCCGGTATGGCCCATTGCGATGCCGTCGCATACCCCGATGACGGGGAATACGACAGGGTTGCCACCTGCTTCACGGACGCCAGCCTTCACATCTTCCACGATCCTGTTGAGATGGACATGGCCGGGGATGATCTCGTTCTGGGCACTGACGATCCCGATCATCGGGGAGGCAATCTCACGGTCGGTCCAGCCCAGGGCCTTCATCAGGGACCTGTGGGGGGCACGGGATGCACCCTTGGTCATCTGTTCGCTGCGTAGTGTATCTGCCATGGCTATGTCTCCTATCTCACGTTCTCGGCGATCAGGTCGCCCATCTGTTTGGTTCCGATGCGCTCTTCACTAGGCAGTGCGATATCACCGGTTCTCCACCCCATGGTCAGGACAGCGTCCACGGCATCCTCGATGCTGCGGGCCTCGGCCTCGAGTCCAAATGTATAGCGGAGCATCATTGCCACGGAGAGGACCGTAGCAATTGGGTTTGCAAGATCCTTGCCTGCGATATCAGGGGCAGAACCGTGGATCGGCTCGTACATGCCAAAGTTGTCTTCCCGCAGCGAAGCAGAAGGAAGCATCCCGATGGAACCGGTGATCATGCTCGCCTCATCGCTAAGGATGTCGCCGAACATGTTCTCGGTGACGATGACATCAAACTGGTGGGGATTGCGTACCAACTGCATGGCAGCGTTGTCCACATACAGGTGGTTGAGCTGTACATCGGGGTATTCCGCTGCCAGGCGGTTCGCCGTCTCCCTCCAGAGCCTGCTCGTCTCAAGGATGTTGGCCTTGTCGACGCTGGTGAGGATCTTGCGCCGCTTGCGGGCAATCTCAAAGCCCTTGCGGATGATCCGTTCTGCTTCATCGACGCTATAGGCCATGGTGTCGTATGCACGTGTACCGTCCTCGTTCCGCCCACGGTCTCCGAAGTAGATGCCGCCGGTGAGCTCACGCACCACCATGATGTCCAGGCCGTCGCCGATGATATCAGCCCTCAGGGGGCAAGCAGCTGCAAGCTGCTTGTACAACAAAGCCGGACGGAGGTTGCAGAACAGGCCCAACCCTCCGCGAAGTCCCAACAGGGCCTTCTCGGGGCGCATCGAGCCGGCAAGGGTATCCCATTTGGGACCGCCTACTGCACCCAGGAGGACTGCATCGGAGCCTTTGCAGACCTGCAGGGTCTCTTCTGGAAGCGGAGTGCCTGTTGCATCGATGGCGGATCCTCCGGCGAGGACTGTCTGGTAAGTGACGGTGTGGCCATACTTCTTTGCCACCACATCCAGGACCTTGACGGCCTCGCGGACGATATCCGGTCCGATTCCATCACCGGGGATCAATGCTATGTTCATGTTCATTTGGATGCTCCTTGTGTATTGAGGCTTGCCATGTATCCAGCCAGTCCACCGTTGGCGATCAGGTCCTGCATGAACGGAGGGAACGGCTGGGCCTGGAACGATTGGCCGGTGGTGATGTCCTTGATGGTGCCGGTGGTGAAATCCACCTGTACTTCATCACCGTTGCCGATTGCATCGCATGCCGCGGGGCACTCGAGGATGGGCAACCCGATGTTGATGGCGTTGCGGTAGAATATCCTGGCGAACGTCCGTGCGATGACGCAGGAGATGCCGCTTGCCTTGATGGCGATCGGGGCATGCTCGCGTGACGACCCACAGCCGAAGTTCTTGTCCGCCACGATGATGTCACCATCCTTCACTTGGTTGACGAACGTCTTGTCCAGGTCTTCCATGCAATGTTTTGCCAGCTCTGCATGGACGGTGGTATTGAGGTACCGTGCCGGAATGATGACATCGGTGTCGACGTTGTCCCCGTATCTGAAAACTCTTCCTTGTGCCTGCATGTTCACGCTCCTTCCAATCAAATCTTCGCCGGGTCGCTGATGCGGCCGGTCACGGCGCTGGCAGCGGCGACAGCCGGGCTTGCCAGATACACTTCGCTGTCCACATGTCCCATCCTACCGACGAAGTTCCGGTTGGTGGTGGATACTGCACGCTCCCCTTCAGCAAGGATACCCATGTGTCCACCCAGGCATGGCCCGCAGGTGGGAGTACTGACAATGGCACCGGCATCAATGAAGATGTCGAACAACCCCTCGTTCATCGCCATCTTCCAGATCTTCTGGGTGGCGGGGATCACCAGGCAGCGGACGTTCGGGGCAACCTTGCGCCCCTTGAGGATCGCCGCTGCAATGCGCAGGTCGCTGATCCTGCCGTTGGTGCAGGACCCTATGACAACCTGGTCGATTGCAATGTCACCGACATTGTCGATCGTCCTGGTGTTCTCGGGAAGATGTGGGAATGCAACGGTGGGACGGATGCTCGACAAGTCGATGTCGATGACCCGGTCATATACCGCATCCTCATCAGCCTGGTAGACCTTTGGCTGGCGCGGGCAATGCTCGGCAAGATAGGCCAGCGTCTGTTCGTCCACCGGGAAGATGCCATTCTTCGCTCCAGCCTCGATCGCCATGTTTGCGATGGTGAACCGGTCGTCCATCGTCAGGGCGGCCACTCCAGGACCCGCGAACTCCATCGACTCATACAATGCACCGTCGACGCCGATCATCCCAATGATATGGAGGATGACATCCTTGCCCGAGACATAGGTGTCCAAGGTTCCCGTGAGGTTGAACTTGATAGCAGAGGGGACCTTGAACCAAGCCTTGCCGGTGGCCATGCCACAGGCCATGTCGGTGCTTCCCACACCAGTGGAGAAAGCTCCCAAAGCACCGTAGGTGCAGGTATGGCTGTCAGCCCCGATCACCAAGTCTCCTGCGCACACAAGCCCCTTCTCAGGAAGGAGGGCATGCTCAACGCCCATCTGCCCGATCTCAAAGTAGTTCTCGATACCCTGCTCGTGGGCAAAGTTGCGCATGCACTTGCATTGCTGGGCGGCCTTGATATCCTTATTGGGTGCAAAATGGTCGGGAACCAACGCAATCTTCCCAGTGTCAAAAACCTGCTCGCAACCAAACTTGCCGAACTCACCGATGGCGACTGGTGCGGTAATGTCGTTGCCCAGGACCATGTCCAGATCGGCCATGATCAACTGCCCGGCCACCACTTCGTCGAGTCCTGCATGGGCTGCGAGGATCTTCTGTGTCATTGTCATTCCCATATTGCTCTGCTCCTTCCATAGTGCATGGCCAGTGGCCCATGCTTGGTCTCTCTCAATCAATGTGGCGTTTGCCACTGGCGATGAACTGCAGCAACTGCTGCACGTCATCGAAATCATCATAGTCTCCGAAAATACCCTGGCGGTGGTACACCACCCCCAACTGCTCATTGCGCTGCAGGCACTTCAGGAGCTCCTGCTCCCCATGTTCCTTCAGGAACTGGGTGAACGCATAGGGCTTCATCTTCCCCAGCATCCCACGAGTACATTCCTCTGTGCATTCTGCACAATGTGCCACTCCATGCTCAATCGAGCACCTGCGGTTCTCACACCAATCTGTATCTGGGCAATTGCCGCTGTCGCACCCCGCACAGGTTGTGTTCTCCGAACAGAGGCAACATGCAAGGCCACAGCGTCCAAATCCCATCTCAGGCTTCATGACTGCACCACCGGCGACACACCGTCAGCCAACAGCTTGTATTCGATGCTGTCGCTCAGTGCGATCCAGCTTGCCTCGATGATGTCCTTGCTCACTCCCACCGTCGACCAGGAGCGGACGCCGTCGGTCGATTCGATGAGGACGCGCACCTGTGATGCTGTTGCGCTGCGCGAGTCGAGGACACGTACCTTGAAGTCGGTCAGGTGCACCTGCTTCAGAGATGGATAGAATGTCTCCAACACCTTTCTCAGCGCCACGTCCAGTGCATTGACCGGACCTGCTCCCTCTGCGGCGGTGATCGCGCTCTGCCCGTCGACGAGGACCTTCACCACCGCGGTATGGGTCTCCTCGCTGTTGGTTGTCAAAGGATGCATGCACATCGTCTGGTAGTGGACCAGGTCAAAGTAGGACCTCCACTGCCCCAGGTGCTTGCGGATGACCAGCTCGAAGGAGCTCTCAGCCCCTTCGTACTGGTAGCCTTGGGCTTCCCGCTCCTTGAGGACCTCAAGAAGTTGTGCGGTCAGCGGATCATCCTTGCCAATCTGGGGAGCCACGCTTTGGATCCGCTGCAGCAGCAGTGCACGTCCGGCCACTTCACTGAGCAGCACCCTCCGCTCGTTTCCTACGCTCTGGGGCTCAACATGTTCAAATGAGTGCGGGTTCTTGGCTACCCCATCGATATGCATCCCACCTTTGTGGCAGAAGGCACTGCGGCCGATATATGGTTCATTGCTTGCAATGCGCACGTTTGCGATCTCGGCGACGCTGCGGCAGATACGGACCAGGGAGGACAATGAGCCGTTGGCAAGGGCTTGGATATCCATCTTCAGCTCCAAGTCAGCTGCGATGGTCGCAAGGCACGCATTGCCACAGCGCTCGCCAAATCCAAGCAACGTGCCCTGCACGTGGGAGGCTCCTGCACGGACAGCCTCCAGGGAGGAGGCCACGGCACATCCACCATCGTTGTGGGCATGGACACCGATTTCTATCTTGCGGCCCGTTCCACGGGAGGCAAACTCCCTGAAGACGTCCGCGGTTGCCTCATGAACGACATGCGGCAGTGCACCGCCACGTGTCTCGCAGAGCACCAAGGTGGAGGCACCCGCCTCATAGGCGGCATGTAGTGTCTGCATGGCATAGGAACGGTCGCTCTGCCACCCATCGAAGAAATGCTCCGCATCGAAGATGACCTCTTTCCCTGCAGCCACGAGGTACGAGATGGTGTCGCTGATCATCTGCAGGTTCTCCTCGTAGGAGGTACGCAGGATCTCGGCAACCTGGAATCCCCAGCTCTTGCCAAAGACGGCGACTGCCGGCGTATGTGCCTCCAGCAGGCTTTGGATGTTCGCATCATCCTCACAGGAGATACCCCTGCGGCGGGTTGCACCAAAGGCTACCAACGTGCTGTTGTGCAGCTGCAGGTCGGCGACCTGACGGAAGAACTCAAGGTCCTTGGGATTGGATCCTGGGTTTCCCGCCTCGACATAGCTGACTCCCAGCTCGTCCAGCAGCGTGACGATCTTCAGCTTGTCCTGCACGGAGAAGCTGATACCCTCAGCTTGCGAGCCATCGCGGAGGGTGGAGTCAAACAGCCGGACCCTACGCATTGGGCTGCCCGTTGGTCTTGTCGCTATGGCCGATGAGCATGTCGTTGTCCTCGGCCATTGCAGCTGCGCTCGTACCACGGCCAGCGGCGGCGACGTTGGAGTCGAGCATCCGGTTCACTGCAGCCAGGCAGGAGAGGATGCTTGCCTCGATGACGTCGGTACTCACCCCACGGCCACGGTAGAACCCATGCCCGTCGGAGATCTTCACCAGGACTTCACCCAATGCATCCCGGTGCTCGGTAACAGCCTGCAGCTGATAGTCCTCCAGGCTGAACGGATGCTTGATGATCTTCTCCACGGCGCGGACTGCAGAGTAGACGGGACCGGTTCCGGAGGCTACCTCCTGGTACTTCTTGTCGCCCTTTCGCAATGTCACGCATGCCGTTGCAGTCATCCTATTGCCACTGTTTACCACGAAGCTGTCCAATACCCACGTCTCGGGGGAAGACTCGGCAAATGCCCCGCTCTCGACCAATGCTACCAAGTCACGGTCGGTGACAGTCTTCTTGCGGTCGGCAACATTCTTGAACTGGGCAAAGAGCTTTGTTGCCTGGTCGGCATCCAGTTCATAGCCAAGCTCGGCCATCCGTTTCTCAAATGCATGCTGGCCAGAATGCTTTCCCAATACCAGGGAGGTCTTCTTCAGGCCTACCGATTCCGGGGTCATGATCTCATAGGTCTGTGCGTTTGCCATCATCCCATGCTGGTGGATGCCAGATTCATGGGCAAAGGCATTTGCGCCCACGATTGCCTTGTTGGGGGCAATCTTCACACCGGTGATCGAAGCAAGCAGCCGGGCCGTCTTGTAGATCTCCTCGGTGTTGATGTTGTAATGGAACGGATAGATGTCCGGCCGGGTGCGGATGGTCATCACCAGCTCCTCGATCGAGGCATTTCCTGCCCGCTCTCCGATACCGTTGATCGTCCCCTCCACTTGGCGTGCTCCTGCGGCAAGCCCTGCAAGGCTGTTCGCCACGGCAAGACCCAGGTCGTTGTGGCAGTGGACCGATATAATCGCCTTGTCGATGTTCGGCACGCGGTTCACCACCTGGCCAATCATATTGCCAAACTCCAATGGTGTGGCATATCCGACAGTGTCGGGGAGGTTCACCACCGTTGCCCCTGCATCGATGACAGCCTCCACGACCTTGCACAGGTAGTCGATGTCCGAACGGAACGCATCCTCTGCGCTGAACTCGATCTCAGGGCACATGTTGCGTGCATAGCGCACCATCCGCACAGCCTTCTCAAGAGCCGCCTCGCGGCTCATCTTCAGCTTATACTCCAGATGGAGGTCGCTGGTTGCCAGGAAGGTGTGGATCCTGGGATGCTTGGCGTCACGGACAGCCGCCCATGCCGCGTCGATATCCTTCTCAAGGGCACGAGATAGGCTTGCGACGGTCACGTCCGAGACGGCGCGCGATATGGCTTGCACCGACTCAAAGTCCCCGGGGGAGGCGATGGCGAACCCAGCCTCGATGACATCGACCCCTAGGTTCTCAAGCTGGCGTGCCATCCTGACCTTCTCGTCAAGGTTCATGCTGTAGCCCGGAGCTTGCTCACCATCTCTGAGCGTCGTATCAAAAAAGAAGATGTCTGTCGTATTGGCCATATCGGTCTCCCCATGGAGGAATCATTGCCACCGGCATGCGTCGGTGGCGCAAACTTGCAAGTCAGGAGGGGATTTCCCCTCCTGTCGTCATACTTATTTCTTCAGCCAGCTCATCAGGGAGCGCAGGCGCTTGCCGGTGCTTTCCAACAGGCTCTCTGCCTCGATTCTCTTGCGGGCGTTGAAATATGGGCGCTTCACTTGGTTCTCAAGCAACCAGTTGCGGGCGAACGTACCATCCTGGATGTCGGACAGCACGCCCTGCATGGCCTTCTTGGTATCTTCGGTGATGATCTTTCCACCGGTGATGTAGTCGCCGTACTCGGCGGTATCGCTGATGGAGTAGCGCATGTACGAAAGGCCACCTTGGTTGATCAGGTCAACAATCAGCTTCATCTCGTGGCAGCATTCGAAGTATGCCATCTCAGGCTGATAGCCAGCTGCAACGAGGGTATCGAAACCAGCCTTGATCAGGGCGGAGACACCACCGCAGAGGACAGCCTGTTCACCGAACAAGTCGGTCTCGGTCTCTTCCTTGAAGGAAGTCTCGAAGATACCTGCACGGCCAGCACCAATTCCCTTTGCATAGGCAAGGGCAATCTGCTCGCTGTCGCCAGAGGGATCTTGGTGGATGGCGATCAACGAAGGAACACCTTTTCCTTCCTGGTACTGGCTGCGGACTGTATGGCCGGGACCCTTGGGTGCGATCATGATGACGTTCACATCAGCTGGTGGGGTGATCTGCCCGTAGTGGATATTGAAACCATGTGCAAAAGCCAGGTACTTGCCGGCGGTAAGGCCCGGTTCAATGCTTTCTGCATACAGCTTGGCCTGCTTCTCGTCGTTGACCAGCATCATGATGACATCGGCTTCCTTGGCGGCGTCAGCTGCGGTCATGACGCGCAGTCCAGCTTCCTCTGCCTTCTGCCAGCTCTTGCTCCCCTTGTACAGTCCAACGATTACATCGACGCCGCTCTCATGCAGGTTCAGTGCGTGCGCATGGCCTTGGCTACCATATCCGATGATCGCCACTTTCTTCCCTTCCAGCTTGGAGAGATCGGCATCCTGGTCATAATACATCTTACTCATCTTCATACCTCCGGCCCGCAGGCCTGTTGTGATTATATGTCGGAGGCGTCGCAAGGCGCCTGTTCATCCTCAGTTTTCGGCGGCTTCGTCGTCGAACTGCACATCATCCAAGGAGCGGCTACCGCGCTCCAGCGCGGTAATGCCGGTCCGTACCAGCTCCGAGATCCCATAGGGGGCCATCAGCACCAGGAACGAGGCAATCTTGTCCAAGCTTCCCGTCAGCTGCAGCGACATGGTCGTAGGAGTTACATCCAATACCTTTGCCTTGAAGATCTCGGCAAGCTCGATCACGGGAGTCCTAGTCTGCTCATCGGCAAATACCTTGACCAGCACCAGCTCTTGCTGGATTGACCCATGGCGCGTCATCTCAAACACCTTGATCACGTCAACCAGCTTCTGCACCTGCTTCTTGATCTGCTCCACCACCGCCCGGTCACCAGTGACCACGATCGTGATGCGGCTGATCGCAGGGTCCTGGGTCACGCCTACCGACAGGCTGTCGATGTTGTAGCCGCGGCGGCTGAACAACCCGACGACCCGCATGAGGACACCGGAGTGGTTGTTGACCAGGATTGCCAGGGTATATTGTTTTTCTGCCATGTACAGGACCTCCATTTGGTTCTTGTCGATTCCGCTTTCATCGGAATACATATTGCGGCTTCAATACGCCGAATATCCCGGGAAGGGTCTTCCACGGGATACTTTGGCACCAGCCGCGGAAAATTATAGAATAATGCTAATAAGAAGGAGTACTACGGGGAGTACCAAGAGGAGAAGAGTGGATGAAAGGGTAATAAGGAGGGAGTCGGAGGGGGTGCCCATGGTGAGGCGACAGAAGGTGCCCATTGCACGGCTCTTGCGAGCGTTGCTGTTGTTGTTCTTCGAGGTAGGATATCCGTTGCCGGATCCCTGTTCATAAGCTTTCACGACGTACTCCTCGGGCCGGAAGAACCGGCTGTTGTTGTTCTTTGTACCGAAAGGAGGGAGCGTTTGTCAACCCCTGCCACCGAATATGCGTGTTTTTGTATTTATATTCAAATCATATGCAGTACGTACAAATTGAACTGCCAGTAGCTACGGATTTCCTTGCAACGCAAGCCCCTTGCATGTAGTATTGCTCCATGGACACGAGAGCGGGAGACATACAAGGAAACAAGGAACGGCAGGTACACCGTTTTTCTCTTTTTTCCCGGCTGCTGCTCTACTTCATCCTCATCATGATGGTCCCGATAGTCCTCATCTCAATTTACTATGCGGCCATCGGCAACCGGACTATGACCGAGGCACTGAAGATACAATCCACTGCAGGGATGGACAGACTCACCGAACGGTATGCCGAGGTCATCGACACATTCCGCCACAAGGCCTATGTGCTCTCCAACGACAGCTTGATCATCTCCCTGCTCTCGGATGACAACCGCACCGAGGGGGAAACATCGGCCAAGTCCATGCAGGTCTATGAGACACTCTTTGACCTGATGCGGGGCTCACAGTCGGCTGCCTCAGCCGTAATCGTCAGCAACAGCGGCAACGTCCGCTACTCCACCCATGCATTCCCTGCGCTGTACGACCGCCGCTACAACAACCATGACGGAACCAACCCGTTCCTTGCCCTGGAGCGACGTGGGTTGGACAAGTCCACCTACATGACCATAGCCAACCGGTACATCAATGAGTCCAACGCCCAAATTGGGCTCAACATCCAGCGGCAGGTCTACGACACCTTGGGCCAACCCATAGGGTTTGCAGTGGTGGACGTGTTCACCGAGACCCTCTATGACCTCAACAACGAAGCCCTGTTCAAGGAGCTGGTGCTCATCGACATGAACACCTTCTTGGCGGCCTCCCTCACCCACCCCGAGCAATTTGGGGACTTCTCGCTCTTTCCACCGCTGTCTGCCCTCCAGTCCCTGACGACAGGGGGAACCTATGTAGCTGACGACGGCTCGATCGTCTCCCTGTCGGTTATTCCCAACACTACCCTCCGCCTGGTGGGGATCGTTGATACCCATCCCTACCTACAGAACATCCGACAGTTCTTCCTGGCCGTGGTATTGGTATTTGCAATTGGCCTGGTCGTGGCTGGCATCCTCGCCTATTTCTTCTCCCGCTCCATTGCAAGGCCGGTCGACCAACTGGTCAAGTCCATGAAGATCGTGGAGACCGGTTTCCTTGATGTACAGGTGCATGAGTCCAAGATATTGGAGTTCGCCCAGCTGGATGAGTCGTTCAACAAGATGGTGCAGCAGATTACGTTCCTGCTGCAGCTGACCCAGGAAGAGGAGGAGAAGCTGCGGGAGGCAGAGCGCAAGGCACTCGAGTCCCAGATGAATCCCCACTTCCTGTACAATACGCTCAACACGATCAAGGCCCTTGCAAAACTCCATGGCGAGTCTGACATCCTGACGATCACGACGAAACTGGGGAAATTGCTACGCGACAGCGTGGACAACCGGGAAAGCGAGGCTACCTTGGAGGAGTCCTTTGCACTGGTCGACAGCTACCTGACCATCCAACAGATCCGCTTTGGGGAGAAACTGCACGTCACCATGGACATCTCCCCGGAAGTCCTGCAGGTCAAGGCACCCAAGCTGCTGGTGCAGCCGTTGGTGGAGAATGCGATCATCCATGGCCTCGAGCCAAAGGTGGGAGAGTGGAACCTCACCATCCGTGCAATGCTCAGGGACGGGATGGTCCGGATCGTCATCAGCGACAATGGCGTGGGGTTCCCACCCGATGCCATACCACAAGACCTCAACGAACTGGCAGACAGCACCCACGTGGGCGTATATAATGTGTACCGGAGGATCAAGCTCAAATATGGAGAGCAGGGATCACTGCGGCTACGCTCGGTGCAGGGAATGGGGAGCATTGCAATCCTCACCTTCCCTGCCATGATGCAAAAGGGAGAGAGAGAATGAGCTACACCGTCGTACTGGTGGAGGATGAGCGCCTGATGCGCAGCGAACTGGAGATGACTACACCTTGGGAAGCATTGGGACTTGAGCTCATTGGATCAGCGGAGGATGGCATCCAAGGCGAGGAGATGATCAAGACACTGGAGCCTGACATCGTGCTGACCGACATCCGGCTTCCCGGACAGGATGGCCTGACCATGCTCTCGCACTGCCCTGTGACCCATGCCGTGATCCTCAGCGGGCACAGCGACTTCCAATACATGAAAATGGCGATCCGCCTGGGGGTATTCGACTATATCCTCAAGCCCATCGACGACGATGAGCTGCAGGCTTCGCTGCACCAGCTGGTGGCGAAGATCCAGGAGGAAGACCAGGAGATGGCGGCGCTGCGCAAGGCCCGCAAGGAGGCCAGCGGCCTCATCCCCCTGCCAAAGAACACCGGCAACCATGTCATCGACGGTACGATAGATTTTGTCAGCGAGAGTTTCTGCAAGCCAATTGGGCTGCAGGAGGCGGCTGCTTCCATGGACATCTCCGAGAGCCACCTCAGCAGGCTCTTCAAGGAAGTCACCGGCCTGAACTTCCTCCAATACCTCAATGCATGGAGGATCAACAACGCGGTGCTGCAGCTCAAGGACCCCCGCAAGAACATCAGCGAGATCGCATTGGACTGCGGATTTCCCACACCCGGCTACTTCGCCAAGATCTTCAAGCGCTTCACTGGAGAGACTCCGTCACAGTTCAGGGACGGACAGCATGACTGACACACAAGCAGACAGGGCTCCCCGCTTGGGAAGCCCTGTCGTGTGATCCTTTGGAAATCTTGGAAACGGTCCTACTTCCAGACCTTTCCGAATACCGTTGCCAATTGCTCGTCTGCAGAGGGACTCCCCTCCTCAAGGCCATCCACATAATGGAGGCACGTGATGCCCATCTTGCCAGCAGCCTCGATATTCTCCAAGTAATCGTCGACGAAGAACGTGTCCGATGCAGGAAAGCCCTCTGAGTCGAGGATGTGCTGAAAGTACTGGGTCGCAGGCTTGCTCATCCCCAGCTCGTGGGAGGGATATGTTGCATCAAACAGCTTGTCAAAGCCGATGTCGCACAACACGTCCCAGTGGGGTGCGAATGTATTCGAGCCACAGACGACCCGCTTGCCCCGCTTGCGAAGTTCCTTGATGACTGCCACCATTGGGGAATTGAGGATCGGCTTGAACCATTTTGCAAACGGTTCCCCTTCGATCTTCACCCCGAACTTCCGCTCGACATGGCGCCAGTACTGGGGTGTACTGATCGTCCCATCCATCAGAGGGAAGTCATATTGGCGGTAGTCAGCCAGGAAATCCTCCACGGGGAGTCCCACGTCCTGTGCAATCGGCAACAAGACGTGGATGTTCTTGACCACGACATTTCCCATGTCGAAGATATACAATCCCTGGGAGTACCCATCAACCCTTTCTTGATTCATAGACCGCAGCCCCTCCAATGAAATATTTGGACAATGCAAAGAACATGATGAACATCGGGATGCTCGCCAATGCGGCTACGGCCATCATGGCACCTTCGTCGGTGAGCTTCTCCTCGGAGAACTTGGAGATATACAACGGGATCGTCTTCATCTTCTCGCTCTGGATGACCAACAACGGCCACAGCAGGTTGTCCCACTGCCCACGGAACGAGAGGATTCCCAATGTCGCAATGACGGGGGTGCAGTTGGGGAATACGATCTTCCAGAAGATACCGAACTCTCCCATGCCGTCGACACGGGCGGCATCCAGGAATTCAGATGGGAACGTCAGCAGGTACTGGCGCATCTGGAATACGCCGAAGGCACTGACTAGGAACGGAAGGATCAGGCCCAGGTAGGTATTCTGGATCTTCAGGCTGGTTGCCACCATGTACAGCGGGATCATGATTGCCTCGAACGGGATCATCATCGTCGCCATGATCATCATGAACACGAAGTTCCTTCCACGGAAACGGAACTTGGCCAGCCCATAGCCTGTGATCGAGGCAATCAGGACGGTCGTGATCGCAACCGACGAAGCAACGATCAGGGAGTTGAGCATGTTGCGTGGGAATATCCACGAGTTGTCATTGCCCTGCAGCGCCTTCATGTAGTTGTCGAAGTGGAATGGGTCAGGCCACCATGAGAATGGCATCCTGACGATCTGCTTGCTGGTCATCATCGAGGCACAGAACATGAACACCAGTGGCATGACTGTGAACACCAGCATGATTGCAAGGAGGATCCATATGATGATCCGTCCCCAGTTGTTCTTCAGCCACATGCCAATGCGGACATGCATGGGAGCCTGCAGTACTGCAAGCTGACCTTGGGAAGTGGGCATCTGCTGCATATTGTGTATATCTGACATCTTGTTCACCTCCTCAATAGTCAACATCGTCGGTCTTGGAGAACCTGAACTGTACCCAGGTCAGGACCAACATGATTACGAACAGCACGATGCTCATCGCGCTGGCGCGTCCAATGCGCTGGTTGCGGATACCCGTCTGGTAGATGTTCAACGTAATGACGTTGATCGGGGCCAGCGGTGCACCGGACTGCACGAACAGGTACTGGGTGCTGAATGTCTTGAGGCACTGCAACATCGCCATGATCGACACAAGCACGACCGTCGGCTTGAGCAATGGCAATGTAATGCGCCAGAAGGACTGCCAGCGGTTGGCACCATCGATCGTCGCAGCCTCATAGATCGTCGGAGGAATCGAAGCCAAGCCGGTGATGAAGAGGATGACGAAGTAACCAATGTATTTCCAGAAGTATACGACCATGGTCGAAATCTGAACGTTCATTGCATCAGCAAGCCATTTGTGGTCGACGCCAGGAGTACCCATGATCGCATTGACCCACTGGTTCGCAAGACCACGCGGGTCAAGCATCAGCATCCAGATAGCTGCCGCGACGACTGACGAGAGTACCGCGGGGGTATAGAAGGCAATCTGGAAGAACCCCTTGGCCCGGGTTGAGCGAAGGGAATGGAGGAAGTAGGCAAACATGAGGCTGAACACCAGCAGGGGGACAAACGTACCAACGGTGAACACCAACGTGGCGCGCATCGAGTTCCAGAAGTCAGCCGACTTGAAGATGTAGAGATAGTTGCCCAGTCCAAGGAACTTGGGTGGTGCAAGGGAGAGGATCCTCTTGTCGAAGAAGCTCGTATACAACGCCGTGATAATGGGATAGAAGCTGAACACGCAGAAGAACACGACCGCTGGGACGACAAATGCCATGCCCCATCGTGCCTGTTTCTTCTCGATGCCCGGATACCGGGTCAGCTGCTTGGGTGAACTGTTGGTGTGTGCCATGGAACACCATCCTTTGAGGTGGATTCGTTGCCCGATGGGCAAAAAGAAAGGGGATGCGTCACAGTCGAAAACTCCGGCAGTGGCGACACCCCCCTATAGCAGACTACTGCTCGTCAATCAATTCCTGGGCTGCGCTCTTGAGGGTGGCAAGTGCCTTCTCGGGAGTGACGCCGCTGAGCATGACAGACTCGACCGCACCGCGGATGAGGGTCTGCAGCTCGGAGCTGTTGGCACCGAAGTAGACGATGTGGCCACGTTCCATATCCTGGCGGAATACGTCGGAATACGGCATGTTCTTGTATGTGTCGGACTCCATCAGGGCCTTGGTGGGCTGGATGATGTTGACTTCGGTCAGGTACTCCTCAGCATGGCTGAGCATATAGCCAACGAACTTCCAGGAAGCTTCCTGCTTGGCCTTCGAGCTCTGTGCATTGACCATGTAGTAGTGGCCATAATAGCAACCAGCAACATCATTGACGGCATTCTCGAACACTGGGTATGGGACAACCATCCACTCGCCACTATCATAGAAGGTGGGGTTGTCAGCCTTGATGCGTCCTTCCTGGTACAGGCCGGTCGCAGCCATGGCGATGTCGTTGTTGTCCTTGTTGAACAGGGAGCGTGCATTCTTGTAGGTAGGAGAACCGAGGTTGCGGCCACTGGGTCCCCACTGCTGCATGTAGGTCAGGAATGCGAGCCATGCGTCGTCTCCGACGATTGCGGTCTTGCCGTCATCGCTGACGAGCTGGCCACCAAGCTGCTCTACCATGGGAACCATGTTGACCAGGTAGTACGGATAGCGGAAGTCGAATCCACGGCGGACCAGGATGTCGCCATCGCGGATGACGAGTTTCTCGGAGATGTCAGCCATCTCTTCCCAGGTCTTGGGGAAGTCTTTCTCGGGATCCAATCCGGCTGAGCGGAATACCTTCTTGTTGACGAAGATACACCAGTTGGTCAGCTCCAGGGGCAGGCCATAGATCTTGCCATCATAGGTGACAGGGTCAAGCATGCCTGGGATATATGCATCGACGATTGCCTTGTCGTTGGCATAGCCAGCGGCCTTGGCATCCACTGGTGCAACGCGGCCATTGGCGATGTAGGCATATTCATCCTCGATTGAGAGGTTGAAGATGTCCGGGCCCTGGTTGGCAGCGAAAGCAGTCTGGATCAGCTCGATGAGCTTGGTGGAGGACTGGGTGACGCGGTTGATCTTGATGTTCGGGTTTGCAGCCTCGAACTCCTGGATATAGCGCTCCTCGATGCGCGTTCTGTTGGGATCTTCGTGTGTCCAGAACTCAAGGGTGATAGGACCCTGTTGTTCCTGAGCGCCCTGTGCAAAGACAGTAGCGGGGACGAGCAATGCAA
Source organism: uncultured Sphaerochaeta sp. (assembly GCA_964465155.1). Classification (GTDB taxonomy): domain Bacteria; phylum Spirochaetota; class Spirochaetia; order Sphaerochaetales; family Sphaerochaetaceae; genus Spiro-02. Next base: position 45,189 of record CAYXIH010000012.1, read on the forward strand.
TGAGCAATGCGATGGCGATGGCTTTCTTCATGGAAAGACCCTCCGTTTTTTTGTGATACTTTATTCTCACATCGGAAGTCATAACGGACAAGAGAATGATTTTGTGTTTCCAGTGTCATTTTTGCGAGGGTCCAAAAATGTCACCAATCCAAATAAATTACTATGTTTGCAAAAGTTATCACCCACTTCCCTAGCAACTGACGTGTAGTTGCCCAGCATAGCGAATACTCTGAACTACAACGGACAACAGGTAGGTATTTGCCCCAACAAAATTGTATAGATGTCTATTTTCAGGCAATAAACGCCTGAAATATACTAAATACAGTATACTTAATACCCGTTTTGGTACACAATTGAATTGGCTTTAAAATATTTCTAGTAAATCTATTACAGTTACAACAATGATGGACAACAAGTTAAGCATGGATTTCTGGGGACGAGTCGAGTTAAAACAAGCGGAAGCCGGAATCGGGACATTAAAGAAGTTATGTCAGGTATCGGATGTGAACTACCAGACTATCGCAAACCAGCGTAGTCAAGGGAACCTTCCCAACCTGGTGACGGCAGTAAAACTGGCAATGAGCCTGAACTGCGATGTCACATGGCTTCTCTATGGGTCGAGACATATCCATAAGCAAGTCGATAAAGAAAAAATCGCCGCGGACATTGCAGGAAACCCAGACTATCTGGATATCTTCTACGCGCTCATGTCCACGGCGACTCCGGCTAAAGTCAATGCAATCAAGGTGATACTCAATCTGATTGACTAGTGAGCCTCTTGCAAAATGAGCGGTCACCATGAATCGACATCCATGCAAAGATGC
>CAYXIH010000013.1:0-13107 GCA_964465155.1 uncultured Sphaerochaeta sp.
ACTTTGTTTTCTTTTCGCTTACGCCGTATTTCGCTTCAAACCACATAATATAGATATAAGGAGACCAGATTCTCCCTCCGAGGGTATACTTGCCACTCCCATCATTCACTTGTAGGATACTGGTGATTTCAGGGGGAACATCAATGATCCAACGTGATATGACGTACGGCAGCCCATTGAAGCTGATCGTGGCGTTCGTGATACCTATACTCATAGGAAATATATTCCAACAGTTCTACAGCATGGTCGATACATTTGTGGTAGGACGTTTCGTAGGCGTCAGCGCATTGGCCGCCCTGGGGGCTTCCGGTGCAATGCAGTTCCTGGTCATTGGGTTCGTCATAGGACTGACTGCAGGCTTCTCAGTTGTGATCAGTCAGAAGTTCGGTGCAGGGGACATCCCTGCCATGAAACAGGCAATAGCCATGTCCATCATTGCCTCGGCTGTCTTGTCAGTAATCATGACAGCCCTGAGCATGGGCACTTCGACGTGGTTGCTTGGGTTGCTCAAGACGCCACAGGACATCATCATCCAAGCCAACATCTACATATCAATCATCTTTGGCGGCCTCACCGCAACTGTGTTCTACAACCTGTTCGCCTCCATGCTGCGGGCCGTAGGCGACAGCCGGGCTCCCCTCTTCTTCTTGATCATCGCCTCTGTAATGAATATCATCCTGGACCTGCTCTTTATTTTGGTGTTCAAAGCCGGTTGTGCAGGAGTTGCCGCAGCAACAGTCATTGCCCAGGCATTCTCCGCAGTTGTCTCTTTATTCTATATATATAGAAAATACCCAGACCTACAGCCCCACAGGGAGGACTGGCGTTACAATTCCAAGATAATGGGCAATCTCCTGCGCATTGGAATCCCTGCTGCACTCCAGTTCTCGGTATGTGCCATCGGCGTGCTGGTCATCCAAGGCTGCATCAACAACCTTGGCTCCGAGATCGTAGCTGCCTATACCATTGGATGCAAAGTAGAGAACCTCATCGTCCAGCCCCTGCCGACATTGGGATTGGGGATTGCAACCTTTGCAGGTCAAAACATCGGTGCCGGAAAGTTGGACAGGGTCAAGATAGGCGTACGCAACACCATGTGGCTCTCAGTTGCAATTTCATTGTTGTGCCTGGGGCTTGTCATGTTCTTGGGCAGACCGATAGTCAGCTTGTTTGTTGAGCCACACCAGATGTTCGTCGTAGACAATGCAGTATTGTATCTGCGAATCGCATCCCTGTTCTTCATTCCACTTGGGTTTATCTTTGTGCTGCGCAACGCGAGCCAAGGATGTGGAAGTGGACTGATCCCCCTCCTCTCCTCGTTGCAAGAGCTATTGTTTCGCGTATTGGTGGCGATCCTGCTCGCCGGACCGCTTGGGTATTTCGGCATATGCCTGGCAAGCCCCATTGCATGGGTAGCAGCGGCAGTCCTGCTGGCAGTTGCGTTCTCGATTCAGATGAGAAACATTGGGAAGAAGTTGGTGCCTGTGGCAGTTGCCTGACACCTGTTTCAGCAAGATGGATTTGGAATATATGTGCATGGGCATCCGTCCTTGTTGTCTTGAAGTCAAGACCAACTGATGGATTGCCTGTTTCTATATTATTGGATGAGATTGCCTAGATATAACGAGGGGCTACTGCTGATGCAGTAGCCCCTGTTCATCTCCAAGGGGAGTCGAACCCCTGTTGACGGGATGAAAACCCGTTGTCCTAACCACTAGACGATGGAGACATATTTTTTGCTCCGTGGGAAAAGCCCCAGGACTTTCCGTTGGAAGCCATATGAGCCGCACAGGATTCGGACCTGTGACCCACGCCTTAAAAGGGCGTTGCTCTACCAGCTGAGCTAGCGGCCCGTGCCTCGCAACGTCATGGAATATAACAGCATGTGGTTGAGTATGTCAACCATCATTCTGAAATCTTTAGTAAAAAACGCCATCTCCATGAGATGTAGGTAGTTGTCGTCCGTATTCCTGGAGTATCTTTACATTCGATGACGCTCATGCGATTATTTGATACAGGACGAGGCTGCGAAGCAACCACACTCCGAGGAGCAACAACATGTGGGATGTACCAACGACCGTAGCCAACCAACGAGCTTATTTCCTCTCAGGCGCTACTTTGGATATTGATTGGAGACTGGACAGGCTCAAGGACCTGCGTTCTGCAATTCTCAAGCATGAGGATGCTTTGCTGGATGGACTCCGCCTCGACTTGGGCAAATGTGCGTTCGAAGCCTACGAGACTGAGATTGGTGTGGTCCTCGAAGGAATCGGGCACACCATGAAGCACCTCAAGAAGTGGGCCCGTCCCAAAAAGGTCAAGACAGGCCTCACGGGATTCCCTGGCAAGAGCCATGTCTACACCACTCCACTTGGACTTGCGTGCATCATGAGCCCCTGGAACTATCCGTTCCATTTGACCATGATGCCCTTGGTCGCTTCCATAGCGGCAGGCGATTGCTCTGTGATCAAACCATCACGATATAGTTCCCACACGGCACAAGCAATGCAGGAGATGCTCGAACAGACGTTCGAGCCCCAGTACATCTCCTTGTTCCAAGGGGACAGCTCTATCAACAATGAGATGCTTGCAGAACAGTTTGACTTCATCTTCTTCACAGGAAGCATCACCATCGGCAAGCTGGTCATGGACGCTGCCTCGAAGAACCTGACACCTGTGGTGCTCGAGCTAGGTGGAAAAAGTCCTGCAGTGGTCGACGAGACAGCCGACATTGCCCTTGCTGCAAAGAGAATCATGTGGGGCAAGCTCATCAATGCCGGGCAAACGTGTGTTGCACCAGACTATGTGTTGGTCCACAGGAGCAAGGAACAGGAACTTCTTGCCGCCATGAAGGCTGCAGTGCTGAAATTCTATGGAAACGATCCATTGCACAATGATGAGTTCTGCAAGATCATCAACGAAAAGCACTACCAGAGATTGTGTGGTTTGCTTGGCAAGGAGAACGGGGACATCTACATGGGTGGCCAGCAGATCGAGCAACTGCAGAAAATTGCACCCACGATCATGACCAATGTACGGCTAGACGGACAGCTGATGGCCGACGAGATATTTGGCCCCATCCTACCGGTGATACCGTATGACTCATTCGATCAGGTCGTCTCACTTATCAGGAGCAAGCACCGCCCACTGGCTGCATACCTCTTTACCCGTGATACACGCCTGCAGAAGTGGTTCATCGAGAACATCACCTTTGGAGGTGGTTGCATCAACGACGTGGTCATGCAGCTCTCCAACCCCAACATGCCGTTTGGTGGTGTCGGCTACAGTGGCATGGGACGGTACCATGGCAAAGACGGCTTTGTCACCTTCAGCCACGTCAAGAGCATCCTTGACCGTGGGCTCAAGCCGGATATCAGTGTCCGCTACGCACCCTATGGCAACAAGCTGGGGTTGCTGAGGAAACTGTTGAAATAGCAGATATCAAGAAGGGGATGGCCAATGACCATCCCCTGTTTCTTGATGTTACTCTTCCCTATTACTTGGAGAGTTGGGCATACCAATCCTGCACCAACGCATCAATCTCCTCCATGTTCCGGATATCGCCTTGCGAATGGAACGCTCGGGACTTGTAGACAGCCTGAGCATACAGCAGGAGCATCACAGCCTCCTGGCGGTCGCTCATCTGCCCAAGCTGGACGGATGAATAGTACGGCTGGTTCGCAACACCAAGCTTTCCCTCATAGAACCCGTATTTGGTATAGTCGTCGGTTGCGCTGTCCCACTTGTCCTGGAGCTTCGCGATCTCCGTCGTCCGCTTCTTGATGTTCCAGTTGCGTTTCCACAGCATCTCTGCCAAGCCTTGGTAGGTTCCCGGATAGATGACGTTGCTGGGAATCGTGTCGACAGCCGCCCGTGCAAACGAGATGGCAGTTTGTGAATTGCCAAAGGACATGGGCTTTCCTGGCAGCTGGTCATACAAGCTGGCGAGTACATACCAGGCCTCGGATGAATCCAAACAGCCAAAGTCATTGATGACAATGCGCAAGTCCGCATCCATCGGCTTTGCCTTGGACAGCGAGTTCAACGCACCTTTGGTCTGTCCCCAGCGTCCTACGTTCGAGGCCTTCCAGAGGTATCCCATCGGTCCAGGTGCGACGGCAATGGACTGCTCGGCATATGCCTGGCCCTCTTCATAGGCTGCGAACCTTGCAGCCTTGTCACTCTTGGGAATATTGTCCCCCAGTGTCACCTGCACACGTGCCAGCCTCCACAGGGCTTGGGCCTCCTCGTCGGCAGTCGACGCCTGGGACTTGAGGTCCAGCAACAACTGCTTGGACTCCTGGGGCTTGTCGGTAAAATAGAGAAGGTCTGCTTGCTCGAAGCTGACCTGGGCAAATGCCATGGTACAAGCACACAGCACGGCCAAAAATACGATAGGACGTCTATTCATGCAAAGTTCCTCCCACACCTGAACTCATATGAGTGTATTGTACCTGCTGCATGGACCTTGTCAAACACAAAAGGTACCTTTTCTTCAATTGGTTTACCCAATGGGGCTTCCAATGTATGATACAAGCATGGAACACAACACAAAAGAGACCCTCTGGCATATCATTCGTACTTGGAACTGGCTCCTATGGCTCATCCGCGGCACACTCGTTGGTGTGTGCGTAGGACCGCTGATGTTCCTCCTCTCTTCTATGATCCATTGGGCAACCGCACTGAGGGAGGCCAACCCCTTCATGCTCCTCTTCATCCCGGTTGGAGGAGTACTCACCTCATTGCTGTTCCATTGGTCGGGAGCGCACCTGCGCCATGGCACCAACCTTGCGATAGAGCGGATCAACTTCCGCAGGCTCACATCCAGTCCCAAAGAGAGCGGGGACACGGATGACCTGCATGTCCCCATTTCACCAAAGATCATCCCCCTCATGTTCGTAAACACCGCCATGACCCATCTCAGCGGAGCTTCAGGCGGCAAGGAGGATGCTGGTGTCCAAATCGGAACCACCATTGCCGGCATATTCGACTGGATGGAGGCACGGATGCTTGCATTCTTTGGGCATCCCAGGTCCTTGCTCTCCCATGCCGACCAAACCCGGATATGGATGGTCACAGGTGCCGGAGCCGCATTCGCAGGCCTGTTCAACGCTCCCATGGCAGGAACGTGGTTCGGTGTCCAATTCGCATCTCCCAAGATTACCCGAACCGAGGCCTTCCTCCCCTCCCTCGCTGGAAGTTTCTCCGCCTCGCTCATCTCCCAATGGCTGGGCAACCACCCCATCTCACTGCCAGTTCCCATGGAGATCGTACAATTCAACGCCGTGGTGCTCCTCAAGCTCTGCCTGGCTGGCTTCATCTTTGGATTGCTCTCGAGATTCGTGGCGTTCATGGTCCATGGATGCAAGCACCTGATGCGAAGGACATCCGACAAGCAGGTGCTGCGCTCCCTGTATGCCTCCTTGGCACTCTTGGCTGCGACTGGGCTCTTGTTCCTGCTCACCGGGACCTTCAAGTACAATGGCTTGAGCCTTGGACTCTTTGCCGCTGCTTCCGAAGGATCGGTAGCATGGTATGACCCGCTGGGGAAGATCCTCCTCACGGCATTGACCATCGCAGCAGGATTCAGCGGTGGTGAGATCATCCCCCTGATGGTCATAGGTGGAACTACCGGCTCCCTCCTTGCACCGCTGTTTGGGCTTCCACCGATCATGATGACCATCTTCGGCGCAATGGGTACCCTCAGTGGCGCCACGAAGCTTCCCATGGTCTGCTTCTTGTTGTGCATGGAGCTCTTTGGGACAGGCAATGTCACCCTTATGTTCGCAACTTGTATGATCAGCTTCATTTCCTCAGGTAGGGAAAGCATCTACGAAAGCCAAAGCGATCCCATCTCAAACAAGAAGAAACCATTGCTTCAACAAAAGTAATATTTTTGTATCCTGATTTATTGACTGTCTTGGTGGACTTGAATTAATATATTAATACTTACTCATATATTAATAGATTCAAGGAGTTCCAATGAAACGTACCTATGATATACAAGGGCTGGATTGCGCAAACTGCGCCGCGAAGGTAGAACGTTCCATCGCGGCATTGCCAGGTATCCAAAGCGCAACGCTGGACTTTATGGCACAGCGCCTGTATGTAGAGACAACCAACACTGCATCCAAGGATATTTGGAATACGATCACGACGACCGCCGTTGCCCAGGAACCGGACATCCTCATGACGGTAGTGGGAGAACAACCGGTGGAGCAGCCCGCTGGCAAGGATGCCAATCCGTGGCTCAACCTCCACTTGCTGCGGATCTGCATCGCCTTGGTGCTGTTCATCATTGGAAAGGTACTCGGCAATCCCTTGGCATCCACCATATTGGAGCTTGCCTCCTTTGCATTGGCTGGCTATGACGTCATCTGGCGTGCAATGAAGAACATTGCCCATGGAAAAGTGTTTGACGAGAACTTCCTGATGGCAGTGGCTACCATCGGGGCTGTAGTCATAGGTGACTATGCCGAGGCAGCGGCGGTCATGATCTTCTACCAAGCAGGTGAATACTTCCAGCAAGCGGCCGTACAGGGATCGCGCAAGTCGATCGCTGCCCTGATGGACATCCGCCCCCAGTCAGCAACAGTCGTCCGTGACGGAAAAGCCGTGACTGTGTCACCCCAATCCGTAGCCGTGGGGGAAACTATCCGGATCCTTGCCGGAGAGAAGGTACCCCTAGATGCAGTAGTCACATCGGGGACCTCCTTCCTTGACACCATGGCACTCACTGGGGAACCCGTACCCCGCGAAGTCACGGTGGGTGATCCCATCATCAGCGGATGCATCAATACCACCGGCGTCTTGGAAGCCAGGACTACCAGCTCCTATGCCGACAGCACCGTCAGCAAGATCCTTGAGCTGGTCGAGGAATCATCTTCGAGAAAGGCACCCAGCGAACAGTTCATCACCAAGTTCGCCCGGTACTATACCCCCGCCGTGGTCGTTGCGGCGCTGGTGCTTGGCATAGCACCTCCCCTCCTGGGATTCGGAACGTTCTCGACATGGATATACCGTGCCCTCGTCTTCTTGGTCATCAGCTGCCCATGTGCACTGGTCATTTCGATTCCCATGTCGTTCTTTGGTGGCATCGGAGGATGTGCCCGAAAGGGAATCCTCGTCAAGGGTGGCAATTATCTACAAGCCCTTGCCAATGTGAAGACATTCGTGTTCGACAAGACCGGAACCATTACCCAGGGTGTATTCGAGGTTCAGGATGTCACTGTCTATGACAAGAGCATGGATGAGGCATCGGTTCTTCGGGTAGCCTCGGCTGTGGAGAAACTCAGCAACCATCCCGTTGCACAGGCAATCGTGCGGCACTTTGGCAATGACAGCCCACAGGCCACCGAAGCGGTGGAGGTTGCAGGAATGGGCATCGAAGCCACAGTCGACGGACAGCGGATCCTTGCTGGAAACAAAAAACTGATGGAGCGTTCGCAGGTGAAGGTTCCCGATGAATCAGATTTGGTCGGGACGGTGGTGTACATCGCCACCGGCAACAAGCTGGTTGCGCGCATCATAGTCTCGGATATCGTCAAGCCAGGGTCGGCACAGGCAATTTCCCGCCTCAAGGCACTGGGTGTCACACGCACTGTCATGCTCACCGGTGATGCTCCCCAAGCAGCACGGGCCATAGCCAAGGATGTGGGAATCGATGAGGTCCACGCATCGCTGCTGCCACAGATGAAAGTCTCCGAGCTGGAACGGATCATGGGAGAGTATCCGGGAACGCTTGCATATGTAGGTGACGGCATCAATGATGCCCCGGTCCTCGCCCGGGCAGACATCGGCATTGCCATGGGTGCCATGGGAAGTGATGCGGCAATCGAGGCAGCGGATGTCGTGATCATGACCGATGACTTGGGCCGCGCCGCCGATGCAATGTGCATCTCCCGCAGGACCAACAAGATCGTGAGGCAGAACATTGTCTTCGCACTCTCGGTCAAGGCTGTTGTACTGGCTCTGGGTGCAGCAGGCATTGCCGGGATGTGGTGGGCCGTCTTCGCAGACGTAGGTGTTGCTGTTTTGGCAATCCTCAACGCCATGCGGGCATTGAGGGTCAAACATCTTTAGCTTCCAAAAGTACAAGCATGTATTTGCCGGCACTTAACATGAACCCTAGGGTATGATACAGTAGGCACGCGAAACAAAGGAACTCAAGATGAACGATACATTGATCAGGAACATAGGAATCATGGCCCACATCGACGCGGGCAAGACCACGACCACCGAGAGAATCCTCTTCTACTCGGGGGAAAACCACCGTATCGGTGAAGTCGACAACGGCGAAGCCACGATGGATTGGATGGAGCAAGAGCAGGACAGGGGCATCACCATCTCAAGTGCAGCCACGACCTGTTATTGGAATGAGCACCAGATCAATATCATCGACACTCCGGGACACGTGGACTTCACTGCCGAGGTTGAGCGTTCGCTGCGTGTCTTGGACGGCGCGGTGGGTGTCTTCTGTGCCGTAGGTGGCGTAGAGCCTCAGACTGAGACCGTCTGGCGCCAAGCGGATACCTACCAAGTCCCCCGTATCGCCTTCATCAACAAAATGGACCGCTTGGGCGCCGACTTCTCCGAAGTCCTCACCGAGATGCGGGAGAAGCTCAACGAGCACCCGGTACCGTTGTATGTACCCGTAGGTTCCGAATCCAGCTTCAGCGGGATCATCGACCTGCTGCATATGCAGTTGCTGACATTCGACCCCGCTGACAATGGATCTACCATCATCCGCAGTGACATTCCTGCCGACCTCATGGAGTATGCCCAGTCCTGGAGGGACAGCCTCATCGACAGCGTAGCTTCATTCAGCGACGAGATTACCGAACTGTACTTCGAAGGTGCAGAAATCCCGGCGGAACTGATTCTCAAGACCTTGCGCAAGGCAACGATAGGCAGGGAGATACTTCCTGTATTCGTTGGTTCTTCCTTGAAGAACATCGGGGTGCAGCCCCTGATCGACGGAATCGTGGACTTGTTGCCAAACCCAACCGAGATTCCCCCGGCCAAGGGAATTGTCGTCAAGACCGGCAAGGAGACTGAGGTACGCCATGACCCCAAGGGCGCACCATTGGCACTGATCTTCAAGATCCAATATGACCGCGAGGCTGGCCCATTGTGCTTCATCCGCGTCTATAGTGGCGTGTTCAAGAAGTCTTCCGCGATCCTCAACATCTCAAAGAAAAAGCGTGAGAGGATCAACCGCCTGCTTCGGATGCATGCAAACCGCCCAGAGGAGCTCAACGAGCTGCAGGCAGGTGACATCGGCGTTGTGGTTGGTTTCAAGGAAGCTCAGACTGGCGATACGATCGGAAGCGAAGGGCACCAGGTCCTTCTTGAGGACATGGTCTTCCCTACTCCCGTCATCACCGTCGCAATCGAGCCAAAGACCCTTTCCGACCAAGACAAGCTGAAGAAGGCATTGGTCATCCTCTCCCAGGAAGATCCTACCTTCACATGGAAGGACAACGCCGAGACAGGGCAGCTGGTGATCAGCGGCATGGGTGAGCTGCACCTCGACGTGCTGGTCACCCGCCTGACCAAGGAGATGAAGATTGACGCCAGGGTTGGCAATCCCCAGGTCACCTACCGTGAGTCGATCACATCCACTGCCTCCGGCAGCGAGTCATTCTCCCGAATGCTTGCAGGCAAGGAGCATGCAGCGGGTGTATCCCTGACAGTCAAGCCATTGCCAGCTGGCGGTGGTACCGTATACAAGTCTTCGGTAAGTCCCAAGGTGATGCCACCCGAATTCTTCGAAGCCATCCGGACGGGCATAGAGAACTCCTTCAAGAGCGGCATCAAGTTCGGCTATGAAGTATGTGACTTGGAAGTAGACTTGACCGACGTCCAGTACAACGAGCTGAATGCATCGACGTTCGCCTTCGAGGCGTGTGCGGCAATGTGCTTTGACGCAGTATGCCAGAATGCAAACCCAGTATTGATGGAACCGATAATGAAGGTCATCATCATCGTACCCAACCAATATGTTGGAGAAGTCATCGGCAGCCTGACAGCCAGGGGAGGAATTGTCCATAGCATCGAAAGTCGCCCAGGGGCTGACCACATCAACGCAATGGCACCTTTGTCAAAGCTGTTTGGCTATTCTACTTCGCTTCGCTCTTCTACCCAAGGCAGGGGAACCTTCTCAATGGAGTTCTCCCATTACGCCCAGAAGATGTAGGAGCATTTCCGAGTACCGCTTTCCACCAAGGTTGGGATAGCCTCCCAACCTTGGACATACCTGCTATTATGTCTATCCGGCAGCATTACACGGCCTAGGGTAGCAAATGCATGCTGTTGGTTTATTTTGCTTCTATGGATAAAGAGTCTATAATGGTAGGACCTACGAGAGGAGTACTTCATGAAACAGCAGAAATTTACACTACAGGAAATCTTTGCACGGAACCTGAAAGAACGGCGTCGCAAGCGTGGACTGACACAAGCACAGCTGGCAGAGCAGATTGGTGTCTCTACCTCTTTCATCACGGAGATCGAGACAACGCGCAAGGCACCATCGTTCAATACCATCGAACGTATCTCACGATACCTCGAGGTGCCCAGCTGGACGTTCTTCTGCGAGGAGGGGGACATGCTTCCAGAGAACAGCACTCCGACTGACCAGCTTGCCTACAAGTTCAAGCAAGAAATTGGCTCTGTGATCGAAGATCTCTTCAAAGAGCTCAAATAGAAACACAATCGCCGGTTTTTTCACATTGCTGCAAACCCGCCCAGGGTTCAGCCAAACTCTTCTTTCTTCCAGGCAGTCAGCTGCCATACACAGTCGCCATCAAGGCCCATCTTGCAAAATACTCCAGAAACACCAGTGAAACCTCCAACACGGGAAAAAAGTTTTGACTTCTCGTGTTTGTCGGCATACGATACAAGAAATGCATCGTATGCGCCTGTCGCATGATGGTGGTGACATTCGGTGCAGTTCGCAGTTGCCCGACGTTTCCAGGAGGACGCCCATTGGCGTACAAGGAACCGGAGGACGAGGAGGAAAGCATGAGCGTAACCAGTACTGACTTGAGGAATCTAGCCATCGTCGGCCACAACGGTACCGGGAAAACCTCTCTGTTGGAACAGATGTTGTTCTACAGCGGAGTGATTTCCCGGCCCGAGACCGTCGACGGCGGCAAAACGACCAGTGACTTCACAGAAGAAGAAATTGCACGCAAGATTTCCATTCATGCCGCCATGGCAACGATGCCTTGGGACGGAAAGATCATCAATGTGTTGGATACTCCGGGAACCGCCGACTTCATCGGTGAAGCAATCTGCGGATTCCGATCATGCGAAGCAGCGCTCATGCTCGTGGACGCTCGCGACGGCGCTCAGATTGAGACAATCAAGCTGTGGAGGCGCCTTGACAATAGAAACAAACCACGTGCCGTGTTCATCAACAAGATTGACCGGGAACGTGCTGACTATAGCGATGTCCTCTCAAGACTCAAGGAAGAATTCAAGAACTCGTTCGTTCCCATCACAATCCCCATGGGAGAAGGTGAGAACTTCAAGGGTGTCATCAACCTGATCGAAAACCAAGCCTATGTAATCGGACCCGACGGCAAGGAGGCCCCGTGTCCAATCCCTGACGAATACCATGATTATGCAGAGGAGTTCCGTCTGATCTGCATCGAGTCGGCGGCGGAAGGTGCCGATGACTTGATCGAACGCTACTTTGAGGAAGGGACGCTGACTCCGGAGGAAATCCGCCGTGGCCTGCGCGAAGGTTTGAATGCAAACCGTGTCGTTCCCGTCTTCTGTGGATCCTCTGCAAAGGGATCAGGCATCATTTCCCTGCTGAACTTCATCAAGAACAACTTCCCCAAGCCGATTGGCAAGAAGGAAATGATCATTGATGCAGAGGGAAACCAGGGAGACTTGGAGATAACAAGCGAGGGAGCACCCTGCGCGTATGTATTCAAGACGACCATCGACCAATTCTCCGGCAAGCTCAGCTACATCAAGGTCGTTTGCGGGACGATCACACCGGATACAGAGCTCTACAATCCTGCCATCTCCAAGAAGGAGAAGGTCGGCAAGCTCTATCGGGCAGTGGGCAAGAAGCTCGTGGATACACCTGAACTGGTAGCCGGTGATCTGGGCATCATCGCCAAGAGCAACATCACCTCCACCAATGCCACATTGCTGGGCAGCCAGGACCAGAAGTTCATCTTTAGGCCCCTGAACCTCCCCCAGCCCATCTATGCCTTGGCCATCAGCGCCGCTGACAAGAAGAGCGAAGACAAGATGAACGAAGCATTGCACAAGGTTACTGAAGAAGACTTGACCTTCCGCGTTGCATTCAACGAGGAGACCAAGGAAAATACAGTAGCAGGCATGGGGGAACTGCATATCAACATGATCCTCGACAAGATCAGGGAGAAGCAGAAGATCCAAATCCAAACCAAGCTTCCACGCATTGCATACCGGGAGACGATCACCAAGAAGAGTGGTATCTCCGAGTATTCGCACAAGAAGCAGTCTGGTGGACATGGGCAATATGCACGCGTCCTCATCGAGATTGAACCAATCGAGCGCGGTGAGCAGTATCGCTTCACCAACGCAATCAAGGGTGGGTCAGTCTCCAAGGGGTATATTCCTGGCATCGAGAAGGGGCTGCATGAGGCAATGGACGAAGGCTTCCTCGCCGGATATCCGTTGGTAGACGTTGGCATTACCCTCATCGACGGCAAGGAACATCCCGTTGACTCGTCGGAAATGGCATTCAAGATGGCGGCGAAGGGGGCCATGAAGCAGGCGTTGGAGAAAGCCAACCCCGTGCTCCTCGAGCCATACGTGAAGTTGTTCGTGTATGTCGAGAACCAATACTTGGGAGATATCCTCTCCGACCTCTCCAGCAAGCGTGGTCGTGTATTGGGACAGGACGACATGGGCAACATCCAGAAGGTCAAGGCAGTCGTACCACAGGGTGAGCTGCTCAACTATGCCATCGAGCTCAAGTCGATGACCAGTGGCACTGGCTCCTATGAATTGGAGTTCGACCATTACGAAACCCTCAGTGGCAAGGGTGCCGATGAAGTGATCAAGGCAGCCAAGGCATTGCAGGAGGCGGCTGAATAACAG
>CAYXIH010000013.1:13207-45233 GCA_964465155.1 uncultured Sphaerochaeta sp.
CGCTTGTGGTGTTTTTTCTTTGGCCAGGGATCTGGGAAGAAGATATGGAAGCCCTCCACCGAACCATCAGGGATCATCTGCTGGAGCACCTGCACCGCATCATGGCGCATGGCCCTGACATTGGGCAGGGGAACCGTACCACATTCATGCATGAGCTTGGAAAATCCAGAGAGGAACACTTCTATCCCCAGATAGTTGTATTGGCTGCGTTCCTTGGCAATCCTCACGGTGCTGTCGGCCATGCCAAAACCAATCTCCACGATGACAGGGTTGTCGTTCCCAAACACGTCCTTCCACACCAATGGCTGGCCGCTGAACGGGATGCCATACTGGGGATAATACTCCCGCAATGCCTGCAGTTGGTACGGGTGCAGGTGGCTGCCACGCAGGACATAGCTCTTGATCTCGCGCCGTGAGCCCTCCTCACGCGTCTCTACCTGCTTCAGTTCCGGGATATCGTTGAAAATGTCGGTCTTGTTCTCATACATGGTCGTGCCCCTTGGTCAGTAGGGGGAGCATACCCTACCAACGGGACATTAGGCAAGACGCTGGAGCTTCTCAAGAATGAACAATGCCTTGTCACGCAACGAAACGGCATCGGTGCTCATCTGCATGTAGTTCATCCGCTTCTGATCAATCTTGACCTTTCCATTGGACAGGCGGATGAGCTCGATCAGCTTGTCGAAGGAGATCGAGGCGAGCTTTGAGAACTCGACGGTGACCGATCCGTTGCGCTCAGCAAGGTGGAAGATATTCAGCTTGCGGCAGATAATCTTCAGCTCTGCGATATACAGGAGGTTTGCGACTTCCTCCGGCATCGGCCCAAAGCGGTCTTCCAATTCGGCGGTGAGACCCTGCAGCTGCTCCTCGGTCGTAATCGACGAGATCTTCTTGTAGACTTCAAACTTGACGCTCGGTGCCTTGATATAGGAGTCGGGGATAAACCCACTGTAGTCCAATTCAAGGAACACCTCCTGCTTGCTCTCCGGCTCACCACTCTTTTGCAGGTCGGCGATCGCCTCGTCAAGGATGCGCAGGTACATGTCCAACCCGACAGACGCCATCTGCCCGCTCTGCTCACGGCCAAGCAGGTTGCCCGTTCCACGGATCTCCATGTCCTTCATCGCGACCTTGAAGCCGCTGCCCAGCTCAGTATGCTCGCTGATTACCTTCAGCCGCTTCACGGCAAGCTCCGACAATGCCAGCTGCTCGGGGTAGAAGAGATAGGCATAGGCTTCCCTGTCACTTCTCCCTACCCTGCCACGCAGCTGGTACAGCTGGCTGACACCGTACATGTCTGCACGGTCGATGATGATCGTGTTGACGTTGGGAATGTCTATCCCATTCTCAATGATCGTAGTGGCGACAAGGACCTGGATCCCCTCATGGACAAACCGGCGCATCGTGTCCTCCAGCTCATCGCTTCCCATTTGGCCATGGGCACTCTCGATGATGAACTCGGGCATCATGCGCTGGAGGTTCATCACCACCTCGTCCAATGTCTCGATGCGGTTGTGTAGGTAGAATACCTGCCCTCCACGCTCTATCTCATGGCGGATTGCCTGCTCGATGAGCCCATCGTCATGGTTTTGGATGATCGTCTGGATGGGACGGCGGGCAATGGGGGGCGTCGTCAGCAACGACATGTCACGGATCTTCAGCAACGACATATACAACGTACGGGGAATCGGCGTGGCAGACAGCGAGAGGGAATCGATGCTGGTGCGCATCTCCTTGATGCGTTCCTTGTCCTTGACTCCAAAGCGCTGTTCCTCGTCGACGATCAACAGGCCAAGGTCTTTGTAGACAACACTTTTCTGCAATATCTTGTGGGTTCCAAAGAGCACGTCCACTTCCCCGTTGGCAACGGCCTTGAGGATCTTGGTCTGCTGTCCCTTGGGGACGATCCTCGACAGCTGGGCAGCCTTGACGGGGAAATCACCCAACCGTTTGACGAAGTTGTTGAAGTGCTGCTCAGCCAAGATGGTCGTCGGGGCAAGGAATGCCACCTGCTTGCCACCCATCACAGCCTTGAAGGCTGCCCGGAACGCAATCTCGGTCTTTCCATAGCCAACGTCCCCGCAAACCAGGCGGTCCATGACAATGGGGCTCTCCATGTCCGCCTTGATGTCCTCGATGCATGTCAGCTGGTCTTCGGTCTCGTCAAAGGGGAACGAAGCCTCGAACTGCAGCTGCCAGTCGGTATCCTTCGCAAAGGGATAGCCCATGGTGTTCTTCCTGCGGGCATAGAGCTTGATCAGGCGCGACGCGAGTTCCTCAGCAGTCTTGCGTGCCTTGGCCTTCTTGTTCTCCCAGCCCTGGCCACCCAGTGCGTCAAGCTTGGGTATGCCCCCTTCGGAACCGATATACCGGTGGATCAGGTTGGCTTGTTCGATCGGAACGTACAGATGCTCATCACGGGCATAGAGGATCTTGATGTAGTCGCGTTCCTTGTCCCCCATCTTCACCCTGTCGATCTTGACGAACTGGCCCACGCCATAGTTGACGTGCACCACATAGTCGCCTTCCTTGAGGTCGACGAATGAGTCCAGTGGGGATGTCTGCACGGTATGGAGTGTCTTCACCACCTGCTTGCGCCTTCCGAAGATCTCGTTCTCGCAGATGGCGATGACCTTCATCGACGAGATGGCGAAGCCACCCGATATCTCGCTCTCCACATATTCGATGGTAGGGAACTGGCGCAGCATCTGCTCCATCCTGGCAGTTTGGGCGGCAGTCCCGGTGAAGATGGTAATCTCCCACCCATTTGCCACCATCTGGCCCAATTCCTCACGCAACATGGTGAAGTTGCCAAAGTAGGAGCGCGGTCCTTCTATGTCGAAGCTGAACACGCCGCTTCTCTGCTTGGAGATATCAATGACCGTTGCGCTACGCTGGCGGTCATGGGAGAAGGAGGGATAATCCAGGAGGACTGCATCGGGCTTCGGTGAATTCTTGTCCCGCTGGAACGCGGTACGGTACATTGCCTTGGCCTCCACCTGCAGGGAATGGAACGATGTATCCAACCGCTCCTGCCCAATGAAGAAGAAGTAGTCATTCTTGTGGATATATGGCTCGATCGTGCCGTGGGTGACGCTCTGCTTCTGTCCCAGGATATTGATCTTCACCCTCCCCAGCGTCTTCACAGTCTCCTGGGTGACGGGGTCGAACAGGCATATCTTGTCAATCCGGTCCCAATCGGCATAGATACGGATTGGCATCTGTGCCTCATAGGGGAATATATCCACCACTTCGCCACGTACGGAGAACTCCCCTGGGCTGCCTGTGCTGGGGCTACGGAAATATCCTCCGTCCCCCAACCGCTGGGCTATTGCAGTTGGGTCGAACGAGTCATTGACCACCAACGTCAGGGATGAGTCGCTGAGGGTAGTTGGGGAGACAACGGGGGAGACAAATGCACGCAGATGGGTGACGATCACACCATCGGTGACGTCCTCGATATTGGCAAGCTGCTGCATCTGCTCATACTCTCGGTGGCTCCCCTCCCATTCGCTGTAGAGGGTCTTTCCGTTGGAGGAGACAAAGTAGAACGGGTTGTCCTGCATGATGATCGCACTTTGGTTGCGACCCTTGGCCTTGCGCTCACGGGCTGTGAGGTTGCCGCTGTCGGTCATCAGCTGTTGGGCTGACTCTTCCGTAGGGCAGATTGCCCAGACGCGGCCTGGGCACTTGCGGGCGAACATCCGCAGGCATTGGGCAAGGGGGTACCCCTCAATTCCCTCAAGGACAATTGGGGTTGCCGAGTCACGGCAATAGCTCTTGTACGCGTCACTGTTTTTGATATACGATTGCACCGAAGCGGCGATATGTGTCTCCATGGCGCACATAGCCTATCACAATGACAAGAAGGGTTCAATCATGGGCATTCATCCGCAGACAGACAAACTCGATATCCTCGCACAGGAGGTCCGTGCCTGCGCGCAGTATGCCCGGAAGGTCCAGCATGAGATCCACCGCAACTACAAGCAGGACGGGACAGTCATCACTGAAACCGACCTTGAGGTCTCCAGGCGGATACTCAGCTTGGCAGGCACCCTCTTTCCCGAGGCCAACCTGATCAGCGAGGAGACCCTCACCCCCTGGCGCGATGATGCACCATATACCTTTGTACTCGATCCCATCGACGGGACGGACGTATACAGCCAGGGACTCCCCTCCTGGGCAGTTGCACTGGGAATCCTGGACGCAGAGCGCAAGCCAGTGGGTGCAATCATCGACGCTCCCAGGTGGGGTATCGGATGTGACGAGTTGTTTGTCAGGCTCGACCCCGGGAAAGATGTCACAGTCAACGGGGAAGTGCTGCAGCTGCGCGGCCAAAAAGATATCCCGACGCAGATCACCATGGGAGCCGGTGGACAACGGGACATGGACTTCTCCCGCTTCAACGGGAAGGTCAGGACGTTTGGAAGCAGCATCATCCATTTGCTGTGCCCGGCGATCTATCCCCATTTCGAGGCTTGCGTGAACCAACCTTGCTACATCTGGGATGTCTGCTCGTCGCATGCGGTATTGTTGCATGAAGGGTTTGAGATCCAATATGTCGATGGATCTCCGTTTGAATATGACGATTCGTTCGTGCTACAGAGGAAGCCGTTTCGGATGCCCATCTATGCGGGCACCCAAAACGCGATCACATTCCTACGGGAGCATCTCCCCCTGCGAAGGGACTGAGCAGACCTCG
Organism: uncultured Sphaerochaeta sp.; assembly: GCA_964465155.1. GTDB lineage: Bacteria > Spirochaetota > Spirochaetia > Sphaerochaetales > Sphaerochaetaceae > Spiro-02. The sequence goes on from CAYXIH010000013.1 coordinate 17,910, forward strand.
ATCTCCCGGATCTTCCCAGAATCCTTCCACTTGCGGGCAAGATACATGAACGGGGTGTCGCACGCCGCGACAACCCACTTGAGCAGATACGTCGTTGCCATGATCTGCCACAGCACGCTCCATGGGTAGACACCATAGAACGCAATCAAGGTGAACAGCAACGTGTCGATCAGCTGGCTGGCAAACGTGCTGGCGTTGTTCCGCAACCAAAGCCAATTCCTTCCCGGACGCTTCTTCCTCCAGAAATTGTAGGCCCATACGTCATGGTAATTGGAGAGGACATAGGCGACCAGGCTTCCCAAAGCAATGCGAGGCATCAGGCCAAACACCATTGCCAAGCCCTCCTGCACGAAATCGGACGGGGCTGGGCGGAACATCAGCGCAAGCTGCATGAACACAGTCATGGCCAACAGTGAGAAAAAGCCGATGCCGATGGCTTTCTTGGCATCGCGTGGGCCATAGAACTCGCTGAGCAAGTCTGTTGCAAGGAACCCGGTGGCATAGACGATATTGCCCAGGGTAGCCTCAAGCCCAAAGAGATTGATTGTCTTGGTGACCTGAATATTTGCGACGATGACGGAAATGGGGATCCAGATGTACAGACCGGTACGGCCCCATAGACGGAAGGCAAGCATGATGGCGCAGAAGTTCAGCGCAAGCATCACAACCCAAAGGAGTTCATTCATGTTTCAATCCTCATGGAATAGAGTCGACAGGAGTGCTAGTGACTCCCCGACGCCTGTGGCACATGGACTACCGTCAATTGGTCGTCCCCGATACCAAAGGTTCTCACGACATCGCTGAGAAACGAGTCCCTCACGGCTACGACCACCGTCAGCGCGGGAGAGCCAATGGCTTGCCTGAACGAAGGGGCCAAGCCCCTTCCCTCCAGCTCAAGACGGCCAACCTCGTCGAAGAACAGATGTGACGTCCGTGAAGACCGCGCCAGTATAACATCGTTCGCCCATGAGGCAACAGTAGGATCGAGATAAAATCGGAAGAACCTTTCACTCCCCTCAAACGGCTCTGAGCAGAGCAACCGACGGGTCTGGCCGGTGCCGACGTCCGTCACCCAATAGGCATCCTTGGGCATGTCCAGCCGAGTCACTATGCCTGCTGGAGTTTTTCCTTCGTCCAGCAGCGATGTGAGCATGTGGTGCAGCAGCGTAGTCTTGCCACTGTCCTGGGGCCCGACCACGGCGATGACGGAAGGACGGTGTTCATTGGGCACCGAGGAACCCCTGCAGCACGGAGAAGGCGGTCATCGAGTCTTCACGCTTGATGACGAACGTCAGTTCGTTCATCGTGGAGACGACCTCGATCATGTTGATGTCCTCCCAAGCAAGCTTGCGTACGGCTTCATAGACAATGCCGGGAGTCTGCAGGAAGTCACCGGAGAAGATCAACGTCAATGCAACGAGGTCCTCCATCCTGTTGAGAATCTCCTCCCCTTCGATGACGCTCTCAAGGAGTTTCCTGTATTTCTCACTGACAGCGAGGCTTACTTCATGGTTGCCCATCGAGACGTTGAGGAAATCCCCTTTCTCTGTGGATACGTTCTCATACAAGGTACCGAGCTTGGGGATGAAGCTGTCGCGCCTGACGAGGTTGACATCGACGATATTGGTCTTCATCACGATCTCATAATGGACATTGTAGCGCTTGGGCACGAGCTCACGGCTACGTAGCTCCTCTGAATAGCGGCGGATCGCCATGATGATCGCTGCCTGGCGCACCGGCTTCCCACAAGCCTCGCTGACTTGGGGGAGGATCAGCTGGGCGTAGTTGCTGCAGCTGAGGATGCCCTGCATGAGCATCTCCTGGATAAATGGGGTCTTGTCGATGATTCGCTTGACACAGCTGCTCACGGAATCGGTCATGGTATCCTCCAAGGAAGCTTTGGTGTTAATATAATCACAAAATATTATTGTTTCAACACCAAATCGAAATGACACACATTCATAGCACTTTCACTACATTCTTCCATCTTTGTGAAAAGCACGTACAATAGTGCCTTCTGAACGGCTAACTCCCAATAAAATCAATTTTCTGACACTAGATTTCGTTGCATCACACCAAAACCCATGCTATAGTTCACAAAAGGTTTACCAAGGAGGTGAGCGCATGAGGTGCCCACATTGTGGATATATGGACGACAAGGTACTTGAATCACGGCAGAACACCAGCGGATCATCTATCCGCCGCCGCAGAGAGTGCCTGCAATGCGGCTACCGGTTCACATCCTATGAACGGATAGAAGAGAAACCCCTGATGGTGATCAAGCGCGATGGCCGCAGGCAACCATTCGACCTGAGCAAGGTGGAGCGTGGGATCCGTACATCAACGGAGAAGCTGAGAATCAGCCAGGAGACCATCGAGCAGATCCTGCAGAACATCGAAGACGAGGTGGTCCTGCAGGCGGGCAACAAACGCGAGATTCCCTCCTCCGCAATTGGAGAAGAGGCGCTGCGCCAGTTGTTCAAGGTCAACACCGTAGCCTATGTCCGCTTTGCGGCTGTCTACCGGGCATTCGACGACGTGGACCAGTTCATCGAGGAGATCGAACACCTCTCCAAGGGGATGTCCTGATCACGAGCGTGCGTCGAACCATTTGCCAGTGAGGGAGTATTCGATGGAGTCGTTGAGGTGCTCCGGCTTGAGGATCTCATTGGCACAGTCCATGCAGAAGTTGTCGGTCATTCCGGCTACATAGTCATAGACCATCCGGTCAAGGTTCCCGTCATGGTCCAGGTATGGTTGGCGCATCTCCATCAGATGATGGTAGAAGCCCACGGCGAGCATGTTCTTCTCATCCAGATATGGCTGCTCCTCAAATCCGTTGGCAGCCATCAGCCCCTGCAGGTATTCGATGATCAGCTTCAGCAGGCGTGAGAAATACCGCTCATATCCGCTGAGCATCGGGGAACGGTAGATATGCTCGTAGTTGAACGTCTTCATAGCCTCCACCCCTTCGAAAATCCTGTCCGAGAACCGGATCCCACCATCTTGGGTGCTGTTGTCTATGATATCGTTGACCAACGTATTGATGATCTCCCCATTTGTGGAACCGATGGTGCTTGCCACTATCGGGGGCAACTGGGAGCTCTTGACCAGATTCAGGCGGGTGGCATCCTCGAAGTCGCGGCCAAGGTAGGCAATCGAATCGGAAAACCGTACGACAGTTGCCTCCCAGGTGGCAGGGACCAGCAGCGAGCGGGTCGTGTAGGAACCCAGGTCCTTGACAGTAAAGTCTGGGCGCAGGCTCTGCACGAAATGTTCCCCGCAATGCGTTGCAATTCCATCGCGCACCGCATAGGTGAGGTTCATCCCCTTGCCGTGGTCACTCAGGAAGTCGACGACCCGCAGGCTGTTGAGCTCATGCTCGAACTTGCCCAAGCCTGCCTGCTGCATGAATCCTGACAGGATGCGCTCCCCCACATGCCCAAAGGGGGTATGGCCAAGGTCATGTCCCATGCCAATTGCCCATGCAAGCTCGGTGTTGAGCTCCAGCCCACGGCAGATGGCGCTTGCGATGGATGCGACATGCAGCACATGCTCCATCCTCGTGCAGATGTGGTCATTGCTTGGGGAAAAGAAGACCTGAGTCTTGTGCTTGAGCCTCCGGAACGGAGAACTGTGGATGATTGCAGTCGTATCGCGGTAGTAGGCACCGCGGACATCGTCCTTGCGCTGATGCAGCCGGTGCTGCAGCTGTTCGTCCGAAAGAAGGTTCTTGAGCTTAGGCATTGTGTTGTTCCCCAATCGTGAAGGATATGTTACATTTATCGTATCATATTTGCAGATGGATGACCATGATGCAACTGGAGGTTGGCGATGCCGATATATGTACTGCCGTTGTTGGCGCTCTTGCTGAATTTTCTCGCGTTCGCATCGTCATTGCGGTTCGTGCTCTCACGGCAGGGCCTCTATTGGTTGGTTCCGATGTGCATCTCGATCCTCCTGGGGTGGTTCTCGGGGACCCAGCTGCTCGCTGCAGTCTCACTGCGCCAATGGGGCTTGGTCATGGACACGGCCATGACCATTGTGCTCCTGGTGCTCTCCGCCCTGTGGTATGTGGGTGTGATCACATTCCATTTTGCATTGAAGAAGACAGTCGCCCATAACAAGCACCTGGACGAGACTTGGAAGAACTACCACGAAGCACGGTACTTGGAGAAAGTCACCCTGCGCAACTACAGGAAGAAATCCCGGCGCCAAAGACGCAACAATGCACCTGCATCGACATTGCCGGTCATCAGGGCATATCCCAAGCAATGGGTGGACCTGTTCGACTAATACTCCAATACATATTCCAAGAAAGATAGATGGGCTTCCCAGCGGAGGCCCCCATCCATGTCCCCTCTGGCAGTCTGTGCCAATTCTCCATGATTGCAGGGTTCATGCCGCATGTGATATAATCATGCATTCAACTTTTTGGAGCTACAATGAATCCACCGATTATGTTCCTATGTGGCATCAAGCACAGTGGCAAGTCCACAATGGCTCGTCTGGCAGCCCAACGCATGGGGGGCACCTGCGTAGATTCCGATGACTTGACCCTCGCTTCCGACACCAAGTATCCCACTATCAGGACAATGTTCCAGGACCTGGGCAAACAAGCGTTCATGGACCGTGAATTCAGTTCGTTGCAGCAATACATCAACAATGTGCACCCCTCGCAAACACTCCTGTTCGTCTCCCTTGGTGGTGGTGCCTGCGACAACAAGCCGCTGATGCAGCTGGCCAAGGAACAGGGGAAGCTGGTGTACCTGCGGTGCGAAGAGCAGGTATTGCTCCAACGGATCCTCAAGGACGGGATCCCTCCGTTCCTCAATCCCGACGACGTGGCAGGCTCATTTACAACGCTGTTTGCCCAGCGCGATGCCCTCTATGGCAGGAGTGCCGATATTGTGGTAGAATTACCGGATTGCAACGATCCCAAGCAGACATGCAGCTACCTGCTGCAGCAGCTGGGACTGGCTTCAGGAGGAACCGATGGCTGGCAATAGTTTTGGATCGGCATTGACGATCACGACGTTCGGCGAGTCCCATGGACCTGCTCTGGGAGTTGTGATGGATGGCTTGGAGCCTGGGTTTACCATCGACATGCAGCAGCTGTCGGACACCATGGACCGCAGGCGCCCCGGGGCAAACGCACTGGGGACCAAACGGAACGAAACCGACAGCGTGAAGATCCTCAGCGGTGTCCTGGACGGGAAGACCACCGGAGCACCCCTTGCAATGATCATCGAGAACCAGACACAGCGCTCAGGCGACTATGAGGCGATCAAGGATGTGTTCCGCCCCGGCCATGCAGACTGGACATGGCAGTCCAAGTTTGGAATACGGGACCACCGCGGGGGAGGCAGGTCATCTGGCAGGGAGACCGCGGCCAGGGTGGCTGCCGGGGCCATTGCCCTTCAGATCCTCGGACAACGGGGAATCCATATACAAGCGGGCACCGTGCAGGTAGGGAATATCGTTGCCACCACACGCAACTGGAACGAAAGCAAGCTCAATCCCCTCTCCTGCCCTGACTCACAGGCAGCGGTGCTGATGACCCAAGCCATAGAATCGGCGCGCAAGGATGGCGACAGCGTAGGTGGCATGATCGAATGCATTGCGACAGGACTCCCAGCTGGCCTGGGAGAACCCGTGTTCGACAAGATTGACGCCAAGCTGGCACATGCAATGCTCTCCATTGGTGCAGTCAAGGGCATCGAGTTCGGTGACGGGTTCGCTTGCTGCAGTGCATATGGTTCGCAATTCAACGACCCCATGGACATAGGAGCCGACCACAAGCCCATGTTCTGTTCCAACCATAGCGGAGGTGTGCTGGGAGGAATGACCAGCGGAGCGCCGCTCCTCTTTCGTGTGGCTGTCAAGCCCACCCCGTCCATCTCACTGGAACAACAGACGATAGATACCAACGGGCAACCCAAGACCATCACGGTCACTGGCAGGCATGACCCATGCATCTGCCCCCGTGCAGTGGTGGTTGTACAGTCAATGACAGCCTTGGTGATTCTGGATGCGATATATTCAGCATTCGGAAGATGCCCGGAGCAGGAGTAGCAGATGCAGGAAACACCCTTGATCATCCAAAGCGACAGGACGATGCTGCTGGATGTCCATAGTCCCTCTGCCGCTGCTTGCAGGAATGACATCGTTGCATTCTCAGAGCTTGTCAAATCACCTGAGCATGTCCATACCTTTGCTCTGACGGCCATTTCCCTTTGGAATGCGGTCTCAGCTGGACTGACTGTACAAGAGATCGAGCAGCGGCTGAAGAAATGGAGCCGCTTCGATGTCCCTGAGAACGTATTGTTCTTCATCCGTGACATGGCCGGCCGTTTTGGCTCGATAGTCCTGCGGCTTCCAGCCGACGAACAGGACACCGAGCACTATGAACTGTATGTTTCGATACCACGCCATGCGACTGAGATCCGCTCTCGTGTGGCACTTTCGAAGCTCCTGATGCCCAGCGGGCACAGTACGTTCCTGCTGTCCCGGTACAACCGGGGTGAAGTGAAGCTGCAGCTGGTGAAGCTAGGGTTCCCTGTCGACGACCGGGTGCCATTGACCAAGGGGGAACCCGTTCCATTCTCACTTGTGGATGTCACGAAGAGTGGCAAGCCGTTTGTCCGGCGTGACTACCAGCGCCTTGCCGCCGATACCCTTGTCGGTGATGGTGGTGTAGGCACGGGCTATGGGACGATCGTCCTTCCCTGTGGATCGGGAAAGACCATCGTGGGAATGGAAGTCATGAGCCGCCTGCAGACCCGTACCCTGATACTGACCACCAACGTTGCTGCTGTGCACCAATGGATTGCCGAGCTATTGGACAAGACCGACTTGGACCCATCGCTGATAGGGGAATATACTGGCGAACGCAAGCAAATCCGGCCGATAACGGTGTGCACATACCAAGTGCTCACCTGGAGAAAAGACAAGACCGAGGACTTTCCCCATATGCAAGTCCTCAAGGAGGGCAATTGGGGCCTGATAGTCTATGACGAAGTCCACACCCTTCCAGCTCCCGTGTTCAAAGTCACCGCAGAGCTGCAGGCAGTCCACCGAGTTGGTCTGACGGCAACCCTCATCAGGGAAGACGGCCGTGAAGACGAAGTCTTCTCCTTGGTAGGCCCCAAGCGCTTTGATGTTCCTTGGAGCGAACTGGAGAGCCAGGGGTGGATTGCCCAAGCCATGTGCCATGAGATACGCATTCCCCTCCCGTTAGAGATGGAAGTCCCCTATGCCTTGGCATCCAACCGTGAGAAGTACCGCATCGCAAGCGAAAACCCCAAGAAGATGGATGTCATCCGTGAACTCGTGGACCAACATCCCGAGGACTACATCCTGATCATCGGCCAGTATATCGACCAGCTCAAGGAGGTCTCCAAGGAATTTGGGCTTCCCTTGATCACGGGAACGACATCCAATGCAAAGCGCGATGAGCTGTTCGGGGCGTTCCGCCGCGGCGAGCAACGGATTTTGGTAGTCTCCAAGGTTGCGAACTTTGCCATCGACTTGCCGGATGCTTCCATGGCTATCCAAATATCGGGGACGTTCGGCTCACGACAGGAGGAGGCCCAACGCTTGGGCCGTATCCTCCGTCCCAAGGAGCGGACCAGCAACTTCTACACCCTGGTAAGCCGCTATACGAGTGAGGAAGACTTCTCCGCCAACCGGCAGAAATTCCTTGCCGAGCAGGGATATGCATACAGCATAGAGGTATATGATGGAACATGACGTGCCGGACATCATGGCATGGGCTTCCATGCTGGGACATTACAACGAGGAGAACTTCTTCTTCCTGGTACGCAACTACCTGGGGCCGGTGAGCACTCCGTTCCACAAGCCTGCGCTGATCGACCGCCTGTCGGCCTTTTTCCTCAATGACCTGCATCAAGAACGGATGCTCTCCATGTTGGATGAACTGGACATCCGGATGCTGAGCGCTGCATGGCTGCTGGATCTCCCCACGGAAGAAACCCTGACCAACTTGTTTGTCGGCGACCAACCCTATGCGCAGGTGCAGCGCAAGGTAGTCAATCTTGAAGAGCGGCTGCTGCTGATGCCCACAGACAAGGTGGGAGGATCCCCAAAGCTCGCCATCAACCCGTTGCTCAGGCAACGCCTTGCACAACAACGACTTTCCATCCGTTCATTGCTCACCTTCCGAGAACCTGCTGAAACAGACACCCCGCACCGCACCCCTACCCTGGTTGACAGCGAGACGGTCATGACGCTTTGCAACCTCATCATCCAGCATGTATATCCTACGACTCTGACAATGCAAATACGGTTCCTCGAGGGAGAACAATCAGCTGCAATATTCCCAGCCCTTGGCCTGGAACAGCGGACCACGCTCCTGCAGTCGTTGGTGCCGTTACTGCAGGGGTTGGGGATTGTATCCCCTGGCATGGATGTGGACCTGCCAGCAGCGGACATGCTGCTTGGTATGCCGCACATGCACCTGCTCGCTTGCCTCATTGCATCCGACATCTTCCTCAACATGCACATGCCAACCGTCCAGGCTGCAATGGCACTGACCATGGATGCATTGGGCGCAGCAAGCACCCTCACCCAAGCCTTCACCACCGATTCGTTTCTCCGGCTCCTCAAGATCCTCGCCATCCGCAATGGAGCACATCCCACACAAGAGCAATTGGAGGCACATCTGCGGTTTCTCCATGCATTGGGAATCTTCACAGACGATGGGCAAGGAACTACCTGGCTCACCCCTGCCGCCCGCAGCCTGCTGGATGGCGCAACACTAGAGCATCCGTCATCGGCTCTGACGATTGACAGCGACTTCACCGTGAGCTATGTCCCCGGCAGCGGGGAGCATGGCAACCTGCTGTATGTCTTTGGCCTGGTGCGGAGCAGCGATGTCGTGACTACCTATGAGATAACCCGGACCAGCTTCAGAAACGCCTTGGACACGGGCATCAGCTTCGAAGCCGTGGTTGCGTATTTGCAACAGAACTCCGCCCATGGAGTTCCCCCCAACCTCATGACGTTGCTTGGTGAATGGTATGCATCGTATCATAGCGTCAGGATCTATGATGGAATTGTCGTCAGCTGCGACATGCGCATGTCCCGAATCGTAGACAGCCATCCACAGCTCCAGCAATATATCCTGCAGAGGATTGCAGAAGGCGTCTACCTCTTCTCTCGGGAGAACGAGCACCAATGGAGGTACCTCCTGCGCAATGCAGGAGCAGACATGTTGCCCCGGACGCTGTACGCACAGGAGTCACCCGAGCCATCCCATGCACAGGAGATACCCATGGGGTGCACGATCAAGGACTTTGCTATGCTGGTCGAGCACCGCGCTCCCACCATCTTCCCCAATACCGCTGCGGTTGACTATGTCGATCCACCGTTCATGGAGGAACTGCGTACCATCGCCCAGGGAGGGAGCATCAAGCATGCTGACGTGCAGGAACTTGTGGGGCGCATTGACAACAAACTGGTGGTGGATATATCCCAGATGACCAGTGCACGGCTATATACTGGGGTGCAGACCGCCTCTGGCTTTGACTTCCGGGGCAAGGTAAACCTCTGCAAGACGGCCATTGCCATGGGCAACATGGTCATCGAGGTGCATATCTACGACAACGACGAACAAGTCGTGGATGTCGTAAAACCAATTGAAGTGATCGACCCGACGAGCAAGGACGCACGGCTACGGGCACTGGTGCTCCCCTCCATGGAAGAGCTGTCCATCCCAGTATCGCGGATGTTCCTCGTCAAGGTCAGGAGATTATCGTTGCTGTAGGAGGAAAGCATGCAGATGCAGGTAAAAAGGATCAGCAAGTCGATGGCTATCTTGTTTCAGGTATGCACGGTCATCTGTGCATTGGGGTTCGCTTTTGCAGTGGTTGCCCTCATCATAGCCATAAGGGACCCATCTTGGAACTTCGACACCGTGGTAGGTACATCCGGGCTTGACGCAACGTCGGTCTGCATCATGATGATGGTCAACTGTGCATTCCTCGTGGCAATCTGCGCCATTGCACGGAGTCTGTTCTCCTCAGTGAAACGCAGTGGCAACCCATTCTCTGCCCATACCATATTGCATGCCAGGATCATCGCCGTGTTGGTGGTGGTGATGTCCATCGTGTGCCCGATCGTGCAAGCGTCGCTGCGGGCACACGCAGAACTCGATGCCGCATATGGAGTTGATGCACAAGGCATCATCGTTGGAATCGTGTTGTGGTGTGTCTCAGTGTACCTGCGCTTTGGGAATACTAGAGGTCCAGTTCAATCCAGTGGGGATAGTGGTACCCGGTAAATGCCTCAAACTGAAGCTTACCCTGGCCAATGAGCATGTCGATCCCATAGTGGATCGGACAGCCAGCCTCCTTGGCCCTGCGCAGGAACAGCGTCTCCTTGGGCTTGTACACCAAGTCATAGACAATCTCATTGCCCGTGAACTTGAAGTTGGGGGCAGCATCCTCATCCTCATGGGGAACCATTCCCACGGAGGTTGTCTGGACTACCAGGTCGACCTTGCCGCTGTAGTTTCCTATGGATTCATAGGTGTCGCATGCACTCATGGTCTCCTGTGCTATTGCCTTTGCCTTCTCGAGTGTCCGGTTTACCAGCGTCACCTTGATCCCATGGTTGTGCAGTGCCCATACCACTGCACGTGATGCACCACCGGCTCCTATGACCAACGCGGTATGGATCTTCCCTTGCTCGATATCCCGATGCAACGGGGTGAGGAAACCATAATAGTCGGTGTTGATTCCTTTCCACATGTTCTGGATCCTGACAACGGTGTTGCAAGAACCAATTTGCTTGACCTCACGGGTGATCTTGCCAAGATATGGAAGGACGTCCTGCTTGTGTGGTATGGTCACCGAGAAGCCATAGATGCGGATGCTCTCCGCCAGCTTGAAGAACGAGCGGACCGAATCCACCAGGAACGGGACGTAGATGGCGTTGAAGTTGATCGCATGGAATCCGGGGTTGTGGATCAATGGGGATGCGGTATGCATCACGGGATTGCCAATGACACCATAGATCTTTGTGTTCGCATCCACCCGGTCGCTGCGGTAAAGCTCGCTCATCGTCCGGGCAGTCAGGTGCCCGGCTGCCGCAGGGGCAGCAGAGCTGTCGCTGCAGAACGTCATGAACGAGCCAGTGCGCTTATAGAGGATCCGTAGGGGAATCCCCATCTCCCCCATCCCAATGACTATCTTCCGCTCTATTGAGGCAAGCTCGGTCTCGATACGGAACAATGCGATGACATCCATGAAGGTATGGGGTGTGACTGCAATCTTGGGGATATCACCCTTGGCAGCCATCTTGGTCATCCGCGAGTAGATATCGGCGGGCATCCCGTTGATGTCATGGAACGAACGGATGATCGAGATGCCACGGCTACGCAGCTCAGTCTCGAAATCGCTCTTCTTGACATCGTCTTCAATGTCGACATAGGCAAACGGGCCTTCTGCAACCTTTCGTACCAACGCCTGGCGCTGACGTTCCCCCAGCGTGCAAGCCCCGCCGTCCTCTGTCCTCCTGCAAGTGAGTACTACCGGCAGGTCGACGAGCGTGGGAAACTCCGATGCACGGGAAAGTGCATCCTCGCGCAGGAGATCGATACGGAGCTCCAGGAGTGAGATCCATTGCCTGTTGCGCGCAACCTGGGCGAGATTTTCTTCTATTGTAGCACCTGTCAATGTCAGACACAGCATGGATACGTCCTCCCAGGACAACGAGATACGGCAATCACTACATGACCCGCCTTGCAACCGGCTTGTGGCTTGTGCTACACTATCATACTTGTAAAACGAGTTGTCTGCAACACCACTTATACAATTTACTGCATACTAGTGGTATAATTTTGCAATATACAAAGGATTTGAACGATGGGCACCCTCCAGGTACAAAATATACGTCTTGCTTTTGGCGACCGAGATCTGCTTGATGGCGTGGGCTTCACCCTCTGCGAGAAAAGCCGCGCCGCCCTCGCAGGTGGCAACGGGACCGGCAAGTCCACACTGCTGAAGATTGTCTGCAACGAGATGGCATCGGATGACGGATCGGTAAGCATGACACGCGGGATGCGCGTCTCCTACCTCCCGCAAAGCGACATTGTGCTCGGCGATGTCACCGTGATGGAGGAAGTAGAGAAAGGTTACTATCGGTTTGACCAGATGCTGGAGCGCCAGCAGACAATCGAGGCAGCCCTCTCCCATGCAACCGACGGGGAGGATCCCCAGTCCCTGCTGGTCGAACTGCATGAGATCCAGGAGCATCTGCTGTCCAGCGGCTATTGGCAACGCCAGGCGGTAATGGAGCAGATCCTCAAGGGACTGGGATTCGTCCAATCCGACTTCCAGCGACAATGCGGCGAGTTTTCCGGAGGTTGGCAGATGCGCATCGCCCTTGCAAAGCTGCTGGTCGAGTCACCCGACATCATGCTGCTGGACGAACCGACCAACTACCTCGACATCGAGGCACGCATCTGGCTGAAGAACTACTTCAAGCTCTATAGCGGTGGCATCATGATCGTCAGCCACGACCAGTATTTCCTGGACGAGACGGTCAACGAGGTGTATGAGCTCTTCAATGGGAAACTCACCAGGTATAGCGGAAACTACAGCTCCTATCTCTCACAGAGGGAAATGGAGATCGCAGCCCTGGAAGAGGCCTACAAGCGCCAAGCAGCCGAGATCGAGCGTACCGAGCAGTTCATAGAGCGGTTCCGCTACAAGGCGACAAAGAGCAAGCAGGTGCAGAGCAGGATCAAGCAGCTGGAGAAGATCGAGCCGGTGGCTGTCCCATCACACCTGAAGAAACTCTCGTTCTCGTTCCCCCCTGCCCCACACAGCGGCAACGACGTGATGGTGGTCGAGCACTTGTCCAAGAAGTATGGCGAGCACCATATCTTCGACGATCTCTCCTTCACGATCAACAAGGGAGAACGGCTTGCCGTCACAGGCCGAAACGGAGCAGGCAAATCAACATTGCTGAGGATGCTCGCAGGAATCGACACGGACTATACCGGGACAATCCGCGATGGAGCTGGATTGAAGATTGGTTATTTTGCACAAGAGACGGAGAAGACGCTCAATCCTTCCAACGATGTGATCGGTGAGGTGGAGAGCATCGCCACCACAGCCGATATCCCCAGGCTGCGGAACCTGCTGGGATCGTTCCTCTTCTGTGACGACGATGTGTTCAAGCAGGTGAGCGTCCTCTCTGGTGGGGAGCGTAGCAGGCTGGCGCTGCTGAAGATACTGCTGCACCCGGCAAACCTCCTGATATTGGACGAACCTACCAACCACCTGGACATCAACGCCAAGGACATGCTGCTGCAGGCTCTGAAGGCGTACGACGGCACCATGGTGTTCGTCAGCCATGACAGCTACTTCATCGAGCGGATAGCGACGAAGATCCTCTACCTCTCCGAAGACCCACCAGAGTTCTTCCAAGGCGACTACCATTACTTCTCTTGGAAGCTTGAGCAGAAGGAGGGGGTCTCATCACTCGCAGGAAGAAGCTCCACATCCACTGCCCCTGGACAACAGCCCCAGCAGAAAGCACAGGAGCCGGTCAATTCGGCTGAGGCCCGCAAGGAGGCCAACCGCCGGCGCAACAAGGTCAAGGCAATGCAGGCCCAAGCAGATGCGCTGCTGCAGCAGAGTGAAGACACCCAGCGGCAGATCAACCAGATTGACGCCGACATGGCCCTTCCCGAGAACTACAGCATCTCGACAAAGATCACGGCGTTGGCCAAGAGGAAAGAGGAATTGCTGGCCTTGCACGACAGCCTCAGCGAGCAGTGGTTCGACCTCTCGTCCGAGATCGAGGAGATGCAGCAAGATGGTTGACAGACAACGTGGACAGGCGTTGAGGAACTATCTTCCCGCTATAGTCCTTGCATCCGCCTCTCCTGCACGCAAGGTCCTCCTATCAGATTGCGGGATCGACGTGACTGTCGTCGTCACCAATACAGACGAGCGGCAGCAAGGGACGACTCCAGGTGAAATGGTGCGGGCGATCGCAGTGTCGAAGATGGAGAGCTACCTGCACCAACTCAATGCGGCATTGCCCGTTGTCACCTGCGACACGATGATCTCCTTTGGCGGAAGAATGATTGGAAAGGCAACATCAGTTGAAGAGGCCCGGATGCAATTGAGCAGCTTCTCAAACAACACCCATGAAGTTGTTACTGGTTGGGCCCTTGCGTTGCAGTCCCTCCCAGAGGGTGCTGCAGCCAGGCTCTCCAGCTATGGGACCACTCTTTGCGAAATCGCCGGCCATCTGGTGATCAGCGGATATGACACTGCCCATGTCGTGTTCAGGAACCTGAGTCCACAATGCATCCAGGACTATCTCGATTGCGGCGAATGGAAGGGGGCGGCGGGTTCATATCGTATCCAACTGGGGGGAAAGGAACTGGTAGACCACATTGAAGGTGATTGGGCTACCGTGGTGGGGTTGCCTATTTCGCAGATTTCTGCGATTATGGAAGTACTACTGGCCTCAGGGTCAGCAGAATATCCGCCCTACGGGGTGAGAAATAGATGAAGGGTGGCGATCGGAGCCTCGGCATAACGTGTGTGTCGGCTTGCAGTATATCGCCAGCAGGAGGAAATTTTGTCCGTAGTAACCATGAAGAGCCTGCTCGAGTCAGGCGTGCATTTCGGCCATCAGACCAAAAGATGGAATCCCAAGATGGCTCGTTTCATTTTCTCAGAAAGAAACGGGATCCATATCATTGACTTGCAGAAGACCAGCGCATGCATCGTAGAGGCATATGACGCTGTCCGTGCCCAGATCCGCAATGGCAAGACCATTCTGTTCGTCGGCACCAAGAAGCAGGCACAGCAGGCTATCGAGACCGAAGCCAAGCGCTGTGGCATGCCCTACATCAACAACCGTTGGCTCGGTGGTATGCTTACCAACTTCGCAACCATCAAGAAGTCCATCGCTACCCTCAAGAAGATTGAGAAGATGGAGATCGACGGCACCTACGAATCACTCACCAAGAAAGAAATTGCTCTGCTGACCAAGCAGAAGACCAAGCTCGAGAAGAACCTCGGCGGCATCAAGGAGATGAAAGATCTCCCCGGCGCCCTGTTCATCATCGACACCAAGAAGGAAGCCATTGCTGTTGCAGAGGCCAAGCGTCTTGGCATCCCCGTCATCGCAGTGGTCGACACCAACTGTGACCCCACCGACATCGACTACCCCATCCCGGGCAACGATGACGCGATCCGCGCTATCTCCCTGTTCGTCGAGATCATTGCAAACGCAGTAGTCGACGCCGACAACGAGACTGGCATCCAGATCATCGAGACCCTGGGCGATGCTCCCGTCGAGGAAGCTGAGGAACAGGCAACAGCAGCTGATGAAGAAGTAGTGTTCTCCTCCGACGAGGAAGTTCCCGACTACTCCACCTATGAGGCAACCGAAGAGACTGAGTCTAAGGAAGATGACGAGACTGCCACCGATGGCATCGTTGTCGATGAAGAAACCCTCTATAAGGACTGAACCATGGAAATCAAGGCTGATACCGTAAAGAAGCTCCGCGACATCACTGGCGCGGGCATGATGGACTGCAAGAAGGCTCTTATCCAGGCAAACGGCGACACCGCCGCTGCCGAGAAGATCCTCAAGGAAATGGGCCTGGCCGCTGTTGCAAAGCGCAGCGACCGCGCCACCGACAATGGTCGTGTCTTCATCCTCGTCGAAGGAGACAAGGCTGTAATGCTCGAACTGTCATGTGAGACCGACTTCGTTGCACGCAACGAGGACTTCGTCAAGCTTGGACAGGACATGTGCAAGACAATCATCGCAAAGGGATACACCGAGCCCAACGATGAACTCAAGGCCATGGTCGATGCACTGATCTCCGTGATCAAGGAGAACATGCACCTCAAGAAGTTCGTCCTGGTGAATGTTCCTGCAAACACCCTGATGTCCTCCTACATCCACGGCGAAGGTTCTGTTGGCGTCATGGTCGAGCTCTCCAGCGACAAGGCTGAAGCTCTGGCCGAACCAGCAGTGGTTGAGTTTGCCCATGACTGTGCACTGCACATCGCAGCATTCTCCCCGCTGTTCCTCAGCGCTGAGACTGTCGATGCCGCTTACACCGCAGAGCAGACTGAGATCTACCGCGCACAGGTTGCAGCGATGGACAAGCCCGCCAAGGTGCTCGATGGAATCGTCGCCGGCAAGGTGAAGAAGCTCTACAGCGAGATTTGTTTCCTGCAGCAGCCCTTCGTCAAGGACGACAAGATGTCCGTCGAGGCCAAGATGGCCGAAATCGGCAAGAGCGTCGGCGCAAAGCTTTCCATCCCCGCATACTACATGTACCGGGCTGGAGTCTGACCCACACGTCAATATCACTCAAACATTTACCGCTCACTGGTTTACCAGTGGGCGGTTCACTTGAAAGCCATTTGGCAAAATTGGAAGGAATACCATGCAGACAGTCCTAGACAATTGCGAAGCAAAGATGAAGAAGAGCGTCAACGCTCTGGATACAGAATACAGTGCTCTTCGCACTGGTCGCGCAACCCCAGCATTGTTCGAGAAGATCAAAGTTGACTACTACGGGCAGGAGACTCCGCTGAGCCAAGTCGCCAGCGTCTCAGTACCCGAGGCACGCTTGGTCGTCATCCAGCCTTGGGACAAGACCCTCCTCTCACCCATTGAGAAGGCAATCCTCAAGAGCGAGCTTGGACTCAACCCAAACAATGACGGCAAGCTGATCCGCGTCAACTTCCCTCCCCTCACCGAACAGCGCCGCAAGGAGCTTGCAAAGAGTTCCAAGGGAACAGCAGAAAACAGCCGTGTTGCCATCCGCAACATCCGCCGTGATGCCATCGACGAACTGAAGAAGCTGCAGAAGGGTGGCGACATCAGCGAGGACCAGCTCAAGGACGGCGAGGCAAAAGTTCAGAAGATGACCGATTCCTACATTGCACAGATCAATGCACTTGCAGATGCCAAGGAAAAGGAAATCATGGAGATCTAACATGGCACAAGACATGCACTGCACCCCCACTTCAGTTCCCCGCCATATTGGTTTTATCATGGATGGGAACGGGCGTTGGGCAACCGCGAGGGCACTTCCACGTACCGCAGGACATTTGGCGGGACTGAAAGCATGCCGCCGCGTGCTGACCGAATCGATCCACCAGGGTGTAGAGTATGTCAGCCTCTATGTATTCTCCACGGAGAACTGGAAACGGAGCGTGGAGGAGGTATCATATCTCATGACCCTCCTCTCCGCAAAACTCCATGGAGAGCTTTCTTTCTACAATTCGAACGGGATCAGGATCCTCGTCCGCGGGGACCTGTCCAAGATTCCCGAGAAAGCACGCAAGGGCATCGAAGACACTGTTGCCGCCACGGCAGGCAATACCACGATCACATGCATATTGTGCATCAACTACGGTGGCCATGACGAGATCGTACGTGCTGTAAATTCCATTGTCTCCTCCCCTGGAAGGACACCCGGAGTCCCCATCACAACAGAGGAAATTACCGAACACCTCGACCTTCCGCAAGTTCCACCGCCAGATATCATTGCTAGGAGCGCTGGTGAACAACGCCTCAGCAACTTCCTGTTGTGGGAGAGTGCCTATGCAGAATTGGCATTCTATGATACTCTTTGGCCGGATTGGGGTGCACAGCAAGTCATTGATGTCTGCACCGATTTTGCAAAACGAACCAGGAAGTTCGGAGGAGTACAGGCATGAGCTCGTTTGGAAAAAGACTGATCACGACGATAGTCGCGATTCCTGCGTTGTTCTGCGTTATTTTTTTCCTGCCACAGCTCAACCACCTGGCATTCGCAATCGTAGCAGTACTAGCCGCAGTAATAGGAACCCATGAAATGTGGGGGATGGCATTCCCACTCAATGCAGACGGCAAGCGTGCTCAGCCGTTGATTCCATTTTGGCTCCCGGCAATCATCCCCGCAATGCAATGGTTCGAGCTGACATACTTCCCGTACAAACGAATCGTCGACATCACGCTCATTGGCCTCTTCATCATTGCTTTCATCGTCGAGGTCTTCAGAGGTGCATCCGACCATTATGCAGGAACATTTGACCGGGTATCGCGCACCACGTTGCTGATCATCTATCCGTCATACCTCATCAGCTTTGTCATCCGGCTGTTCGCAGTCGAGTTTGCATCCCTGTACCTGCTGCTGATGCTGCTCATAGTATGTGGCAACGATATCTTTGCATACCTGTTTGGCATGGCCTTTGGCAAGAACAACAAGGGTGTCTTCAAGGTAAGCCCCAACAAGAGCATCGCAGGGTTCGTCGGTGGAACACTCTCCTCAATCATCCTCAGCATCACCATGGTCAGGTTCGTTCCCGAGCTGTATGCGCAAGTGACCCTGTTCCAAGCCGGTATCCTGGGACTGATCATCTCCATCACGGCAAACGCCGGTGACCTCATCGAGTCAGCGTTCAAGCGCTCCTGTGGGGTCAAAGACTCCGGTACCATCATCCCTGGCAGGGGTGGCTTGCTGGATTCGATCGACTCCATCATCGTCAGTGCCCCTGCATTCCTCCTGTTGCTCACCGAATGGATCATCTAACATGGAGAGCACCCGCTCAGCCATGATCTTAGGATGCTCAGGCAGCATCGGTACAACCGCCCTCACCTACATTGAGTCAATGACACAGGACCAGCAGATACAGGTCGTGGCGCTCAGTGCACACAACAATAGCCATGAATTGATTCGCCGTGCCAAGCAGTTCCATTGCAAGGCAGTTTGCCTCACAGGAGGGACTGCCGATGCCTTTGCGACGCTGGTGGAAGCACTTCCATCCGTCAAGTGCTATCATGGGCCGGTTGAGCTGCTGAAGATGATCGAGGAGACCCCATGCGATGTCGTGCTCAACGGGATCGTAGGAGCCGCTGGACTGGAACCATCCCTGAAGGTTCTTCAGACGGGTACCGACCTGGCCTTGGCCAACAAGGAGACCATCGTAGAGGGTGGCCAGTTCATCTTTGCAGAAGCTGCCAAGCACAACGCACGGTTGATTCCAGTGGACAGCGAGCACAGTGCGATCAACGCCTTGATCAACGCCCATGGAAGGGATTCTGTAGAATCTGTTGTGATCACAGCAAGTGGCGGACCATTCAGGCTGCTCCCCATCGAACAGTTTCCTTCAATCACTCCAGAACAGGCTGTTGCCCATCCGACATGGAAGATGGGAGCCAAGATTTCCGTCGACTCCGCGACCCTTGCAAACAAGGGCTTGGAGGTGATAGAGGCCTCATATCTCTTCTCCCTCGATGCGAATGTAATTGAAGTGACAGTCCATCCCCAGAGCATCGTCCATTCCATGGTCAGGCTCATAGATGGTGCAGTCTATGCCCAGATGTCCCCCTCGGACATGACACTTCCAATCATGTCTGCCCTCAGTGGCGATGCAATTGACCTGCGGCATGTCGTCCGTCCCCTCTCCTTCTCCGACCTGACACTCTCCTTTGGTGCTCCAGATTTCGAGAAGTTCCCGCTCCTTGCCATTGCCTACCAATGTGTTCGGCAACAAGGTTCTACCTGCATTGCTTTCAATGCAGCCGATGAGGTTGCCGTTGGAGCTTTCCTAGAAAGACGTTGCTCATTCACCGATATTGGCCATACCGTCCAATCGGTGCTCCAGCATGATTGGAGCCAGCCGGCAACCAGCTTGGGTGCTGTACAGGAAGCTGACAGGAATGCACGCGCTCTTGCCAAGCAGCTCCTGGGGATATCAGGATGATCAGGTTTATCATCAGCGCTATTGTAGGACTCCTGGGCATTGGAATCATGGTGCTGGTACATGAAGGTGGCCATTACATCGCTGCCCGTTGCTTTGGCATCGGAGTGGAGGTGTTCTCATTCGGCATGGGTCCAAAGCTATGTTCCTGGCGCCATGGTGCTACAGAATTTCGCATCAGTTGGCTCCCCTTCGGTGGCTATTGCCGCATGAAAGGTTCGGATGACCTGACTAGGGCGCTGGAAACTAAGAGCAAGACGTTCGGTCATACGGAATCTGGATCCCTCTTTTCCGTCTCACCTTGGAGACGGGCACTAGTCTATCTCGCAGGTCCCCTTTCCAATATTATCTTCGCAATAATTGTCTATGCACTCTTTTCCATGATGAGCTATTCCACGCTCTCAGATCCTCCAAGGATCATACTCAGCAGCGACTACCCCACCCTCTTTGCAACAACGGAACCGACAGCTGCAGAGGCCGCAGGACTTCTCAGTGGTGATGTGATACTCACCTTTGGCGAAACAGAAGTCCAAGACTTCCAGCAGCTCTACGAGCTGATGCGTACTGCAACGATTGAACCAACCACAATGAAGGTCAACAGAAATGGGCAGGTGCTGGAACTAGTCGTGACCCCTGCAGCACGTGCAGACGGAACGGCTTTGTTTGGTATCACTTCCTACATTGAACCGGTTGTCGACCGTGTCATGGAAGAGAGCCCAGAGGAAGTTGCTGGGCTCCTTACCGGAGACAGGATCATATCAGTCAATGGCAGGAACGTCTCCAACATGCTTGACCTCCAACTGGAGATGCAGCAGCTTCCTCCGTTGCTGACGATGCAAGTCGATCGCAACGGGACACTGATGGATGTATCGTTCATTCCCTCCATACGCGACACAGGGGTACCATACCTCAATATTTCCCTGCAGAG
Organism: uncultured Sphaerochaeta sp.; assembly: GCA_964465155.1. Lineage (GTDB taxonomy): Bacteria > Spirochaetota > Spirochaetia > Sphaerochaetales > Sphaerochaetaceae > Spiro-02. The sequence continues at coordinate 38,601 of CAYXIH010000013.1, forward strand.
CGGGACACGGGTCGTGAAGGGGCTCTCCTTTGGCAAGAGTATGGCGGCATCAGTTGCCCAAGCAATGAAGCTGGTAGGCAACACCTTCACGAGCATTGGTGGTGTGATCATGGGGGATGCTGAGATCAGGGACTCGTTCACAGGCCCGTGGAGAGCCTCAATGCTCATTGGCAATATCACCACTGAGGGCTTCTCCGAGGGGATTCTCTCAGGCATCCGTGCCATGCTCTATCTGTTGGGTGTGGTAAGTGTATCGCTCGCTGTGGCGAACTTGCTGCCGATCCCTGCATTGGACGGTGGGATGATCATGATGAGCCTGGTTGAGACCATACTGCACAGGCAAGTATCGCCACGGACCTACATGGTCATGCAGATCGTAGGCCTGTGCTGCATCATGGCAATCATGGCAATCATGTCATTTGCCGACTTCCGTTATTTCTGGAGAAATTGGAAAAGTTAACGCTTATTCGTAGTTTGAAGAGTTCGGCTCAAGGTTCTCGAACCTGACAAGGTTCTTGACGAAACCGAGGCTAAAGACGCCGGTCTCACCATTGCGCTGCTTCTCAATATGAATTTCTGTTGGCTGGACGTAGAAACCTTCCCGGTTCTTGATGGAGACCAACTTCTTCTGCTCGCTATTCTCCCCACTGTCCTTGCCCTCATTCCTATCGCGGTGCAACAGGATGACAATATCTGCGTCCTGCTCGATTGCACCACTTTCACGCAAGTCTGCCAATGTGGGAGCTTTGCCTTCGCTCTGTCGGCCTACCTGGGAAAGACAGACGACGGGGATCTTGAGTTCACGGGCCAATGCCTTGAGCGAGCGCGACACCAATGCAATCTGTTCATGGCGTGGTACCTGGGCACTATTTGCCTCTGGGTCGATCAAGCCAATATAGTCGATGAAGATGATGTCAATGTTGTCCTCGCGCTTCATTCGCCTTGCCTGGGAACGAAGCTCGGAGAGCTTCATGTTCGGGGTATCCTGGATCTTGAATACCTTGTCATACAGCTTGCCCGATGCGTCCATGATGCTGTTCAAGTCACGCATGGTCAACGTGGCATTCCTGATCCTCACGAAGTCGGTACGTGATTCAGCAGCCAGCAAACGCTCGGTCAATGAGTCGGCGCTCATTTCCAAAGAAAAGAACCCAACCTTGTAGTTCTTCTTCACAGCCATGTTTTGGGCGATGGAGAGGGCAAAAGCAGTCTTACCAATGGAAGGACGGGCACCGATGACAATGAATTCAGAAGGCTTGAGGCCACCGGTCATTGCATCCAGGCGATCGAATCCAGTCTGAAGGCCGTCATTGATGCCATTCTGCATCCGGTACAACAACCGGTCGTTTGCACTCTTGAGGAGTGTCTGGATGTCTTGGTACTTGTTGCCACCGGGAGTGGCAGAGGTAATGTCGGTGAACAGCTGCTCGCTCTCATCGATCATGTTGGCAACGCTCATGGAATCATCGAACGCTTTCTCGACTATCTGGCTGGAGATCTCCAGCAGATGGCGTCGCAATGAAAGGTCTCTGATAATCTTGGCGTAATAGGAAGCGTTGGCAGTAGTAGGGACATCTGACGTCAAGGAAGATAGGAAGGCTGCTCCACCGCATTGGTCGAGCACCTCCTTCCTCCGCAGATATTCACTCATCGTGATGAGGTCAATCGTCTCCGATGAGTTTTCCTGCCTGAAATCAACGAAGGCACCGAACAGCACCTGATGACCGAACTTATAGAAATCCTCCTTATGGAGGAAATCCATGAGGTCGGGGAGCACCTTGTCATTGAGCATGATAGCACCAAGGACTGCGCGCTCTGCTTCATCGTTGTGGGGGGGAACCCTCCCCCCCCTGGTGTATTCGGATGCCATGTGTCGAACTGACCTTACTCGATCACAACGACAGTTTCGTCTGCAAGTGCCTCAGCCTTCTCAGCCTCTGCAGCAGCGGCGAGAGCAGCAGCCTCGAGGGCGGCCTTCTCGGCCTCCTTTGCAGCTGCGGCAGCTTCTGCTGCGGCCTTGGCCATAGCCTTCTTCACTTCCACTTCACTCTCTACGACGAGCTTGACGTTGGAAACTTCGCTCTCATAGAGGTGAACGCGTACGTGGTAGGTGCCGACCATCTTGATTGCATGGGTAGCAACCTCAATCTTCTTGCGGTCAACTTCGATACCAGCCTTGGCCAGGGCTTCCTGGACCATAGCGGAGGTAACGGAACCGAAGAGCTTGCCGCTGTCGCCTGCGGAGACAACGATCTGGAGGGTCAGGTTGCTGAGCTTGTCCTTGAGGGATGCTGCTGCAGCGCGCTTCTCGACCTTGCGCTTCTCGATGGCTGCGGACCTGCTGGCGAAAATAGCCAGGTTTGCCTTGTTGTGATGTACGGCAATGCCGGAGGGCAACAGATAGTTGCGGGCATATCCATTCTTGACTACGCAGACGTCTCCCTCTTCACCGAGGTTGGGTACGTCTTGATTCAGAATAATCTTCATATCGAAAACTCCTTAGTCGTTCTTTCTCATAATAATCCATGTCTCCAACGCTCCAATCAACGTGAGCGCCAGGACAACCAATGCGTTCATCCCAGGCAAGATCAGGAACAATGTCACGAACATCACCAATTTAAGCATGGTGTACGCTCCATTGCGTCGTCTCATCCAAAAGAGGACGATCGACAATCCCTGCACCATGTAGAGCAGCGAGACTGCAAGGGCAAGATTCATTCCTACGGCAAACACCGCGGAAGGCATCTTCATTACCCAAGCGAGGAGGACCAACGTCCAGCTCCCGAGGAACACCCAGATGAAGTCCACCCGGAGACGCCAGTTGCTGACGCGTTCTTGCCACGCTACATCACGCCCATACGTCATGCTCTGGGACAGCAACTCGGAGTACCCGATCATTGCCATGCACATAGGAACAAACGTATGGTAGATGACCTGCAGGCACATCTCGAACAACACTTGCGGTGCGATACCGAATACTGTTGTCTCGACGGCTGCCTGTGCAACCTCTCCATTCTCGATCAACGGCTCTGTGATCGGAGACAATACCCCAAAAAGGGCCTGGAATGTCTGGGAATACAATTCCCTGAGCTCACCCACTACCGCCGACCCACTGTTGAGCCATACGGCAAGGGCTGTTCCAGCTCCGACTGCCATGATACATGATGCCAAAAACCTGACCAGGTACCGTGCTTCACGCAACCAAATCCAAACGGCTGCGGCTGCGAGCAACACCACTGGTATGAACAATCCTATGACGAGGACCAACATGGCTACCGGCTCTCCCAACAACGAACGTGACTGGAACACCTGTGAGCCAACGATCAGGAGGAACGTAGCTGCTACTGGCAGCAACGCCATCCGACGATCCTCGAACCGGGGAGCGACAACCAACAAGGGGAGGATAAACAGGATGTTCGTGAACATCAACCGGTAGAGGACCAAGCTGATCACTACCATGAAGATCGAATCACGGGCCAGTTTCCCACGGTCTTGCTGAGTCAACTCCCTACCCTCCTTATTTCTTCTCGAAGGGGAGGTATGCGAGTACTCTTGCACGCTTGATCTCGTTGGTCAGAGCACGCTGGTGCTTGGCGCAAGTACCGGTGATGCGGCTGGGAAGAATCTTGCCGCGTTCGGTGATGTACCGCTTGAGCATCTCGGGATTCTTATAGTCAGCAGTCAGGTTCTGAGAACAGAACTTACAGATCTTCTTCTTGAAGTTTGTCTTCTTGCCGCCCATTCTCTTGTCTTTGAAGCCCATTCCGCCCTTGGCGTCGTTGGCTTCATTGGTCATGGAATCTTTATCTTCACGCATGAAACTATCTCCTTAGGATTCCCGCTCTCGTCAAACAGGCGGGTGTAGACCAGCAACCATGCCGGTCATCGCATCGCGACGGGCTCCGTATCAGAACGGGATGTCGTCGTCGAATTGGTCGGAACTGAAGTCATTGGGAGCTGGTGCAGCCGGTGCAGCAGCGGGACGGCTCTGAGCCGGTGCCTGCTGGTTTCCACCATATGGTTGCTGTGAGCCGTAACCGCCCTGGCGTGGTCCTTGTTCAGGTCTTCCGCCCTGGTACGATCCGGTCCGTCCCTCTGACGATCCGCTACCGAGGAGCTGCAGTGAGTTGACGAAGATCTCTACCTTGCTGCGGGACTGGCCGTCTTGTTCCCAGCGGTTCTGACGAAGTTCCCCGATGATCGAAACCTGCCGGCCCTTCTCCAGATACTGGTTCATGTTCTCGGCACTCTTGCCGAACAGGACGCAGTCAAAATAACTTACCTCATCTTCCCACTTGTCGCCCGTCCTCTTTCTCCGGTTGACTGCAAGGGAAAAACGAGCAATAGCTGCTCCCCCCTGGGTGTAACGAAGTTCGCTCTCTCGAGTCAAACGCCCGACCAATGCAACAACATTCAAGTCATTTGCCATACTTTGCGCTCCAATACGATGTTCGATCGCTTATTTTTCCTGATTGACGAACAGGAACTTGAGGATGGGGGCACTGAGCAGGAACTGTTGCTCGAAGCCTCTGATGGATGCAGGATCTGCCTTCATTTCGAAGTAGAAATAGTGGCCCTTGTCCTGTTTCTTGATGGGATAGGCGAGGATCTTCACGCCCATGTCTTCCTGCTTGGCGATCTCTACGCCAGCATCTGCGAATGTCTTCAGCACGAATTCCATGCCTGCGGTCGTCTTCTCTTCGTTCGCATCGAAGATGACGGTGAACTCATAATTTCTCATGGTTCCTCCTTACGGACTAAATGATCCGCCCCAAGGCGGATAAAGAGGTCTTGTCAATGTACCATGCACGGCAAACAAGAGTCAAGGACTCACGCCAATCCAAACTCTGTTGTACCAACAAGTTTTGCATGGAAGGTGAAAAATATACCAGGCTCCGTGGAGAGCCTGGCAATTGATGGTTCAGCGTTTGGTCCAGTACTTCTTCGGTACAGGATCACAGCCGTCCCATATGATCTGGCGGAAATGGGTCGGGTCGGTATTGCCCTCGGTATTGATGAACAGCAACTGGCTCTCCTTGTCAATCTGCAGGAACTCCTTCAACTGGGGCTCCTCGTTCTCAGTAAGCAAGGAATAGCAAGCTCCCAAGGTGACGGCCCCCGACTCACCGGAGATCACGAACGGATCTCCCTTGAGGGGAACAGCCAGGATGCGCATTCCGCGGGCGGCAACATAGTCGGGGACGGCCACGAAGGCATCGGTGCACTCCTTGAGTACGCTCCATGCAATGGGAGAAGGCTCGCCGCAGGCAAGTCCTGCCATGATGGTGTCCAAGTCTCCATGGACCGTATGGGGCTTCCCATCATTCACCTGGGCAGACGCCAGCAGGCAAGCTGCATGGTCGGGCTCGACGACAATGAACTTGGGAGGATCGACGGGGAACAAGGCACTATAGAATCCGATCACGGATGCAGCAAGCGCACCTACCCCAGCCTGGACGAACACATGGGTCGGCTTGACAATTCCAAGCCCTGCGAACTGCTCCTGAATCTCAAGCATCATGGTGGTATAGCCTTGCATGATCCAAGTAGGAACCTCGGTATAGCCGGGCCAGGAAGTGTCGGAGATAATGACCCAACCATGCTTCTTGGCATCTTCGCTCACCTGCCGCACAGCGTCATCATAGTTGCCGTCTACAATCTTTACCACAGCACCATAGCCGCGGATTGCGTCAATTCTTGGCTTGGAGGTATCCTTGTGGACATAGATGATGCAGTTGTGCCCCAGCTTCCTCGCTGCCCATGCCACGCCACGGCCATGGTTTCCATCGGTAGCGGAGGCAAATGTGATGTTGCCGAGCTTGGAGCGGCAATCATTGCTGACCAAGTACTCAAACGTCATCTGGTCATCAGGCAGCCCCAACAGCTGCTGGATATATCTATAGATGGCAAACGAGCCACCGAGGATCTTGAAGCTGTTGAGCTCCAGTCTCTGTGATTCATCTTTTACGTAGATACCGCCCACTCCCAGCATATGGGCAAGGTGGGACAGTGGTTCAAGGGGTGTCTGGTGGTAGCCAGGAATCTGTCTATGAAACGACATGGCAGTGCGTGCCGTGGCGATGGAGAACATCTTCTGTGCTGCACAGATGTCCTTCTTGTCGTGCTGTGGAATCACATAGCTGAATTCAGGTTTTTGATCATCCATATCATACCTCAACTGTTTTGGAACTTTGTCCCTATAGTACAGCCAATACGGGCAAACTTCAATATTGGAATCCCTTTTTTGCAACATTTTGCAACAAATGAGCCAGAAAGCCCAGCAAAGCATAAAAAAACCGCCGGAGCGACCGGCGGTTTTGCATTGATTGCATAACAAGAAGCTTATTTCTTCTTGTGACGATTCATTCTGAGCTTTTTCTTTCTCTTATGAGTAGCAATCTTATGCTTCTTTCTTTTTCTTCCACAAGGCACAATAGAGCTCCTTATCCCATGGGTAAGTTATCGGAGATTCCGATTCCAATAGGATTGTAATTACCGCACCATTATGCAGGGTTGGGACAAACCCGTCAAGGGGCTTGCAATAAATTAATGATTCACTTCAATTTTTCTCTTTATTTGTACTGGCGTTGAACAGTTGGTAGTACAAGAAATCTGAGCTAATATACCTTTTAA
>CAYXIH010000014.1:0-43035 GCA_964465155.1 uncultured Sphaerochaeta sp.
ACAAACGGCACCGCTAGGGTGCCGCTTGCCAGTGTCCTGAACCTTGGGTTCAGTTTGCAGTTGAGAATTGGAAGTTTGCTGGGATCACCAGGTCCTTGCTCATGTACAGAGCCAATTCCTTTGCCGTGAAGCGGAACTTCTCATACATGTTCTTGTTGGGCATCCAACCAGCTGGGAACACTGAAGCCATGAAGTTCAGTTCTTCATCCGTGATGTATGGCCCACTTGTCGGAACTGTCTTGGAATAGGCATAGATCTGGTCTACGAACTCATACAAGGTGGTCGGCGAATACGTCAGCGGTGCATCCTGCACGGCAGTGGGAGTAAACATCTCGAAATACCTGCTGATGAGGCGGTCGATGTCCGAGTCGCTATACGAGGTGATGAGCATGATCATCTCCTCATTGGGCTGGGCAAACGATTGTGGCGGCGTCAACGGGATAGCCTTTGCGGTGTTGTACAAATCGGAGACCTGTGAAGACTTGATGATCACCTGGGCAAACGACACAGGCACCAATGACCACGACTGGTTCTGTGATACAACATTGAAATATTCCTGTTCCGAGATACCATTGGCGCACAACGGTGCAACAATAGCTGCAAGGACCATCAGCAACATCACGATTTTCTTGTTCATCTCAAAATCCCCCTCAACATCAATCTCTCCCTCTCTCCCCTCAAAGTACTCATGCATGGGGGAACTCGTCAGCAACAAACAATTGATTTTGCATTGAAAGGAGAAATGCTCACTCCACCCCGCTTCCAAAGATCTCCTTTCCCGTCAGGATCGTTTCCCCGACAGACCGGTTGATCACCGATTGGGCACGGCAGATGTTCCTGTCCCTGATTGCACCAAGCAGGTCCTCGTTGCGGCGTATCATCACCTCATTCCCATACTGCATGAAGTACCGCTCCCACAGGACGGTGATCGGAGCCTTGAACGAGCAGAAGAACAACGGTAGCAGCGTATTGGTCGAGAACCCGCTGAACATATGGTCAAACGTATAGCAGACATTCGCAGCCTGCGAAGGGTTCAGGGAGGGAGACAGCAAATTCGCCTGTTGCTGCAGTTCGTCGATATGTGCCTCCGATATGGATGGAATGGTAGTCTGTGCGGCAAAGCACATGAACACCCCGCGCATCTCCAGGATTGACCTGACCTCGTCCTTGGAGAGATGTCCCCCGTTGTACGACATGATCGAGAGCAGGATCTCCAAGGTCCCCTGCTTGTGGTAGTCGGCGACATAGGTGCCACTGCGGCTTTTGGTCTCAAGGAATCCCTTCCTCGCCATTTCAACGATCCCATCGTTGACGGCGCTCCGGCTGATCTGCATCCTAGCCGCAAGGTCACGTTCGGAAGGGAGCTTTTCCCCTATCTTCAGTTCACCCGACAGGATCATTCCCTCCAATTCCTTGACGAACAACTCCTTCAACGTCGGTGCTATGAGCTTCTTGTATGCCACGAAATCCTCCTGTGGCTCTGGTTTAACCAAATACCAGTTGCAAAAACAGTCTACCAAATGAGCAATATGCATGTCAAACATTATTGTATTGTAGGGATATATCAAATATATCTTGAAGATTCGATAAATAAATGTCTATTATGTTTCGCAGTGGTTAGACCAATATATCAATGGAGTAGAACATGGTAAAAGTATATGAGATCAAGCAACGTGTGCTTGCCAACAATGACGCGGAGGCAGATACCCTCAGATCAGAGCTCAAAGAGGAAGGAGTATTCCTGCTCAACCTCATGTCCTCCCCAGGGTCGGGGAAGACGACAACCCTGCAGCGGACCATCGAAGCATTGCTTCCCAGCATGCGCATCGGTGTCATGGAAGCTGACATCGACTCCTGCGTCGATGCACAGACCATCTCGAAGACTGGTGCAAAAGTAGTACAGCTGCACACCGGTGGCATGTGCCACCTCGACGCGGGAATGACACGCCAGGGGCTGGAGGTACTGGGCACTGAAGACGTGGACCTCGCAATCTTGGAGAACGTGGGCAACTTGGTCTGCCCGGCGGAGTTCGACACAGGAGCGGTGAAGAACGCCATGATCCTCAGCGTCCCCGAAGGTGACGACAAGCCCCTGAAGTATCCGCTGATGTTCTCCGTATGCTCTGCACTGCTGATCAACAAGATCGACGTGCTCCCCTACTTCGACTTTGACCTGGAGGCTTGCAAGCAGCGCGTCCTGGCCATCAATCCGAATATCAAGATCTTCCCCGTCTGCGCACGCACCGGTGAGGGAATGGAAGCATGGACCACCTGGCTCTCCCAGCAGGTGCAGCAATGGCAGGGGAAATAACGGCATGAGCGACACCACACGGATGCAGTTCCCAGAGGGATATGTCTGCAGGCATGATGAGCAGATCATGGCATTGGCCAATATGATCGGACGCAAGAAGCCTGGGGTGAAAGCCGGGGAGAAAGGGTCACTGAAGTGGGATGACCCCGAGTATGTGATCTTGGAGGCCGGAGTTGACCATGACATGGCCGAGGTTGGCCTCTGCCTTGGCTCGTACGAGAAGCTCACCGCTGCAGATGTTGCCAAGCAGCTTGGCAAGGACGAGTCCTGGTGCCATGAGCAGCTGATGAAACTGGCGGTATATGGCGCATGCTTCGTCAACAACATCGACGGCGTCGACACCTTCTGGACCGAGACATGGATTCCGGGGACGATGGAGATGATCGTCAACAACCTGGACAACATCAAGAAATACCCCATCGTCGGATATGCCATGGAAGCCTATGGACGGGTCCGTGGTCCCATGAGCTCCGGCTCCTTCCCCATTGGTGTCGGCCTGATGCGCGTCATCCCCATCGAGTCGGCAATCGACGGCGAAAGCCGCAAGGCCGACTACGAGGAAATCTCCAAGTACCTCAACGAGAACTCGATCTTCTCCGTCTCCCCATGTTCGTGCCGAACTGACCGTGAAGTCATGGGTGAAGGCTGCGGCCACCTCAAGGAAGACATGTGCATCCAGATGGGACATGCTGCCGAATACTACATCCGCACCGGACGTGCCCGCCAGATTACCCGTGAGGAAGCATTCGAGATCATCAAGAAGGCCGAGGAAGACGGCCTGATGCATGAAATCCCCAATACCGATGGATCTGGCAAGACCCATGCAATCTGCAACTGCTGCGGGTGTGGCTGCCTCTCCCTGCGGACCGCCGCAATGTTCAAGAACGTCGACATGGTCCGTTCCAACTACGTGGCTTCCGTGGACAAGGCAAAGTGCGTGGCATGCGGCCAGTGCGTCGAGCACTGCCCCGTCAACGCGCTGCGCCTGGGCCAGAAGCTCTGCTCGACCAAACCGGTCGTGGACGACATCACCACGACCAGCACCCCTCGCGATGAGGATTGGCCTGAGGAAAAATGGAACAATGAATACCGTACCAACCGGGAGGATGTCGTACAGACGGGCACATCCCCATGCAAGACAGCATGCCCGGCCCATATCGCCGTACAAGGGTATGTCCAGCTTGCCAAGGAAGGCCGCTATGCCGAGGCCTTGGAGCTGATCCGCAAGGAGAACCCCCTCCCAGCAATTTGTGGCAGGATCTGCAACAGGCGTTGTGAGGATGCATGTACCAGGGGGACGATTGACCATCCCCTTGCCATCGACGAGATCAAGAAGTTCCTCTCCCAGACGGAGCTCGACCCCGCCAAGCGGGTGATCCCCAAGAAACGGCACAACTACAGCGACAAGCAGATCGCCATTGTCGGAAGCGGGCCGGCAGGATTGTCCTGTGCCTACTTCCTGGCCCTCGATGGCTACAGCGTGACCATCTTTGAGAAAGAGGCCCATGCAGGTGGGATGCTCACCTATGGGATCCCCTCCTTCCGGCTGGAGAAGTCGGTCATCGACGCAGAGATCGAGATCATCAAGGCCCTTGGCGTGGAGATACGTACCGGCGTGGAAGTTGGCAAGGATGTCACCCTCGACCAGCTGCGCAAGGATGGCTTCAAGGCATTCTACCTGGCAATCGGTGCACAAGGGGGCCGCAACCTCCCCATAGAGGGTTCGGATTCCCAAGGTGTCTTCACCGGCCTTGATTTCCTGCGCAACGTCAACAGCGGCAAGCCCATGCAGCTTTCGGGCAGCACGGTGGTCATCGGTGGTGGCAACGTCGCCATCGACGTGGCACGCACCGCAGTGCGCTGCGGCTCGGACTCCGTGGCCATGTACTGTCTTGAGAGCCGCAGCGAGATGCCTGCGGCAGACGATGAGATCGAGGAAGCCCAGCACGAGCACATCGTGATCAACAACGGCTGGGGCCCAAAGAGGATTGTCACCGAAGGTGGAACAGTCACCGGGGTGGAATTCAAGAAGTGCCTGTCGGTCTTTGGCAAGGATGGACGGTTCAGTCCTACCTATGACGAACATGACACGATCGTCGTGCCTGCAGATTCAGTCTTGGTCTCCGTGGGACAGTCGATCTTGTTTGGCACGCTGCTCAGTGGCTCTGACGAGCAGGCTGTGGTGCAGGGTCGTGCTTGTGCAGACTCCCAGACCTACCAAAGTGCAGTCAGTGACATCTTCTTCGGGGGAGACTGCCTCACCGGACCCAAGTTCGCCATCGATGCCATCAGCGCAGGCAAGCAGGCTGCGATCTCGCTGCACCGCTTCGTGCAGCCAGGGCAGTCATTGGTCAACGGCCGCGACAGGCGCATATACAAGGAGCTGGACACCGAAAGCGTGGTCGTCGAGGACTACGACCATACTCCACGCCAGAAGGCACAGTGCAAGGATACAAAAGTCAGCTTGGAAGACACACGCGGGACATTCACCGAGGAGCAGGTCCGCAAGGAGGCTTCACGGTGCCTGGGTTGTGGGGCAACCTACGTGGACCAGTACATGTGCGTAGGATGTGGACAGTGCACGACCAAGTGCAAGTTCGATGCGATCACCCTCTCCCGCCGCTATGACGGGCAAGGGATCGAATTCACCCAGATGAAGCCGACGGTAGTCAAGACGATCCTCAAGCGCAAGGGCAAGATCGCACTGAAGAAGGTCAAGCGGGCTTTCACCGGCAGGCGTGCAGATGCATGAGCTGGGAATCGTATTTGAGATAGTCAAACGCGTGCAGCAGTTCGCCGCCGAGCAAGAGCTGCCCCTCAGCTCCGTGGCGACTGTTGTGGTGGAGGTCGGTGAGGCCTCCACCATTGTGCCGCGCTACCTTGCCGAGTGTTGGCCGGCTGCAACCGATGGCACGGAGCTCAGCTCCTGCACATTGGATGTCGACATCATCATTGCACAGGTGCAGTGCAAGAAGTGCGGGACCATCTACCCCTATCTTTCCTCCGAGAAGCATTGTCCGCAATGCGGGGAGTGGCAGTGCGTGATGGTGACGGGCCAGGAGTTCAATATCAAGGAGATCGCCGTATATGAGGACGATTGAGCTTGCCAGCCACCCCATGCCCCATGATGTTAGCCAGTTTTTCGACGTACAGGCACCCACATGGCATACCCACGCGACAGATGGGCACAAGCCGGTGATCTCACAGATCATCGGCCTTGCGGGGATCGAGGGTGGCATGGATGTCCTGGACGTGGCCTGCGGAACAGGAATCCTCTTTCCCTATTACCTGGACAAGTCGGTACGCACGGTCACCGGCGTCGACATCTCATCGTCGATGTGCACCTTTGCACGGCTGAACCATGCCGATCCTCGGATCAACATCGTCAACACCGACATCATGGAGTATCATGGCACCCGGCGTTTCGATGCTGTAATGCTCTTCAACGCGCTGCCCCATTTTGAAGATACACAGGCGTTGCTCGCCCACCTGTGCTCCATGTGCCGCAGCGGCGGGTGCATCACAGTCGCCCACGACATGGGCCGCTCTGCGTTGAATACCCTCCATGCCAACAGGGCAAACCACGTCTCCAGGGCGCTGGAGCCTGCTTCGTTCCTGGCCAATCTGCTGTCCCAGTTCGCCATTGTCCGCCACAGTGTCGACACCCAGGAGATGCTGGTGGTGACAGCCCGGGTTCGCTAGGGGGAGCCCTCCCCCTGCCTGAACCCACCCAAATTTTTTCCTTGCAAGAAAAAAGAGTCACTTTTCTCCCGTATTTCCAACCTCAAAAAAATATTTGCCAAACGGTATTGGCAAAGGGTAAATTACTTGTTAGTATCAGTTCGCTTTGGAAAGTTTTTCCAGCAGAAAACAAGTTCTTTCGGGAGGCATCCCGATTGAATGGACTTGGTATCAAAGGACCAGGGAGACAGCACAACTCAAGGACCCTGGGAAAATATAGGTATGGTATAAAGGGCTAGAAACGAGATGAATCAACACACGAACCAGTACTATCTTGATCGTCAGAACAACACGGAATCCAACGCACGCAGCTATCCGAGGAAATTCCCCGTAGCGCTGAAGTCGGCAAAGGGCGTTTGGGTGGAAGATGTGGAGGGGAACAAGTATCTTGATTTCCTCTGTGGTGCAGGTACCTTGGCATTGGGACACAATGACTTGGAAGTGAATCAGGCAATGGTGGACATGCTGAGCAACGATGCCCCCTTGCATACGCTGGACCTTACGACGCCGGTCAAGGATGCGTTCGTCCAGAAGATCATCTCGTTGCTACCGTCCGAACTCAAGGACCATGCCAAGATCCAGTTCTGTAGCCCAAGCGGCACCGACGCAGTCGATGCTGCCCTCAAGCTCTGCAAGACTGCGACCGGACGCTCGGCGATCATCGCCTTTGGTGGCGGCTATCACGGGATGGGCCATGGGGCACTCGCCCTGACAGGCAACCTCAATGCAAAGAACAAGGTCAATGGCCTGATGCCGGATGTCCATTTCTTCCCCTACCCCTACTCCTACCGCTGCCCGTTCGGCCTCGGTGGCCAAGCAGGCATCGATGCGGCATGTGCATATTTCGAGCGGACCCTCAAGGACCCCGAGAGTGGCATCACATTGCCAGCCGCAGTCATCCTCGAGCCCATCCAGGGCGAAGGTGGCGTGGTTCCCGCACCTGCGAAGTTCCTGCAGACGGTACGCCGCGTGACCAAGGAGCTGGGGATCCCCATGATCGTCGACGAGATCCAGTGCGGCATCGGACGCTCGGGCAAGTTCTTTGCCTTCGAGCATGCTGGGATCGTACCCGATGTCATCCTCGCTTCGAAGGCCATTGGTGGAAGCCAGCCCATGAGCGTCGTGATCTACAACCAGGACCTCGATGCCTGGAAGCCAGGTGCCCATGCAGGGACCTTCCGTGGCAACCAGCTCGCCATGGCAGCTGGGACAGTCGTGATGAACCGTGTCAGCGACCCCAAGTTCCTCAGCGAAGTCACCCGCAAGGGCCAGAAGATCAAGGATGCAATGCTTGCCCTCAAGTCCGAGGTCTCCATCATCGGTGACGTACGGGGAACTGGCATGATGCTCGGAGTGGAGTTCGTCGACCCCAACGGGAAAGCAGACCAGATTGGATCGCTCCCCCCCAGCGGTGAGATTGCTGCCCGCATCCAGCATGAATGCTTTGAGAACAAGCTCATCATGGAGAAAGGGGGACGCAACGGAAGTGTCATGCGCTGCCTCACAGCACTGAACATCAGCGACGAGGATATCGACACCATGCTGTCCATCTTCTCCAAGGTCGTCCGCGAGGTAAATGCAGATGTCACACAGCGCTGAGCTCCCACTCATCCTTGGTTCTGATTCCCAGGCCAAGGATGCATACCGCGATATGCTCGCCAAAACCGTGGAGGCAATCCTTGCCTCCATCGGCAATGATGCGGCATATCAAGGGCTCACCCCCCAACAGCTGCAGCAGCAAGTTGCATCTGTCGACATGCTTCCCGCACAAGGCCTGGGCTACGAATCCGTCCTCAGGAAGATGGAGGAGATGGTGCTGCCGAACTTCCTGAGGACCTGGTCCCCGGACTATATGGCACACCTGCACAGCCCGGCGCTGATGGAGACAATTGCATCGGAGCTGATCCTCTCGACATTCAACCAATCGATGGACTCATGGGACCAGGCCCCCGTTGCCACGGAAATAGAAGTACAGGTCATCAAGCGGCTCTGTTCCCTCTATGGCTATGCAACAGGGTCGGACGGAGTATTCACTTCCGGCGGAAGCCAGTCCAACCTCTGCGCGATCACGGCAGCCAGGGACTGGTATTGCTCCAACTTCCTTGGACATGACGTGAAGAAGCTGGGGCTTCCGGCAGAATACCGCAAGCTGCGCCTCTACACCTCCGCGATCTCCCATTTCTCGATGGAGAAGAGCGCCCACCTCCTGGGACTTGGCTACGATGCTGTAGTCAAGGTCCCGGTAGACAGCCAGTGCAGGATGGACATCGATGCCCTCAAGGCACTTGTGCAGGCTGACTTGGAAGCAGGCAATCTTCCCATGTGCGTCGTCGCGACCATTGGCACGACCGACTTTGGCAGCATCGACAATGTCGATGCAATCCGTCCCATCTGCGACTTGGCGCACATGTGGCTCCATGCCGATGCCGCCTACGGCAGCGCAGCTATCCTGTCACCGACCTACCGAGGTCGTCTGGGGAACCTCAGCCTGTGCGACTCGATCACGGTGGACTTCCACAAGATGTTCTTGTTGCCCATCTCCTGCTCGGCAGTTCTGGTCAAGGATGGTTCGGCGCTGGATGTATTCACACTCCATGCCGACTATCTCAACAGGGAAGAGGACGAGGAAGATGGATATACCAACTTGGTCGGCAAGTCGATCCAGACGACCCGGCGCTTCGATGCACTGAAGGTCTGGGTTGCGTTCCAGGTCCGGGGTGCAGACGGTTTTGCATCGCTGATCGACACGGTGATCGGAAACGCCGCATATCTGTATGACATCCTCAGCGCAGACAGCCAATTCAAGGTTGCCGTCAAACCGGAGCTCAGCTCGGTTGTGTTCCGCCTTGTCGCTTCTGACGAAGTCAACAAGCGGGTACGCCGTTCGCTGATGCACCACGAGGGAACAGTCATTGGGCAGACGGTGTATGACGGGAAGACCTTCCTCAAGTTCACATTGCTCAATCCCGCGATCACCCATGGGAAGCTGGAACACCTGTTGCAGCTGATCAAACGAATTGGCGCAGGTGCATGATCGGCCAAGTGTTGCACATCGGACTGTAATCTGATACGCTGTCCCTTGGAAAAAGTCGGTGAATATCCGGCTTTTTCCTTCTATGACTTCATGATACCAGTGGTTATCCCACATAAGTTTGAGTATACTTTGTACGGAAACGTCAAGTACGCAATTTGTACACGCGCGAAATGACGCCCCTGGCGTGATCATCGCAAGGATATATTGATCCACGACGCTTGGATCAAAAGGAAGAGGAAATAGCATGATTGCTGACAAGAAGATCAAGGAATTGGAGAACTCCTCCATCGAGCTTACGATCACAGTACCCGCAGATGCCATCGAGGCAGCTTACCAGGACACGCTCAAGAAATATTCGCAGCAGGTCCAGATCAAGGGATTCCGCAAGGGCAAAGTACCCGTATCCGTGCTTGAGAGCAAGTTTGGCAAGTCGATCCGCGAGGAAAGCACCTTTGCCGCCATGGAGGACGCTGTCAAAGAGGCAACAGACTCCCTGGAAACCAAGCAGAAGCCCCTCCCCTACAGCACACCAGAGCTGCAGAACGAAGAGACCCTGATGCCTTTCGTTCCCAACACTGACGTCACCTTCTCCGTTGTCTATGACATCATGCCCGAAGTAAAGGTTCCCACCTACACTGGCCTGACCGCCAATGTACCCAAGGTTGAAGTGACCGACGAGCTCGTGGCCAAGGAGATCGAGAAGCTCCAGGACCAGAATGCACTGGTCGTCGAGAAGGACGTTCCCGCTGCCGATGGCAACATCGTCACCGTTGACTACGTCGAGCTCGACGCTGACGGCAACGAGGTAGCTGGCACAGCCCGCAAGGACTTCACCTTCACCCTCGGTACCGGCTACAACTTCTACAAGATCGACGAAGACATCGCCGGCATGAAGAAGGGCGAGTCCAAGACCATCTCCAAGACCTATGCAGACGACGCCGATGTCGCAGGCTATGCAGGAAAGACCATCACGCTGAAGATTGACGTGCAGAACGTCAAGGTCCGTGATATCCCCGCACTTGACGATGAGTTTGCACAGGACGTGAACGCCGAGTACAAGACTGTCGCCGACTTGCAGGATGCCACCAAGAAGAAGCTCCAGGCAAACCTGACTGGCCGCCTCGACGAAATGAAGCTCAATGCACTGTTCGACATCCTCCTGCCCGAGGCGAACGTCGTTGTTCCCAAGTCCATGGTTGACCTCGAGGTCGAGCAGAACTGGAACAAGTTCATCCGCCAGAGCGGCCTGTCCGAAGAGCAGGTGATGCAGTTCCTCGGAATGCAGAACCAGACCAAGGAAGGGATCATGGGCGAATGGAGGGCTGACGCAGAGAAGAGCCTGCGCATCCAGCTGCTGATGGACAAGATCAAGGAGATCGAGAACTTCCCAGTCGACGAGGCTGAGTTCGAGAAAGCTTGTGAAGCCCAGCTGAAGGATGTCACCAACGAAGAGCAGAAGCAGTACTACCGCGACATGATCAAGGACGACATGCAGTTCCAGCAGGTCGGCAAGTACCTTCTCGCAAACAACACCTTCAACGAGGACAAGACCATTTCCTACGATGACTTCATCAATGGGAAGCTTGACTAAGTGATGCTGGGTTCACTCTAGCATCGAGAAAAGGGCGGCTACCTGTCGGTTGCCGCCTTTTTCACCAAATATCCATACCCTGAATAAAATACCGGAGGAACGGATGAACATGAATAGAAACGACGAACGGATGCAGACGCTGGTGCCCATGGTTGTGGAGCAGTCAGGAGTCGGAGAACGTTCTTACGATATCTTCAGCAGGCTGCTGAAGGACCGCATCATCTTCCTCGATGGTGAAATCAACGATGCAACGGCCGACTTGGTTGTTGCGCAGATGCTGTTCCTGGAGTCTGAGGATCCGTCCAAGGACATCAACTTGTACATCAACTCACCCGGTGGCAGCGTCACCGCAGGCTTTGCAATATATGACACGATGCAGTACATCAAGAGCGACGTGCAGACCATCTGCATGGGGCAGGCTGCCTCAATGGCAGCATTGCTCCTGACCGCTGGTGCCAAGGGCAAGCGGTTCATCCTCCCTTCGGCACGGGTGATGATCCACCAGCCATGGGGAGGCGTCAAGGGCCAGGCAACTGACATTTCAATCCATGCCAAGGAGATTGGGAGATTGAAGAAGCTCTCGATCGAATACTTTGCCCAGTGCACTGGAAAAGGACAGGATGTCGTTGCGGCTGACTTGGAACGCGATTATTTCCTTGATGCACAGGAATCGGTGGACTACGGACTGGTCGACCGCGTCCTGAGAAGGAGCTAGCATCGATGGCTAAGAATACAAAGACCTGCTCTTTCTGCGGAAAGAACTACGAAGACGTCAAGAGGCTCATCGCCGGACCTGGTGTCGCAATTTGCGATGAATGCATCAGGACCTGCAACAAGATTCTCCAAAGCGATCCTGCCGAGGCTGACACCACGGGCGTCCCCGAGGAGATTCCTACCCCACAGGAGCTCAAGGCATATCTGGATGACTATGTAATTGGTCAGGAAGCTGCAAAGCGGGTTCTCTCCGTTGCAGTGTACAACCACTACAAGCGCGTCAAGTACCAGGACAAGATTGCACAGGAAGGCGTTGAGCTGGACAAGTCCAACATCCTGATGATCGGTCCCACGGGAACCGGCAAGACCCTTCTTGCCCGTACCCTTGCAAAGAAGCTGGAAGTCCCCTTCGCCATCGCCGACGCTACCACCCTCACTGAGGCTGGGTATGTCGGTGAGGACGTCGAGAACATCCTCCTCAAGCTCATCCAGAACGCAAATGACAATATCTCCGCTGCAGAACATGGAATCATCTTCATCGATGAAATCGACAAGATCGCAAAGAAAGGGGAAAACGCCTCCATCACCAGGGATGTCTCCGGCGAAGGTGTTCAGCAAGCCCTGCTGAAGATCATCGAGGGGACTGATGCTTCCGTTCCTCCCCAGGGAGGTCGCAAGCATCCCAACCAGGAGATGCTGAAAATCAACACACGGAACATCCTGTTCATCTGTGGTGGTGCATTCGTAGGCCTGGACAAGGTCATCGAGAAACGTATTGCAACCCATCCGATGGGGTTTGGGGCCGATGTGGTCTCGCGTGAGAGCAAGGACCTCTCCAAGCTCTATAGTGCAATGCACCCCGATGATCTGGTAAAGTTCGGCTTGATCCCCGAATTCATCGGTCGCCTTCCCATCCACGTGGCGTTGGACAACCTCACAAAGGAAGACCTGGTACGGATCATCACCGAGCCAAAGAACTCGATCATCCGCCAGTACAAGGCCTCCTTCAAGCTGGATGGAGTTGACCTTGAGTTCCTCCCCGAGGCGATTGATGCAGTTGCCGAAAAGGCAATCGTCCAAAAGACCGGTGCCCGTGGCCTCCGCTCCATCGTAGAGAACATCATGACAGACATCATGTATGATATTCCCTCGATGGATGATGTCACAAAGGTCATCGTGACCAGGGATTCCGTGGAATGCGGAACAAAGCCCCTGGTCCTCCGTGGAGATGGTGCCAGTGTTTACCTACCCTGACGTCCCCCAGGACTTCATCGAAGCCCTGAAGAAAAGCACCCATGTAGTCATCGTCGGGCATCTTGCTCCCGACGGTGACTGCCTGCATAGCGAGCTCGCCATGCAGTGGTTGCTCACCCATATGGGCAAAGAGGTGTTCCTTGCAAACTCAGGACCGTTCGACCGTCCTGAGATTTCATATTGGAGCGCATTCTTCAGGCCCACGATCCCACAGAGCTTCCTTGACCAGAAACCACTGGTGGTGATCACCGACTGCTCCTCATTGGATCGTATCGGCGAGAACCTGGCCCAGCAGGTCAAGGACCTGGAGATCCTGATCATCGACCACCACAGCTCCGGATCGGCCTTTGGGACATACAAGTACATCGTTCCGCAGTCCTACTCCACGACGCTGGTGATCCAGCATCTCTATGAGACATTGGGTGTGACGATCAACGAGCAGGTGGCACGCCACCTCTTCTTTGGTTTTGCTACAGATACGGGATTCTTCAGGTATATCGCAGCTGAGCGTGGGGAGACCCTCCGAATGGCTGCCGACTTGGTGGATGCCGGTGTCTCTCCCAATGAAGTATATGACGAGATGACGGGTGGAAAAGAACTTGCATCGATCAAATATCTCGCACGTCTCATCGAACGCACCGAAACCCTCTTTGATGGGAAGATTCTCGTCAGCCATGAAACGGAAGGCGATGTCGAGGAATTTGGAAGCGACCATCGTCCCAGCGATGCATTGTATGCCGCACTTTTGAGCGTACGTGGCGTACAGGCGGTCCTCTTCTTCAAGATATCCGACTCTGGAAAGGTGGAGATTGGATTTCGTGCCAGCCATGCAAGTACTGTGGACGTTGGACAGATTGCGGCGGACCTCGGAGGAGGTGGCCACAAGAAAGCTGCAGGTGCGACAGTTGATGGTTCATATGAGTCAATCCGGCCGAAGGTGATCGAAGCACTCAGGCACCAGCTTCAGTAGCTACGCAAAACAACAAGTTTTACGATTTATATTTGTTTGGAATAGAAAGACCTATCCACTCAAAGAAACAACCGTGTCATTCGCTGGCACGGTTTTTTCATATCCATATCCATCGAACAAATGGGGAGAGGAGGAAACACTCATGGATCGGATCACGGATATGGTCATCAGCTTCAATGCCAGTGGCACACAGGAGGAAACGAGCTCGGTCAGACAGGAGCTGCTCGATTATTGCGCACAGGTATTCTATCAATATCCAAAAGAGGTGCACCTCATGGATGAGGAGTTTTGTGCCCAGTTCCTGATAGAGAACCAGCCCTACTTCATGGGCATCATCAGGAACTTCAAGGAACGGGGGCTCAGCTTTGAGACATACCTCAAGAAGATAGTACGCATACGCACGAGGATGTTCATGAGCAATATCAGGAAAGCACACCGCATGGAACGGATGGTCATCTCGTCGACAAGCATGGATGGCCTTGTATTCTCAGGAATGAACATGGCATCCGAACGAGATGGTTCGGTTACACTTGAGGCCATAGCGCCCGAGGAAGACCCGTTGGAGGTGATGGCAGAGAATGCTCCGGATTATGCACCCACGAAACTCCCTGCACATGTGTTGTTCGACTCCATCGTACACAACCATGCAAAACCTGTACGCACATCACAACTTTCCCAACGGGGACCTCAGGCCACCAACACCATCGGCAACATGTTCAAGGACCTGACGTTCCGCAAGCGTTTCCTGCTGTTGGTACTCTCCTTCCCCGACCAATTGAACGACTCAATGGTCAGCAAAATAGCAGAGGCGTTGGAAGTTCCTACGGAAGACCTTGCCGAGCTGGTCCATGAGATATCCCAATACGGTGAGCGCAGGACACGGCGCAGGGAGTTGCTGAGGCAAATTGTCAACAAGCATTGGAAGCGGTACGTCTGGCTGGACCATCAGATCCAAGCTGTGGCTCAGGAAGGAAGCGAAGATACCTATGTGCTGAGAAAGCTCAGGCGTGAACGCGATTGGGCAAGGACTTCCCTCCGGGCACGGAGAAGGGAGATCCGGCATTGTCCTCCCGGTATATCCAACGAAGAGCTATCACAGGTACTGGGGATACCCAAGGGTACCATCTGCTCTTCCACCTTCTATGCACGCAAGGCACTTGCCAGTTGCATGCAGGAGCAAAGCTGACTTGCTACCTCCCTGCGGTGATTTTGGGTGACTATTGATTTGCAAGATGATACGATTTGTGGCGAGTGACACACACAACGAGAAACAACTTGCCACATGTCGAATTCAATGAGGATACACAAATGAACAAAATGATAGCCTGCTGCGGCCTGAACTGTGAAACATGCGATGCATATCTGGCCACTATCCACAATGACGATACGCTGCGAAGAAAAACAGCAGCGCTTTGGGCAAAGCTGAACAATGCCCCGATCACACCACAGATGATCAACTGCAATGGCTGTCGGATGGATGGAGCCAAGACACCATTCTGCCAGAGCATGTGCGAGATACGCATATGCGTGGCTTCGAAAGGCTTTGCAACCTGTGGAGACTGCGTTGAGCTGGAACACTGCCCAAAGCTCTCCATGGTCACGCACAGCAATCCAACCGCTCTGGCAACGCTCAAGGACAACCGGAGATAGCACCCAGGGGTATCCTGACTTGCAGGCAAGCGATAAAGAGGCTATCCTGTCACCCATGGAACTATTGTTTGCAAGTGGGAACGCCCACAAACGTGAAGAACTGAGCCGGATCCTGGAGGGAAAGCACACCCTGCTCCTCCCCCAGGAGATTGGATTGACCTTTGACTACGAGGAGACGGGTGAGACGTTTACCGAGAATGCCTTGGGCAAGGCAATGTACCTCTACCAGCAGGGCAACTCAATGCCTGTCATAGCAGATGACTCGGGCCTGGTCATCCCAGCTCTCGGAGGAGCGCCAGGAGTGCGGACCGCCCGCTATGGATCTGAACAGGCAGGAAGGCTCCTCGAATCCCATGAGCGAAACCAATACCTGCTGAAGAACATGCAGCATCTCACAGGATCAGAGCGGGCTGGCTCATTCGTCTGTGCTATTGCATTGGTCCTCTCCCCCAACAGGATATGGATTGTCCAGGAATCTGTGGACGGGCATATCATTGACCATGAGGATGGATGCGGAGGCTTTGGCTACGACCCGGTCTTCTATATAGACGAGGCCGGTTCGACGATGGCGGCACTATCTCCCGAACAAAAAGACTATTACAGCCACCGTGGCAGGGCAGCAAGGAAGTTGCTCACCCTCATAGATACCCTATAACCTACAAAGGAAGTACACCATGGATGCACATATGATACCGCAACGCAAAGATGTCCCCATATCCGATACCTGGGACCTGACATCGCTCTATGCAGACGACCAGGCATGGGAGAGCTCCTTTGCCCAGTTCCAGGCGATTGTCCCCCAAGCAACAGCCTTCGCAGGAACCCTCGGAGAATCTGCAGATTCACTGTTCCAAGCCTTGGCATGGTATGCAGACGCAGCCAAGCTGTGTGAGCGTTTGGGCAACTACGCGGCCCTCAAATATAACGCCGACAGTTCCGACAGTGCGAACCAACGACGCCTTGGCCTGATCAGCCAGGCATCGACCGACTTTGCAGCCAACCTGAGCTTCTTCGATCCTGAGATTCAAGCAATCGATGAACAGCATCTGTCCAATTGGCTTGCAGAGGAACGTTTTTCCGACTATCGGGTAATGATCTCCAAGCTATTGCGGTTCAAACCCCATATCCTGACCTCCAACGAGGAACGGATCATGGCGATGCAGAGCGAAGTAGCGTCGGTTCCACATGACACGTTCCATGACCTGACCAATATCGACATGGACTTTGGCTCCATTGCTACCCCAGACGGCGGCATGCCACTGACACAGTCCACATTCAGCGCCTTCATGGTCAACCCCGACCGCGACCTGCGCAAACAAGCCTATGAACAGTTGTATGCAGGATATGACCAGCACAAGCACACCCTTGCACGCCTGTATGAGGGGAGTGTGAAGAAAGACATCTTCAGGGCAAAAGTACGCAACTATGGATCTGCGCTGGAAGCAGCCCTCTTCCCTGACAATGTCCCCGTGGCAGTCTACGACAACCTGGTCTCGGCAGTCCATGATGCCTTTCCCATCCTCCACCGCTACTATGCACTTCGCAAGAAGCTGATGGGCCTGGAAAAACTTGCCCACTATGATGTATATGTCCCACTGGTGGCTGGCATCTCGACACATACCCCCTATGAAGAAGCGGTTGAGATCATCACCAAAGCCCTTGCACCGCTGGGTGATGCATATGTTCAGACCATTCGCAAGGGACTCACCACAGAAAGATGGGTCGACCGCTATGAGAACAAGGGCAAACGTTCAGGTGCATTCTCCAGTGGAGCCTATACTGGAAATCCCTTCATCCTCATGAACTACAAGGAGGATGTCCTGCGTGATGTCTTCACCCTTGCACATGAGGGAGGCCATTCGATGCACAGCTACTACAGCGTCCATTCCAATCCCTTCCCACAGTATGACTACACCATTTTCGAGGCAGAGGTTGCATCGACGTTCAACGAGCAGCTTGTAGCAAAATACCTGCTTGAGCATGCACAGGATGACGACATGCGTGCCTATATCATCGGAAAGCAAATCGATGACATCGTCGCCACTCTGTTCCGCCAAACCATGTTCGCAGAGTATGAACGCAACATCCATGCCATGGTGGAGGCAGGTGAACCGATTACCGTCGATGCATTGCGTCAGGAATATGGAAAGCTCCTTGCGGCATACTTTGGTCCTGACATGGAATTCGAAGATGTCAGCGACTTGGAGGGGATGCGGATCCCCCACTTCTACTCAGCCTTCTATGTCTACAAATATGCCACAGGTCTCTCCGCGTCGATGGCTCTCTCCCAGCAGGTATTGGAAGGAACTGAGCAAGACCGTGACAGATACCTCAGTTTCCTCAAAAGCGGTGGAAGCACCTACCCCATCGACTCCCTGCGCAAAGCCGGGGTGGACATGGGTTCACCAGAACCTATCCATCGGGCAACGGCCCAATTTGGGAAGCTCCTGGATCAGTTCGAAGCCTTGATGGAACGCAAAGCATGAGCCGCAGATTGATCCTGGCCATGCTCCTGGCACTGTTGGTACCCAGTATCATCAGTGCGGGAGGTGGCAAGGAAACTCCAGCCGAGGGGACGATATCTGCAACCGATGCAATGGGCAGGAGTGTCTCTCTCTCAACAGAGCCCTCACGGATACTCATCACCGGCAAGTCGGCCGTGGTCATCTCCGATGCCTTGATGCTGTTTGACGATGCCGACCAGCTCTTGGTCGAACTCCCAAAGACCGACCAGGGCACTGGTGACCTCTACTCCATCCTGATGCCATCATTGGCCAGCAAGAGCAGGACCCCAGAACTGACAAGCCTGGAGGAAGTAGCCGCCCGTCAGCCAGACTTGGTCATGATGAAGGACTTCTCCTTCTCCAGCAACGGGGACCGGCTGGTCCAGATGGGGTTCCCGGTATTTACCGCTTCCCTGGAAATGCCGGAGAACTGGACTGATGAAATCCTGCAGATTGGGAAGATCATCGGTCAGGAAGAACGTGCAAAACAGGTCACGGCACTGTATGGCCAACGGATCGAGGCAGTGGAACAGCAAGTCTCCACAATTGCCGAGTCACAGCGCCCAAGGGTGCTGATGATGCGTGTCTCCTATTCCAGTGGAGCCCTCAATTATACAGTTGCTCCCGATTCGTGGATGCAAACCCGACTTATAACCGATGCCGGAGGTATCCCAGTGTGGCTTGGTTCTGGCTTTGCCTCCAAGGGGTTTGCGAAAATCTCCTTCGAGCAAATCGCTGCATGGAACCCAGACTACATTTTTGTGTACAGCTACAAGGAGCCTGCAACGGAGTTCCTCTCCCAATTGAAGACAGACAGTCGCTGGCAACAGATCACAGCCATGAGGGAAGGACATGTGCTTGCAATCCCTGGTGACTACGCCAGCTATGCCCAACCCGTGAGCAGGTGGATATTGGCTCTACAGTGGATGGCCGCCACATTGCATCCGACACTTTTTCCGATGTTTGACATGGAACAAGAGATAGCCAACTTCTACAATGAGTTTCATCATTTGCAGGACCCCAATGCAATACAGATGATCTTGGAACAGTATCAAGCCTCGGCAAAGGAGAACTGAAACCATGCAGACGTTGATAGAGCATACACAAGCCACTGACCTCCTCAGTGCCTCCGCACTCCCCTCCTGCGACTATGTGATCAACCCATACGGGGGATGCACACATGGATGCATCTACTGCTATGCCGACTTCATGAAACGTTTCAATGGCCACACGGAACCGTGGGGATCGTACCTTGACGTCAAGGAGTGCACCAAGCCATTGAGCGTCAAGAAGCTCACTGGCCACAAGGTCTTCCTCTCCTCGGTAACTGATCCCTACCTCCCGTTCGAACGGCGATACAGAAAGACAGAAGCAGTGCTCCGCCAACTCTCCCAGATAGATACCACCATCGGCATCCTGACAAAAGGAGATGCCGTCACACGCGATATTGATCTGTTGAAAAGCTGCAAGGATGTGGAGGTCGCCTTTTCAATCAACACGCTGGACGACTCATTCAGGAGAATCGAAGAACCGGGGGCTGCCTCCATCACACGCAGGATCAATGCGATGAAGACCATCCACGATGCAGGCTTGCCCACCGCAGTCTTCATTTCCCCTATCTTCCCGGGGATTACCGATGTGAAGGCCATCTTGCATGAATTGAAGGATGTTGCAGACTCCTTCTGGTTTGAGAACCTCAACCTCCGCGGCTCTGCAAGACCACGGGTATTGCATATGATCGCAGAGCATTTTCCCCACCTCGTTCCGCTCTACCATGAGATATATGACCACAAGGACCGCTCATATTGGGAAGAGATGGCCCAGATGATCCCCATTTGGTGCAAAGAGGAAGGAATCAACAACTATATCAACTATTTCTACCATGAGGAAATACGGAAGAACCCAAAAAAGAAGCACTGAGCTGTTGAGGTTTTTCGACCCAATTTGGATGATTCCCCTTGACCAAACTACAGTGATAGTGTAATTTAGCAACGTTCGCAAGAACAACTACCAACATGCGGCAGTGGTGGAATTGGTAGACACGCTAGCTTGAGGTGCTAGTGGTCGAAAGGCTATGCTGGTTCAAGTCCAGTCTGCCGCATACAAACTCCGACCCCATCGAAAGATGGAGTCGGTTTTTTTATACCCTTGCTCAAATACGTATCTTGCGCTACAGCACCATCTCTGGGTAAAATACACCTGCTTGCACCCAACCACCAAGGAGGACACCCATGCTACGTATAGCAGTCTGTGACGATACCGCATCTGACCTCCGGCTCATCGTAGATGCAACACAGCAATACCTACGCCAACGTGGCATTACTGCAGAGGTGAGGGAGTATCTGCACCCGGACGCATTGCTGACGGACTGCAGCAAGACCAGCATACACATCTTCTTGCTCGATATGATCATGCCAATGGTCAATGGTATCCAGGTGGGACGTGAGATACGCAGGATGAATACCGATGCGCAGATCATATTCGTCACCACAGACCCTAGTTTTGCCCTGGATGCCTATTCGGTCAATCCGCTGCACTACCTGGTCAAGCCAGTGAACAAGGATGTTTTGTTTGAGGTGCTGGACCTGGCGTTCAGAAAAGCAGGGCATGCCGACGAGACAACAGTCACGCTCAAGACCCACGAAGGACTGTTGACGCTCTGCACCGACACCATAGTGGCATGCGAATACAATAGCCACAGAGCCATCTATACATTGGCATCAGGAACTCAGGTCGAGACGACCACCTTTGCTACAAACTTCGCACAACATGTCGAACAGCTCTTGAAGGACAAACGGTTCATCCAGCCCCACGTTGCATTCGTGGTGAACATGAGCTTCGTCCAAAAGCTGGACAAAGGCGGATTTACCCTGCGCAACAACATGTTCGTACCCATCTCCGGGAAACAGTTCACTGCAGTGCGCAACAGCTACCTCAACTACCGCCTGGGTGGAACCTCGTGATGCATATCTATGACTTGGTACGGTCGCTGGTGACCAACACCATGCTGGTTGCCCTGTTGTTCACACTTGCCCAGCCAAAGGTCAGCAACCGGACCCTTTGGACAACACTCTGCACCATAGTAGCCGTAGACCTGCTGCTGAACATGTTCTTCTACATGCAGGAAGACTATACCACCTTGGCACTGTTGGACATTGCCTTCTTTGTACTGGTGGGAGTCGCAACAAAACCGTTGTTCAGGGAAACCTTGATGCAGTGGCTGTTCAATTGCTTCACTGTCATGAACATATATGCCATCGATGTGCTATGCAGCTACTACCTCAGCGACTTCCTCCCCTATCCCCCATATGCAAACACCCTCTTGCGGGTGCTGTTGTTCGCCTCCGAGATATTTGTTTTCCAGAAATACCTCCGGCCACTGTACCGCCAGGCCGCGGAACACTGGAGCATCTACCTCTTTGTGTCCGCAACCCTGTTCTGCAGCTTTGCCTACTACTTTTTTACAGGAACCGATGTACAACAGTCATTGGACAGCAACGCAGTCTCCCTGATACTGCTGATGGTCCTGACGGTATTGATGTACATGGCGATGTTCCTCTCGCTACGCAGGAACCTGCAGGAGACGATGCTCCGTGAGGAGAACCTGAAGATACAGGCAGACCGTGAGCTGACGTACCAGCGCCTGAAGCTGATGGATGAGTCAGTACGGCAGATGAGCATCATCCAGCATGACCACAGGCACTTCAACAACACCCTGTTGGCATTGCTGCAGCAAGACCAGACAGAATCGGCGATCGAGCTGCTCCAACGGCACAGCAATTCGCGTCCCAACAAGCCCCAGATCTATTGTGAGAACATACCCGTCAATGCAGCAATATCCTACTATGCGGAGCTGGCAAAGCAACGGGAGATCCACTGTGACCTGCGGATCAACATCCCAGCCCAGCTTATGGTGGATGAACTGTCTCTTGCCATGGCGGTCTCCAACCTGCTGGAGAACGCCATAACCGCTGTATCGCAGCTACCTGCCGATAAGCGCAATATCCACTTCACTGCAATGGATACCGGCCAGCTCATCATGGAAGTCACCAACCCATACCAGGGGACGGTGCTCATGGACGCCCAAGGCTTTCCCATCTCACAAGCAGCTGGCCATGGCAAGGGAACCCAGAGCATCCGGGACTTCGTGGCCAAGAACAACGGTATCCTGCTGTATAATGTTTCCGAAGGGAAATTCAGCGTCCGCATGGTCCTCCCCCAATATTAAGCAGAGACTGGTATATTCTAAGCAGAAACAACCCCCATGGACCTTGCAGGTGCTATCCTGCTGCATACGGATACTTTTGAGCTAGAGGGGGAATATCATGAAGTTCAGATCAACGGCAATGTGCCTGGCATTGACCATGGCAGTAGTATTGTCAGGGGTAGGATGTGCATCCCAGAAAACAACCAAGGCAACCAGAGAACCCTTGTGGGACGCTGGGACACAACGGGACAAGATAGTGGTCATCAGCGACCTGCACCTGGGAATCGATGACGCCTTCACCGAGACATTGGCAAACCGTCCCCTGCTCGTGGAGTTCCTGCAGCGGCTGCAGGCAACGGCAGATGTACGCGAGCTCGTGATCGCAGGAGATTTCCTGGACGAATGGTACCTCCCGGTCTACTACCCCTCCTACACGGATGAAGTCAACTTCTACCAAGCGGTGGTCGCCAACAACCAAGAGGTAATCGATGAGCTGAACCATGTTGCCGACAGTGGTATCAATGTGGTGTATGTACCTGGCAACCATGACATGACCCTTGAGGAAGAGGTGCTGCAGCAGGCAATACCGAAGATACAGCAGATGCGGGATGCCAAGGGCTTGGGATACTACTACACAGGTGACCGCCATGAGGTCGTCATTGAACATGGCCACCGCTATGATGTGTTTTCAGCACCAGATACCGTCACCAACGCAGAATTGGTGGGAAATGACAATACCATCTTCCCTGCAGGTTACTTCTATGCACGGTATGCAGCCACATGGGTATTGGAAGGCAGGCCAGCGGTTGCAAAAGACCTCCCGGTGGTCACCAACATCCCCAGCAAGAGCAACCTCGACCAGTTCGGTGCATACGTCTACTACTCGCTGCTGAAGAACGTCTCCACGAGGATGACACCCACCCAAGCCCTGGACGAACCGATATTCGACATTCACGTGGCAGGATTTGACGATGCCTACACATACCTTGACTTCTACCCCTGCCAACAGGCTGACGGCACCATCTCGGCACCCGTGCTGTACCGGAACATCCAGCGCACATGGGAGGAACGGCAGGAGATCAACAACGTCAAGGTCCCCACAGACTTCATCACTGCGGTCTCTGGGACACTGGATTGGAACTACTACGCACAGCAGGCCAAGATACAATACCTTGACAACCCAGAGGAGGCTGTTGAGGTCGTATTGTTCGGCCATACCCATGTGCCGGTCCTGAAGGACTTCCAGGACGGTACATATTATGTGAACAGCGGAACTTGGGTTGACCACAACACCGACTACCCAGATGCGACACGCACCTTTGTCGTCATCACCACTGGGACACAGGATGATATCGGGGTGTACAGCTACAACACCGACGGAACATTGTGGGATATCAGCAAGAAAGTCAGCGAATAACAATGCCAGCAGGCCGGACAGACATCCGGCCTGCTCTGTTTCCCGGTGAGTTCCTTATTCCACCGTTACCGATTTGGCAAGGTTGCGCGGCTTGTCCGGGTCGTTGCCCCGCAATACCGCACAATAATAGGCAAACAGCTGGCATGGGATGATCGAGAGCATCGGTGTGAACATATCCCATGTACGGGGTATCCTGAACACCTCATCCGCAACCTGGTCAAAATGATCTGTCCCCTCATAGGTGATTGCCAATACTGTTGCACCGCGTGCCGTCACTTCCTTGATGTTCGACTCCATCTTGTCGAACAACGCCTCCTGGGTGCAGAAGGCAACGACCAACGTCCCCTCATCCACCAATGCAATAGGTCCATGCTTGAGCTCACCCGCAGCAAACGCCTCGGAGTGGGTATAGCTGATCTCCTTGAGCTTCAAGGCGCTCTCCAAGCTGATCGCATAGTCGAACAACCGTCCCATGAAGAAGACCTTTGCCTTGTTGAACTGCCGAGAAGCGAAGCGTTGGATATCCTCTTGCCGATTGAGTATCTGCTGGGCCTTCTGGGGGATCTCCTCAAGCTCCATCAGGGCAGCATCCAGTGCGTCCGCATCAATGCTCTTGCGTGCATAGGCGAACTGCAATGCGATGAGGTACAGAGCTGCAAGCTGGGTGGTGAAGGCTTTTGTCGAGGCTACTGCTATCTCCGGGCCTGCCCACGTGTACATCACACAATCTGCCTCACGGCTCAGGGTGGAACCAACGACATTGGTCACTGCAATGGTCTTTGCTCCTGAAGAACGTGCTAGGCGCATAGCTGCAAGGGTATCGGCTGTCTCCCCCGATTGGCTGATGATGATCAGGACATCTTGGGGTCCGCACAACGGCTGCCGATAGCGAAACTCGCTTGCAATGTCGACCTCCACCGGAATCCGTGCAATCTTCTCAAAGATATATTTGCCGACGATCCCGGCATGCCATGCAGTTCCACATGCAGTGATGACTATCCTGCTGGCTGCCACGGAACTTGCGCTCAGCCCGATTTCAGTCAGGTCGATGCACCGCTTGCCACTCTCGTGGTCATGGAATATTCGTGGCCGAAGCGTATCTATGATCGCCTTGGGCTGCTCATGGATTTCCTTGAGCATGAAATGCTCATACCCGCATTTCTCTGCTGCCGCCACGTCCCAATCGATATGCACGCTCTTTTTGGTGCAGGGTTCGCCGTCAGTCCCATAATACTCCACATGGTCGGAGAACAGGACGGCGACCTCCCCATCTTCCAGGTAGGTGACCTCACGCGTCCTATTGAGGATGGCTGGGACATCCGATGCCACATATGTGCCATCTTCCGCATGGCCGATCACCAACGGACTATCCTTCCTGACAACGACTATCCTGTCGGGCATCCCATGGCACATCACAGCCAATGCATAGGAGCCCTCAAGCCGTTGGATAGCCTCCCGTACGGCTTGCAGCAAGTCCCCGTTGTAATGGAAATCTATCAGGTGCGCTATGACCTCCGAGTCAGTCTGGCTCCTGAATGCAACCCCATGGTGCTCCAGCCACGTGCGCAGCTTGGCATGATTTTCAATGATGCCGTTGTGAACTATCGCGATGGATCCAGATACATCCGTATGGGGATGGGAATTCACATCGCTGGGCTCCCCATGGGTAGCCCACCTGGTATGGCCGATCCCAACCGTACCAGGTATCTCCTCACCTTCAAGGAGTTCCCTCAGACGTGAAAGACGCCCCTTGCTCTTGCGCACGACCAGGCTGTCACTGCCCTGTACAGCGATTCCAGCCGAGTCATATCCGCGGTATTCCAGCTTCTGAAGCGCATCCAACAGCAACGGTGTCGCCTGCTGCACCCCCACGTACCCAACGATTCCACACATACTCATACACTCCCATGATAGATTACCTTCCCTATTCATAGCGTGTTGCTATTCAACGGTATCAGAAACCACGACAGTTGTACTATCAGCAAGAGTGCCATATCCCCTGAATTATGGGGAAAACAAGATGGGACGAATCAAGAGAAAAGGGTAAACAACGCCAACCGCACCATCTCGTCAAACGTCTGTTGCCGCTCCAAGGAGGGGACCGCTTCCCCGGTAACCAAGGAATCGCTGACTGTCATGATCGTCAGGGCCTTGACCGACTTCAGAGCCGCCAGCGTATACAGCTCCGCAGTCTCCATGTCGACTCCCAGCGCTCCGACAGATTTGGCGATCGCCATCTTCTCATCACCATGCAAGTCATAGAACTGGTCACTGGTGAACACACTGCCAACCACAGCAGGAAGATGATGGACCATGGCCAGGTTGTAGGCCTTCATCAGCAGGTCGAACGAGGCAACCGGGGCGAAATCGAACCGTTGCCCGAACCGGTCGCGGTTCATCCCGCTGTCGGTATCGGCAGCCTGTGCAATGAGGATGTCCTTGATCTTGAGACTTGGGTTGATCGATCCACAGGTGCCAATCCTCACCATCCGGCGTACGCCATAGCTGTCGATCAGTTCATTTGCATAGATGGAGAACGATGGCATCCCCATGCCGGTTCCTTGTACGGATACACGGTGGCCGTTCCAATTGCCTGTATAGCCATACATTCCACGTACTTCATTGTATAGCTGCACATCCGTCAGGAACGTCTGGGCAATATGTTGGGCTCGCAGCGGATCTCCAGGAAGGAGTACCGCTTCTGCAATTGAATTCTCTGGCGCGCCAATGTGTATGCTCATCTATTGACTCCTTTTTCTTCTCTCATTGCTAAGATTCCCTGAATCGAATCAAAAAAGCAAGTGGAAACAGAAATGGAACACCATCCCAAGATACCACATGGAAGCTTCCTATCCCTCATATGTTTTGGCCATATAACATATTGAACTATTGGAAAACGGCCGGCGCACACATTGCCGGCTCAACAATACCATGATACGATATCCGTATCACACCCAAGGAGACATGTATGAGAAAGTCTATCATCGTCGTTACGATCACGCTTATCGTCGCTATGTTCCCTGTTGCAGCCCAGAGCTCGACCAACTTCGGAGCTGGCGGTACTTTCGGGTATCCGTTTGAAGGTGCCATTGCAACCTACGATATCACCGACATTTGGGACGTCCAGCTGGGTTTCGGTTATTTCTTTGGAAACGTAAATGTCAAGAACACGAGCTACCCCTTGAGCGTCGCAGGTATTGCCATCGACCTTGCAACGAACTTCTCCGTCTACCAGTTTGAGATTGATTCCAAGAACAAGATTGACCTGACAGTCGGCGCAGATGTGATCTTGGGATTCCCACTGAATTATTCAAATGCTCACTTCATGTTCAATCTTGCCATCATGGCAGTCCCAGGTGCATCCTACCAAATTCCCGACTTCCCGATGTCCGTGTTCCTGAGAATTCCACTTGGTGTGAACATCCTCATGATTTCAGAGGGTGGTGGCACCCACTTTGGGTTTGCCGGTGGCGCCCAGCTTGGAGCTATCTACCACATCTAAAACGCATACTGGCACGAAAGAGCCACAATGCCGACATATGCAACATCATCGGTCCAGTTCACAACCAGTCCCCCCTGCACCTGCACGGACAACCCCTGCAGTGGAGTTCCCCCCAAGTGCAGCACGGAAGTGAGCTGGGCCAAATTTTTTTGGATACCCAGCAGGAACATTCCCCCGACCCACATGTTCTGCAATGGCGTGATGCGGATGTCCGCAAACACATCGTAGCTATCCGATGCAGGTTGTGCCAACGCGTCAATCATCACCGACAAAGGGACATCTCCCATCCAAAACACCTTGGAGACGCCAAGGCTGAACTGCAGGTTGTCATATGCATCGGTTGCAGGGTCAGAACCAATCCCAGTGCTGACACCCAACTGGTAGTCAACCCACACCGTCCCATCCAGTGCCAATGCAACGGAGTGCATCATCCGATCGATGTTCCACATGTATGATGCTTGCAGTGCATCGAGGGGAACCGTCCCCACATCCCATACGAAGCGACCACCTAGCCGCATGTCCGACCCCTGTTCGATGGGAGGAAAGAATGCAAGCTGGGCAGTCAAGCGGTCTCCCAATGGTACCTGTGCATCCACAAGATAGGTGGTACTGGTACGGAAATCGGAGCTGCCCACGCCACCTTGCACATTGTTGGGCTTTGAGCCGAAGATCAGGTCGGCGGCATTGAAATAGGTGCCGAACCCCCACGCCATGGGAGACTTGCCCACGGTCATGCGGACATATCGCCCTGATGCAAATGGAAATCGGAAACGGACATACGCCTTGTCCAATGAAAGGACATGGTGATAGGTAGTACCTCCACCAATGATGGTAGCAGAGCCCAGGTCATAGGAGCCGGAGAATACTGCCTTCACAGTATTGTTTCCTTCGGTTGCAAGGGACAACTGAACCCCTGCTGCATTTCTCCAGGTAGTGCCAACCTGCCCAAAAGAGACACCGGATGTGTAGTAGGTCGTCCCATGGATAGCAACAGAAGCACACAACAATGAGCAGACAGACAACATCACCAACAACAGCACCCCTTTCTTCACCATAGCAAGCCGTCCTTGGTGAAGAGCGCTGCATCGATGGGAACATCAAGCTGGATATCGGTGATCAACAGCGTGGTACTGCTTTTCTGCCGCAACAAGTCGCGCATCACCGAATTGACGGCGAATGACATCCCATCAAGAGTCTCGAACTCATTGCTGGTGATCTCCCGCAACGCCTTGCCACTGGCGCTGGAGAGAATCGTCTTGCGGCTGACGAACATTGTGGCATCCACATATGCCTCCTGGCGCTGGTAGGACTGCCGTTTATTCTTGGCGGTGAACAGCATATGGTAGCAGGG
Organism: uncultured Sphaerochaeta sp.; assembly: GCA_964465155.1. GTDB lineage: Bacteria > Spirochaetota > Spirochaetia > Sphaerochaetales > Sphaerochaetaceae > Spiro-02. The sequence continues at coordinate 28,247 of CAYXIH010000014.1, forward strand.
GTGCCCATCCACATCCACCATCCCCAACAACTGGGCATCGTAGTTGCCCGATAGCCCATCATCTCCAGTGAGGTCCTCATAGGAGAAATCACTGCCCATGAACGAATCCTTCAATGCACTTCCCTGCAACCGGACCACTTCCTCAGCATCAGGGTAATACAGGTACACCGACGCTCCCTTTCGCAAGACCTTCTGCCCCGCATCGGGGCCGGAAGTGACGACTACCAGGGTATCGCCATCTGCATTTGCATAGGATTTGAAGGAGTGCTTGAAGCTCCCCAAGGAATCGGTGGTGGTAATAGTTGCCTCCAAGACAATCGTTTCATACAGCTGTTGCTGCTCCATGTTCCAGACGACTTGTGAGGCATCCATTGCAAAGAAGTTGGAGCATACAAGTACAAAACAGCATGCCAGTGCACATATCCGAAGTTTCCTATCCATGATACCTCCTACGTATCAGACCGAAGCGCCACAGCAGGGTCAACATGTAGCACCTTTGCAGTGGGGAAGAGACACGCCAACACAGAGACTATTGTCCCTACCAACACCACCTGCACATAGCTACCAAATTCCAGCGACGGGTAAATAAAGGCAGAGAAGCTCATGCCACTGAGCGAAGAACCACCCATTGCATTGAGGTCAAGCCCAACGTGGTGCAACACCACGACACCGACAGCACCGAGCAATGCACCTGCGGTGGCGGCCAGGAAGCTGATAATCGTAGTCTCCAAGAGAAACAGGTTGCGCACTTGCCATGGTGTATACCCCAAGGCAATGAGGGTCCCCACCTCCCCTGAGCGCTCCATTACCCCCATCATGGTCGTGTTGAAGATGACCGTGGCGGCCAAGAGGAAGAAGAACAGGCTCAGCAACAGGTAGATGAGCTCCATCAGCGGGAACATCTGGTACAACCCATTGGCATGCATCCAGGCAATTGACTCAGCCTCGATGGGAAGACCCATCCCATCCAGTGCCGCACGTACCCTTCCTGCAAGCTCCTCTGCTGTCGTGCCGGGGCTTCCCATGACCAAGAGCTCCAACGCCCCTCCATCCATACGCAACAATGAAGAGAGCGTACTCCAATCGATGAGCATGGAATTTCCCCCGAAATCGGTATCCTCGATATGGATGATCCCAACAGCCTTGACCGTCACCCCGTTGGTACCTCCATTGGCGGTACGCGCCAGGAACGTGAAGCGGTCGCCGATACCTATCCCAAGACGCTGGGACAGCGTGTCGGTGACCAGCACGTCGCGGGTTCCTGGCTGGGGAAGTTCGCCCTCCACCAATGTCGACCCCTGTCCATGGACAAACGGCGAAGAAGCAATGTCCACTCCCAAGGCAGTGGCACCGGTGACGGTATCGTTGCGGTAGATGGAGATTGGGTGCTTGAGGACCACCTGTACCTCCTGTACCCCAGCCACCCCAGCAATTGCCTGCGCAACATCCTGGGCGTTGGGAATGGAGAACTGTATGGGATGGACCCGTTCATATTCCGAATACAGGGCATTGCGGACGCGCACATCCCCTGTGACGTGGTTTCTGATATTCAACTGCATGTCATCCAGCATCCCTTGCTGGAAGGCAAAGAGCAGGCACAACATAGCCGAGACAAGCCCGATGGCAACTGCCGACAGGAGTGTCCTACGGCTATTGCGCCGGATGTTTTTCCAAGCCAACTTCAGCCACATATACCACTCCTCAAATGCTACGGAAGATCTTGGAGATCTCCGCTTGTGAAATCGAACGGACTGGAACCCATGCGGAGAAGGCAGAGACGACCAACGCACCCAGTCCTATCAGCACATAGGAGGGGTAGTTCCATGCAGCACGCATGATTCCCGTCACCCGATACCCAATGTTCACACCCTCTATCAAGGAAGACATGTCGATCCCCACATGCACCAGCGGATAGGTCGCTGCCATCCCAAGCAATATCCCGACAATTGCACCCAGCACCCCGACAAGGATCCCTTCGATAGCGAACAACGACTGGATATACCAAGGGGTGAATCCCAACGCCTTGAGCATCCCTATCTCATCCTTGCGCTCGTGCACGGCCATCAGCATGGTGTTGGAAATACCTACCGCCGCAATGATGAACATACACAGCAGCATCAGCTTCGACGAAGCCTGCTTAGACTGGGAGAGCTTGACTTCCTGCTGGGCAATGTCGTCCCAAGTCCTCACATCGGCATGACCCAACGCCAAGCGGAGTGCCGGCAATGCCTGCACCACCCGCTGCTCCGATATCGTCAGGTTGCTCCCCCCATGGGTGAACGCATATTCGGATACGGCCCCATCAAGCTCCAGCAACTCATCCAGCACCGAGATATCCATGTAGACACCGGTGCTGTTGACCACAGGATTGTCCGTCTGCACGATCCCCACGATGGGAACATCCATCGTCTGGATGAATCCTCCCCGCCCCTTGGCCTCGATGGTCACGTACGACCCAACCCGACCACCCATGTCGTGGGCGAGCCAGGATCCGATCACAGCCCCGTCATTCCCCTCTTGGAGCCATCTTCCCTCACTGATGCCCTGGGCCTGGGAAAAGACAGAGGCATCCCGCAGGGGGTCCACACCCACAAGCAGTACATCCAGTGAGCCTGCGGCGGGAAAATCATCATCCATGAAATGGACGGACGCACGGGTGGAGACGCGGGGCGTCCAACGCATCTGCTGGTCTGCCAGGGCTTCCTCAACGACCAAGCGATCATCGGCCTCCAACAGCGTATCCATCGGACACAGCAGCCTGTCTGCAAAATAGCCGGGGGCATACACCTTGGCCATGGACGTCTCGTAGGCAACCAAGTTCCTCCAAGACTCCATGTCCAGCCCGGCCAACAACCCGTCCATGACAATCGAGCACAAGACACCCATGGCAATGGCACAAGCGGTCACAGCCGTCCGCTTCTTGTACCGCAGCAGGTTCCTCCAAGCCATGGCCATCAGCATAGGACATCCCCTACGATTGCACCGTCGACCAACGTGACGACACGCTGCATATGCTCAAGCACGCATGCATCATGGCTTGAGAAGATACAAGTGACTCCCTGTTTCGCATTCAAGCTGGTGATCAGGTCCAAGATCATACGCCCATTGGTGGAGTCAAGGTTTGCCGTGGGCTCGTCTGCCAACAGCACCGCAGGATGCTTGACCAATGCACGGGCAATGGAAATCCGCTGCTGCTGGCCACCCGAAAGTTCATTTGGCCTGCGCTGTTCCAACCCCGACAAACCCACCATGGCAAGCATCTGTCGACACGCATCATGCTTGTCAGCCCGCGAAAGGAGACCTAGTTGCGCCAGGTGGTCCTTGGACAATGCATCCAACGCCAGCTCGACATTCTCAATGGCCGAGAGGACAGGAATCAGATTGTAGTTTTGGAAGATGAAGCCTACCTGGCGCTGACGGAAACGCTGCTTTCCCTTCCGGTCCAACGTGGCGATATCGAGATCTGCCACGACGATATGTCCCGCAGAGACAGTATCCAAGCATCCAATGAGATTCAGCATGGTTGTCTTGCCCGACCCCGAAGGACCGGCAAACGCCATCATCTGGCCATCTGGGATACAACAGCTCACGTTGTCCAATGCCCTGACCGGCTCGCTGGCACTGGTATATACTTTCGAAACAGACTCAATGCGTATCATTTCTATCACTCCCCTCTGTCGTGATCGTAGAAAGCAACGATTCCAGGGAAGCCACATAGTGCAACAGGGCATTTCTTCCCGATTCCAGCAGTCTCACCAGGGTGATGCTCTTCCTCTGTTGCTCCACCTTCTGCAGCTGGACAAACCCTGCACTCTCAAGAGTCTTGAGTTGGATGCTGAGGTTGCCTGCCGTCATTCCCAACGACTTGCGTATCTGTGTGAATTCCAAGGCAGGCAACGGGGATGATGCAAGGAGCACCAAGATCTTCAGCCGTGCCTGCTCATGGATCGTCTTGTCCAACGTGACCGAACTGTCGCTCATGTGCGCTTCCCGTTGCCCCTCTGCAGTGCAAGGGTAAATATCAGGGCGATGCTCCAGAACAACAGGCATATTGAGATCGCGGTCCACCACAGGTACGACCCCTTCATGAACACGGCAATGACCAGTGCGGCTACCATGCACAGGACGCCAAATACCCGGTACTCCCACAACAGCAGAGATCCTGCGACATACATGGCAATACACCCCATGAGGAAAAAAGAGATGGGCAGCATCAGATGCCATGCATCCAGACGGGCACAGAGGATACACCCCAAGGCAGTTCCTCCGAGAATGATGAGCAGCTCATCCCATGCCATGCCCTGGAACTCGCAGCTACGCATGATTGTCCAGATGGACGTCTGGTCGAAACGGCTTCTGATATGTTTTTGGATGATAGCCATCTTCCACCACCCTATCGCGACGAACCCCAATACCAGCACGAGCAACGATCCCATTCGGTATCCCAATGGTGCGTCCCCAAAGGAGCCAAAGCGGCTGTTGAGCAGGGCAAGCAGCCCAAAGGCTACCAGGGAGAAGCATCCCATCCCTATCGAAAGGGAGATGAACCCCGGGCAGTCGAACACCTCCCTGAGCATCTTGGTATTCCCCTGCAACGTCTTCTTGATCATCCCGATGGAGGCCAACGCCTCCTTCACTTCCTGCTCGTCATACATAGATTGCTCCTATCCGTGTGGTTTATGATATAAACCATATAGGCACACAACCATATTTGTCAATCCTGCGATTGACAGCAATTGGCACCACTGTCATCATCGAGGCAGGAGCTTCAATGAACATCTACCTATATCTTCCTCAAGGAACAGCCGATTGGGAAATTGGATATCTTACTGCGGAGGTCACCTCCAAAAGGTTCTTCCGTCCAAATGCACCAACGTGCAAGATCATCACCGTCACATCGGACGGCAACGCCATTGAGACAATGGGAGGCATCAGCATCCCAGCGGACATGAGCTTCGCAACCATGGCCTTGCAGCCAGGTATCGAAGAGGACATCCTTGTCCTGCCCGGCTCCGACTGCTGGATGGAACGGACCCATACGGACATCCTGTTGTTTGCTGCCCAACGCATAGAAGCACATCACCCGGTGGCCGCCATCTGTGGGGCGACCGTTGCACTAGCGGCAATTGGTGCGCTCAATGGAATACGGCATACCAGCAACGACAAACAGTTCCTGCAGATGGCATGCGAAGCATACCATGGGCAGGAACTCTACGATCCCAATACTGTCGTCACAGAGTCACGCCTCATCACCGCAAGTGGCATCGATGCAGTTGGCTGGACCGCTGCGATCCTCCAGATCCTCGGCGTCATGCGCCCCGATACCCTCCAAGCATGGCAGGACCTCTATGGGAACAAGCATCCCGAGGCCTTCATGAAGCTGGTGCAGTCCCTCTCCTAGGCCAAGACGATGGGTGTGTGCACCCCTTGGAGCTGACCGATAAGCACCTCATCCAGATCCAAAGCCGGTGCCAGGATCCTCTGAGCATCGGCTGATTGATATTCAGAAGGGATCCGGTAGCGGTTCAGTCTCCATTGGATACCTGTCGGGACCACAGCAGCTATAGCCATCAAATCGGCTGGGCCCAATGTAGGGGCAACCGTGGTCCTGGCCTCCCAAGGGACATCACTGCTTTGCAGGAGGTCCAATGTCTTGGCAACAGGCTCTGGACTTGCATGGCAAATCTCCTGATACCGCTCCCACGGGGCTTTGACATCCAACGCAACATAGGAAAGCAACCTGGCATCCAGCAGCTGTGCAACCACCTGCGGGTGGCCACCGTTGGTATCCAGCTTCACCAGGAAGCCCATGGAGACCACGTCCGATACAAACTGAAACAAATTCCCGTGTATCGTTGGTTCCCCACCACTGATGACCACTGCGTCCAGCAGCCCCCTGCGGGACTGCAGGAACGACATGACTTCATCCGTGGATATGGATGCACCGCCATGCAGCAACTGCCGGTTGTGGCAGTAGAAACAATCGTAGTCACAACCGGCTGTGAAGAGCACGCACGAAAGATGCTTGGGAAAGTCGATGCAGCTGGTACGCTGTATCCCCCCAAAGATCATACGACATACTCCTTGCGCTGACGGTACTCTTCCTTCTTGCCCACATGGAAGTCCCGCACCGGCCGCAGGTACCCAACGACGCGGGTCCACACCTCAGTCTGCTTGCCACAATGGGGACACACTGTCTGCTCGCCCACGAGATACCCATGGTCGTCACAGGTGGAGAACGTCGGAGTGAGGGAGATGTACGGCAACTTGTAGTTGGCGAATGCACGCTTGAGCAAGATCTTGGCTATCTCAATGTCTTCAATGCGTTCTCCTAGGTACAGGTGCAGGACCGTTCCCCCGGTGTACTTGCACTGCAGGGTATCCTGCAGCTCCAGGGTCTGGAAGATATCATCGGTAAACCCAACGGGCAGCTGGGTGGAGTTGGTGTAGTACGGCACATTCTCCCCAGCTGTGATGATCAGGGGGTAGAGCTCGGTATCCAACTTGGCAAGACGATAGCTGGTCCCCTCAGCGGGAGTTGCCTCGAGGTTGTAGTAGTGCCCCGTCTCCTCCTGGAACGAGGAGATGAGGGAACGCAGGTGGTCCAACGTCCTCATGGCAAAGGCCTGGCCCTCCTCCGTGGTCAACCCATGGTCGGCTCCCAGCAGGTTCAGGCACGCCTCATGCATCCCCACCACACCGATGGTCGAGAAGTGGTTTGCCCACCACGACCCCTCCTTGGCCTTGACCGAAGCAAGCCACCTGGCAGAGAACGGGTACATGCCCCGGTCGGTCTCACGCTCAACGACCTTCCGCTTGATCTCCAGGCTCTCCTTGGCAAGCATGGCCAAGTCAGTCAGGGACTGTACGAACTCCTGCTCGTCGGCGGACTCATATGCAAGGCGCGGCAGGTTGAGTGTCACCACCCCTACCGACCCAGTCAGCGGGTTCGACCCGAACAATCCCCCACCGCGCTTCCGCAGCTCGCTAGTATCCAACCGCAGGCGGCAGCACATCGACAATGCATCTTGGGGAGACAAGTCGCTATTGACGTAGTTGGAGAAGTAGGGAATGCCATACTTGCAGGTCATCTCCATGATCGCATCTGTCACGGGGCTATCCCACTGGAAATCCTTTGTGACGTTGATCGTGGGAATGGGGAATGTAAACACACGTCCCGATGCGTCTCCCTCCATCATCACCTCACAGAAGGCCAGGTTGAACATATCCATCTCTTCTTGGAATTCTCCATAGGTCTCATCCTGAAGCTCCCCTCCGATGATGACGCTTTGGTCAGCAAGGGTACTGGGGACCTGCAAGTCGAACGTCAGGTTGGAGAACGGACATTGGAAGCCCACCCGTGTCGGGACATTGAGGTTGAACACGAACTCCTGGATTGCCTGTTTCACGCTGCGCATGTCCAGGTGGTCATAGCGGATGAACGGGGCACAATAGGTGTCGATCGAAGACCATGCCTGTGCTCCGGCTGCCTCCCCCTGTGTGGAGAATGTGGCGTTCACCACCTGGCCCAAGAAGGCACGCAGGTGCTTGGCGGGTTTTGAGGAGACCTTCCCAGGCACCCCTCCAAAGCCCATGGTCAGCAACTGACGCAAGTCCCAGCCACAGCAATACGGGCCAAAGAACCCCAGGTCATGCATGTGCATTGCACCTGAAGCATGGGCCGAGCGGATCTTCGGAGGATATACCTCATGCAGCCAATACTGCTTGGTGAAGCACTCACGGATATAGTTGTTCATCCCGTTGACCGACTTGCGGGTATTTGCGTTCTCCTGGATCTGCCAGTCCTTGTCCTCCAGGTAGTCCTTGAACATCTTGGTAGTAGCCTGGACCAGCACATGGGCGTCCCTGACGCCTTGGCGCTGGTGGCGGTAGAGGATATAGGCCTTTGCCGTTGGAGCATGGCCTGCCGCGATGAGTGTACGTTCGACCTCGTCCTGGATTTCCTCCACTCCGATGCAGTCTGCCCCCGACTGGTTGAGGGTTCTCAGGACGGTTGATGCGAGGGACTGTGCGTCGACAGACGGCTCTGACGCGGCCCGTGCGGCCTTGTCGATGGCGAGTGCAATCTTCTGTCCATCGCAGAAGACGACTTGACCGTCACGCTTGGTGATGTGTGTCAGCATGATGATTCCTTTCGGAGACGGACAGGGGTGGGCCATGCCCACACGCCCATGCCATGCTCCGTGGCGGCGTGTCGGAACAGGCAGGTCTTCTGACTTGGGCTTCAGCGGAGACAGGCGCCTTCCCAGGATATGATTCCCAGTGGCTATGCCTGCCCCTCAGCCCTTACAGCGGCGGGACCGTGGGGGACTTGCACCCCCTTCCCTTTGAAACTGCTTGCGCAGTACCTATTCCATACACAACATATAGTGTATTGATGTACCATACAGTACACCACCTACACTATTGCAAGCTATCCTTGCTGTCAAGGGGAAAGAACCAGCTTTTCACGATTCTTGGTTGTCCCTTGCCTACCAACGCGATATGATTGCAGCACAACGGAGGATTTACAGATGGACCTCAAGCTCCTGCGCAATGCAAATGTCTATACCCCTCAACACATTGGCATCCAAGACCTGCTCATCGCCAACGACTCGATAGTGACGGTCGGAACCAATTTGGATATTCCCCTCACGGCAACGGAAGTGATTGACATGGAAGGCCGCACAGTGATTCCGGGACTGATCGACGGGCATGTACATGTCATCGGAGGGGGCGGAGAAGACGGCTATGAAAGCCGGGTACCACCCTTGAAGTTCTCCGATACCGTTGCAGCTGGAGTTACGACATTGGTCGGCGTATTGGGAACTGACGGGATTACCCGCAGCCTGACCGATTTGCTGGCTGCGACCAAGGCCCTGTCGGAGCGGGGCATCAGCGCATACTGTCTCACCGGCTCATATGAATACCCTTCCCGTACCCTCACTTCCAGTGTCGGGCAGGACATTGTGCTCATCAGCGAAGTATTGGGGGTGAAGATAGCGGTCAGCGACCACCGCTGCTCGCTGCCCACCACTGAAGAACTCACACGGCTTGCCATGTCGGTGCGCATCGCGGGACTGCTCTCCCACAAGCCTGGGGTGGTGCATGTGCACGTGGGGAATGCCGGCGATGGCATTGCACAGCTGTTGGAGATTGTCAGGACGACACCGCTGCCCCCATGGCACCTGCGTCCGACACATATGGGCACCCACATGGAGCAGGCCCTGGAGTTCACCTCCCTCGGTGGCTATGTGGACTTCACGGCAGGTCAAGGAACTGCTTCACAGATCATCCAATACATGGACCGTGGAGGAGAGCCATCGCTGCTGACGCTCAGCAGCGACTCCAATGGGAGTTTCCCAAAATGGAATGAACGGCGTCAGATCATCGGGATGACCGCAGGCAAGATGACCAGCCTCTTTGGCGTGGTACAGGACTTGGTGCATCAGGGAATGCCATTGGAGGATGCCCTTCCTGTCGTCACCACCCATGTCGCGACAGCCATGCAATTCCGCCGCCAAGGAAGCATCGAAGATGGCAAACTTGCCGATTTGGTGGTGCTTGACGACGACCTGCAGATCAACAGCGTCATGGCAAAAGGGAAATTCCTGATGCAGGACAAGCAGATCCTGGTCAAGGGAATGTACGAGTAATCATCTGGTGGATATGAAAAATTGATGAAATTTCGGTGAGGAACCCTCAGTTCCCTTGTCCGGGACATCATCGTTGGGGTACGGTTTGCACATGAGCAATGAAGCAAAGACGATTCTCATAGTTGAAGATGACCGGGATATACAGGAACTGATGCGGTACAACCTTGAGATGGCAGGGTACCAAGTGCGCAGTGCGTACCGGGGCGACGATGCGCTGAAGGAGCTGGACGAAGCTCTCCCCCAGCTGGTCATCCTCGACCTGATGCTCCCGGGCATCGACGGGCTGGATGTCCTCAAGGGGATCCGGTTCGACCGGGGGCTGAAGCATCTGCCGGTGATCATCGCATCTGCCAAGAGCGAGGAGAGCGATGTGATCACAGGCTTGGAACTGGGAGCAGATGACTACCTTCCCAAGCCCTTCAGCCCAAAGATCCTCACAGCCAGGGTCAAGGCACTGCTGCGCAGGGCAGACAAACCGCAGGCTGACGCGGGATCCGACCAGGGGTTCAGCACAAAGGCCGGACTGTCGATGGATCCCATCCGCTTTACATGCACCCTCGCAGATGCCCCAATCAGCCTCACGGCAACTGAGTTCAGCCTCTTGTACCTGCTCGCCAACGAGGGAGGACGGGTCTTTACCCGCAACCAGATGATCAGCTCGGTCAAGGGAAGCGACTACCCCGTCACCGAACGTTCCATAGATGTGCAGATTGCAACGCTTCGCAAGAAGCTGGGCAACTGTGGTGAATTCATCCGTACCGTCTGGGGCGTCGGGTACAAATACCAGGAAGGGGACAATTGAAGCTGCGTTCCAAACTCCTGGTATTCGTCGCGGCATTGCTGTGCGTCACCGCCATATGTTGCATCATTGTGGCCAATCTCTCCTTCAGACGCACGATCATCAGGTCGACCTCAGCCGACATGGTGCAACGAGGCGATGTCCTGGCCGCTGACCTTGCCAGGGAACCTTCACAACAACAAGCATTTGACATGCTCGGTGCGAGTGCCCAGCTGCTGGGAGTCCGCGTGACGATCGTCGCCACCAACGGCAAGGTCATGTTCGACTCGCAAGCTCCCTTGGAGGAGATGGACAACCACCGCTGGCGTGAAGAGATCAAGATGGCCATCTCGGAAGGAGTCGGCGAGAGCATCCGAAAGAGCGACACCGTGGGTGTGGACATGCTCTACCATGCGCAGGCAGTGCAAGCGCCTGCGTTGGGAGGGATGGTGATCCTCAGGCTGGGAGCGCCATTGCAGAGCGTCAACATGGGTGTCTCCCAGTTCTCCGTGATGGTCACGCCCATCCTGTTGATACTGTTCATCATTGCCATCGGCCTCTCACTGTTGTTCATCAGGTTGATCACCAAGCCCATAGAATACCTTGCAACCACCGCCAGTGCCTATGCAAGGGGGGACCTGACGGGCCGGTCGATCATCAACGAACCGCAAGAGCTGAAGATCCTCAGCGATGCACTGAACACCATGGCCGAGGAACTTGCCCACCAGATGCAGATCCTCAAGTCGGACAAACGGCTGTATGCCTCGTTGCTTGCATCCATGAACGAAGGGGTGATCCTGATCAATGCAGACAACACGATCTTGTTGGGCAACCGGGCGGCAAATGCAATCCTGCACCTGCCAACCGACCTCGCACAGAAACGGCTCTCGTCCGTATTCGCCGACAACAACCTCCTTGCGGCGGTGGAGACGGTCAGGACCGAGGCTACATCACAACAGCTGACGGTCATCCGCCATGGCAGGATATTCGGCAAGGGAGCGGCCTATGCGGCACACGGTGAAGAGACTGTGCTACAAGTCTCCATTGCCCTTGTCGAGGGTATTTCCAAAGAGGTTGTCCTCACCTTCTCCGACGTCACTGCCGTCAAGCGACTGGAGCAAGTACGTACCGATTTCGTCGCCAACGTGTCGCATGAACTCAAGACACCGCTGACAGCCATACGAGGGTTCTCCGAGACCCTCGCCGAAGGGGAAGCAGACACAGAGACCATGTCGAAGTTTGCACAGATCATCAACCGCAACGCACGGCAGATGGATGGCATCATCGATGACCTGCTCCTGCTCTCGACCTTGGAGAACTCCCCTACCTCGATGAGCCGTTCCCTCTATCCTGTCTCGACGATCATCGCCGAGAGCTTGGAGAATGTCGCCTACAAGGCACAGCAGAAGGAGATCACTATCACGGCGGACGACCAGACCGACGATGCAAAGGTATGGGTCAACCAAGGACTGATCATCCAGGCATTGACGAATATCCTGGTCAATGCAGTGATCTACAGCACTCCTGGTTCTACTATCCAGCTACGGGCAAGGTTCGATGGAACCAAGGTCTCGCTGTCGGTGGAAGACCATGGATGTGGGATAGCGACGGGTGATATCAGCCGGATCTTCGAACGTTTCTACCGGGTGGACAAGGCCCGCAGCAGGAGCCAGGGTGGCACAGGCCTGGGACTCTCGATCGTCAAGCATATCATGTCCCTGCATGGCGGCACGGTCAGCGTCAACAGCACCCTTGGGGTGGGTTCCACGTTCACCATCACCGTCCCTCGGGAAGAAAAAATCATTGAAGACATGCGTGCAAAGAGCAATATCCTCTTTCCAAACCATCAAAAGTTCTGATAGTTGCAGGAGATACTCATAAACCGCTTGATTTTCTCTACCGTGTTGCACCAAAATCAACGGATAGTGATATCAGTGCTACTGTTCAAACCGCCCGACTGAAAATTACAACCTATGCTGTAATGTTCAGTTATCATCATTGACTCGATTTTTCTCGATCACTTCTTGCAAAGGTAAAAAACCCCTCATCCTTTCAATTTTGGTGAAAAAAAGTAGACGTCCATTTCTGAACATCTACTTTATGAGTCTTTATTGACGCTGGCGAACCTGCTGTCTCGTTTCCAGATTGTTTGTGATATAGCCTCTTTCTCTGAGTCCGTTAACTACTTCAGAGTAGATGTCATGCCCAAGAGGGGCTTTGATTGTTACAATCAATACAAAATCTTGGGCAAGAACGGTTAATCCGTTGCGAGGATTCATTTCAACCCGAATTTTCCAGCTTTCTCCCGCTTGAATTCCGGACTTACTTATTTTTCGATAATACGATTTTACAGGACTCCATTTGAATCCATTCTCCACCCGAGCTTTCTCGAATTTTTCATCCCAGACAGATTCAAGAGGCACACAGCCCTTGAATTCGAGTTTTCCGGATTTTGAATAATGATACATGCCAAAACTTACATCTATATTTGTTCGGCAATATTCTTTTCCATATCGATCATCCAATATGGGGTTGTATGCCAACGTCATTCCAATCTCTCCAAAGCATTTTCCATCGTGAATAAGCGATGATGGGTATGGGAAATTGAACATTTCCAAATGGGTACCCTGTGTAACTTTTTGGAGAAAGACAAGTGTAATCTCGTTGTTACTGCATTGTAAAATGTCTTGTACATTAACTGAGGGCACTCCAAATCCATAATACTTAATGTTACCTGGATGCTGATTAAGCATGTCTCTGGAATTCATTCTTGCAGAATGTATGATCATTGCTTTCGCAAGAATTGGATCTCGATCAACCATCTCATGATATACGGAAGCATATTTTTGTACGACACGTGGCGTAGAATAACTTGTTCCTATGCCTTCTATTACTTTGCCATGTACATCCAACCCTTTCATTCCAAGACCCGAGATACACAGGCTTCGTGATATGTTGCCGCCATAGTCAACAACCTCAGGTTTTACAATATAGTTTGCGCCGGGGCCTCGACGACTAAACGGAGACGGTTCATTGCATTTCACGATTGAATCGGGGGATTCATAAAGTGCAATGGCACCAACTGAAATAGATCGCACAGAGTCGGCTGGAGAGATGATTCGATCTCGTTCATTCATGTCTGCTTGTACCGGCCATTCTCTCAGCGGAGGTTTATTCAGATTACCACTTGAAACAAATATTTGAACTTGATACTTATCCTGAATGTAGTCTAAGAATATGCCCAAATCAGACATGGAACCGTTGCAAACTTTGCTTTCAATTCCCAAAGATAGATTCCAAATTTTAGTGGTTCCCGCATGTTTCGCCATTACTTCCTCGATGATATCCATAAGCGAATCTTCGCTTATAGTATCAACTGGTCCAAACTTTGGATCTCCGTTTGGAATAGCTATTACATCAATAAAACGAAAGCGATGAGAAGCAGGAGCTTCGATATCGTTCAAGATATTACCATATTGAATTGTTGAAGCAATAAATGTTGCGTGATTGTGATTCTGGTAGTCCTTTCCAACATAGGATTCACGGCCTACAATATATTGTTTTAGAAATGAGTTGTCATCACTTATTCCACCATCGATAATTCCGATATTGATATCACTTTCAAGATACTCGCCATCCAGAAACTCCTGTAGATTTCCATTTGTAAATTCAGAAAAAGGCTGTGAGTACTCTTGAAAAAAATCCACGGATTTAACCCCATTGATTTCCGAAATTCGCGCTATGTCCTCATAAGATTCAACTTGCACCTTTATGAATTTAATTTGCTCTCCATGTTTGATAAGCTCTGGTTTTTCAGAGAGATTCAATGCGGACAGCTTGTCCATAATATATCTGGAAATTTGATCATTATCAAAAACGTTACCAAAATCAAAAATCTTGATTTTGATTTTATCCTTTACTGTGTCGAACTTTCCCTGAGTGGAAATTTCAACTAATTCTTCACAGATTTTATCTGAACCATGAATTGGTTGAATATCAGAAATGGCTGTTAAATTGGCTTTAAACCTTTGAGAGTGTGGATTATTCACTAAGGCAATTGTTTTCTCTATAGACTTTTTTGTTATCTTAATATAAATCTCATCGAGGTCCTCCCCCCCGATTATGGGGCAATATTGGCATAAATCATTTGGCTTATGAGATTTTGCAATAGCCTCAGGTTTAACAGTGATTTTGCCAACTGCAGGAATAAGTTCACTCTTTTGAAATACATTCTGATAAAAGTCCAAGATGCCACTAAACTTATCCACTATTTCTTTCTGTAACGCAGGAGTAACCTCTCCAAAGAATTTTACATTACCTCCGCCGACGTTTTTTTGCGTGTCGTCTGCCCGTTG
>CAYXIH010000015.1:0-42753 GCA_964465155.1 uncultured Sphaerochaeta sp.
AAGTTTTGCAAGAGATTCCTGTTCTCTCTGGACAAACGCTCTGTTTTCCCGTAGTATGTCTTGCGTATCCAACGGTCGTGTAGCTCAGCGGGAGAGCATTACCTTCACACGGTAGGGGTCACTGGTTCAATCCCAGTCACGATCAGATCACAGGCGGCACACTTCGGTGTGCCGTTTGTCATTTCTACAGGAACAGCATTCCGACACCGGCGATGGAGATGCAGGTTCCCACGACCGAGGCCCAGCCAATCCGTTTCTTCAGGACGAACTTGTCCACAGGCAGCAGGAGCACCGGGCTGACTTGGCTCAGTGCCGTGACGATTCCCACGGGGGCGAGCGTCATGGCTACCATCTGGCAGCTCATGCCAATGACTGGGCCCGATATGACGGCCAACACCAAGAACAAGAGATAGGATCCATGTTTTAGTACCTTGATGTCGGACGTGAACCGTTTGCCGATGAATGGCCAGTACAGCAGGAAGGCAAGCAGTCCTCCTGCATTCCTGACCAAGTTGGAGCTGACGGGTGGGATGTCGGAGAGGGCATACGCGGCAAGGATATAGGATACAGATTGCAGGACAGCTCCCAATATGGCATACATGAGGCCCTTGGGGACATTCCTGTCGGAACTGGTGGTTCCCAATGTGGAGCGTTTGCGTACCTCCCCGAATACCATGGTGACAATGCCTGCGATGATCAGGAGGATGCCTCCTATTTGGAGAAGCGACAATGCTTGTCCAAACAGGTAGTACGAGAGGACTGAGGTGCATACAGGTGCAAGGGTCATGATCACCAGCGACTCTCGTGCTCCCAGCAGCATATACGCACGGAACATCAGCAAGTCGGTGACGAAATACCCGATGGCGCCAGATGCAAGCAACGCAATATATGTCTGTGTGCTACTGTGCAACGGGAGGCTCTTGTCTACCAGCAGGGTGAGGATGAGGATAGCTGGGAATGCCAGCAGCATCCTGGCGAATGCCAGGCTGTCGCTGGGCATCTTTGTCCCCAGGAACTTGTACGTGACGGAGTTCCCTGCCCAGCAGGCTGCGGTGACGAGGGCCAGGAGTTGCCCGAGGATCTCCATCTGGGCTACGGCAGCAGCGTGAAGGTCATCAGCACCGGCTGGTGGTCGCTGAATGCATAGCCGGTATCGATATTCCTCGCTTGTGCCTGGATGTTGTCAGAAACGATGAACCCGTCCACGATGGTCTCGAAGTTGATGCACTGCACATAGGGGATCTCTGCGCTCCTGCAGGTCGCGACCCATCTTGCATTGTCAGCAGTGACGATCCGCAACCCTGTGGGGAGGTCTGCATTGGTGAGGGTGCTGACCCACGATGGGAACTGTTGTTGGGATGGGAAGGGTATATGGGAATCTTTGCCCAGTTCGTGGTTGAAGTCTCCGCCGATGATCACATAGGAGCCTTTGTCATATGCTTTGGCAGCCACTTCCCCCAAGAGCTGGAGCTGTTGGCTGCGGATCGTCCCCCCTTCGTCATAGGCGGACATGTGGCTGTTGATCAGCACCAGCGTCTTGCCACCTTGCACGGGGATATTGCTCACCGAGAAGCCCCGGTCCAAGTCCGTGAACCTGTGTGGGATGCCATCATCCACAGGATATTGCCTGCGGATGCTTCCTCCCAAGTCATAGTTCCCAAGGGTCAGCAGCCCTGCCAGCGATTTGCCGTGGGGATCGTTGAACGGGTAGGCAAGCCATGCACTGTGGAAGTTCTCTGCGAAGGTATAGCCCATGTCGGGGAAGGCTTGGGCAACCATGGCGGCTTGGTCGACATGGTAGCTTCTGGTTGAGTCGACGTCTACTTCCTGCAGCAGGATGAAATCGGGATCGAGGGACTTCAATGTGAGGATTGCACCGTCCGTATTGTCCAAGACTGCTTGTCGACTGGTCGCAGTGCCTTGTGTGCCCTGTACCAGCGTGCCGTCCAGCATGTAGCCACTGTCCATGAAGAAGGTGAATTGGGGGTCATATGCTCCAAATCCGATATTGTAGGTTGCTACGGAGTAGGGTGTCCCCGTCTCGATCTGCCGTGTTTGTGCATTGTGGACTTCCAAGGGGAGGTTGTCGTCGATACGGTAGTATTGGATGAATACATACGCTACGTAGGCAAGCACCGCGACAAGGATGACGATGAGGATACCCAGGATGCATTTGCCGATGATGGCCATGGTCTTCTTCATGACCCCTTTATACACAAAGGCAGGACGCTGGTACAGTAGATGACCCCTAGTATTGTTCTCCAATGTACATCATCGGGGGGAGCGTCCCATGGCTCATTCCTGCCAAGACATCGCTACACGGGGTGTCCAATGACTGCAGGTAGGTGTCCAGCGGAGAGCCGATGATCGTCTGCAGGTGTCTCACGCCATGCTCGTGTGCCCATTGCAACAGGTGCCTGGACGAGGATGCGTCTGTGCCAGCGCACTCCAGTGCCGTGTCGCCCATGCCAAAGGCATATGCTCCGCAGGGCAGCGTCGTTGCCCATCCGTCGTCGGGGACAATGTTTAGCCAAGCAAATGCATCGCGCACCAATGCTCCATGGGCCTGGACCGAACGAGTATACGTAGTATCCATCAATTCCATGTCCAACATGGTCTGGCATGTTGGGGGTTGGGAGCCAGCGGTGGCTTCCAAAGTGTAGGAATGCATCCTGCTGCTGCTTTGGAACCCATTACGTTGGTAATAGGAGCGTACTGCAGGATAGAGGACAATGGGGGTGGCAGACGACTCGCATGCTTGGTGGAGGAGGGCAGCCATCATGCCCATGCGCCGGTAGGAATCTGCCGTGGCAGCTCCTACGAGCAGGCGCAGGGGGATATGGTCGTTGCATCGTGGTTGGGTATAGGAACAGTTGACCAGATAGATGGCACTGGCTATCTGCTGGTCTCCTGGGATGTACAGGACCTCCGATGCTGGGAAACGGGCATCCAGGAACGGGTCGATGAACTGGGTGTCGTCAGGGAATGTCATGTTCCACAGCTTCCTGAGCTGTGGAATGTCTGCAAGGGTTGCCGTTTTGATCAGCATGAGCGGATGAGGGTATACTTCTCGACCATGAAGGCCGGGTGGTATGACTCTTTCGCCTTGCGCAGCGACTCCAACCCCATGTCCTCCTGCCGGTCGACATAGGTGATGTTGGACAACGCAGAGGTACAGAACAGACGGTTGATCATGGTGTATATCCCATGGAACTCGGTATTTCCCTTCTCGAAGTGGATGATCGCTTCGTCTGGCCTGACTATCTCACCGACAGTGAACGCCTGTACTTTCCCGTCTATGCGGATGACAGCTCCGCAGAGGTTGAGCAGGTCCCAGCTCTTGAAAGCGGTTTCCAACGCAATGCGTTCTTGGCGGATGTCTTCCCCATCCCGTTGTGCGTTCCACATGGCGTCCAACTCCAGGCACTCGTGGATATCAGACTTGCCCATCAAGGAGAACGTGAACTTGTAGTCGCGCTCGAACTGGGAGATGTGGTTCCTCTTTGCCTGCAGCTTCTTGCCCGAGAGGGAAATCAGCTTCTCGGTGGAGTAGACGTAGTCGTCCATGTCCCGCATCCTGCGCACGATGTAGCGTTTGTCGTCCATGTAGTTCTGGGCAATGTCAGCTGGGACGCTTGCAATGATGCAGGGAAGTCCCTTTTCCTGGCAGAAACGGGCCAGGTTGTCCAGCGCACGGTCCATGTCCTGGGCAATCGGGGCATAGAAGACCTGCGCAAGTCCATCATACATGTACGCAGCGTCATCTTCTATGCAAACTGACAGCTTGGTGGCATCCTTCCAGAGCCACAAGAATGAAAATTCATATTCATATGCGAAACGGTGTGCCTGGTTGCACAATGCCGTGAAGGCTTCCTGATCCTCGACAACTGGAAAATGGAATTGCACGACGTCCTTCCTTGGATTGATCCCGACTTGCGTGTGCGGGAGATTGACTGGTACCCCACGTTCTATGCCTATGCGGCAATTTGGTCAACGGGAGAGACCCCACTCTATACGGAACATACCAAAAAAATGTGACAAGGTTACCAATGAATTCATTTGTCGTGCAGGATCCCCATCCGTTGCCCGTGCAGGCGATGTATTGTATGCTGTTGCATATGCAATATCCGTTGAACGACAGCGACCTGGACTTGGCTACTACCTTGGATTGCGGACAGTGCTTCCGCTGGATCCAAGCTCCCGACGGGGCTTGGGAAGGAGTCATCGGCACCCAGTTCCATAGGTTGTCGCAATCTGAGGTGGGAGACCCGGACGGTATCTTTTCCCACAATGCACAGCTTGCCGACTACTTTGACCTTGCGACCGATTACCAGAAGATCCTTGCATCGTTCCAGTCCATGGGTGGCCACTTGGCGGCAAGCTGCGATACCTGCCATGCGATCAGGATCCTCAGGCAGGACCCATGGGAAGCCCTGTTGTCGTTTGTCCTGAGCCAGAACAACAATATCAAGCGTATCCGCCTGATCATCGAGCGGTTGTGCGATGCATATGGGGAGCCTGTCCAAGGGACCTCACGCAAGACATTCCCCACCCCGGAGGCACTTGCCTGTGCCTCGGAGGGGGAGCTGCGGGACCTGGGTGCTGGGTTCCGTGCCCCCTATGTCCTGGATGCCGCGAGGCAAGTGCGCGACAAGGTGGTGGACCTGGAGTCTATTGGGCGGATGGAACTTCCCCAGGCACGGTCGGCCCTGCAGCAGATCCATGGGGTAGGGCCCAAGGTGGCCGAGTGTGCGCTGCTGTATGGGATGCATCGGCTTGAGGCATTTCCGATGGATGTCTGGATGAAGCGGGTCATGGACAATCGCTTTGATGGTGCAGACCCTGCCATGTTCGGACCATATGCTGGAATTGCCCAGCAATATCTGTTTCATGCGGAGCGAAGCAATGGGTGAGCTGGACATACGCCTTTGTGGCGTGAACTTCGACAAGCTTCCACCCGATGTGCGTGGGGTGTTCATCCTCGATGCAGCGACATGCCGTGACGTCTCGGTGAAGGTCCGCCGCCGGATGAATGCACAAGGATGCGTGGTGTTGTCCACCTGCAACCGCACCGAGGTCTGGGTACAGGGCGGCCAGGGCACTGATCCCTTCCCCTGGCTGTGCAACGCATTGGCACTTCGCAAAGACCTTTACCAGCAATGGGCCTATTCACTCTCTGGTGATTGCGTGGTGGCGTATGCGATGTCCCTTGCCTGTGGAATCCACTCATCACTCTTTGGAGAAGACCAGATCATCTCCCAGATTACTGCGTCATTGGACAATTGCAGGATGGTGGGGGTACCAGGTCCGGTACTTGAGCGTCTGTTTCGCTTGGCTGTCACTACCGCCAAGGCAGTCCATACCCATGTACGGCTGGCCGAAGCGGACGAGACGGTGGCCAGGCATGTCGTGGAATTGGTCAGGAATGAACAGCCTGCGATATCCACGCTGTTGATCATCGGAACTGGGCAGATGGCGAGGCTTGTGGCTTTGCAGGCTCTTGCTTGTGGTGTTGCGGTGACCATGACCATCCGGGACATTGAGAAGGCACAGGCGTTGGTACCCACTGGTTGTACTGCTGTATCCTATGACCAACGGTTTGCATTGCTGCCTTCGTTTGATGCGGTGGTATGTGCTACCGCTGGCCTTGCCTATGCGTTGGATGCTGAGCACGCTGCTGTGCAGATCGTCCACCCCACGCTGCTGGTGGATCTTGCGATGCCAGCTGACGTCGACCCGCTGTTGGCAGGACACCCCTTGGTGGCATTGGTGCGTGCCTCGGACATCCAATGCGACCGTCCAAGGCGCGATGGAGCCGTGTTGCAGGCCCAAGGATATATCCACGAGGCAGTCCAAGAATTCTACAGCTGGCATGAAAAGCGTGGCGACATCGGGGATATCATGGCAATGGCAGGCGCTGGGTCGCAAGATACCCTTTGGCGGCTGCAGCGTACCATTGGTTCACTGGGGTTGGAACCTACTCAGGTTGCTATGCTGAACGCCGCTATCGAAGATAGTGCCCGCAAGTCGTTTGCCCACCAGCTGTTTGCCCGGTATCAGGAACATACGCCCCAGTAGGGTGTATTCATACACTCCCCCTATCGTGTATGCTGGCGGGGGGAGAGACTATTCTACATGCCAAGCATACCACGCATATCTTCACGGACGACTATCGCACAGCGATTGTCCTCGTTGTACCGGCCCGATGCCCAGGTGGGCACCTTCATTGCAGTCTTGTTGTTCTCAAGCCTCTCGTATGGCTTCTACCGGGGTATCCAGGACAACTATCTTGCCGAGATCGTCCATATCAACGAGTTTGAGCGTGGAGTGGTGGAATTCTTCCGGGAATTGCCCGGTCTCCTGCTGATCTTCATCCTCGCCGCCATGTATGAGTTCTCCGATACCAAGATATTCAAGGTCGGGACAGCCGTGATGTTCGCAGGATGCCTGGGGTTGTTGTTTGGTTCGACGGGCAAGGTTGCCGTCATAGCATGCATGGTGCTGTACAGCACGGGTGAGCATATCGTCATGCCGGTCAAGAGCACGATCAGCCTACACAATGCCCTTCCTGAGAAAGGAGGGCAGTCCTTGGGCGTGACATCCTCTGTCTCCCAGGCTGGACATATCGTGGGATACCTGCTGGTCAGCCTGTTCTTCGTCATATGTGCCAAGATGGGAATCAGCAGGGGCGTTGGTGCCTACAAGACAATATTCGGCATTGCAGCCCTGCTGATGATGGTGGCAGTCTTGGTCAGCGTGGCGCTGAAGGACAACGGGATGATGGGAAAGCGGCGCAGCCGCTTCTACTTCAATCGCAAGTTCAACAAATTCTACATGCTGGAAGTGTTCTATGGGGCGCGCAAGCAGATATTCCTCACCTTTGCCCCCTATGTGCTGATTCTCCAATATGGCGCAGGGACTGCGACGATTGCAATGCTGCTGGCCGTTTGCGCTGGCTTTGGCATCGTATTTTCCCCGGTCATCGGCAAGCTGATCGACCGTGTGGGGTACAAGGCTGTCATGGTCGGTGATACCCTGGTGCTGATCGTGGTGTGCATCATGTATGGGTTCGCCCATCGGATGTTCCCACCACAGATCGCATTCGTGGTGGTGTGCGTGAACTATGTGCTGGACTCCGTCATCTCCCTTGCGAGCATGGCAAGCAATGTCTACGTGCAGGACATTGCCACCGACCATGAGGAACTGACTGCGACACTGACCACCGGCATATCGGTCAACCACCTGATCAGCATCCTCATAGCGCTGTTCGGTGGCTGGATCTGGCAAACCCTGGGCATCGAGGTATTGTTCTCAATGTCTGCGTTCCTGGGGCTCTGCAACTCCTTGTATGCCGCTACGATCAAGAGTCCTGCTCGACGTATCCCCTGATCGTCCCCACATGCCTGAGGGTGTTGTCCGCAAGGAAGAAATGCCCTTTCTTGCCGACTTCGATGCTGCCCCTGTCAGTAAGTCCCAAGACCCGGGCAGGGTTTGTCGCAGTCACCTGGAACACCTCGGAAGTCGTGAGGAGACTCGCATCATGCAGCAGGCGTGACGATTCCCAGATTCCCATGCATGAGCCTATCAGCACTCCATCTTCGAACCGGCAGGTCCGCCCGTCGCTGGTGTAGCGCTTGCCCTGCAGCAAGCCACCTCCGACACCCATGCCACAGTGTGGTGAACCATCGGAAATAATGCACATATTGTCAGTACCCAGTGCGTCTATGGTCATCTGGAGAACCAGCGGGTCCACATGCGTCTGGTCGCAGATCAGCTCATAGGTACAGTCGGAGTCGAGGAACGGCAAGATGGCCAGGCCAGGGCCCTTGTGGTCGATACCCCGCATAGCATTGTACAGGTGGGTCAGATGCATGCTCTCGCATTCGTCCAGGTCCCGGGCCAGGGCATCGCTATGTCCATATGCAACGAGTACATTGTGTTCCCGCAGCATATCGGCAATGGGGCCTATGCCTGCAAGTTCGGGGGCCACCACCATGGCTGTCACCAACGGCTTGCCCGCTACCTGTACTTCGAGGATTTGCCTGAGCAACGCAGGGTCTGGCTCATGGATTGACTGAAGTGGGATACCACCGCGTTTCTGGGCATTGATGAAGGGGCCTTCGATGTAGACGCCCGCGATGAAGTCCCGCAGCAACGCATCACCTGCAAGTGCCTCGGCTATGAGTGAGAGAAGGGTTGGGTCATATGAGATTGCAAGTTGTATGGATGCCACTCCCTGGGAGGAGAGGAAGCTGCACATGCCACGCAGTGACCTGCCGACATCCTCGCCGGGAGTGGGGCTGCACAGGCCTGCACCGTGGATATGCATGTCGATCATGGATGGGCCGACGGTCAGGGATGTGCAGTCGATGGTTCGTCCCACCGGTTCAATGTCCCCGATCCCAGTGATGACGGCCTCTTGGACAGTGACCGTAGCATCCTCGACGATGCCCCTTGGCGTCACCAAGCGGGCATGCACCAATGAAAACGTTGTCTGGTTCATGCCCGAATCCTATACCAAGGTGACGTGCAAGGCAACAGGTCTAGAAGACGTGGAACGTGTTTGAGAAGGTTGTGCTTGCTCCCGCCTGCAGGTGCTCCATGTTGGGCATCTGGGAGAGCTCCAATGGGCGCGATGCATCTCCAAAGCTGCACATGGGCTCAATGCATACATATTGTCCATGCTGGGGAGCACAGGTCCATACCACCAGCACTGGCATTCCATTGAGGTCTGCGGTCACTCCGTGTCCGCTGCCACCCAACGAGAGGGTCGCCGTCTTGCTGGTGAGGCCGGGCAATACGATGGGGCCCTTGTCGGTCTCTATGCGCGAGAGCTGGAATGACTGGGCGTCAACCAGGAAGTCGGGCTCGGTCTTGAATACTCCATTCGCAGGGTACTTGCGGATGCTTGTCTGGGGGGAGTCGAAGGAGACGATATACTCCTCGATGGGGGTGCCGGTTCCGTTGATATCCAACGAGAAGGCCGGGTGCCAGCCGAATGTGAACACCAGGTCCTGGTCCTTGGCTGTGATGGTGGCGCTGGCTGTAAAGCCATCTTCCACCAATGAGTATGTGACGGTCAGCACAAAGCCAAACGGATAGAAGGCACGTGTGGCATCTGAATCTTCGAGGCGGAAGGTTGCCTGGGTCTCACTCTGGCTGACAATGGTGAACTCGTTGTCACGGGCAAACCCGTTGCCCGGCATGGTATATTCAACGCCATCGACGGCAATCTTGTTATCTTTCGTGGGGCCCGTCATCGGGAAGAGCAGGGGTGCACGGCGGAACCAGTAGGCCGGGTCTCCTTGCCAGAGGTATTCGATTCCACCTGCTTTGAGGCTCTGGGGCTCTGCTCCGAGTGTGGATATGACGAGTGTGACCGTTTCATTGCGCAATGTGACCATCTGATGATCCTCCAGAAGTAAAAAATGGAACAATGTTTCGGAAGGATACACCTTGTGGTATTCAAATGCAAGTGACATTTTTTTGACAAGAGGTACCTCCTGCATGGTATATTTGGGGTAGGAGCAATCCGAGGGAGGACTTGAGATGGCGGAAGGTACGATATTCACAATTGGAAGGCAATTTGGCAGTGGTGGAAGACAGGTCGGCAAGAAATTGGCAGAACGGCTTGGCATTCCATTCTACGACAGCGAGCTGCTTGCGATTTCAGCCAAGGACAGCGGACTGAGCGAGGCTCTGTTCCAAACTGCAGATGAAAAGGCCACCAGCAGTCTGTTCTACTCGTTGGTCATGGGCAACTACCCCATGGCGACTGGCGCCGTAGGGATAGCGGAGATGCCGCTGAACGACCAGCTGTTCTTGCTCCAGAGCAAGACGATCAAGAAGGTTGCAGATGCAGGGTCGTGTGTGATCGTTGGCCGATGCGCAGACTATGTGCTCCGTGATGAACCCAATGTCCTGAGCATCTTCATCCATGCCTCCATAGAAGAGCGGGTCAAGCGTGCGATCGAGGTGTATGAGGTTGCCCCGGAGAAGGCTGAGGATACCTGCCTCAAGGCTGACAAGAAGCGTGCAAACTTCTACAACTACTACAGCGACCGCAAATGGGGGATGTGCCGCACCTATCACTTGAGCCTTGATTCGGGGTGCCTGGGAATCGAGGGTGCTGTGGACCAGATCATCCAGTTCCGTGACGGATGGGAAAAGCACCGGAGGGAAAACCTCGGGGCAGACAAGATCTGACTCTTGCAACCGTGTACCGCCCGTAGTATCTTCTACTCCAGGCAAGCTCTCTTGCCTGGAAGGAGACACTATGCTGTTTGATACCCTAGACAACCTGGAGATGTATGTCCCTGCATTGCCCAAGCTCAGGAAGGTCATTGAGATCCTTGACCGGGGAATGCCCTATGAGCAGGAAGTAGGACGATATACCACCGATGATCCAGATGTGACCTATACGATCTCGTCATACATGACGAGCCTTGAGCCCAAGCAGTTCGAATCGCATCGGGTCAACACCGATGTGCAGATCATCTTGGAGGGGCAGGAACTGATGGCCCTGACATGGCGGGAAATGGCGGACGGTGGCTCTGGCTATGATCCAAAGACCGACAACTCGTTCTGTGATGGTGAGCCTACTGTCGTCATCAATGGGGCTGTTGGAAGATTCGTGGTATTTTTCCCCGGCGAACCACACAAGTGTTGCGTGGCGGTCGGAGAGCCTTCGCTGGTGCGCAAGGTCGTGTTCAAGATCAACGAGCAATAGAAATCACGAACAAGCGGTTCGGATACAACAACAGGCAGCCAAAAGGCTGCCTGTCGTCGTCTGTAGGTGAAAACTCTTATTCAACGATGCTGATGGTCTCGATGTCGAAGATCAACAGGGAGTTGGGTTCGATGACCTGTGCACCTGCCTCGCCATAGCCAAGGTAGGGGTGTACCCAGATGCGCATCGATGTGCCGACGGGCATCATAGTCAGCGCCTCGGTCATTGCCGGGATGACCTGCGTGGGTGACAGTGCGATGGCACTTCCGCGCTGGTATGTGCTGTCGATGACGGTCCCATCCAGCAACGTGAGCTCATAGTTGGTCAGGACGGTGTCTTCGGTTGTCGGGATCACGCCGCTTCCCATTTTCTTGATCTGGTACTGCAGGCCGTTTGCGGTCGTCTGGACTCCTGCAACGGTAGCGTTTTGCTCCAGGAATGCCTCTGCCTCTGCAAGATTGTCCGCTGCCAGCTGGGCGATCATTGCCTCAAGCTCCTCGCTGAGCTTCTGGGTGTACTCGACGAGGATGTCCTGCATCTGCTGCTCGGTGTAGAGACCGTCGGTATAGGCTGCGTCGATCATGCCACCGCTGAGGTATGTTGCATTGAGCTCAAAGCCCTGGGAGAGGGCAGTGGCGGTCAACAGGTAGCCATAGCCATAGCTGAACTTTTCGATCAGGTTGGAGGGAGCTGCGAGATTCTGCAGGGCATCTACTGTCTCCACGTCAGAGCCGATGGTGTCCACCGCCAAGCCCATTGCCAGGACGTTGTACTGGTAGTCATCCAACGCAGTATACATCTCCTCGACTGCCATCAGGGGCTGGGTACCGCTGGCTGCATCAAAGGCGCCACGGGCAAAGTAGTCTGCATATGGGTAGATCTGCTGTGCGCGGATGGTGGAGTAGAGGAAGTAGCCATAGCTGTAGCTGAACTGGTCTTCCAGCACAACGGGCTCTGCCAGGTGTGTGCGAGGTACGCTGACTTCCAATGCGCCCAAGGCCACCAACGGATTGAGCAAGCGAATCTGGACTGCAGTCGTCTGCCCCGGGAGGCTGGCTGTCATAATCCCATTGCTCGTCATGGCGACATAGTCACCTGCGCGGAGGTTCTGGGGAGGATACGCAAAATCGGTGTTGTCCGAAGGTGCCCTGAAGATATATTCGATACCTGCTTCGTTCCGTACCAGGATATCCCATGTCCCCTTCGTCTCGTCGACGGAGATGACTTTTCCTACGATCTCTTCCGGTCCGACTTCCTTGGCGCCCTTGGCGAACAAGGAAGGCATGACGGTAAGGAGTACCATCAATGCCACGATGCAACTTGTCGTTCTGTGTCTGTTCATGTTCATTCCTTTTGTTCTCCTATATGGAGATGGTGTGCCGTGGCATTGCTGCCCGTTGCGCACCTCTACAGATTACGGAAGAGAGGGCTGCACGTCAATGACAATCTGACTGAGGCCATAGCCATTGCCTGTATTTTGGATGGAGCAACCCTGCTGTTGATGTTGCCGTGTTTCCCAGTCCATGATACGTTTGATGCATTCTGAGTGAGAGGAGTACTATCATGGGACACGTACATTTTGAACAACCATCCCCAAGGGACATCGAGCTTTTGCATGAGACAGTGAAGGTGGCGCACGAAGCGGTGCTTGCCGGCAACCACCCATTCGGGGCATTGCTTGCCGACAGCGAGGGACATATCCTGATGACGCAGGGCAACGACAGCAGGGGGGGAAGTCCATGCCTCCATGCGGAGACCAATCTGATGATCCGTGCAGGCAGGGAGTACTCCCCGGAATTTCTTTCGACCTGTTCCCTGTACTCCAACTTTGAGCCATGTGCAATGTGCGCCGGGGCCATGTACTGGACCAACGTGCGCCGGCTTGTGTTTGGCCTGACCGAGGCACAGCTGCTTGAGCTTACCGGAGCCAACGATGAAAATCCTACGCTCGACCTCCCTGCGGGGAACGTATTTGAGAAGGGTCAGAAGGATGTTGTCATCGTTGGTCCTGTCGACGACGAACAATTGCGCCAGGCGATCATTGCCGATCATCTTGCCTTCTGGAAATAAAATTATGCCTGTGCGATGGGCAATTGTGTTCGTATGATAGGAGTATGGAAAACATGAATACCACATTGGATGACGTATTGCCGTTCTTGCTGCGCAAGGATGAGATTGCCCACCTGCAGGATGACTCGCTGTTTATTGGAGACAGACGTTCATATCCCTGGCGCAAGGAGTATGTGCGCTGTACCTCGATCAGTGAAGCCTGTGCCGCCTTGACCCAGATGGTTACCCAAGGGGGTGGACCGTTGCAAGTTGCCTTGTGCGCCATGCGCTGGACTGCCTCCAGGATGCGCAGGGCTCTTGTTCCAGCTACCCCCGAATACTTGCTGTCCGTCATCCATGCATTGTCAGCTTCTCGTCCGACGAACACCACCATGGCACGGACTCTCACCGCTATCTATTCGGAGGTGCAGCCCTCATTCGGAAAGAAGCCAACGGCCATTGCCGATGCAATCGAGGCGAGCGTCGAAGCCCATGAACAGCAGTTCGATGCCGTATATGAGGCAATGGGGTATTTAGGTGCATCCCTGATCCATGATGGTGATACCATCCTCACCACATGCTTTGCCGAGCATTCGCTGGTGCTGAGTCTCCTTGCCGCCCGGGAAGCAGGAAAACATGTCCAGGTGTTGGTATCTGAGACCCGGCCCTACCTGCAAGGTTCACGCCTGACGGCCCCTACGCTGCAGGAGCTGGGGTTTGACGTCCGTCTCATCTGCGATGGGATGGGCGCACATTACATCGCGGATGGAACGGTGGACCTGTATATGACTGCAGCCGACATGGTATGTGCCGATGGCTCGGTGGTGAACAAGGTGGGTACGTTGGCAAATGCCGTGTGTGCCCACGAGTTTGACATTCCCTACTATGCTTTCTCAATGGCTCCCGATCTTTCCCGCAAAAGTGGCTCTGATGTCGTGATGGAAGAGCGTGATGGTCGTGAAGTCTGCGAGGCGTTGGGCCACAGCACTACCAGTGGGGGGATGCAGGCCCTCTATCCTGCGTTTGATGTCATCGATCCCCGCTTTGTCTCGGCAATAGTGACAGGGTGTGGAGTCTTTACGCCGCAAGCCCTTCGCCGTGGCTATACAGGTGGTGCAATATGAAATGTGCAATTATCGGGGGGACGGGCATCGACCAGTCGTTTCCCATCCAAACGACAGCGCTGCTTGTCGATACCCCATATGGACAGACGCAGGTGTTCACCTGCGAGAAAGACTTGGTGTTCCTTCCCCGCCATGGGCTTGCCCATGGCACCCCTCCCCATATGATCAACTACCGGGCGAATATCTGGGCTCTGAAGGAACTTGGAGTGCAGTATGCAACTGCCATCTACGCCGTAGGTTCGATCACCGACATCCTGCCTCCGGGAACCTGGGGTGTGGCCAACGATTTCATCGATGTCACGGGGGGAGGGCGGCTCTCGACGTTCCATGATGGAATTGCCAATGGAGTACGCCATGTCGCGATGGATGAGCCCTTCAGCGCACGGGTGTCTGCCGAAATCGTTGCCCATGCACCCCATCCCATTGCAGTGGGGGGCGTCTATGCCTGTACCAACGGACCACGACTGGAAACTCCCGCCGAGATACGGAAGCTAGCCCGGGACGGAGCTGACTACGTGGGGATGACTGCAGCCACCGAGGCATCGTTGGCCATGGAGGCGGGCATTGCCTTGGCTGGAGTGGTGTTCTCCATCAACTGGGCTGCCGGAATCGATACGGGCGGAGTCTCATTCATTGGGGACGATGCCATTGCAGGATTGACTGTCGAGATCGTTGATACATGCGTGCATGCCCTGGGGGCATGCGCAAGGGAGGAGTGAAATGTCACATCCAGTGGAAGGGCTGACTATTCGTGAAGGGATGGCATCGGATGCCGCTGCATTGCTGTTGTATCTGGAGGATGTCTCGGGGGAGTCCGACAACCTGACGTTTGGCCCGGGTGATTTCAAAATGAGCATCGAGGAGGAAGCAAACTTCCTCGAATCACAGAAGGCCGCGATCAACTGTGTCTATTTCCTCGCATTTGACGGGGACAAGATCGTCGGTACCCTCAATGTCAGTGCTTCTACCAGGCCGAGGATCAGCCATGTGGGAGAACTGGGGTTGTGTGTCCGAAAAGAGTATTGGCACCGCGGTGTCGGATCTTCCCTGATGGCTGCCATGGCCAAATGGGCAAAGGGAGCCGATAGCGGAATCCGAAAGATCAACTTGCTGGTGAGGGAGGACAACCTCCATGCAATCCAGCTATATGAGAAGTTTGGATTTGTACAAGAGGGGCAGAATACCCGCATGCAGCATGTGGGTTCCCATTTCATCGATGGCTTGTACATGGGGTTGTGCATCGACTGATACCCGTCGGGCACATGCACCAAAAAAAGTAAGAGGTCGACAGTTCCCGTGTCGACCTCTTTTTGCTGAATATGTACATCCGCTTTCAAGAACTGGAGAATCACCGATCAATAGGCTGTTGACCTTGGATATCAGGAGGAGTTCCTTGCAAGTGGCTCTCTCTGCGACCTTTGAATCTCGATATAAGAATAATATCATGACGAAAAATAAAGTCAATATGATTATTTCTTTTATTATAAAGAATTATTCTATGTCACAGGTGTATGTTCCGTCATAAGTGCCGTGCAGGGTTTGTTCAATGTGAAGTATATGTGAAGGATTGTTGCACCGATATCTCCCACAAAGTGGTGACATCATTGGGAAGCTAGTAAAAATAAATAATTGAAAGAGTTGCATAAAATATCGTTACCCCTGGTACAACATTGTACATTGCATCTGACATGCGACAAAATGTTGGATAGCAGACAACTGGTGACGAATGTTTTTTGTCGCTGTGTTTCTACTTCGGACAATGGTTATGCAAGCTAGTCGACGTACCGTATGCCTTCCCAGAGCTTGTTGTAGGAGTCAAGGTCATCCTTGAGGTCCTGCAGGACCTCATAGTTTTCGTTCACATCCTCAGCCTCATAGAACGGTTCAACGGTGGTGTACTGTGCGGCTTGGGTGTTCGTGATGGCTGGATAGTGGAATGTGTCGAGGAACATTGCATACACTTGGGGCTGGTGGATGAAATTGATGAACGCATGGGCTGCTTCCGAATGGCGCGAATCCTTGAGTATGACCATGTTGTCGATCGAGAGGGCTCCACCTTCGGGGGGCAAGAAGAAATCGATGGATCCCCATTGTGATTCCGGGAATTCCTCGAAGATGTTTTCAGCATATCCATGGACAACCCAGAATTCACCCCGGCTGAACGCCTTGCCAAATCCCTCTGCATCGAATTTGACGAGATTTGGCTTCCATTGGGTGTTGATGAGGTCTGCCGCTTGCTGGAGCTGCTGCAAGTCGGTCGTGTTGACCGAATAGCCAAGATGCTTCAGTGCAGCGCCCATGACCTCACGCATGTCGTCCAGCATGCTCATTCTCTGGGAGAGCTGGGTATCGGCGAAGATGCTCCAGTCCTTGGGATAGTCATGCACTACGCGTGTCGTATTGACCGCGATGCCGGATGCCCCTACATTATATGGCACTGCATAGGTCATGTCCGGGTCATAGGTTGCACGCTGACGGACGGTGTCGCTGATATACTGGAGGTTCGGCAGCTTGTCGTGGTCGAGTTCCTGCAGGAGCCCCAAGTTGATCATGATCGAGGTATAGTCGGCCGAAGGGAAGATGATGTCGTATCCCTTGCCCCCTCCTGCCATGATCTTGGCGAACATCTCCTCATTGGAGGAGAAGTTGTCAATGACAACATCGATTCCATATTCCTGCTCAAATTTTTCTACGACGGCATCGGGGGTATAGTAGGTCCAGTTGTAGAGGTACAGCTTGTTGTCGCTTGCTTTGCGAGTACAAGAAGTCGTCAATGCAACAACGGCGATGATGGCGAGGATAATCATGCTGTTGACGGGTCTCAGTCGCCTTTGGAACTTGCGCATACCGTTTCCCTCCACATGGGTAAAACAGAAGGCCCCATGGGAGCCTTCATGATATTCAGAGTATAGCGAGATTCACAGGTGTCCGCAACAGAGGGGGGACTTGGTCAGCTGCTTGCCGCAATGTTCTTGAGGAAGCTGCGGAAAATCCAGGCGATGATCATGGTGCCCAGGATGATGACGAACGACAGGGCGTTGATCACCGGCGAGACTCCATAGCGGATCATCGAATAGACATACAGGGGGAGGGTACCCGAACCCGGACCTGATACGAAGAAGGTAATGACGAAGTCCTCGAGGGACATTGTGATGCACATCAGGAAACCGGAGAGGACTCCCGGCAAGATCGATGGGATGATGACGCGGAACAGCGTCTGGACCTCTGTCGCACCCAAGTCCCGTGCAGCTTCAATCGTCGAATAGTCAAACTCATCCAGCCTGGCGGAGACCAACAGGAATACGAACGGGAGGTTGAAGGTGGTGTGTGCTATGAAGATGGTGAACATGCCCAGCTGTATCTTTACCGCCGAGAAGAATATGAGCATCGAGATACCAATGATGACCTCCGGGAGCACCATCGGCAGGTAGCTGATCGTAGAGATATAGTTACGGCCGGGGAAACGGTACCATTTGATGCCAATTGCTGCGAGCGTACCCAGCAATGTCGCCGTTGCACTGGAGCTGAGGGCAATGATGAGGCTGTTCTTGAATGCTGCCCATAGCGAGGGGCTTTCGAACAGGAGCTTCTCATACCAGACCAGCGATGCCCCTTCCCAGGTCATTCCCTTGGAGGAGTTGAATGAATAGAGGATGACGACGAACAATGGAAGGAACAGGAAACAGATCACCAGCACCATCATGATGTTCGAGAAGGAGAGGGTATGGTGTGCGGTGTACCCCACATGTCTACGGGTATGATGGCTCATGCTTCTGCCTCCCCACTCTTGGCACGGTGGTGCTTCTCGATGTTCTTCATCAGCTTTTGGTGGTTGGTCATGGACTTCTGTTTGTTGGAGGCCTTCTGGCTGCTCATCAGCATCCACAGTACACCCACTGTTGAAATGAGGGTCAGGATCATCGAGAACGCCGATGCCAACGGCCAGTTGCGGGTCTTTGAGACCTGGTCGACGATGATGTTGCCGATCATGGTCGAATCTTTTCCACCGACGAGCAACGGAACCGTATATGCACCGAATATTGGTATGAATGTGAAGATCAGGCTGGTGATGATGCCACTCTTGATGTTGGGGAGCATCACCTTGAACATGGCTTGGAGCTTGGAGGCTCCCAAGTCACGCGCAGCCTCCAGCAAGGAGAAGTCGAACTTGTCCATGGTTGTGAACAAGGGGAGTATGGCAAAGGGGAGGTAGAGGTAGACCAGCA
Source organism: uncultured Sphaerochaeta sp. (assembly GCA_964465155.1). Lineage (GTDB taxonomy): Bacteria > Spirochaetota > Spirochaetia > Sphaerochaetales > Sphaerochaetaceae > Spiro-02. The sequence continues at coordinate 18,129 of CAYXIH010000015.1, forward strand.
CCAGGATCACCGAACCGTTGTTGTAGATGAGGTGCAGTCCCTCCTTGATCAATCCCATGCTCATCAGCAGTTCATTGAGGAACCCTTCGGTGGAGAGGATTGATATCCACGCGTAGATTCGGATCAGTGAGTTTGTCCAGAAGGGGATGATTACGAGGAACAGCAGCAGTGTCTGGTGCTTGGACCGTGCCATGGCATAGCCGCTGGGCAACGCCAGGAGCAGGCAGATAGTAGTCGCCACCACGCTGATCCACAGGGTACGGACCACGACCTTGCCGAAGTTCGGATTGAACATCTGCTTGTAGGCATCCCATGAGAATGTCCATTCAACACCACCATAGAGACCTCTGGTGAGGAAGCTGTAGATGATGATGATCAGCAGTGGTATGGCAAAGAACAAGGTAAACCAGAGTCCCATGTGGGATGAGTAGGCAATGCCGAGCCTGCGTTCCCTCCGCTCGGGGCTGGGTTTTTGCTTCATGGTCCTGCTCATTCGTCGGTCACCTTTACCAGATAGCCGTCATCAGCAGACCACGATACATACACCTTGTCCTTCCATTCGATGTCGGGACCGTCATCCATGAAGTTGGTATGCTGCTTGAAGACCTTTATCACGGTGCCTACTTCATCAAGCTCCACATAGAACTTGGATTGGAACCCTGAGTAGACCGGTTCGTCGACAATGCCCCGGAACGTGTTGATCCCCGCCTTTTGGGAGAGCGGTGGGTCAGATGTGATCTTGATCTTCTCAGGCCGTACGGTGAAGCTGAGCTTCCTTCCTGCCTCGAAGCTGTCTGCGTCCGTGACCATCACTGTCTTTCCCAATGCAGGGACGTCCAGGGAGATCATGAACTCGTCCTTGTATGGCTCGCAGGTAAGGACGGTGCAGGGGAAGATGTTCGTCTCTCCGATGAACTTCGCCACGAACTCGGTTGCAGGAGCCTCATATATTTCATAGGGGGTGCCCACCTGCAGGACTTTCCCGTGGTTCATCACGGCAATCCTGTCGGAGACTGAGAGGGCCTCGCTCTGGTCGTGGGTAACATAGATGAACGTAATGCCGACTTTGTCATGCAGTTCGTCCAGGTCGACCAGGAGGTTCTGCCGAAGCTTTGCATCCAATGCGGACAAGGGCTCGTCCAGCAACAGGACCTTGGGCTCGCAGATCAATGCCCGGGCAATGGCTACGCGTTGTTTCTGTCCTCCGCTGAGCATGCTCGGCTTCTTGTCGATATGCTCATCCAATTGCACGAGGTGGATATACTCACGGACCTTCTTGTCGATGATGTCCTTGTTGACGTGTTTCAGCCGCAATGAGAAGGCAATGTTCTCGTATACGGTGAGGTGTGGGAAGAGCGCATATGTCTGGAACACTGTGTTGGACTGACGTTTTTCCGGTGGCAGGGGCAATACATTCTTGTCGTCGAACAGGACGACACCCGAGTCCGGTGAGTCAAATCCCGCGATGATGCGCAACAATGTAGTCTTGCCGCATCCTGAAGGTCCAAGGAGGGAGAAGAACTCGCCCTTCTTGATATCGACGCTGACGTTGTCCAGCGCCTTGAAGTCACCATATGTACGGGTGACATTTCCAACGGTTACAGCAACCCCTTTCACTGTTTTCCATTCCCTCCCAAGCAGGTCCCGTCCCAGGCTTTCCGCCTTGCAGACCATGCTGTAACTCGCACTATCGGTCATTTCCCACTGCATGTCAATATCCGAAAAGGCAGAAAAGTAAAAATGAAATAACTATAAACATTGTAATGAAATAAAAATAGTAGATGTATTTTTTGGAATTGGATGGTTTTCAAGGAGTTGACGTTGGCACCCTTTGACAGGCATCTTGAAGGTGGAGGATGAGATGGAACACATGGAAGAATTGCAATTGGCGGGTCCGTACGCCGTGACACGAGATAGTTATGATCGTTGCGCAAAAGCTTATGACCAATGGGCAACGGGATTTTCCCCATACAAAGAGGCATGGGACGCATTCATCAATGAATTGGGTGATGTGCCACAGGTGCTGGACTTGGGCTGTGGAAGCGGTGCGTTCCTTGCAGAGGTACACCAGCTTCGTCCCCTGGCAGAGCTGAGTGGGTACGATTTCGGTGCACAGATGCTCCAGATTGCACGGCAGAAGCTCCCGTTGGCCCACTTGCAGTTGGCCGATATCACGGAGATTGACATACCTCAGAAGGGGATGGATGCCGTGCTGCTCAGCGGATGCCTGACCCATTTGCTGCCGACACAAAGTGCCATGCTGATCATGCAGTCTTTGCATGCGTTGCGCCATGGTGGGTTGCTCTACGCCTCCTTTACCGAAGCCGCAGAGCTGGAAGTGGAGCGCGGCCATTTTGAGACGGCTTCCTTCGGAGGGGAGAACCAGTTCTTCTGCACCCGCAGCATTGTCCCCGACATGATGGCTGCGATCTCAAGTGCTGGATTTGAGATCAAGTCGTTGGAGCGGATAGCATATCCTGATGGGAATGTCATGCCATGGCATGCTGGAGAGGTGGTGGTCCATGCCCGGAGGAAATAACTCTTGGATTTAGCTTGTCGACTCCATTCTTTCTGATGATATTTGGGTCAATGGGAGCAGGGATGCTCCCTTGAACCGATGAAGGGGTGTGGTATGGGACGCAAAAGAGCAATTGTCGTGACTGTCCTGCTGTGTACGGTCCTTACAGGTGCTATGGCTTCTGAAAACTGGATGGGCATGTCGATGCTCTACGATTTCTCCATGGATTGGTCGGATAAGACACCCGACCCAGAACCACAGACTCAGAGCCTGGGTGGTGAGATAACTGCATATACGTACTTCTCCGAAGGAAATGTAGGACTGCGCTTTGGATTTGACTTTGCGTTGCCTATCGCCGAGACCCAGCTCAACGCTGCTGGTCAGCGTGTGGATGTTTCTGTTGCCAACGCCCCGATGAGCATCTCCCTTCAGTTCGGACCTGCTTTCAGATTCCCGATAGCCAGTTGGTATACATTATATATAGGTGGTGGCGTGAGCCTCTCCTATGGGTCACAGGCAGGAACGGTAAAATATACCCCTGCAGGTGGAACAGAGACCACGTATCCAGCACGGTATGTCGACTGGATGTATGGGCTATCACTTGATATGGGGATGCGTTTCACCATCGGTGATTCCTTTGCAATCCGCTTGGGGACGACCCTCGGTGGCAACTTCATGCAATATCGTTCCATCTCCATCTATCTGAATGGTACTTCCATTACCGATCCCAGCTATGTGGGTTGGGATGCCTGGACCAAGGGGTACATCGGGTTCTTTGTGAAGCCGTACCTGGGTATTTCTGCAACGTTCTAGCAATCAGCACGGACAGGCAATTGCAGTTGTCAATCCCGTCCGGTTGAAATATTGGTTTTAATCTTCTCTCTCCCTGATGAGCCTTTGCATGTCATGCAGAGGCTCATCTATTGCATAAGTACAGAAACATATCCATGAGTCAATTGTATAAGTTGGGGCAAATCTGTTACTTTCAAGCAATATTGTTGTTGTATAAGTTGCATACAAAGATGATATATGGTAGGGGAGCTGTCGATTGTACATGAATTCGTCCATCAAGAAAGCTTGCATGCTGCTGATTCTCATAAGTCTCTGTACAACTCTCTCTGCCGCGGTCCCTTCCGAGCATTGGTTGTTCACGGGCTTTGACTATGAGTTCACCATCATCAGCAGCGATTCCGACAAGTTGCATGCCTTGGTTGGGGACGATGATATTTCATATTTGAACTCATTGGGCTTCGATGTGACTTGGTATGGCTTTTGGGGCAAGGACTCCCATGTCGGTGTATTCTCCAGCTTGGGAATGTTGTTTCCTATGGAGAACGGCAAGGAGGAATCCCAAGACCAGTCCCTGAACCAGGCAAGCAACACCCATACTACCGACTTGGTGTTCTCCGTGATGCTCGGGCCTGCCTTCCGGGCAAAGCCCATGTCCAATCTTGATGTCTACATGGGCATTGGGTTGCGGTTTGACCATCACCTCTTTACCGAGGTCAATACACAAGGCAATACCACCAAGGAGGGGACCAGCTCCTTGGGCATGGCGCTTGACGCAGGCTTCAAGTTCGGCGTCACCAAACGGTTGTGCTTCAGAGTTGGTGTCAGTTCCTCGTTCGATTTCGCAGTCATGTACAGCAAGACTGTCACTGGAGCATCCGGCATTGCGGTTGATCCTCCGATCAACACTCTGAGCCTGATCAAGGGATTTACCCTCACTCCCTACGTTGGGATGGGTATCACCCTCAAGACGCCTGCACCAACTAAAGAACCGCAGACGTATAGCATCCTTTTGGGGAAGAGTGTCCCAACCGCTTGACGCAAACCGCTAAGCCCAATATACTCGCAACAGTCAAACGACATCGGGGCGTTGCCTAGCGGCTATGGCGCCTGCTTTGGGAGCAGGATATCGAAGGTTCGAGTCCTTTCGCCCCGACAAGTTTTAGAATTGAACGCATTCAATAGTAATGGTATGCATGTCATATGGTTACTAGAGGATGCGTTCTTTTTTTTGTTTCCCCTTTGCCGAACAGTTTCTCCCTGAGTACATTACGGCTAAGGGGTAAACCATGAAAAAGATGCTGCTGATGCTCCCACTTGCAGCCGTGCTGGTGTTGGCCGGTTGTGACTCCGATCCTTCTGTGACGTATCCAGGATTGTACAATCCTGCATATAGTCCAGTTCTTCCCGCAAACCAAACAGTTGCGTATGTCTTGCTCGGTGACCTTGCGTATGCAATGGAGAATTACAACACGAAGACCGAACTGACAGTCAACAATGTGACAAGCACCCCCTTTGTGTTTGTCTCCCCGTCTTGGAATTCCACCTCGAAGCTTGAAACAAGTGGATTTACAGTCTCTTCCGACTTGGACATGTCGGCAATTGACTCGTATTGGAATCCCGCTGGTACATGTGTGCTCAGTGCAGCTACATACACTGTGTACCAATATCGGACGGCAGCCAACCTGCGGGCCACTCCCTACAAGACACTGATTACGGTCACTATCAAGAGTTGTCCTGGTCTTGAGACGGGAACGGTCTTCGAGATGACATGGAACAACAACCTTTGCACCGTGTCAGTTGTAGAAAAGGATGCCAGCGGAACACAGGTTGATGTGTTCCAGCTGCAAGTGTGAGGTGCAAGATGAGACAACATATATTCAAATTGCTGATGGTCATGGCAGTCGTGCTCTCCCTTGCCGCTTGTGCCGACAATACAGCACTTGCCCCCACCGATGCCCAGAAGGCTGAGGTCTTGGACATGGTGGATATCAATACCAAGTTGCTGGCGTATGCCAAGGCACACTCCGATCCAGTCCCCGGGTTGGTCGTTGGTTCTACGGCAGCACCAATCCAACTGCGGTATACTGGGTTTGACCTCAACTTGTTGGATCCAGCCACGTATGCTGCAAACCAGTATTTGGTGGAGGGCTCCTACACGACACTTGCTACGGGTACCGAGACCTTGTTGTTCCAGATCGTAGGGAAATACAACGACGATACAATGATACTCTACAAGAATGGGAGTACCTATACGACGTTGGTGCTGAAGAACACCTATTCCGTCATGCTCGATCCCTCGTTCCTGAATACGACACCCTAAGCCAAGATATCCCCATGGGCGTGTCCATCTGGATATGCCCATGGGATGGCCGCTGAAGAGGTGAATGAACTTTTTCAGATTGCAAGGAAAGAAAAAACATTGGGGACATTTACGCAATCGGTGGAATGTGCTATAGTCCCTTGCGATAGCACCTCACCATTGTATGATGTGTGTGGCCCAACGCGCCAATAGCTCAGTTGGATAGAGCAACTGCCTTCTAAGCAGTAGGTCAAAGGTTCGAATCCTTTTTGGCGTAAAATTATCAGTTGTATAAAGATAGGGGAGAGTGGCCTTGAGCTGTGTCTCCCTTTTTTTATCATTGCAACTTCCAGGAGGAGCAAATGGATATCCGATCACGCATCAGGCGCGTCGCAGCAATCCTTGACGAGAACTCTCCCCAAGATATTACCTTCATCGAAGCCACAGACCCCTTTGAGCTGCTCATCTGTGTCATTCTCTCCGCCCAGACAACCGACCGCCAGGTCAATATCGTGGCCAAAAAGCTTTTTGCAGCATATCCAACCGCCATGGAGCTGGCAGCTGCCGATGAGGAACAGGTGCGTCAGATCATCAGGAGCACTGGGTTCTTCAACACCAAGGCGAGAAACATCATTGCTTGTTCACAGGCGTTGGTGGAGCACCATGGCGGGAATGTGCCGTTGACGATGGAGACTTTGGTTACATTGCCAGGCGCCGGACGAAAAACCGCAAACTGCGTGCTTGGCAATCTCCTGGGTGCTCCTGCTGTCATTGTAGATACCCACTTTGCACGGGTCGTCACCAGGTTGGGCTTTGTCAAGGAATCAGATCCTGCGAAGATAGAGCAACGCATCAGGGGACTCCTTCCTCAATATATGCTGTACCGGTTCTCGATGACGGTCAACCTCCATGGGCGTGCAGTCTGTGACGCAAAGAAGCCCAAGTGCGGTTCATGCCTGCTGCGCGACCTCTGCCCGTGGTCAGGAAAGGCGGCGTTCCTCAGCAATTGACCAGGTCGCCCCATGGCCTTTCTCAATCTCTATCAACAGCCGTGCAATCCTGGCATCATTGAATAGTGAAAGGGGAATCTCCTCCTGCAATACCTGCGTAGCCAATGCAAACAATCCGGGTCCACCGAGATAGATTCCCGTGGGAGAGACTGGTGTTCCTCCATTGGTTGCCATGGCATTGCACAGTTCCTGCAGCTGTGCTGTCTCCTGCAGGGGAAGCATGGTTGCCTCTTCATCGGAGAAGGGGGTGTGGTCCACCTCGATTGAGCAATTGTTCCATGGTATGTCACGGGGAAGCACCCCGTTGGGTGGAAGCTGTGCCAAGGGGATCATGGGAGGGAACGCCAGCGCCGAAGTGTCGCCGCTGCCCTTCCACAGCTGTGACCGGACTTTCTGGATTGTGGCTGCCAGTTGTTTTGGCAAGAGGAGCACTGCAAGGTTCATCGATTTTGTCTGCATGTCCCCAAGATACACATTTTCAATGGGAGGATACAGATGTTCAGTACAGAAAAAGAGACAGGACATGACTTGAAGGTATTTACACAAACATAATTATCTGCTATTTTTCTTTGAGTTGTGTACTTCGTGCAAAGACCTTGCACTGCTGCTCACGGGTAACCGCTCGTTCCCGAGCAAGGCTGTTGGCGAATGCATGGCACGCTTCGGCACTCAATACAACAGAACGTCAATGACAAGGTGGATATAGCTATGGCTCGTAGATGTGATATTTGCGGAAAAGGAACGGTCGCAGGCAACAGCGTCCCAAGAAAAGGTCAGGCAAAGAAGAAGGGCGGTGTTGGTCAGCATATCGGCGTGACCACCAAGCGTGTGTTCCGTCCGAACATCGTTACCGTGAAAACCCTCATCGAAGGCACTCCTCGCACTATCAAGGTGTGCACTCGCTGCCTGAGAAGCGGTCGCGTCGACAAGTTGGTATAAGCACCAAACCTGTTGTAGTATATATACATACAGGAGACACGATCAGAGAAGAGCCCCCAACCCGGGCTCTTTTTTTGCACCCAGAGGGTAACTTTTTTCACTGAGATGTTCAGTATCTCAAACTCAGGAGGGGCTAGGTGGAAGACGTCAGGATCCATGCTTTGGAAGGCACAATGCTTACGACGGAAGAAGGATGCCGCAAGTTGCTGCAGCTTCGAGAGGCGTGTACGGAACAACGGCAGGTGTTCGTCATCTCCCCCGTGTGTGATGGTGGCGCACTTGCCATGGAGCCATTGCTCAAGGCCGCCCTTGCCCATGATGAACGAATGTGGTCGAGCCTGGAGCGAAGCGCAAGCCTGTGGTCTGCCTTTGTGGATAGCCTGTTGCCCGATACCCGCAACGAGCAAATCCATGATCTGATGAAGCAGGGGTTCTCCGACTTGGAGGATGTGCTGCGTACTGTCTGGCTTGTCGGTGACATTTCCCAAGGTGCACGCCGGTTCATTGATGGCGTAGTCGGTGATTGGATTGCAACCAGTGTCGCCAAATACCTTGCAGACCATGGCTTCTCTACTTCGTTGATGGATCTGCAGGAAGCCCTTGCCTTCGCCAATGCTTCAGAGATGCCCTCCATGACAGTCATTGTTTCTGGTGACCTGGAAGTTGGTGGCTCGGAATCTGAAAGCCGCTGCAGCAAGAGCGAATATGCGGCAGCATTGCTCGCTGCCCGGTTCCATGCAGTCGGCCTGACTGTCTGGAACAGCCAATCATTGCTCTATACTGCCGACCTGCGCATGGTACCTGGTGCAAAAGTCATTGGGACGCTTACCTATGCCGAGGCGACAGAATTGTCCTTCTTCGGTGCACCGGTCATCCATCCCCATGCAATCTTGCCGGCAGTCTCTGCCGCAATACCCATCCAGCTGTGTTGCTGGAATGACATCACCAACGAGGGGACGCTGATCGTTGCCTCCGAGCGTGATGGTGCACCAGCGGGAGTCAAAGGATTCTCGATTATCCATGATGTTGCCCTGATCAACGTCGAAGGTGCAGGCATGAGCGGTGTCCCTGGTGTCTCCAGCCGTCTGTTCTCCGCAATGAAGGAGGCTGGGATCTCGGTGATCCTCATCAGCCAGGCCTCCAGTGAATACTCCATTTGTTTTGCAGTCCCCGATGCACAGGCAACCCTTGCAGCAACAACTGCCCGCAATGAATTCGACATCGAGCTGGAAAGGCAGCTGATCCACTGCATCGATGTGGAGCGAGGCTGCGCAATCTTGGCAGCAGTCGGCCAGGGAATGCCAGGTACCCCCGGAGTGGCAGGCAACTTTTTCCGTGCCCTTGGCAAGGCGGACGTCAACGTCAGGGCTATTGCCCAAGGCTCTTCCGAACGCAATATCAGTGCGGTCATCAAGGATGCCGATGGCAAGCGGGCGCTGCGTGCCCTGCATGCCGGCTTCTTCCTCTCACGCCAGGCATTGTCCGTGGGGTTGTTCGGGCCTGGAAACATCGGAGGCACCCTCCTTGACCAGATCGCGGAGGAGACTGACCGCCTCAACAACCGTTTTGGCTTGGACATCCGCATCCGTGCCATCGCAAACAGCAGGATGATGCTGCTTGACGAGGAGGGGGTTGACCTTGCTACATGGCGTGAACGCTTTGCAAATGAGGCCGTTCCCTTGGATCTGGATATGTTGGTAGCCCATGTGGGTGCAACCTATTATCCCCATTCCGTCCTGATCGATTGTACCACCAGCGCCCAGCTTCCCAAGAACTATGAGAACTGGCTGCGCCGTGGCATACATATCATCACCCCCAACAAGAAGGCAGGTACTGCCCCGTATGGCGAATACCTGCAGATGATGGATACATGCCATGCCACTGGCAGGAGGTTCCTGTACGAGACGACCGTCGGTGCAGGACTCCCGATCATCTGTACCCTCAAGGACCTGATCCAGACTGGTGATACGATCCACAGCATCGAGGGAATCGTCAGCGGTACCCTCGCGTGGTTGTTCTCCACATATGATGGGACCATACCATTCAGTTCCCTCATCCGTGAGGCAAAGGCAATGGGGTATACCGAGCCTGATCCACGGGATGACCTCTCGGGCATGGATGTAGCGCGAAAGACCGTCATCCTTGCACGCGAACTTGGGTATCCGGTGGAAGTCTCCGATCTGTCCGTTCGATCGTTGGTTCCCCAGGACATGCAGGATATCCCTCCTGCCCAGTTCATGGAGCGCCTTGAGGAATTGGATGAGCCGATGCTGGCCATGTACCAGGAGGCAGCCTCCAAGGGGGAAGTCCTTCGCTATGTAGGATATGTCGGCATGGATGGGAACTGTTCGGTCTCCCTCAAGGGATATAGTGCCGATCATCCGTTTGCACAGGCAAAGGGGACCGACAACGTCATTGCATTCACCACCGAGCGGTATCTGACTCAGCCGCTGGTGATCAAGGGGCCCGGTGCAGGGCCTGCGGTAACGGCTGGGGGTGTCTTCTCGGACATCCTGCGGCTGGGCGCCTATCTTGGTGCGAGATTCTAAGAGAGGAGATGCAGATATGGATTTTGTTTCAACCCGTGGCGGTGCGCCCGCTTGTTCTGCCTCGCAGGCCATCCTGCAGGGGTTAGCTACCGATGGAGGACTCTATGTCCCGACTTCGCTGCCATTGATCGAGGAGCACAAGCTGGCTTCCGTCTCCTCCTATCCAGAGCTGGCGTTCGAGGTTCTTGCCCCGTTCTTCGAAGATGACTCGTTGCGCAAGGACCTTGCAGAGATCTGCATGGATGCGTTTGACTTTCCCGTAGTGATGCATGACATGGACAGCAACCATACCATCCTCGAGCTCTTCCATGGCCCTACGGCTGCGTTCAAGGATTTTGGCGCACGCTTCCTTGCCTGCTCGATGGAACGCATCATTGCCCGAGAAGGGCGCAAGCTGACGATCCTCGTGGCAACCAGCGGTGATACTGGTGGTGCCGTGGCAGCAGCCTTCCATGGTAGGCGTGACATCGATGTCAAGGTGTTGTTCCCCAAGGGGAGGGTAAGCCCACGGCAACAACAGCAGCTCACCTGCTGGGGAGGGAACGTCCAAGCCTATGAAGTGGCAGGTACGTTCGATGACTGCCAGAAGATGGTCAAGGATGCATTCATGGATACCAAGCTTTCGCAAGCCCATGGGCTATCCAGTGCAAACAGCATCAACTTAGGGAGGCTGTTGCCCCAGAGCGTCTACTATGTCTACGCTTCTATGTATCGCCAGGCAACCAATGGGGGAAAGAAACCGATGTTTGTGATCCCCAGCGGGAACGTCGGCAACTGTACCGGCGCCTATTGGTCGATGCTCCGTGGTGCGCCGATATCGCGCATCGCATTGGCGGTGAACGCCAACACGACCATCCCCGACTTCTTGGAAGAAGGTGTCTACCGGCCACGGCAGAGCGTAGCGACATTGGCCAATGCCATGGACGTTGGTGCTCCATCAAACATGGAGCGGCTGCAATACCTGTTCCCCGACCTGGAAGTCATGCGTAGGAATGTCAGCGCCCATTCGGTATCGGATGAGCAGATCAAGCAGACGATCACGGATGTATGGAAGCATGATGGCTATGCCATGTGCCCCCATACTGCAACAGCTGAGTTTGTCCGCAGCAACTTCTTTGCAGATGAGGATGCAATCGTGGTCTCAACCGCATCACCCGCAAAGTTCGAGTCGGTCGTGGAGCCCTTGATCGGTACAACCCTTCCCATTCCTGAGAACCTGCGCAAGCTGCTGGACAAGCCAACCCACTACACGGCCGTAGGGACAGATTACCATGAGCTCTTCCAAGGCTGAGTGATAGGTACTTACATAATTATTGCTAGAAATAGTAAGGAGCTGGGGCATCGCTACCAGCTCCTTTCCTCTCTTGATGTGGTCGTATCATGCAAGGCGCATGGTACTGAGGTCCCTCACACCGATGCTCGTGGATGCATGTTCGCCAAAGACTGCATCCATGGCGGTGCAATATTCATTGACACGGTCATTGGGGACATATGCCTGGATAGTACCGGCAAAGCCTCCTCCATGGACACGCACTGCACCATCGGCTCCAAGGAACAGCTTGCTCAATGAGATTGCAATGGGCAGACCCTGCTCCTCCGGATGGCGGGGAGAATAGAGATTCTGCAGGATCTCGAACGAGGAATCTCCAGAAGCCTGCACCAGCTTGAGGAAACTGAACATGTCATTGTTGGAGAGGGCGTCAAGCATCCCCTGCACGCGCTTGTTCTCTTCGAAGAAGTGGAAGGCACGCAATATCGCACGGTCATTGTGCAACTTGGCCCGGAGCTCTGGGATTGCCTTCAGGAAGGCCTGCTGGTCAACCTCCCGCAGGTGTGCTTTGCCAAAATAGGAGGCAACGAGGTGCATCTCGGTGGGGACCGATGCATAGTCAGGGGTGAGGTCAGCATGGTTGCCACGGGTATCGACGATGACCAGGTGGTATCCATGGTCGATGAACGAGAACTGCAGTGGGGTGACGATTGGGTGGTCGGGGTCAGCAAAATCGATTCCGACAATGCCGCCTTGGGCACACGCCACTTGGTCCATGAGGCCGGACGGCTTGCCAAAGTAGACGTTCTCTGCATATTTGCCGATGATGGCAAGGTCGACGGGGGAGAGCGCGTCATTGTTGTAGAGGCTGTTGAAGATGGTCCCGCACAATACCTCGATCGCAGCGGAGCTGCTCAGGCCAGAACCCTTGAGGACGTTGGTGGTGGTCGTGGCTTCCCAGCCGCCGACGGTCAATCCCCGCTGGGCAAATGCCGAAGCGATGCCACGAAGGAGCGCGTCGGTGGTATTCTCCTCGCTGTCATGCTTGTGCAAGTCGGAAAGGTCGACCTCCACGGCGGGGAATCCCTCGCTCTTGAGGACTACCCGGTTGTTGTTGGTCTTGCGAACGGCTGCAATGGTATCCAGCGTGATGGTGGCGGCAAGGACCTTGCCCATGTTGTGGTCGGTATGGTTGCCACCCAGTTCAGAACGGCCAGCGGTGCTGAAGAGATAGGTATTTCCATCGGATGTAGCATCATCGGCAAATGTGGCTTGGTGAGTCTTGATCAGAGAGGCAAAACGTGCGTCCAGGGTGGCCAGGTCGCAGTCGGGTCCATACAGGCGCGGATAGAGTGGATGCAGCAGCCCTTGGCTGATACGTTGCAACAGTTCAGTGGCGTTCATGGGTACTCCTCGGAAGATATTTTATTTTTTCTTGCAAATCCATGTGTACACGTGTACAATAAACCTGCTGACTTTCATTGTCAAGAAAATGTTGATTGCTTGGACAGGTATACTTCATGGAGACTCAAAAAGAAACAGGGAATATCACACGTGACGGGGTAGCGCGGAAAGCTGGTGTCAGCTCCGCCACCGTTTCGCGGGTATTCAACAATCCATCCTCGGTATCGCCGGTGATGCGCGACGCAGTGCTCAATGCTGCCCGCGAACTGGGCTACCAGCCCAACAAGGCAGCCGGTGCATTGCGGCGGAAGGGGACAGGGACCATTACGCTCGTCGAATTCGGCAAGGCACCCAGACCCTATTATTGGGGTGCCCTCAAGTCGTTCGATTGGTTCTTTGCCGCAGCAGTGCGGGGTGTCCAGCAGGCCCTGTCGTTCAATACCTGGAATTTCTCCGTCGAGACCATCCACTCCATGAGCCAGCTTCAGGAGATAGCACGCAGAAGCGACGGGATCATCGGATACGACATCGATATCCTCGATGAGGCCCAATGCCTTGCAGACCTGCCCGTCCCGACGGTCATTGCGCACCACGTGGGAAACCCACCCGAGTTCAAGGACTTCTTGTTTGCCGCCACCGACAACCACCAGGGGGGCATCATCCAGGCATCCTGGCTGCTGCAGCGAGGGTGCCGCAGGCCCGTCTATATCACAGGGTGGAGATCGATCGTAGGTTCCCACAAGGAGCGGTACGATGGATTCATGGAGACCTTCTCCAAGGCAGGATGCGAGCCGGTGGTCATAGACATTGAAGTCGGCAGGTTCGGTGCGGTCAAGAATATCCTCCCTACGGTCACAAAGCTGTGCCAGGATGGCATTGTCGACGGGATTGGGGCAGTCAACGACATGACGTTGTATGAGGTCCTCTTCGGACTGCGTGAGAACGGTATCGTCACCCCATCCGAGACATTGCCAGCGGTGGGATATGACGCGGCTCCCTATTTCCGGTTCCTCAACGGCCCCCTTGCCTCGGTGGATATTGGTCCCGAGGGCATCTACCGCCAGGCAGCCAACCTGTTGGTCCGCAAACTGGGTGGGGAACAGGTGCAGAGTGTCATGATCAGCCCCGTGCTCGAGGTCTTGGAGAACCAGAAGATCGTCTTCGTCTGACCAACCGTCCCCAGACTACCCGTATCTTTCCGATCGCGATGAGTTTCCCGATAGCCTGCTGCAGGTGGTCGACTGACCATGTGCCCAGTATCCCTGTGAAAGGGTCGGTCTTGTCCAGGAACCGGGAGTGCACCAGGTTCTGTGCCAACGACACCTGGGTATAGCGCAAGGGGTACCTTCCGATCGCCTTGAGGATGACGCCCATTCCCTGGGCGTCTGCAAATGGGTACTTGTCGCAGCAGTCGCATCCGATGCACCCCATCTGCTGTGGCGGAGGGTAGTCCATAGCCTGCAGCAGCAGCTTGCGCTGGCATTGTGAATGCTGTGAGAAAATCTGTGAGACAATCGTGTCGCTCTCTGGTGCAAAGAGTAGGTATGCATCGGCAATGTCGCCATCCCTTCCAGCACGTCCCGATTCCTGGAGGTATGCCTCCACCGAGGATGGTTCTTGCAGATGGACTACGGTCCGGATGTCGTTCTTGCTGACTCCCATCCCATAGGCGCAGGTCGCACAGAGGACCCCTTGTGTGCTTGCCATGAACCATCGCTCAGTCTCCTCCCGCAACAGGTGGCTCATCCCCGCATGGTATGCGGCGGTAGGAATTGCCGCATACGTGCTGGCGATGGTCTTTGCCATCCGTTCGGTGGCTGCACGGGTAGGGCAGAAGATGACCATGGGACGGTGTGCACCGCTTCCGATGACCGTCAGCGCGTCATGCTGCGGGCAGATGCTCATGCGTCCATGGTAGCGGATGTTGCTTCTGTCTGGGGAGCCCACGATGATCTGGGGAACTTGCGGTGCAAAGAGCATCTGGACCAACGACTGGATGATCTGTTCGCTGGCTGTGGCGGTGAAGGCTGTCAGTGATTTGGGGCCGAGGACTCTCACCGCCTCGGAGAGCTGCAGGTATGCCGGGCGGAACGACTGGCCCCACATGGGCAGGACATGGGCCTCGTCGATGACCACCGACAAGATTCCAAGTTGCTTGAGGCGCCTCAGGATTCCCTGCTGGCACAATGTCTCGGGGTTGGTAATCACCAGCTTGGTCTTCCCGCTTTTCAGGGATGACCATACCTCCCCACGCTGGAACTTGGTCTGTCCCCCGCGCAACACGGCACATGGGATTGCATTGCCTGCAAGGCTTTGGACCTGGTCGTTCATCAGCGACAGCAGGGGATAGATGATGACCGTGATCCCGTTGCTGACAATTGCAGGTAGCTGGAAACAGATGCTCTTGCCGCTTCCGGTAGGCAATACGATCAGCTGGCACGACCCGTGTTTCTCCAGCCCCTCCAAGATCGTGGTGATCGCCAGCTGCTGGAATGGCCTGAGGAACTTGATCCCGAAACGGGTGGATGCTACTTCCTTGATCATGTCCTGAAGATCGTTCATTCCATGCATAGGGGCCCAAACGCGCCATTGCTTCACAATTTTGGTTTCCAACCGGCCGGAGAGTGTGTATATTCAAAGTGACTGGATACCTATTCAGGGTAGGAGGAAGCGATGAAGAAAGACAAGCACAAGACTATCCGCCGTGACGCAGTGTTCGGGACACCCGAAGAATTGTCGGAAGACGGGTACAATCTCGACGACGCCCAGACATTGGACGATCTGCATGAGGATGATCCCGAATGGGATCCTGTGCGCGAGCATGCTACCAACGAGATGTTTGGCGAGACTCAGGACGAGCTATAATTGGGGAGCTGACTCTCCCCTCGGAACCATGGTTCCAAAGGATAGTTGAGTATGAAACGTGAACGTGTGAGATTCTTTCGTTGCCCGATCTGTGGCAACATCGTAGAGATGATCAATGACGGTGGCGGCACATTGGTATGCTGCGGGCAACCGATGATCGAGCTCAAGGCCAACACGACTGAGGCTGTGGTTGAGAAACATGTCCCCTCCGTGAAGATTGAGAACGGGGTGGTGAGCGTCCAAGTCGGTTCCGTGCTGCACCCGATGATCCCCGAGCATTACATCCAGTGGATTGCACTGGAGACTGCACAGGGCGTCTCCGTGAAGTTCCTGCAGCCCGGCGACCAGCCGGTCATGACGTTCTGCAACACCAAGGATATCCTTGCCGTATATGAATACTGCAACCTCCATGGCCTGTGGAAGCTAGAGATGCAGAAAGCATAATTTGCAAAAGTTGCTGAAATATGCCGCAGGACACCGTGTGTTTTGCGGCATTTTCATACTTTCCTCATAGTTTCATGGAAGTTTGCTCACATTTGAGACCTATCTTTTGGTCATCCTATGGAGGAAACAAACAACATGAAGAAACAGATTTTGTTCGTACTGCTCGTATTGACTGCATCCGCCTCGATGCTGTTCGCCAATGGTGGCAAGGAACAGGTAACCATCTATACCTTCGGGGGCTCCTCGACCGTTGCTCCTATCATCACCTCGGCGATCCCCGGGTTCGAAGCTGAGAACAAGGGCTCTTCAGTAACGTATGAGACCCTCGGTTCTTCGGTGGGCATCAAGGCCCTGCAGGAAGGGACTGTCTCCCTCGCTGGTTCGAGCCGCGAGCTGAAGAAGGCTGAACTCGAAGCTGGATTGATCCCGACCACCATTGCCCTGGATGGCCTGTCTGTGGCAGTCAACCGCAGTGTTCCCATCGCCAACCTCTCCATGGATGAGCTTTCGGCCATCTTCGCCGGTGAGATCACCAACTGGAAGGAAGTAGGTGGCCAGGATGCAGAGATCGTCCTGATCGTCCGCGACGAGACCAGCGGCACCTACGGCTCATTCAAGGAAATTGTCCTCGACTCACGCAAGAAGAGCGTCTCTTCCAATGCAATCGTTGCCCGTGAGAACGGTGAGCTCGCAACCAAGATTGCTTCTACCCCCAACTCGATTGGATATGTAGGAATGGCCTTCAACCACATCATCAGCGAAGCTGGTGGAAAGATCCTCTCCATCGATGGCGTCACTCCTGCAGTTGCGACCGTCAAGGACAAGACCTACCCAATCTCCCGCTCCCTGTACGTAGTAAGCAAGGGTGAGCTCTCTGGGTTTGAGAAAACCTTCGTCGACTATATCCTCTCCCGCAAGGGTCAGGCAATCGTGGAGGAGACAGGATTCATCGGAATCCGCTGACCATGAACGGAAAACGAACCTCCCGTACCTCTTTGCGGGTAGTCACCGAGCACAGCGGCAGGAGCATCCTGCTTCTGTGCTCCCTTGTGTCGGTAGCGACGGTCGTCCTGATCACGCTGTTCATCTTTGTCCGGGGAATCCCCACGTTCCGTGACGTGACCCTTGCCGAGCTCTTTTCCACAAGATGGGCCCCTTCGGCAAATCCCCCGGCCTACGGAATTCTCTCGTTCATCTGGGCAAGCGTCATGGTCACGTTCCTGGCATTGCTCTTCTCCACCCCCATTGCACTTTCCTGTGCAACATACCTTGCACTCTTTGCCAAAGGCCGTGTGGCATCACTGCTGCGCTCTTCGATCGAGCTGCTGGGAGCCATCCCCTCGATCATCTACGGTTTGTTTGGCATCGCCGTGGTGGTGCCGGCGGTACGCACCATTTTTGGAGGCAATGGCTACAGCCTGTTGTCCGCCTCCCTGATATTGTCGATCATGATCCTTCCAACGGTCATCAACGTGTCGGAGGTCTCCATACGAAGCGTCAGCCAGGACCTGTCCAATGCAAGCGTCGCCATGGGGGCAACCTCCTGGCAGACAATCTCCAGGGTCACCCTGCCGGCAGCCAGGTCTGGAATTGTCGCAGGTATCGTACTGGGATTGGGAAGGGCGATTGGTGAAACGACCGCCGTCCTGCTCGTAGGCGGCAACGCCCCAATCTGGTCAAGCTCGCCCATCGACATGGGCCGGACGCTGACGATGAACATCATCACCGACATGAGCTATGCAGAAGGGACGCATATGGCTGCGCTCTTTGCCACGGCCATGCTGCTGTTCCTCTTTATCTTGCTGCTCAACCTTACGGTTGTGGCCATCGCCAAGCGCAGCCGAATGGAGGGCAAATGATGAGCAATCCAAGAAGGACCAATGCGATTGCATTGGCAATTTTGAAAGGCTTGGCCTTTCTGGCGGTAGGCTTGCTGGTGCTCATACTCGGATACCTCATTTTCCGAGGGGTGTGGAAGTCGACCCGGAGCGAAAGCCTGGTGGTCCCCACCCAGATAGTATCCACACTGGATGTACCAGCTACGCCAATGCCATTTTCCGTAGCGGCCAACAAGCAGGCAAACCTGAAGGATATCTCATGGTTTGCCATGAAGCGCATCGCTACGGGAAACCTTGCCTCGTTGCGGACACTCAGCTCCACCGATGAGTGGATCTCCCTGATGGTGGAGGATACGGTGGCAGATGCATTCATGCATGAGTTCTCCGTCACGGCAGAAGACCTTGCCCATGCAGAGGCATTCATTGGAACCCGTGGGCAAATCCTGGCAAAGGCCAAGGATGATGCCGGTGCGATCATGATACTTGCACCTGGCACATCCCATTCCGGATTCGCAACCGTGAACCTGGAGAGCCAGGTGGTGATGGTCAACTCCGATGTGGTACAGCTGTATGGCAACAAGCGCATTGGCATCCTCAGTGCCGATGAGCTGAAGCTGCTAGTTGGAGGAAAGATTGCCAACTGGGAGCAGCTGCACGGAGGAGACATAGCGGTAACCTATGTGCCCCATGCATCTGCCAGCCAGATTGCAGCGTTGCCTGGGAGCATGACCATTGTACCTGCACGAGAGTACCAGCAGGCAGTGGATGCCTCCCAGACAGTCTCGTTGCTCAATGTGGAGAAGATCACCAACTCGGCAAACCTCACATGGGGGTATCTCACCGAGCAACCCATCGAAGGTGGCAAGTATGGTGGAATCCTCTCGATCATCGGCAATACCTTCATCATGGTGCTCCTCACCGCAGTGTTCGCAGCCCCTGTGGGTATCGCATCTGCTGTCTACCTGTGCGAATACGCAAAGGAGAACTGGCTGACACGGACGATCCGCAATGGAATCGACGTGTTGGCAGGTATCCCCTCGATCATATTCGGCCTCTTTGGCATGCTGGTGTTCGTACAGCTGTTCAAGTGGAGCTTCTCCCTGATCAGCGGAACCCTCACCGTGGCGCTGATGATCCTCCCCACGATCATCCGAACCAGCGAGGAAGCGATCAAATCGGTGGATACTGGGTTGCGCAATGCCTCCATTGCCCTGGGAGCCACACGGCTGGAGACGATTTGGAAGGTGATCCTCCCTGGAGCTTCCAAGGGTATTACCACTGGACTGATCCTCGCCATCGGACGGGCAATGGGGGAGACGGCTGCGTTGGTATACACCATTGGATCGGCCACCGGCTTTGTCTCATCGCTGGGGAGTTCCTCACGGGTACTCTCCACCCACATCTACCTGATCGTCACCGAAGGTCAATCCCTTGATCGGGCATTTGCCTCGGCGCTGGTCTTGATAGTGCTGGTGCTCTTCATCAACATGATTGCGAAGGCCGTGATGAATGGATCCTCTCGCAGCGGAAGGAAATAAAATGGACGATACGTTGTTTACGATACGGCACCTTGACCTGTGGTATGGTCAGACTCAATCTCTCTCCGATGTCAGCATGGACATCAAGCGGAACATGGTTACTGCCTTCATCGGGCCTTCTGGTTGTGGCAAGTCGACGTTCCTCCGTGTCTTGGACCGGATGAACGACCTGATCGACACGGTGCGCATCACCGGTGAGGTCTTGCTGGATGGAACGGACATCTACCACAACTACGACACCCTTGCGCTGCGCAAGCGTGTTGGCATGGTATTCCAGCGTCCCAATCCCTTTCCGATGAGCATCTACGACAATGTGGCCTATGGCCCAAGGCTTGACCGCAAGCCCTCCAAGAGCGAGCTGAACGATATTGTCCAGAGAAGCTTGGAGCAAGCGGCCCTCTGGGATGAGGTGAAGGACCGGCTGGGCAAGAGCGCGATGAGCCTTTCGGGTGGCCAGCAGCAGCGGCTGTGCCTTGCACGGACCTTGGCTGTTGACCCGGAGGTGGTGCTGATGGATGAGCCCACCAGCGCGTTGGACCCGATATCCACTGCCCGCATCGAGGAACTGATGACCGAGCTGAAGAAGGATTATACGATTGTCGTAGTGACGCACAACATGCAGCAGGCGTCACGCGTGTCGGATGAGACAGCCTTCTTCCTGATCAACGAACACCGGTGCGGCTACCTCGTGGAGATGGGAAAGACTGAGCAGATGTTCTTCAACCCGCGTGACAAGCGCACGGAAGACTACATCTCGGGAAAATTTGGTTGATTCGGGAGGAGAGACAGAAAATGACAGCAACAAAACACCAATTGGATGACAAGCTCCGGTTCTTCCATGAGCTATTGGTACAGATGGTGAACCGTGTGGAGGAGGGACTGCACATGGCCATCCACGCATTCCGTGACAAGGATGCAGACGTGGCCCGTGAGGTAATCGCCAACGAAACGATCATTGAGCAGATGGGGGACCTGATCGAGAGCGACGGTGTGCGCCTGCTCATCAGCGAAGCCCCGTATGGTTCGTCGATGCGCCAGGTCATCGCAGGCCTGAAGATCGTCACATCCTTGCAGCGCATGGGTGACCATGCAGCCCATCTTGCCAAGATCGCAATGACCCGCAATGACCAAAGCGACTACGCACAGATCATCGAGGGGATCTCCGACATGGCCCTTGCCGATGCGCAGATGATGCGCCAGGCGATAGAAGCACTGGTGGATGCGAATCCAACGTTGGCCAAGGAGGCCGCCTCCAGGGATGACGACATCGACCGCCGGCGCAGCGAGCTCAATGCCATGATCTTCGCACAGGAACCTACGACAGCCCAACAGCGTGAGGAGCTGTACAACTGCTTCTACCTGGTCAAGGAGCTGGAGCGGCTGGGGGACCATGTCACGACGGTCTGCACATGGGTCGTCTACATGAATGAAGGGGTGAAGCCCAAGCTCAACTGAGATTCCCTGCATGACAACTGGTGCAGGTCCAATCCTGTGGATATCCTCGTGGGTATGGAAACACACAACATACCCACAAGGATTCTCGGACTGGAACTGTATGGGAAGCGCCTCTTCCTGCATAGCATCGACATTCCATCACTGGAAGCAACGGACGTTCAGGCAAGCCTGAGCGTCCGCTCTTCGCTGCAGCGGTTGGATGACCGGATAGCGGATGGGGACGTGGTACATCTCCAAAGTGACCATGAGCTGTCCAAGGAGATATATGACATGCTCTCTGTGAGGGTTACGGTCTATCCCAGCGAGAAGACTGGCTACCTGATCGATGCCGCCTCCCAGGAAAAGCGGGGAGTGAGGACTGGCCGTGCGCTGTGCAGGTACCTTGCACAGCGGCTGGGGATCGACATCAGCAAGAAGGCTGAGAAACGGTCTGCCCAGACCGAGGCGCTGCTGCGCTTCCCGTTGTATGTCCAGGAACTCATCCGGAGGCTGGATGTGGGCAGGAAATGCATCGACAATATTACAGAGGGCAAGAATGTGAGCCAGTCCATTGAAGCTGCGCGCAACCTGGAGGCCCTGAAGGATTTGGACATGCATACCATACGCATCCCCACCTCAACCAAGGCACCTACCTATGAACTTCCCGATGACGGGACATTCCTCTCGGACTATGTACAGGATGTCGACCTGACCTAGGCCATCGCATTTGGGAGATCTTCCCCATATGCGACGATGGTGTTGCGCCCTGAAGTCTTTGCCTTGTACAAGGCAATGTCTGCACATCTCATCAGCTCACGGGGAGTCTGTCCTGACAGGTGGGCATAGCCAATGCTTGCGGTTACCACTCCATAGGGGGATTGCTCGAATAGCATGTCCAACGAGGCAATGCGTTGTTGGACCTGATGGGCAAGGTCAATGATCTCCTCTTCCGATTCTCCATGGAAGAAGGTGATGAACTCCTCACCACCAAAGCGGAAGAACTCATGGTTGGAATTTGCCTTGAGGCAATTTCCGATTTGCTGCAGGCATGTGTCGCCCTGCATGTGGCCGTAGGAGTCGTTGTACTTCTTGAACAAGTCGATGTCCAGCATCATGGCACCGGTGAAGCTCCGGTAGTTGGACCTGTCTTCCAGGACCTTCAGCAACTTGTGGCGGTTTGAGAGTTGTGTCAGGCTGTCTCGGTCGCTGATGATCTGCAGCTGGCGTTGGTTCTCCAGGTTCATCAGCTTGATATGGCGAGTCTGGTCACCAATGACTATGCCGACGATCAGGAAGGAGAATGCTCCAAGGAAGTCGTCCGTCATCACGGAATGGGGCTTGGTGAAGACTACCATTATCATATAGAAGATGAATGCGATGGCCATGAACCAGTTGATCCGCTTGGAGGAATCCAATATGACCAACGGTGCAAGGGCAAAGAACCCCACGATTGCCACTCCCGGTCCGTCCATGGAGAAGTAAGATAGCAATGCAGTATACCCATACATGACGATGAGGGTGATGTACATGAACGTCAAGGTAGTCCGCGGCTTCCTGTCCTTATGGAATACCACGACCAGGATCACCGAGAAGCACCAGAGCAAGAGATAGATGGGGATGGTATTCGTCAAATGGGCAATGAACAGCGAGCAGAGTATGACAATCGACTGCAGGAGGCATAGCACCATTGCGATGTTGCGGATCATGAGGATGTTGATATTGCAGACTTGCTCTTTGTTTTCAGTGAGTAGCCGTGATTCATCTGAAAGTCGCTGTCCCCAGCGTGCAAAGACTTTCACTTCGATTCCCCCTATCCGTTGATTTTGGTGCAACACGGTAGAGAAAATCAAGCGGTTTATGAGTATCTCCTGCAACTATCAGAACTTTTGATGGTTTGGAAAGAGGATATTGCTCTTTGCACGCATGTCTTCAATGATTTTTTCTTCCCGAGGGACGGTGATGGTGAACGTGGAACCCACCCCAAGGGTGCTGTTGACGCTGACCGTGCCGCCATGCAGGGACATGATATGCTTGACGATCGAGAGTCCCAGGCCTGTGCCACCCTGGCTCCTGCTGTGGGCCTTGTCCTCCATCTGCAAGACCACCCAGAGAACAAAAAGGTGGCTCTCTGCCTTGGTAATGAAGAGGTTGTGCAGGACGGGGCGGCAAAGATTGAGACTACCATACAGAGTGCCCCGGCACTATCAAAGAAGGTGAAGACTGTAGAACTGAACACTCTGCCAAATATGCTATCTTATCAAAAGCGCTGACGAGTGGAAGGAGCGCTGTATCCAGCGTAGATTCAAAAATTTACAGACTTGAGACCATAATGAACAACTACATAAGAGAAAAGCAAAGACTCAAGGCATGGAAATGATTTTCTTTAAAAGTTCCTGAAAAATGGTATTTCGTTCTCAAAAATCAATGAATATTTAAGCTTTTAAATCTAATCGTTCTTTACTCTTTGAATTTGTTCGTCTATGATAAAAATGGAGGTGGACCCTATGAAGTATTCCATTGAAATCGGGAAAATTGTTGAGGGTGCCTTAAGGCACGATCAACTTAAAGTTATAAATTACACTAATCAGCTTATCGCCAAACTCGAAGAGGATAAAGAAAGCCGTGCTGCAAGCAAGTTTAACAAACTTTTGACCGCCCAAAGCGAGGCCACTTTGACAGCTATGGGCATGTCCAAGGATCTTCCCATGCCAGTTGATTCAGAGTCTCGAGTTGCGCTTGCAGATGTGATTTATCCAAACGAAAACAATATTGAGGTCATATTGTCGAAGGGCAATGCTTCCAAGTTGACTTCTTTTATTCTGAGCTACCAAAATGCAGATAAGTTAAATTCTCTTGGCATAGGTGTATCAAACACACTCTTGCTATATGGGCCTCCTGGTTGTGGAAAAACAAAGTGTGCATATCTCATCGCAAAGCAGTTAAACTTGCCGTTGATAGTTGCTCGCTTGGATAGTCTCATATCATCCTATTTGGGAACTACTGCAAAAAATATTAGAATGCTATTTGAATACGCTCAGAAAACTCCCTGTGTGCTGTTTTTGGATGAATTTGATGCGATTGCAAAAGCAAGAGATGACAGCAATGAGTTGGGTGAACTCAAACGTGTTGTGAATAGTCTATTGCAAAATGTAGATTCTATGAGCAGTGACACCCTTTTGTTGGCGGCCACTAACCACGAGCATCTGTTGGATCCTGCTGTTTGGCGTCGGTTCGATTACAAATTGGAAATTGAATTACCCGATGCAGCCGCAATTGTGAAGATGATCGGCCTGTTTACTAATTATACTGACGCCCTTTCAGCAAAAGATAAAGCTGAGTTGGCCGTTGCCTTTCATGGGTTAAGCGGTGCAGATGTGGAAGAAATTGTTAAACAGGCTTTGAGAAATTCAGTAATCCATGGGAAAGAATTTACAAGGCAAAGTATTTATGAAGAACTGTTTATGTTCAAAAAGATTCTTCCACAAAACTGCAACAGTGCTAAAGAACTCCTGAGACTTAAAGCAATTTTCTTGCGAGAATGCGACAAAAAAATCTTTAGCTTGCAAAACATCGCGGATATTTTAGGGAGCTCGAAAACAACCATACAAAAACTCACGAAGGAGGTTGAAGAGGTATGAGTGAGAAAAACTTACCAATAAAACTAGTTTTACAACGGGCAGACGACACGCAAAAAAACGTCGGCGGAGGTAATGTAAAATTCTTTG
>CAYXIH010000016.1:0-1403 GCA_964465155.1 uncultured Sphaerochaeta sp.
GATCCATCTCCCTTTGGTTGGTAATTCAATTATATCTCCCCGAATACCGTGGGTTTCACCTCAAAGATTATTCATTCAAAAAATACCGTACAATTTTCTGTTTTGCTTGCATGACAATAATTCGTTATAGTATTTTGTGTTATTTCAGTAGAAATGGAAATTTGCTTCTGAAGTGAAAAGGGTTTCCCTCCTTCTCTCATTTTCTTTCTTAGGTAGGACAACTCGGAAATCCGGGGTGATTTAGTTTGACAGAGGGAGAAATTAATAATACGTTGAAATTTGTTGAGAGGTATGAATGAGATTTAGTGATTTATTTAGCGAAAAATGTAAAACCATTTGCTTGATTATTATGCTCGTTGGAATCCTTTTGCCTGTTCTTCTGTATATTTGGTTGTTATTCTAATTCCTCTGTCTCTACAGAAGACACTGTGGTTCCTTATATTCAAATTATAAAATCCCGGCAAATAATAAAAGCGCATCTATGCCCACGGTGCTCCTGGCCTGAGTGGGGAGAGAATTCAACCCAGACTTTATCCCCGCGTTCAGGTATGTAGCCTACTATATTTCATTTTCTTCCACAGGGCCAAAATCAGCTTCTTCATGGAGCATTTCGGGTGTGATTGAATCCAGCAATGTGTCAAGGTTGATTCCTTTCTTTGGCTTGGAGATGACAATCAGTGCCCTTCGGCACATTCGCGTAACTCCAGCTCCTCATTTACTGAAATGTTCTTGGATTTCATGATGGAACTGGGAATCCTGATGCCATGGCTGTTTCCCCATTTCATGATTTTTGTCTTCATAGCATCCTCCTAAAGGATATACAAAGTTTATACTATCTGTGAAACGGTTTTCAATGAGGAAATAAGCACCTCGGTACTTCTGCTTTGGTGCCGCAAATTTCGCACGAGTTGTAGCACTATGGGCATAGAGGCTTCTTAATTCAGCAAAGGGTCTCTGTAGTATCTTCTACGACGAGGTGCTTAAGGACATCCGTGATGATTTTGCACAACCTTGGGCTACCTCACCCGCACTGTCGGGGAGATCAGGACAATGCAACCCCAAACCAAGAAAGTTTGAGCACTATCAAAAATACCCTACAATTTTCTGTTTTGCTTGTATGATATTAATCCGTTATGGAATTTAGCATTATTGCAATAGAGATGGAAATTTGCTTCTGAAGTGAAAAGGGTTTTCCTGCTTCTCATTGTTTTCTTGGTTCAGGCAACCTCGGAAGTCCGGGTAGATTTAGATTGACAGAGGGATAAATTGCTAGTAACTTTAGATTATGAAAGAGGTAATGAAATGAAACTTTCAGATTTGTTTGATAAAAAAAGCGTGAAAATCTCTTTCTTCATCCTTTTGGGGTTATATCTTTCTCCAATACTCCTTTTTCTATTCATAAT
>CAYXIH010000016.1:1503-29380 GCA_964465155.1 uncultured Sphaerochaeta sp.
TCTTCATCCTTTTGGGGTTATATCTTTCTCCAATACTCCTTTTTCTATTCATAATCCTGTAATACCCTGTGTCTCAGTTTGGAGACGAGGATGGCTTCTGACCCTATCATTCAGATACAAGTTACAACTGCAACATAACTGGCAGTGACCAATGATACGGGCTTGCAGAATGCTGTGATAGTGAACTCTTGAAAAAAGTGTGCACGGTGTTGTCTGCTAATGTATGTTGTGTGCGTTATGATGTTTTACCAGAGGGGGCGGTAATCCCCGATTCCAGTTCACGTGTGTCGAAATCGTCTAAGGGCCTTAGGGGTGGGGGGAAGTGTGCACCGGAGATTTGCAACTTGCCCGTATGTATCCAGCGAAGGGCAATCCTTGCAGGATGCACAGATTCTTCAAGAAGCAGGATTTGCATCTACAGGCTGAAATGGGGATTCATCGACAAGCTCAAGGTACTCGAATACATGTTTCAGAAAGTAGTCCATGAAATATTGTGAACAGAGAATAGGGACTGAAGGAAGTTCGACTTGCTCTATACCCCGGAATTGAACCCATGAAGGGACATTTTTTGCAATTTCAAAGTCCAAAGAGCGAGTAAAACGTTCTCCAAGGATTGTCACCATCTTGCCGGTCACAAGAATCTTCTGCAATCCTAGCAATGTGGTGATATTCGACAGGATGGGAGCCAAATAAGAAATCATCGTTTGTTCATAAGTAGCATTTTCATCATCCCGGATTTCCTGCAAGACCTTCTCATACGGTTGGCCGAAACGTTCTTCCAGATTGTCTTGGGACATGAATACCGAAAGGCAGTTTTCTTTGCCACACCAGCATGTGATCTTTTCCTCTGTATTCAATACTCGCAGGTGTCCCAGCAATCCAGGAATAATCCCAACCCGGGTCATTTGGATCTGCTTGTCCAAGGCGATGGCGCAGCTGATTCCCGAGCTCAGTTTCAAAGTCATGAAATTGTCCAGCTTGGGATACATGAGATTCTCATAGATACAAGCCAAATTGATATCATTAAATAAGAAAAAAGGAATATTCAAGTAAGATAGCTCTTTGCCTACTTCGATATTTACAAGATTCAATGCTTTCACAAACTTAAGGATCTTGTTTTCTTCATCGATGCTGCCTTCTGAACTCATTACTATTGCAAAAGCTCTCGAAGGTGCCTTCTCCAAGGCATGTTCCACTGAAGCCTTCAGAAGGGGAATAAATGGCATGCCTAACCTTAGCGCATGTGTCTCAGACCAAAGGACTTCGCCATCACAGGAGTTTAGGGAAACAGTAAGATAATCACGGGTCATGGCAATGGACACAATGAGGAATGCTTTGAAATTCAGAACAAGCCCTATGGGTCTCCGCCCTTGTCCTTTTGTATCAACAACAGAGGTTTCCTCAAGAAATCCAAAATCCATCAGTTCCTTGACCAAATTGGTAAGGGTCTGGGTCGACAATTGGGTCATCTCTGAAATTTTCTTACGATTGATACCAGGATTATGCATAATCTGATCAAGTATTTTCGAATAATTCTTGATCTTCATATCATCCTGGCTTGTTCTTTTCAACATTCTCTTTCCCTTGGCATCATTACCGTATCAATAAACAAGCTGGTACAGGACGTTCTGCTTCATGGTTTGAATCGGCATATCTATCTGCTATTTTTAGATTGTGCATACCGTTATAAACTATCAGAGAGGAACCTCCCCCGTCAAGATTTACTGCTTGGGTCAAACCCAGACCATAACAGTATTCTGCCATTTCAGAAAGTGAAGCACCCGTGCTGTCTTCTCCAGCAACATACTTGAGCTTGCCGGCGCCTTCTGCCCAAATCAAGACAGGTTTGCCATTCTCATCTGCCCCCAAGACAATCCTTGCTGCCCTAGCTGTTGCAAATGGGAGTGGATACACCATAGGAGGATATGAAGCACCTTGCTGGTCAGCTGTATAGAATGGGCAATCCAGTTGCAAGGACTGGACTCCATCTTTCACCATTGGGGGGCCAACCTGAATACCGAATGAACCATCGGGAATTTCAGAATATGAGACAGAGGGATCTGATGGAATCAACCTCTTTGCAATCGCAAGAACAAATCCTGCCATGGGAACATGAGTCCCACCTCCATGATGATAGGCAACAATCTTGTTTTCAGTAATGACCAAGTCTGTTCCCTCATGCATTGGTGAGATTGCCGTAGATGGACGTTCATAGATAGTGGCATTGATACCATGGGTATATTCATTCCCATCTATGGTTATTGTCAGACTCTGTAGTTCGATAGATTTGATTCTCACGTTCCCGCTGTTGTCCACCAGTAGGCATGGGCGATGGTTCAATGGTGGATTGATTATTTTGCCATGGTCAATCGCCAACCCATAGGGTGTTCCGATTTCACAATAGGGAGAATCCATGTCTATTGGATCAAGCAAGAAGAACAGGGAATTCACGACACACCGGCCAGCGGAGATTTCAGAAATAAAGCCCATCTTGGAACTGACGGGAATGAATGTGATTCCTTCTCCCTGTCCGGCTGCCATACCAATCAAATTCTTGCTTTTCAGAGCCTGAAGAAATTGCTCGATCTTCGGATCTGTACATTGCAACGTAGCATCAACAGTAATCAAGCCTTTCTTGACCATTCCATTGAGGTGGATTGAAACTGCAACAGACGGAGAAAAGCATGTACCAAATACTGTTTCCATCGGTAACGGTATCTGCATTCCCTCTTCGATATGGAAAAAGACAAATGTCCCATATGCCAATGGATTTTTTGAAATAATAATTGTCTTATACAACCTGACAATCTCTGTGATAGTACGCGGCTGAAAACCGGGATGTGCAAAACATAGGTCATTCCACTCAAACCCATCGATCTTTTCAAAGCGTTGTAGGCTTGCATCGGCATGGGATATCAATTCAATTGTACTGTTCATTTGTCATCCCTTGATCCCAGACTGCATCGTGTTCTCAATGATATAGCGTTGGCAGAATATGAACACCAAGATCAACGGTAGGATTGACAATACGCTGCCGGCGAGCAACAAATTCCACTTTACATCATATTGGCTTTGGAACAGCGTCAATGCCATGGTTACCGTATACAATGCCCGATTGGAGATGTACAGGATTGGCCTCAACAGATCATTCCAGTTGTTCATGAATGCAATGATGAATAGTGTGGCAATTGGTCCACTTGCCTGGGGGAGGTATATCGAACGGAACATCTGGAATGCATTCACTCCATCGATAATGCCCGCATCAAACAGAGCCCTGGGAACCTGTCCGAAGAATTCCTTCAGCATAAAGGTTCCAAAAGCTCCTGCAAGGAACGATGGAATTATCAACGGC
The DNA here is from genome assembly GCA_964465155.1 of uncultured Sphaerochaeta sp. Classification (GTDB taxonomy): domain Bacteria; phylum Spirochaetota; class Spirochaetia; order Sphaerochaetales; family Sphaerochaetaceae; genus Spiro-02. Next base: position 4,856 of record CAYXIH010000016.1, read on the forward strand.
AAATACGTATCAATCCAACCCAACTTCATGAAAATGAAATACTCAGGAATGATTGTCACTTGGACAGGGACCATCAGCGTAATCATCAGCGTCACAAAAACAATTCTCTTCCCACGGAATTTCATGGTGGCCAAACAAAATCCAGCCAAGGAGCATACCAAGATTTGCCCAACGGAGGCCAATGTATAGACAAAGATGCTATTCATTGTATAACGGCCAAAATTATACCGTGTGAATACATTCTTATAGTTCTCAAACATATTGTCTTTGAACAGCATGTCCGGTATGAACTTTGGTGGGACAGAGAAGATATTCATATCGGACATGAAGGAGTTTGACAGCATCCAAAGAAATGGAAAGATGTAGAGTATTGTTGCTAATGCAATCAGCACAGTCCTTACACCAAAGCTTACACGTAATTTCATCTTTCTCTCCTGTCAATCCAACGGCTGTGCATAGTGCTTCTTGATGTAGAAATTGAAGATTGTGAGTATTCCTACAAACAACAACAAAACATATGCAATCGAAGATGCATACCCTACCCGGTAGTGGACAAAGGCATTGAGGTACACGTCATAAACCAACGTATTGCTCGCATTCTGGGGACCACCTTTTGTCATGGAAAATATCAATTCAAAATTCTTAAAGGAATCAATCAATGCAATTGTAAGGACAAAGAAGACGGTGGGAAGCAGCATGGGCAAAGAAATCTTGAAGAAGCTTCTGCAAGCACCACAGCCATCGACCTTTGCTGATTCGAGAATGTCATGAGGAATGTTCTGTAGCCCTGCTAGGAACAAGATCATGTAGTACCCAGACATCTTCCATACCTGGATCATCGCTATCGTTTTGATTGTAAACTTTGGATCGCCCAGCCAATAGGGTGGGGTAATTCCAACAGCAGCCATGACATTGTTGATAATCCCATACGTGGGTCCCAGCATCCAGTTCCATACGATTCCGACGGCGACCGCAGAAGTGACAACCGGCAAATACAAGATTGCCCTCACAGCATGTATCGGACGCCATTTCACATTGATCAAGATGGCAAGAGCCAAGCCAAAGATCATGGAACCGACAACATATATCATGGAAAACTGTATGGTGTTGGATACTATCTTGAAAAATTCCTCGCTCCCCACAAGTTCGATGTAGTTTGAAAGACCTGTGAATGTTGGAGAGGTCAGAAGATTCCAATCTGTAAAACTCAGATAGAATGAAGCAAATATTGGTATGCACCTAAAAATCAGCAAACCAATTACTGTAGGGAGAATGAATAACCATGGTGTCAGTTTGCCATGCCAGGTATATGACGCTTGAGCCATTGGGGGTTCCTTGTATCAAAGAGTCTCCCGTACAGCACTCTGTACGGGAGGAGGAAAACTATGTTATTTGTAATAACGCTTGAGGACCGAATTGATATTCGTCGAAGTCTTGGCTAGTGCATCATCAAACGACATGAGTCCGTTTGTGACGGAGTCTACCATACCATTGAGTCCCAATGACTCAGACCCGCCGTATCCTCTCCATTCGCTCCAGCCCATGGTATAGGAAGTAGTCATTGCTCCGGCTGCCTGTTCGATCAACAGATTCATATCATCTCCAGGAAGCTGGTTCGGGTCTGCAAACAGGGGATCTTCAGCCAATTCGATATTGGAAGGAATCTTTCCTGCCATGTACGAATCAAGGTCGATTCCTTCACCTGCAACGAAACGTGCGAACTTCCAAGCCATTTCAGGATATTTTGAATTTGCCGCAATTGCATAGCTATCGGGCCATGCGTAGGTCAATTCATTCGATCCGTTCGGACCATTTGGAACCCTACAGAATCCCCATTGGAAATTGTCCTTGGTACCTTTCCTGAGGCTATCGACAAACCAAGACCCGTCAACCCACATAGCACTCACTCCTTGAGGGAAGACAGTACTATACTTGAAAGAAGCCATATCCTTCTGTGCAGGAGCGGACTTGTCCACCAAAACCATATCGGTAAGCATCTTTATTGCATCGATTGCATTCTGATTTGGTTCGAAACGCATGGTGTCCTTATTGATATATGATCCACCATTGGCAAACACCCAAGGTTCGATATTTGCATAGCGCCCGAAGAACCAGTGACCCCATTGGTCGATTACACCATCATTGTTCTTGTCAACGGTAAGGGCTTTTGCTGCACTGCGGAATTCATCCCAAGTCCAATCATCATTTGGATAGGCAAGGCCAGCAGCATCAAAAGCATCTTTGTTGTAATACAGAACAGTAGTAACCAGAGCAAAAGGAATAGCATAGTAGGAATCGGAATTGCTGATTTCCTTGTTGATGTCAAAAATCGATTTGTAGAAATGATCAAAAGTATCGTCTTTTGAAGTAAACTTCCCCAAATCATAGAGCAGTCCCGCTTTCGTCCATTCTTCGATATACCCAGAAGACATCATAAATACGTCTGGCAATTTATTCTGTGTTGCCTGGATTCGTATCTTTGTCCAATAATCGCTGGTTCCTACCATGGTGTTGTTGATTTTTACACCTGGGTTTTCAGCTTCGAATGCAGCAATTATTTCTTTGTTTTGCTCCATCATTTCAGGGTCCCAAGTCCACCATTCCAACACAATGTCCTGAGCCGGTGAAGAAGCGCTCTCAGAAGAACCAGCAGCAAATGCAAGTCCACATGCAATAGCTGCCATCAATACGAAACACACAAGTTTTTTCATACTTTCTCTCCTCTCTAATGATGTATTATATCAAGCTTTCTATGAGCTGAAATAATGCCTAGATACTCAAAAGTAACTATATTATTCAAATGATATGAATAAATAATTAATTACAGTTAAAACTAATAGTAGAAGAATTAATCAAATTGAATTTAATTAATCAAACCGTTTGAAAATATTAAACCATACGCAAAAGCAGATGTCAAGTTTTTTATTGCACATGATGCTGTCTTGCGGGTAGGGCGTACTTTCGGGATCCTATCCTGAAAAAGAGGATGTCCTTCATAGTAGATCCTGTACAGCGTGCTCTCTGGTTTCAATCTTGAGAAACATTTGATCTATACGTTAGGTAAGAACAATGGGGGTGAGCAAAAAAAGGCTTAAGATTGTCGATGGCGTTCTGAAGATTGCTGTTGCTTGCAGGCTCATCAGATCCACCTGCAAGAGAACGCTGGTTGTGTGTATTGGCAGACAAGTTGAAGGTGATTGGTTTTGAGAAAGGAGAAGAGATTTGGCCTAAGATTGTCACTGCGAATATGAAAAACAATTCTCGGAGGCGGGTTATATGCTTAATTTTACTTGTTGTAGAAGTCTATTGTTTTCCAATTCTTATGTAATGCTATGGCTTTTGTACAAAATCCCAATATGGTTTTGCGACAATATATCAAGTGACCGGGAAAAAGGTATCCTATATCGAAAAGTGCTAAGACGATATAGGATACACAAAGATAACAAATTCACAAAGTAATTGAGGAGGCAATCAATTTGCTCACTTGTTCAACTCCCAACCCATAATGATCAGCAAGTTCTTTGGCTTTTCCTGATTCGCCAAACGAGTCCATCCCAATTCTGGTAACCTTCCGGGGTGCATGTTCACATACGAGTCCACAAATATACGATCCAAGCCCCCCATGGATGTTGTGATCTTCAAACGTGAAGATATTCTCACTTGTTTTTATTTTTTCAATAACTGCAGATGGATCCTTTGCGTTGATAATGTTGATGTCGCAAACTGTGATGTCTATTCCTTGTTCATGGAGCAAGTCTGCAATACCAATGGCTCTGTCGAGCACAAATCCACTTGAGAACAAGACTGCTTCATTGCCATATTCTCGGATTGCCCTGATTCCTTCCTTTGCAAAGGGAAGCTCTCTATCAAGCACATCGGCTTCGCGACCTGAAGCAGCCCTGATATATACAGGACCGGGAGTTTCATAAGCCTGTTTCACAGCCCAATATGTTTGACCAGGGTCACATGGGGTAAAAATGGTCACATTGGGGATGGATGAGAGAATCCCAATATCTTCATAGAACTGATGAGTGGTCCCTTCACGTTCTCCTCCAATTAGGCCTCCATTAATCCCGATGAACTTTACGTCCATGTTCGTATAGGCAACGAAAGTTCTGATTTGCTCACATGCACGCATGGTCAGAAAACCTGCATAGGTACCAACATAGGGAACTATGCCGCAGCTCGCCATGCCTCCGGCTAGGTCAACTGCACCCTGCTCGGCAATACCAACTTCAATGTATTTTGTTGGATATTTCTCCGCGAATGCCACAGCTCGCATTGCCTTGAGGGAGTCAGGAGAGATAAAGACGACCGGTTTTCTTGAATCAGCAAGTTCTTCCAATGCAGTCGCAAAAGCTTCCCTGGTTCCAGTAAATTTCTTCATCATGCTCTCCCTCCCAATTGCCTCATAGCCTCTTGGTATTCTGCCTCTGTTGGTGTTCGTTTGTGCCAGGAATTGTCGGCTTCGATGAAATCTACACCTTTTCCTTTTACGGTATTGCAAACAATGGCCTTGGGTTTCCCGTTCTTGAGTGATTGAGCTTGCTTGATTGCAGCTCTCAAAGAATCGATATCATTCCCATCCTGCAGCTCTTGGACATCCCATCCAAAGGCCGTAAAACGTTCAGCCACGTTGTTTGAACCGATGATGTCTTCGACTTTTCCTCCGCTTTGCTTGCCATTCTTGTCAATGAACGCAATTACGTTGTCGAGTTTCCTTGCGGCAGCGATGTTGGCACCTTCCCAGATGACTCCTTCTTGGAGCTCACCGTCACCACAGATGACAAAGACATAATATGGTAAGTTCTTGAGTTTTCCTGCCAACGCCATTCCCGAAGCAACAGCAATTCCATTGCCCAGCGAACCACTCGTATAATCGATTCCAGGTGTTTTGTTCATGACTGGGTGGCCTTGGAATATGCTTCCCAGTTCCCTCAGTTGAAAATCAGAAATCTTTGGAGAGAAATAGCCCCGTTCATTCAAGGCAGCATATACTACAGGACATGCATGCCCTTTGGACAAGACCAATCGGTCTCTCTCTTCCCAATTGGGATTTGCAGGGTCGATTTTCATAGCATCGAAGTAGAGTACACTGATGATGTCTGCGATGGAGAGGGATGGACTTGGATGCCCATCCTTGTGCTCGTATATCATCCTGAGTGTTTCCCTGCGAAGTAATGCAGCTTGTTCTTGTAACTGAAATGATGTCATGGCATATTCCTCATTACAAACATTGGATGTCTGTTGTTTTATGTTAACTCTACGGTTGAGATTGCAACTTGTCAATCATTTTCTTTTTATTTGACAAACGGAATAAAGGGGTATAGGCTCAAATTATTACAAAACATATGATGTTTGATGATTGGAGTTGAGAGGATGAAAAGAATTGCCGCCATCTATACTGGAGCAGCTTTGCTTGCTCCACTTTCCGCTCTTTTGAAAGAAGAGTTGCCTGAGTACAAAGTGATAAATATTTTGGATGATGCCTTGATTGGAGAGGTGAACGCTGCTGGGTGTATTACTACGGATGTCAGGAAACGGTTGCTTGCATATTATCAGACTGTATCCAACTGTGGTGTTGATCTGATTCTCAATACCTGTTCGTCCATTGGTGAGGTTGTCTATGAGGCCCAGCCGTTTGTTGATACACCCATTGTCAGGATTGATGATGCAATGGCTCAGGAAGCAGTAAGCAAATACTCTCATATCGGAGTCATCGCAACCTTGCCAAGCACATTGGGTCCCACCATGCGGCTGCTTGAACGATGGAGCAATGCAACCGGTCGGAAAGTCCAAATAGAAAATGGCTTGGCCGAAGGAGCTTTTGCTGCATTGAGCAATGGAAATCCTCTACTCCATGACCAATTAATATTGGAGAAGGGAAAGGAACTCGCTGGGTGTTGTGATGCCATAGTTTTGGCCCAAGGATCCATGGCTCGGATGGAGCAACAACTTGCTGATACCCTGGGCATTGCGGTGTTGTCCAGTCCAAAGCGTGGAATCGCCATGGTGCGTTCCATGCTTGAGAAATAAGGGGGATGGTATGGGATATTTCCTTGATGTAATGGCACAGACTTCAACTCGGTTTTGGATCAACAACCCAACGATGAACGATCTTCGGCTTGCCATGGAACAGGGCGCCATTGGGTGCACGACCAACCCAAGCTATGTCTCAAAGCTCTTGGCTGATCCTATTGAGCGCCCCTATGTCCTTTCCGTTATCAAGGATTTGCTGTTGATTAAATCTGATACAACGGAAATAGCTTCGGAGCTGCAGCGCCGGATGGTGCTTCGTTTGGCTAATGAACTTCGTCCTCTCTATGAAGCAAGCAATGGAACAAAAGGGTACGTGACGATCCAAAGCAACCCAGAGAGAGAAACCGATAGTGAGTTCCTCATTGCCGATGGCTTGGCAAATCGGAAGATTGCTCCCAACATAATGGTGAAGATTCCTGTCACTGAATCAGGGTTGCAGGCAATTTCGGCATTCTTCGAAGCCGATTGTCCTGTCATGGCCACAGAAGTCATGACTCTTTGCCAAGCAAGATGTGTTTGGAACGCCTACAACAAAGTGGCTGGGCGCACAGGCAAGACACCTTTGTTGTACGTTACCCATATCACAGGCATCCAAGATGACTTCTTCAAGAATACAGTTGCAGCTCATCATATCTCGATTGATGCAGATGTCCTTTCGTATGCAGGGCTTTCCATTGCGAAGAGACTGTATGGGGAATGGAAATCACAGGGTATGCCTGGTCGGTTGATCGGAGGCGGTGCGCGGAAGCTGGAGGATTTCACGGAACTGGTTGGATGTAACATGGATATCACAGTCAACTGGAAGGGAACTGCTGACGTCCTAGTTCAGCAAGCACGACCCGTTGTTGACCGCAGTGGGTTCCAGCTTGATGAGGAAGGCATGGAAATTCTCAAAAGGGACTTGCCTGGATATCGTCAAGCGTTTGATGAAAATGGGCTGAAGGAATCTGACTTCTTTGAGTATGGAGGAGTCGAGCTCTTTAGGGACTCCTTCCTCAAAGGGTGGCGGTCCATGCTGAGTACAATCAATGATCTGAAGGATAGTCGGCCGGTAATCAAGACAAAGACCTTTGGTTCAACATCTGAGAAACGGGTGTTGATACGGCCAGGTCTTGAACGTGTTACCCTGACTTACAATGATGCAATCCAGATGTGCTACTTCTTTATCGCCAAAGGCTCCATTCTAGAGATGCATACCCATGTTCCAATACAGAACGGGATTGTGATATCTGGAAAGGTAGTGTTCCATTTGGAAGACCGTGAGCTGACCCTCTCTGCTGGTGATGCGTATTTGTTTGATGCCATGGTTCCCCATGGTCTGGAGACATTGGAGGACACCCAGTTGCTGGAGTGTTTTTCTCCGTGTAGGGATGAATACAAGGTTGTCGAGGAGGGCAAGTCAATATGAAACGTATTGGAGACATTCCTTCTTCCATGCAAGCGCTTCGCATATATGCTCCTCATGATCTGCGTTTGGAGACAATACCGGTTCCAACGATCAATGAGGATGAGATCCTTATCCGTGTTGGTGCTACTGGCATTTGTGCGGGTGATGTAAAGATCCTTGATGGTGCCCAGATGTTCTGGGGCGGCGGGGTCTTGCCCAAATGGGTCGATGAACCAATGACGATCGGTCATGAATTTTGTGGCACGATAGTTGCGATTGGATCACGAGCTGAAGAAAAAAGAGATTTGCATATTGGGGACTTCGTCATTGCAGAACAGATAATTCCATGCATGGAATGTGAATATTGCAAGAATGGCGAGACGTGGATGTGCAAGGAACAGAAGATTTATAGTAGCAAGAAGGATATCGCCGAGGGTTCGATGTCGACGTATATGAAGTTTTACAAAGATTCGGTTGTCCATAAGATTCCCAAGTCGATACCAGTTGAGCAAGCTGCGATGATTGAACCCCTTTCCTGTGCCGTCCACACTGTCGAGCGGGCGAAGATTGGGTTTAACGATGTTGTTGTCGTGGCTGGATTGGGTCCTATTGGATTGTGCAAGCTCCAACTGGCAAAACTCAAGAGTCCAAAGCTCCTGATAGGCATCGATCTTCAGGAGCGACGGCTTGACCTAGCAAAAGAGTATGGTGCCGATTATGTATTCAATCCAAGGGAATGTGATGTTGTGGCTGAGATCAAGAAACTGACTGGCGGCTATGGTTGCAATGTCTATATCCACTGTTCTGGCCATAGCGCAGGGGTCAGCCAAGGACTGCAGATGTTGCGCAACCATGGCAGGTATGTTGAATTCAGCGTATTCATGAATGATACGACTGTTGACTGGAGCATCATCGGAGATAGGAAGGAACTGGAGATCATTGGTTCTCATATCAGTGGCCATGAGGGGTACCCTGTTGCAATCAGCATGCTGGAGAAGGGATTGATTGATGTGTCAAAGATTGTGACCCATGCATTTCCCCTTGAAGAATATCAAAAAGCTTTTGCACTTGCAAAAGAGGGCAAAGAATCAATTAAGGTGGTTTTATATTAGTTGGAGAGCGGGAGGGGATATCAGAACAAGAGTTCGATATCCCGTTCCTTGCAAAGCTGTATTGCCCAACCTGGAACTTCTTCATCGGTGATGATTGTATCCACTTGGTCGATGCTGCCCAATGATGCAAATGCCGTTGACCCAAACTTGCTGCTGTCTGTGACCATGATGGTTCTTTGTGCGCTGGCTATCATTGCTTTTTTCACTTGTAGGTCGAGCATTCCGGGATAGGTGATCATTCCTTCCCGGCTGATTCCTCCACAGGCCAAGAAGAGGATATCGAGATGTATACTGTCAAAAAACGCGGCAGCTTTTTCACCGGTCAATGAGAGCGTTGGTGCCTTGAATTCCCCACCTGTCATCATAATGTTATTTGTATGGTTGGCTCCTAGGAGGAGTGCGATATTCAAGGCATTTGTTACTACCGTCAAGTTTTCCCGGTTCTGAAGAAGTTTTGCAATTTCGGTGACTGTTGTCCCGCAGTCGAGGATCAGAGAATCGGAAGGTCCTATGAGTGAAATAGCTTTCTTTGCAATTTGTTCCTTCTTGTCCATGTTCTGCAGCCTGGAGAGCTGCAATGATTTTACTTGGCTTGCAACTGACGTGATGAATGCACCACCATGGTCGCGTTGGAGCAGCCCCTCTTTCGCAAGTATGGTGAGGTCTTGGCGAATCGTCGGTTCTGTGACAGAAAAAATCTTGCTGAGGTCCGAAACCTTTGCACACCCCTCTTCCTGGAGCAATGCTACAATTCCTTGTCTTCTTTGATGTGCTAGCATGTATACCCTACAAATTATTGATTCGTGCATCCCATAGAGCGAACGCTTGTTCCAGTGTATCGCAAAGTGGTTGCGGAATATAGACTGAAACTGGGCTATAACATGAAGTGGCTTGCTCAATCGATGAGAATATGCCTGTACGTACCCCTGCAAGATATCCTGCTCCCAACGCTGAAGCTTCTGGAATGCCAATTGTATGTACTTGAATCCCTGAGAGATCTGCTATCATCTGCATCACCAGTGCGTTACGGGTGATGCCCCCGTCAAGGTTGAGGGTGTGGATTGGTACGATTTGGTTCATTGCCCGGAGGATCTTTGCTATTTGGAAAGCGATGGATTCGAGTGCTGCACGGAGAATATGGGCTTTCTTCGTGGTGAATGTCATTCCCATGATTGCCCCTTGGGCTTCCATGTTCCAGTATGGGGCACCCATGCCACTGAATGCAGGCAATACTGAGACACCATCACTGGAGGGAACGCTTCTGGCCAAGGATTCCAATTCATTGAAATCGTCAAAGAGGTTGAGCGAATCCTTCATCCATGCAAGGGTTGCTCCACAACTGACGATAATTCCTTCAAGGGCATAATTCACGCTTGGGAAGTCATAGCAGATTGTGTTCATGATTCCCTGTACTTGTTCAAATCCATTTGTTCCTGCATGCATCATGATTGACGATCCTGTGCCGAGTGTTGCCTTTGCAACTCCTGGGCAGGTGCACCCTTCTGCGACAGCGGCAGCGTGTGAATCCCCGATCATTGCAAATATGGGAATCTTGTGGGGCAGGAGCTTGCCACAGTCGGTTTCACCAAATGAATCTGAAGAGTGTTTGATCGTTGGCAGACGGAGGCCTTCGGCACCAAACAGGCGAATCAGCTCTTCATCCCATTGCTGTGTATGGATGTTGTACAACAATGTCCTTGATGCATTCGTGCTGTCGGTTGCATATGATGCCCCGCCTGTCAGCTGATAGAGTAGCCATGTATCAACTGTACCGAACATGATCGGTTTATCGGACGGTAATTGCTGATTCTCTCTATAATGCAATAGCTTTGTTCCGGAGAAATAGGGGTCGATCGACAATCCAGTCTTGGTGTGCACTATTTCTTCAAGCCCCTCTTTCTGCATTCGCTTGCAGACACCTACGGAACGTTTGCATTGCCATACGATTGCAGGTGACACTGGTCCTTCGGAATCCCAGAGCATGAAGGTTTCCCGTTGGTTGGAGATTCCGATAGCCGCAATCTCCCTTGGGTCGTGTGTCTCTGAAAAAGCCTGGATGGCTTTGCCAACGGCTGCAATGACATTGGCATATATTTCTTGTGGTGATTGTTCAACATATCCTGCATGAGGAAAATATGATTGCAGCGGTTCGTGGCCAGAAGCACATACTGTTGCGCTACTGTCTATGATGATGGCTTTTGTGCCGCTGGTCCCTTGGTCAATGCATAGGATATATCTGCCACTCATGCAAGTTCCTCCAATTTGCCCAGGATATGTGCCGCATCAATGCCATAGTATGACCGCAAGGCGGCACGTGGGCCAGCCAATGCAAATTCCCCTTCGGGTATTCTCAGCATATGGAGTCTTGCATCAATCCCATGGGTCGCCATTACTTGCGCAATGATGGATCCGATGCCACCGCTGAGGGAATGCTCCTCTACTGTGACAATCTGGTCGTAAGATGATAGGATATCAGCAATCTTTTCAGAAGCAAATGGCCTGATCACGGAGAGATTCAGCAATCCAGTACTCCCTGGCTGCTGTTCATTGTGTTTGTTGACAGCTGAATATGCTTCTCCAAGGATTGTTCCCAATGTTACCACCAATGTATTGCTTCCCTGTATCATGAGGTCCGGTTCCCTCATGGGATCATAGGATTCGTCATGGAATACGGGAACTTTCTGATTGTCCATCCTGATATATACTGGACCTTCATGTTCGATTGCCCAGCGTACTTGTGCATAGGCTTCCACTGCATCCGATGGGGCGAGGATGCAAACATTCCCCATGCCGCGCATGATTGAAATATCATCGATGCAATGATGCGTAGCTCCCAAGGGGCCATATGCAAAGCCTGCATTCAAACCAAGCATTTTGACATTTGTATTGTTGTAGCATACATCCACCTTCACTTGCTCATTGGCTCTTCCCAAGAGAAAGGGAGCTGCGTTCGCAGTAATGGAGACTTCACCGGTAAGGGATATCCCAGCGGCTATGGATACAAGGTTTTGTTCCGCTATCCCGACATTGACTACTTTTTCTGGATATTTGGAAAGGAACGGGGCAATCTTGCAAGTTGATCCAGAATCGCTGATGAGGACCGTAACATTTTTTCCCGCCATCTGGGCATCGAGTATTGCTTGCATTGCACTATCGCGTAGATCAGTCATGATGTGATACCTCCAATTCGGCATATGCCTGAATCAACTCTTCCGTATTCGGAATTTTGTGGTGCCATTGTGCTACGTTCTCCATGAAAGAAACGCCAGAACCTTTGGTAGTGTGCGCTATGACAACGGTTGGTGCTTCATCCTTCCGGGCTTGGGCAAACGCCGATATCAGTTCAGACGGATCTTGTCCGTCAAGCTCCATGACATGCAGATTGAACGATTCCAGCTTGGACTTGAGGGGTTCAAGATTGACGATGCTTGCGGTCTCACCACCGAGTTGGAACCTGTTTCTATCGATGATCCAACAGAGATTCTTGAGTTGGTGGGTGCCGATGAACATTGCAGCTTCCCAAATTGAACCTTCCTCAAGTTCTCCGTCCCCAGTAAGGACAAAGACCTGATTGGTTTTCTTTTGAGCCTGTAGTGCATATGCAAGACCAGTTGCTACTCCCAGCCCATGCCCCAAAGCTCCGGTTCCAAATTCGACACCGGGTGTTTTCTCCCGGTTGGGATGGCCGGGTGTTCGTGTGTTGAACCCCATATACTCACAGAGATCTTCATCATTCAAGAATCCGGCGGCTTTGAGAACAGCATAATATCCACCGCTTCCATGCCCTTTGGAGAGGATGAAATAGTCACGGTCTCCATTGTGGGGATCTGCAAGATCATACCGGAGTTGCGAAAAATATAAGCTGCATAGGATTTCCATCTCCGAAAAATCAGTTCCAAGGTGCCCGGTCTGGGACTTGGAGGTCATTTCCAAATCCAACCGTCTCAAAGTCCTTGCCGTCTTGAGGATCTGATCTGAAGAATAGCCAAAAGGATTCTTACTCATGATACGTATCTCCCTCGAATGTCTGGTAACTATACGGTAGCACGTGGGTAATTGCATGTCAAACGAAAATAAACGAAAATATATATAGAAAAATCGAAAAATTGAATTGACAACTACACACCGAGTGATAGGATTGAGAATCATGGAGGTCCGCATGCAAGAACAGATTACAATGGGTGTCATCTATGGGAGCAGAAATATTTTCAATCCAGCTTTGACAGTGTCGACGCGTCAGGCGATCGAGAAGGTGCTATCGGAATGTGGGATACGTGTCATTGCCCCTCAAGAAACCAACAGTGAATATGCAGTCGTGGAAACTCTGGCTGATGCAAAAATATGTGCCGGGTGCTTCTCCCAAGCCCGGGAGGAAATTCGTGGCATCCTGGTGGTGCTTTCAAATTTTGGTGATGAGATTGGCGTGGCTGAGACAATCCGCAGGGCTGCATTGAATGTCCCTGTGTTGGTATATGCCGCTGATGATGACCCGACTCGGGTAGATATCAAGAACCGAAGGGATGCTTTCTGTGGAAAACTCTCGGTGTGCAACAACCTGAGGCAATATGGAATAGCCTATTCCTTGACGACCAACCACACGAGTGCACCTGATGATCCCTTGTTTGTCCAGGACCTCCTGCGGTTCAAGGCGGTCTGCAAGGTCGTGTGGGGACTTTCTCATGCCCGCATTGCCCAGTTCGGAATCCGGCCTTCTGGGTTCCAGACGGTCCGGTATAGTGAAAAGCTCCTGGAAAAATCGGGTATCACTGTGGTGCCCGTGGATTTTGCGACGGTCATAGCAAAGGCACAGGGGTATCTCGAAGGTCACGAAGGTGAACTGGCGGAGTATATGAAAGGTATGGATGCGTATGCAGCCGCACCTGCAGGAATCTCCTTGCAGCAGAGGAGGAAGCAGGCTGCCTTCTCCCTGGCCATCCAATCGCTGATGGAGGAGCTCGACTGTCAGGCGTCTGCCATCAAGTGTTGGGACTCCTTGCAGTATAGCTTTGGTTGTGCGGCGTGTGCGACCATGAGCTTGGAGAGCGAGCATATGCGACCTAGTGCATGTGAAGGTGATGTGGCTGGAGCCGTTTCCATGCTTGCTTTGTCTCTTGCGACAGGAAGACCCAGCGCTTTGTTGGACTGGAACAACAACTATGGTGAAGATCGGGATGTTTGTGTCAGTACCCACTGTTCAAATTTCCCCAAAGATTTCTTCTCTTCTGAAATCGAGGTCTCGTGCTTGGATATTTTGGGAAATACCATTGGCAAGGATTTGTGTTATGGGGCAGTGAAGGGGAAAGTACAAGCCGGTGACTTTACCTTCTTCAGGATATCTACCGACGATGCCTCAGGGAGAATCCTGTGCTATACAGGGGAAGGCCAGTTGCTTGATGAACCATTTGGAATGGATGGAGGGATTGCTGTATGCAAGGTGAACCAGCTCCCCATATTGATGAATACTTTGTGCCGGAATGGCTTTGAGCACCATGTGGCTATGAGCAGGGGGGATGCCGCCGAGATTCTTCATGAAGCCGCATGCACCTACTTGAAATGGCCTATGTATCATCATGATCGGAAGCGGGAGGATGAGGTAGTTTTGTAGGAAGCTACATCAATAGGATAGGGTCTCAAACTTGGCGCCAGAAGTCATATTCTGGTGCCAAAGCTATGTAGAAATGAAACAGATAATATAAACATATGATGTTGTACTTTTGTAAGAATCCATTGTATACTGACTGAGATGGAGTGTCCAACATGATTAATGAAGATATCTTTCTCAATACAAAAGAACGTCATACCGCAGTGGATGTCGTGGTTGAAAAAATAAAGAACCTGTTGATCTCCCAAAAACTGAAACCTGGTGACCTCATCCCAAGCGAGCAGGTCATCGCGGAAAAAGTTGGCGTGAGCAGGGGATCTGTTCGTGAGGCTATGAAAATCTTGAGTGCATTTGGTGTCGTGGACGTTCGGCGTGGCAACGGGACATTCATCAGCAATGCTTCCAACAAGAAGGTGTTTGATAGCCTGTTATTCCAAATGCTTGTCCAAGAGCGTGATTACCAGTCCTTGATCGAGATTCGATCGATGATGGAAAATGCAATAGTAAAACTAATTATCGAAAAAGCATCTGATGAGGAACTAGAAAAACTCAACGCCATGGTCACTCAGTTCCAGAAGGCATTGACTGATCCGTTTTCCACGGAACGTGAGTGCAATGAACTCGACTTGAAATATCATAGGCTGATGGGAAAATGTTGCCATAATGCGCTTCTGGACAACATGTATTGCTTCATTGTAGAACTCTTCTCCCCAACAATTGATACGCGAAGGGAAGGAACTGGACAAATTCACAGAACCCTGCAGGATGCAATTTCCGCGCGAGACGAAGTTGCAGCCCTTGAAGCCATGGATGCACACACCTATGTTTGGAGCAGGAACAATTCTGGACACCGTGGATAGTTGACTTTTTCTCTTGCTCATACTTTCTGTTTGACAAACCAGAAAACCCATGTTGTAATTGAGTAAACATCTGATGTTTGATGACAATCTTTAATTGCAATTTGGAGGCATTATGAAAAAGGGGTTTATTATCGTAATGGTTTGCTTGTTGGTCATCGGGAGTGTATATGCAGCAGGAGGCAAGGAGACAACAAAGGCTCCCACCCGTCTGGTGTTCTGTATCCCGAATACTACACCTTCGGCACCATATGAAGAAATTTTTGCCAAGTATACCGCAAAGACCGGTATTGACGTGGAACTGCAGGTCCTGCCCGCTGGCGAGGAGTATGGTCGCCTGATGCAGACTCGTTTTGCTACCAACGACTATCCAGATGCATTCGAGATGGATCCTGGTACAAAGCAGTACACCAAGTTCGGCGTAGAGAAGTTGTATGATTGGACAAATGACCCAGTCGTATTTGAGAACATGCTTCCTGCCGCCAAGGACTTCCAGGTATTCAATGGGAAAATCCAAGGTATTCCGTATAGTGGCACCAGTGCCTATGGCGTATTCTACAACAAGGACGTCTTCAAGGCAGTCGGTGTTGAACCACCCAAGAACTATGATGATTTCATCAATATCCTTCAGAAGATTAAGAAAGCAGGGTATATCCCAGTATATGAAGCAGCAAAGACCGAGTGGCCTCTGCAGGTATATTCCTTCATTTCATGGCCTTCATTCGTTGACCCAACCCTTGCAGAAGGTGATGTGGCAAAGCTGAACAACAATGGTATCCGCCTGAATGAGATTCCTGCCTATAGAAGTGTCATGGAGCGGTATCTTGCCTTGTATGATATGGGTCTTGTGAATGATAACTGGAGAAGTGGAACCTATGATGAGCTTCTGGAAGTTCTCGGAAGCGGCAAGGCCGGTTGTGCGTTCCTGATCAACGCAGCAATTCCCGCTCTTGTTGACATGTTTGGCAAAGACTATTTCAGTGAGAAAATTGGGTTCTTCCCGATGCCGGGTGCCGATAATGATGGTATTGCAATGTTGACTCCTGCCCGTCAGATCCTTGTTCCGAGTGAAGCAGTCAATCCCAATGCAGAATATGCTGCAGAATTGGTACGGTTCATGGTTGAGCCCGAGAATCTTGACATCTGGTATGCAAGCAACAGTGGTATTCCCACCTATGCAGGTGTTGAGGCTACGCTGCTTCCTCTTGAGCAGACCATCCAGGACTACTCGATCGCTGGTAAGGCTGCAGTCAATATCCAGAACCGCCTTGAATCTTCCTTCACCGACCTTCCGAAGATCCTTCAGCAGATGCTCAACGACAAGGATGTCACGAAGGCACTGAACCAGATTGATGAGAATTACCGCAAGACTGGCAATGCAAGGGCAATTGCTGGATTCTAAGCTGAGCTTGTTCGTTGCCCGTCCTTGAGGGCGGGCAAACCATTTCTGACATCCTCGGAGGAAGTCATGAATTCATCAACTTTACAACGAAATAGATACCCGAATTGGTTTCTTCTTCCGGGGTTTGTCATCTTCTTTGTCATGTTCATTATCCCGTCGGTGAGCTCGCTATGGTATTCCATGACGGACTGGAACTTGAACCGCACAACAATTTCTTTCATCGGGTTTGGTAACTTCAAGGAACTTTTTGCAAGTCCAAAACTTAGGGCAACGATAGGAAATACCCTTGTATACGCTTTCTCCTGTACGTTGATCCGAAACTTCCTGGGTCTCATGCTCGCTTTGCTGCTGAACATGCAGATTCGTGGCAAGAATATATATAGAACAATTATTTTCCTGCCGTATGTAATTGCACCGATTGTGATCGGTTATTTGTTCACATCGATTCTGAATCCTGACAATGGCATGCTCAATGTAGCATTGCGGTCTATTGGGTTGGGATTCATGCAACAGGATTGGTTGAACAACCCCAGTATCGCCTTGTTCTCAACCATCATGGTGGACGTTTGGCGTACTACCGGTTTCAGCATGGTGATCTATCTTGCAGGGCTTCAGATTATTCCACAGGAATTGATTGAGAGCGCTGCGATTGACGGAGCAAATTCCTGGTGGAAGTTCAAGAATGTAACTTTGCCGTTGCTCGCTCCTTCCATCACCATCAACATGGTCCTTGCGTTGATTGGAACCATGAAGGTATTTGTCATGATCTTGGTCCTCACCAACGGTGGTCCTGGATATTCCACCGAGGTGATGAATACATTCATCTATTCTGAATTCTCGTTGGGAAGATATGGTGTTGGAACTGCAGCCAATGTGTTGCTGAGCCTGCTGATCGTCGTGATCGGTCTTCCTGTATTGCTCTATCTCAAGAGGAAGGAGATAGAATTATGAAGCAAAGCAAATCAAGGCTCTTAGGCCATATCTTGCTCTATATTGCATTCACGGCGTTTGCGTTGGTGGTGCTCCTGCCATTCTTGATGATGGTGATTAACTCCTTCAAGCCAATGCGTGAGTCCATGCTGTTCAAGCTGTCAATCTCTCCCAATTCGTCGTTTGACAACTATGCGACCGTGCTCTCAAAGCCATATTTCCTGAGGGGGCTGAAGAATAGTGCAATCATTACTTTCTTTAGCGTGGTATTGGTGAATTTCTGTGCATCATTGGCTGCCTATGTAATCCAGCGCAGGGCTGGAAGGCTTGGCAAATCAATGTACTATTTCTATTTCCTGGGGATGATTGTCCCTGTCTCAATGATTCCAACGATCAAGCTGATGATGAACATCGGTCTGCACAACACCTTTACGGGGATCATCCTCTTCTATTGTGCCCTCAATTTGCCATTCTCCATCTTCCTGTTGGTCGGGTATATGAAATCCGTACCCAGGGAGATCGACGAAGCCGCATTGCTCGAAGGGTGTTCCCCTTTTAGGATGTTCTTCCAGATTGTGATGCCGTTGATGATTACCCCTCTGGTGACAAGTACCATTGTTACCTTTACAGCGGTATGGAATGACTTCCAGGCTCCGTTCTACCTCATCAGTGACAGCCGCAAGTGGCCGATTGTGGTGAGCGTCTACAACTTTGCATCCCAGTATTATACCAACTGGGGTAATGTATTCGCATTCATGACCATGGTGATCCTTCCTGTATTAATAGTATATGCGTTCTTGCAACGGTATATCATTGCTGGTTTGACAAGTGGCGCGGTAAAGGGGTGAGCAACATGCAAGTACCATTCTCAAAGATGAATGATGCCGGGCAGCATGACGTCAGATGGACGGGTGGTTTTTGGAAGAGACAATTTGAGTTGGTTGAGAAGTCCATTCTTCCAAATATCTATCAGTTGTTCGATGACGATGAGATAAGTCATTGTCTCGCCAATTTTCGTATTGCTTGTGGCGATCGGGAAGGGGAGCATCGCTCCCCTGCATTCCAAGATGGGGATTTCTTCAAATGGCTTGAAGGTGCTTCCTTTGTATATGGAGTGAACCATGACAAGGCATTGAAGGAGTTGATTGATTCAAGCATTGACCTAATTGCCAGGACCATGCGTGAGGATGGGTATCTTTTCACCCGCCAGCTCATTGCGGAACGGCATGCGCCCAATGGTGAACGAGGTGCATTGAGCAACAGCTTGAATTTTGAAGTCTATAACATGGGCCATTTGATCACCGCAGGCTGCGTCCACTATCGGGCGACGGGTGAGGATTCCCTGTTGGTATTGGCCGAACGTGCTGCCATGTATCTCCATGGAATTTTCTTGGACAACATGGATGGCAAAGCCAAGACGGCAATATGTCCTTCCCATTACATGGCGCTCATCGAGCTCTATGAAGTCACAGGCAAGCAGGTCTATCTTGATACTGCAAAACTTGCGATCGAGCTTCGGGACAAGGTTTCAGATGGTACAGATGACAACCAGGACAGGATACCTTTCCGAGAGCAGCAGGAAGTGCTTGGGCATGCAGTGCGTGCAACGTACCTGTATGCTGGCGTGACTGATCTATATCGGCATACCGGCGATGAATCTCTGTTGGTTGTCTTGAACCGTCTTCATCAAGATATGGTCACGAGCAAATTGTATATCAATGGTGGCTGTGGTGCACTCTATGATGGAGTATCTCCCTCGGGGTATGCTGGTGACCATCCGGGGCTCCAACGCACCCATCAGTCGTTTGGCCGTCCATATGAGCTTCCGAATACGGTGGCCTATAATGAAACCTGTGCAACGATCGGGAATATCTTATGGAACTGGCGTATGTTCCTTGTGACAGGTTCGCCGGAATATGTCGACCTTATTGAAACTTCATTCATCAACCTGGTGCTGGCCTCGGTGAGCCTCGATGGAAAGAAATATTTCTATTCAAATATGCTCAGGCGTGACGCTAACACGCCATTTTTTCTGAAATGGCCTCGTACTCGTGCACCATATCTCTCATCCTTCTGCTGTCCGCCCAACATGATGCGTCTGCTCGCCGAGAGCTCACGATATGCGTATGCTGTTGGATATGATTCTGTAGACGTTGGGATATATGGCGAGAGTGTAGCGCATCTGGAGTTTGGCAATGGTACACGGTGTACGCTCGTCCAAGAGACTGACTACCCATATGATGGCGCTATCAAGGTCAGATATGAAGGATTGGCCAATACCTATACGTTGAATATCCGGATTCCTAGTTGGGTCAGGAATGGTTCAATTGTGTTGCCTGACGGTTCAAGGATTCAGTTGGATGCTTCCGTAGCGAATACCTTTGTCCCAGTGAAACGAACGTGGAATGATGGAGATATGGTGGCGATTCGTTTTGACATGCCGGTAGAACGGTATGTCGCAAATGCCCATGTTGAGCAAGACAACATGCATGTTGCCCTCATGCGGGGACCTGTCCTCTATTGCCTGGAGGGGTGTGACAACCAATCGAGTGACGTTGCGTCCTTTGGACTCGGACAATCGACCCAGTTCTCAGTTCAGATGAAATCAATTGCAGGAGTCGAAGTTCCTGCATTGGTGACAGAGGGAGCTACTTGCATTCCTGGCTTGCTCAGGGAATCGGGTCCCTTGTATCGGCACCTCGATGCAATTGAGCCAACGACCACGCAGGCTGTGTTTGTGCCGTATTTTGCATGGGACAATCGTGATTTTGGAATCATGAAGGTCTGGATACCATATTACATCTAGGAGTCAATCAAATGTTTCAAGATATTCGTATAGCCTACTTGCATCAGCCAATTGGAATTGATGACAAGCAACCAATGGTTACCTATTCGTATATGCCCACTGAGGGGACCAAGCATCCTGACCAGTTCTGTATCCGTTGCATGGATGAGGATGGTAATACGGTATTCACCCATCATTGCATGAGTAATGAGAATTCATGTGTGATGGATGGAGTGCACTGGCAGGATTACCGCAGGTACCGCGTCAGCATCAGTGCACTCCATGGCACTGTAGAGCATGATGTTGCTACAACCGAATTCACGACAGCCGCTATCGAGAGCCCTTTGGCTGGAAGAGCAGATTGGATTACCTTCGAAGACGTCCAGCGGTTTAAGAAAGAGATTCTGTTTGTCACAGGGGGCCTGGAGCATGCAACGAAGAAGAGCAACCGGGGCTTGTGCCATGGCATGTATTTCAGAAAGGAATATACTTGCGACAAACCTATCAAGGAAGCTTTTCTGTCGATTTGTGGTGTTGGATTCTACCATCTGTATGTGAATGGCAAGAAAGTGGGTGAGAGGTTTTTGGATTCTCCACAGACTGATTATCCTACTGGTGTACTGTACTCGACCTTTGATGTTACCAATGAGCTTGGTGAGCAGAATGCAATCATGGTGGCGCTCGGAAATGGACGCCATATCGAGGCATATGGATATGATCCTGTTCCCAGGTTCATAGTGTATGGCGTTGTGCGCTATGCCGATGGAAGCGAATCATATATCAAGACAGATGATTCATGGGTATGTTCCGGTGGACCGATCAAGGAGAACAGCATCTATGAAGGGGAACACTACGATGCACGCGATGAAATCAAAGGCTGGCAATATCCCGATTTCTCGGTAGCAGGTTGGAGTGCTTCTACGGTAGTGCCGGGATACCCACTTCGGGCACAGATGTTGCCTCCCATCATGGTGACACAAACTATTGCTCCCAAATCCATTGTGTTGCGTGATAAGAACCGGTGGATTGTAGATTTTGGTCAGAATGCAAGCGCCGTCATGGAGTTGAGGCTCCATGATGCCCCAAGGGGGTGCAAGGTAGTAATGCATTATTCTGAACTTCTTGATGAACATGGGGATTTATTGACAGCTACCGCTCGTGATGCCTGTACGGAGGATTGGTATATTTGTAAGGGAGGCGACTCGGAAACGTATGTTCCTTCTTTCACTTACCATGGTTTCAGATATGCAGAGATCATTGGGTATCCTGGAACGTTGTCAAAGGATGACGTTGAGATGCAGGTCGTACATACGGCCCTTGAACGTTCCGGCCATTTCCATTGCACAGATTCGTTGTTCAACAGCATCCATGAGATCATCCAATGGTCGCAGCGGTCCAACGTCATGAGCATTCCAACTGACTGCCCACAACGTGAGGAGCGGATGGGGTGGTTGGGGGATGTCCAACTCGTAAGCGAACAGGCCATATGTAACTTTGACATGGCAGCGTTCTACAGGAAGTTTCTGCTGGATATCAAGCTTTCCCAACGGGAGGATGGCGCCTTGAGTGACGTAACACCTCCATATTGGTCTTTGTATCCTGCAGATCCGTCATGGGGGGCAGCTTACGCAACAATCCTTTGGAACCTCTATTTCTATTATGGAGACACCCAATCGCTCAAGCGATATATCGATTCGCTGTGCAGGTATGTGGATTTCTTGCATACCCAGACGACCGATGGGATACTCAAGGACTTTGGGAAATATGGAGACTGGTGTCCTCCTGGGAGCACCTATCCAAAGCAGACCCCTACAGACGTGACATCTTCTTTCTTTATGTTGCGTGATACGAAGATTGCTGCGGAAATCCTGAACGTGCTGGGAGAAGAAGCAAGGTACCTGGAGTACCAACAGCAATTTGATAGGGATGTCCAATATTTCAATGCGCATTTCAATGACCATGGCAAGTATACTTTTACGAAGATGAGCCCAATCGATCGATTTGGGGGAATGACGAGCCAAATCCTTCCGTTGGCTCTGGGGATTGTCCCGGAGGAAGATGAACAGGCCGCGGTTGACTTGTTGGTCGACATCATCATAAGGCGCTTTGACTACCATTTCGATTGTGGAATTGTGGGTGTGAAGTATCTATTGCCAGTCTTGGAGAAATACAACCGCAGTGATGTTGCCTGCAAATTGATGAGCCGAACTACATATCCATCCTATGGCTATATGGTTCAGATGGGTGCAACGACACTGTGGGAGCGGTGGGAGTACCTGGCGGGCATGGGTATGAATAGTCATAATCATATCATGTTCGGTTCGGTCGATGCTTGGTTCTACCAATACCTCGGAGGAATACGGTCGACTTCCCCTGCTTGGAACAATGTGCTGATAGCTCCAAACTTTGTTGCAGGGGTAGATGGGGTGTCTGTATCTGAGCAGACGATCAAGGGACGCATTGGAGTCAATTGGTTCAGGAAAGACGGTTCCATATCAATGGAAGTCTCCCTTCCATTTGGTGTTGAGGCAACAATCAGGTTGGGTGAAACTACAATGGACATACAGGAACCTGGTACCTACACCTTCGAAGATCTACGGGTGTGATAGAGTTCCAAGAGCTTGCTGGTGAGGAGGATTACTCATCATCAGCAAGTTCACGCAAAGCTTATTCGTTGGTAGTTGGGAATGAAAAGGAAATGTTGAGTTCTCTATTGAGAACTGATGCGATTTGATTCAGCAAGTCCAATGAGAAGTTCCGGTTGCCCCGAAGCAGCTGGGTAATGTTGCCTTTTGACGTTCCCAATCCTTTAGCAAGGTCTTCCTGTGAGATACCGCGTTGCTCCATAGTTTCAAGAATCAGGAAAGCAACAGTATCTCTTGCCACTTGATTCTTGAATTTCTGGTCACTCTTCAGCTCCTCGGCTTTCTGTGCAAAACGCTCAAGACACTCCATCAATACTTGCTCCTCTTCAATCTCAGACCCACAAGTCTGGATGCATTTCTCTATCCCTACAATTTGAAAGCTTGGAAGGGTACCAATCCAATATGCAGGTAATCTCCGATCAAACAATAGTTGAAGTCACTCCAGGAAAGATCTCCGATAGTTATGATCTCATAGTAACTGCTGTATCTATTGCTCGTACCAGGAAAAACCCTGTCCATCTGGCAAGCTGGGAATGCCAGGATATATGCAATTGCGAGCAACAATCCCAACCGCCGTGAGTACGACTCAGTTGCAAGCGCTGTCTCAACAATATGGCATGCATGGGAACAGTGCAAGATACGGACAGGCAGGATTCCATCAATTGCCCTGTTGGTGATATTGTATGGATCTTGCTGCAACATTTCTGCTGCTTTGTAAAAGTCACTTGACCAAGAAAAGCCTCTTGTACTAATGTTACCGAAAATTCGGTAACAAGGAGGTATCATCATGGTCGACACCAAGGAACGTATCCTGCACGAGGCATTGCTTGCCTCCGGGACCCTTCGCTTTGAGGATATCTCCCTTTCCTACATTGCCAAGCAGGTAGGGATATCAAAGACTGCAATCTTCCGCCACTACCACAACAAGGCAGACTTGCTGCAACAGCTCTCGGAGTATGTGGACAACCAGTTGGATATCCTAGAGGAACAGGTAGCCTCCATCCCAGCAGGTATCTCCAGCGCTGAATACCGCATTGTCTTGTTCCAGACCATGGCGGGGTTCTTTGCCACACGGCGTGAACTGCTCCCCTATATCCTCCACAAGTCCTTTATCACGGAGGCTGGGAACAAGAAGTCCCTCCGGTTTTTCTCCATCCTGGGAGACATTCTTAATCATATCGGTCCAGACCGTATGACCCTCTCCACCATGTGGTTCTTCATGATCCAGCTCCTGTGCAACTCAGACTTGTCGGAAGCACACATCACCGAAGTAGGGCAGTTGGTGTCGGAGGTGACCGAGCATGGCTTTGCTGGCCTGGATGAACTGAAGACAGAGCGGATACAACACCTACAGCAGGCATGCTCTGTCAGCCTGGAGGAGACACAGCAAGACCGTTTCTACCATGCGTTGGAGCAGATTGTCCTCCAGCATGGGCCCTTTGGCGTGAGCGTGCAGCGGATGGCCAGTGAACTGGGAGTAGCCCCCAGTACCCTCTATGCAACATTCAGTGACAAGGAGGCCATGGTGCGGGAGACTACCGCCAAGGCTTTCTCAAACTACATGGAGGTGGTAGCAAAACGGTTGGAAGACGTGCAGACAATCGGGGAGGCGGTTTTCAGCATCATTGCCACCACTGTCTCATACTGCCAGGAGTCCAAGCCGTTCATGGCATGCCTGGTTTCATGGGTGTGCCTCAACGGAAGCCTTGAGTGCCGGTTTGACCATATCAAGGAGTTCTCCAGCCAACTCCCACCCACAATGGCGG
>CAYXIH010000016.1:29480-36113 GCA_964465155.1 uncultured Sphaerochaeta sp.
TGCCGGTTTGACCATATCAAGGAGTTCTCCAGCCAACTCCCACCCACAATGGCGGAGAGTCCATGTCTGCCGGAGTTCATGGCATTCTGCCGTGGCTCCAAGTTGCCACCGCAGGTACTGCTGGCTTGGATAGCTTTCATCGGTGCCAACTATGTGTTTGTCAACGTACTGCACCCTGACCTTACTTTGGAAACAGAAACCCCCCTGAGCATGTATGACCGGCTTCGTACCGGCAGATCCATGTCCAGCGAAGGAGAGAGCAAATGAATCTACGCAATTGGGCTATCGCCCTGATGTCGCTGACGCTTGTGGCAGGAAGCCTGGGCGCCATCACATTGACAGAACAGCAGGCGGTAACATATGCCCTTGCCAACAATACCAGCTTGGCTTTGGCCCAGCTGGACGTCCAGAGCCAACAACGCAAGAGCAACTACAGCTACAACTCACTGTTGCCCACCGTCCAGGTGGCCTCTACGGTCAACATGGGAATGCCCGGGGTATTCAAGGGTGCTGATGAACCTACGTTCACCTGGGTCAATTCATTGTCCGCCTCCTGGGCATTCAACCCAGCCATGGTGACCAATATCGAAGTTGCCCGCAAGCAGTATGAAGCTGGCCTGATCACCTATGAGGAGAATCAGGCTCAGACGGCCCTCAATGTCCGCAAGCTCTTCTATGGCCTGTTGCTGCAGCAGCAGAGCCTGGAAGTCCAGCAGGCAGCATTGAAGCAGACCGCCGCACGGCTTCAGCAGATAGAGGCCAACTATACGCTTGGGTATATCCCCCAGCTGTCCGTGCTGCAGATGCAGGCATCCTATGACAGCTCGAAGTCGGCTATCGAGAAGGCTCGCCTTGCCATGCTCCAGCAGGGGAGAACCTTCTCCCTGCTGCTGGGCCTGGACCCTGATGAGGAACTGACGCTGGTAGGGGAGATTCCCACAGGCTCTTTCTCAGTGGGAGAGTTCGACAGCACCCAGTCGTTGGACAACCGGTTTGACCTGGCGGCGATCAACGCACAGCGCAGCATGCTGGAAGTCCAGCACAAGGCGCTGAGCCAGCAGGTGTTCATCCCCACCATCCAGCTGGGCATCTCCTATTCTCCGACCATCGCAGACATGTCCCAGCCATGGACGGGGACCATCGGGACCTATCCGATGAGCGTCAGCAATTTCTCCGACAAGGGGTCTATGAGCATGACCGTGGCTATGAACCTGACCAACCTGCTGCCCCAGTCGTCTGCAAGGCAGGGCTTGGCGGATGTCCAGGATGCCAAGGCCAAGCTGGACATGTCAGCCCTTGCCGTACGACAAGGTGCAGTCTTGGAGATAGAGAACCTGTTGGGAACTATTGGCCAGGCACAGCTGGATCTCTCATCCAGCGAGCAGACCATTGGCTTGCTGCAGAAGATCTACGACCTGACCCAGGAGTCCTACCAATTCGGAACCACCGAGCTGCTTGACGTGCAGGATGCACTGCTGCAGCTCCAGCAGGCCCAGATGGGCCGGCTGAGCAACCAATATACATATCTTTGTGCAGTCCTCGACTTGGAATATGCACTGCAAAGGGGAATACTCTGATGAAACATACACGCACTTGGGCTGTTGCCCTCTTGATCTTGCTCTGTGCACTGACCATGGTCTCCTGCTCCAAGAAGCAGGAAGCTGTAGCTACACCTGCTGTGGAGGCTGTTGACGTAGCCATTCCAGTGCAGGCCTACACCACCAAGAACGATACGATCACATCATACCTGCGGTTCACCGGCGACGTTGCCGCGGTGAACACCTACGATATCCTCAGCGAGGTGACTGGCAAGGTCACCAACGTGTTGGTGGGTGTTGGAGATGCAGTAGCCAAGGACCAGGTCGTGATGGAAGTGGACGCTTCACGCCCGGGAAGTGTCTTTGCCGCAAACCAGGTCAAGGCGATCGGCAGTGGCACGGTGACCGCTTTCTACCCGGTGGTTGGCATGACTGTTGCCCCTGGCGTTGCCCTGGGACAGATCACCGATACACAGCACGTGGAGATCACCTTCAACGTGGTGGAGCGGTATGTCTCGCAGGTGCATGTGGGACAGAGCGCCGTGGTGACCTTCGCTGCCTTCGGAGACGAGCTCTTTGAGGCAACGGTCACCAAAGTATCCCCGACGCTGGACCTTGCAAGCCGCAGCCGCAAGGTCACCTGCACGCTGAACGTACCAGATGAGCGGATCATCATCGGCATGTTCGCCAAGATCCAGGTGCAGACCAATGCATTGACCGACCAGGTCGTCATCCCCTACCAGAGCGTGATGACCCGAGACGGTGTCTCCTATGTATTCGTAGTCACTGGGGATGTCGCCAGACGCCGTGACGTCACCTTGGGAATCCGCAGCAACGACCTGGTGCAGGTCACCAGTGGGCTGGTCTCCGGTGAGACGATCGTCACCAAGGGGCAGACGCTCCTTGCAGACGGGTCGTTGGTCTCCGTCTCCTCACGCCTTGGGGAGATCCGCTGATGTCATTGTCAAAACTTGCAGTACGCAAACCCACCACGGTCCTGATCTTTGCAATCGTGCTGACCGCGCTGGGTATCTATGCGGTCACGCTGCTTCCGATCGACTTGTTCCCGGAGATGGAACTGCCATACATCATGGTCTCCACCACATATACGAACGCCAGCCCCGAGGAGGTGGAGGAGAAGGTCTCACGGACATTGGAGAGCTCGTTGTCGGGCATCTCGGGCCTGAAGACACTCCAATCCATATCCAGCCAAGGATCGAGCATGGTACTGATGGAGTTCGAGGATGGCACCGACTTGCCCGAGGCGACCAACATGGTGCGTGACCGGATAGACTTGGTGCGCAACTACCTCCCAGATGAGATCACCAGCCCAGTCATCCTCAAGATGGACCCCTCCATGCTTCCGATCATGACCATTGCCGTCACCGGCGACAAGACCATGGAGGAGCTTCGCAAGATAGCGGAGGACATGGTCCAGAACAAGCTGGAGCAGATTGACGGGGTGGCATCCACCTCCGTCAGCGGTGGGCGTGAGGCTGCCATCGTCATCGACATCCCCAAGGAGAGCCTTGAGGCCTATGGGCTGACCATTACCCAGATAGCACAGATGCTCGCTGCCCAGAACATCAAGTCCGCCAGTGGTACGATCACCGAAAGTGGCATCGACTACAACATCACCACCAACGGCCAGTTCCAGGATATCCAGGACATGCGCGATACGGTGGTAGCCTACAAGACCGGTACTCCTACCATGGCTGGGGTGCAGGTGACCCAGATCACGCTGGGTGACATCGCCGATGTCTATGAGAGCTTCAAGAGCGTCTCCAGCTATGCATACCTCAACGGTGAGCCGTGTGTGCTGCTGCAGGTGCAGAAGCAGAGCAGCAAGAACTCGGTGCAGACCGTTGATGAAATCCGCGCCCAGTTGCCCAAGATCATGGAAGGGCTGCCCAACGGGGTGACGCTGGTGGAGACCTCCAACACCACCGACATCATCAAGGAGGCGATCAACAGCGTCCTCTCCTCTGCAATCCAAGGTGCGGTCTTGGCAATCCTGGTGCTGCTGTTCTTCCTGCGTAGCTTCAAGAGCACCCTGATCATCGGCCTGACCATCCCTGTCTCGCTGGTCGTGACGCTGGGGATTATGTACTTCA
Organism: uncultured Sphaerochaeta sp.; assembly: GCA_964465155.1. GTDB lineage: Bacteria > Spirochaetota > Spirochaetia > Sphaerochaetales > Sphaerochaetaceae > Spiro-02. The sequence continues at coordinate 33,133 of CAYXIH010000016.1, forward strand.
GCGGGATGACGCTGAACATGATGACCCTTGCAGGCCTTGCATTGGGCGTTGGTATGTTGGTGGACAACTCCATCGTCATATTGGAGAACATCTACAGCTACCGCGAGCGTGGGTCGAAACCCACCGTCGCCGCTATCCTTGGATCGCAGGAGATGAGCATGGCGATCATCAGCAGTACGCTGACGACCATTTGTGTCTTCCTGCCGATGATCATGTTCGGCTCCCGACTGGGCGTGATGAAGCAGGTCTTCCTCGGTCTTGCCTTCACCGTCGTAGCCTCATTGCTGTGCAGCCTCCTCTTCGCCTTGGTGCTGGTACCGGTATTGGCCTCCAAGTACCTGAAGATCGAGAATGTGAACAAGCGCAACAAGCGCGGTTTCAACCGCGCCATGACCCGCTTCTTCGATGCCATAGACACCGGCTACTCCCATGCTGTGAGGTTTGCAGTGCGCCACAAGGTGCTGGTGATCCTGATCATCCTTGCCGCCTTGGTGCTGTCGTTGGTTGCAATCCCCAAGATAGGGTTTGTCTATATGCCAGAGCAGGAGGATTCGACGCTGACGCTCAATGTCTCTATGCCACAGGGAACCAACATCGAGGTGCAGAACGACCTGATGGTCACCTTTGAACAGCTGGTGCGCGAGAACGTGCAGGGGATCAAGGGAATCACTACCTCCGTGGGTGGCGGCTCCGCCATGCTCGGGGGTGGGGGAACCTCCATGACCATTGCCCTGTATTCGCCGCAGGAGCGCAAGGCCGCAGAAGAGCAGGGCTCCGCTGCTTGGGATACGACATCCACGGCCAAGGAGAAGCTGAGGCCCTTGTTCAAGTTCTTCCCCGGTGCCGAGTTTACCTTTGCTTCCACCTCCATGGTCTCCTTGGGTGGTTCTGGGATCGACATTGCAGTCAGTGGAGACGACATGGCGGCGGTCCGTGCCATGGCCAACGATCTGAAGGCTCTGCTGCAGGACCAGGGGACCGAGTATGTCACCGACGTGGAGACTTCGATCACCGATGGCCTGCCGCAGGTGGACATCATCATCGACCGACAGCGCATGTATGCCCTTGGCCTGAACATTGCCACGGTCAACTCGGAACTGAAGGCCAACTTGGACGGCATGACGATCGGTCGGTTCCATGAAGGTGGCAAGGAGGTGGACATCATCATCGGCCTGCCGCTGGAGGACAAGGGACAGTTGTTGGACTTGGAGACCGTAGCGGTGACCAATGCCAGTGGTACCAAGATCCCACTGTCCAACTTTGCCTCCTATGTGCAGACTACCTCCCCAGTCTCCATCAACCGTGAGAACCAGTCCAGGACGGTCCATGTGACCGCCTCGCCGGCAAACGGCTTGGCGATCAACACAGTCCAGCATGAGGTGGAATCCCTCATAGCGGCGAACATTGTCGCTGATGATACGGTCAACATCAGCTACGGTGGTGACTATGAGCTGCTGATGGAGGGTTTGGAGACCTTTGCCCTGATCATCTTCATGGCGGTGGTGTTGGTCTTTGCCGTCATGGCAAGCCAGTTCGAGTCGTTCAAGGATCCGTTCATCATCCTCTTCACCATCCCATTGTCGGTCATCGGCATCGTCATAGTCTACCTTGCCATGGGCAAGCCCCTGAGCATGATCAGCGCCGTAGGCGCCTTGATCTTGGTGGGTATCATAGTCAACAACGGCATTGTGCTGGTCGACTACATGAACTTGCTGCGCAAGCGTGGACATAGCGTGGAAGAGGCCTGTGTGCAGGCTGCCAAGAGCCGCCTGCGCCCCATCATGATGACCACGCTGACCACGGTGCTGGCACTGGTGCCCATGACCTTCTCCAACAGTGAGAATGCCGCCTTGATCCAACCCATTGGCATGACGGTCCTGGGAGGGCTGACCTTCGGTACCCTGATGACCCTCTTCCTGATGCCGGTGCTCTACTATGTGTTCAACCGGGGCAAGGAGAAACGGCAGCTCAAGAAGCTTGCCGTCTCACAAGCCGCCGCCCAGGCATATATGTATGACGTGCTGCGCAAGGGTGGCAATGATCCCCAGGCAGAACAAGAGCTACAGAAGGATGAGGCCCAGGACGCACCACGCAAAGAGCAATGGCCCACAACCAACAAGCAAGGACGTGGCTTGGTCTGGACCAACAAGGAGGAACAGGAATGAAACGTGTGGAAATCATAGTCAGCCAGGCAATAGAAGATGACTTTCTCTATCAGCGGGAACTGTTGCATGTGATGAACGCCTACACCAAGTTCCCCAATGTCATGGGCACTGGTTGCTCCAGCCCCAAGATGGGTGACAGCATCTGGCCACAGCTCAACACCTGCATCATGTCGGTGGTCGAGGAGACGGAAGTCCCCATGATTATCAGCTTGGTCAAGAGTATCCGGGAAACCTACCCCCTGGAGGGGGTGGGGTGCTTCGTCAGCGACGTACAGTCCTACTAGCCAACACAACCTGCACCAAGAGCCGACTCGCATTGGTGCAGGTTGATATTTCATCCTATACGCTGTGTGTAGTTGCATGGCTAAGTGTGAGAAATCTGTTCAAACGTATTCAGATGCCCCTGTTTGTTTTGACATGGGCAACCCCATCTTGCTAGGATGTGGTTGTCAATAGGAGACCTGGTGGAAATTTGGGTTCGATTCCCGAAGCTCCTCAAGTGCTGGTATGGTGATGGAGCTATGGGTAGCAAATGTGGCCATGGCAATGTAACATCCACGCCAACCAAGGATGTCGGCAACTCGTTGTGGTGGCAATGGCCACAAGACGGGTTGCCTTTTGTCTCTTTTTTCCCCATTATCAGAAGGTATAGGGGTGTGGCATGCGGTACGAAGACATGGAGTTCCTCAATTACCAACATATCTTGGGGTGCATCCAAAATGAACTGGACGCTCCTTCTCGCGCCGACATTGCAAAACACTTGGGTTTGAGCCGCACCACCGTCTCCACCATCACCAACAACCTCATCGACTGGAA
>CAYXIH010000016.1:36213-37357 GCA_964465155.1 uncultured Sphaerochaeta sp.
CCGGAGCGAGAGCAGAACTATGTGTTCATTGGTTTGGGCTCTGGAATCAGCTGTGCTATCTTCGTGGACGGCAACCTCATGGAGGGGGATACCTTCTGTGCAGGCAGGATTGCCCACATCCAGGTGGTGGAGAACGGACCCCAGTGCAACTGTGGCAAACATGGGTGTCTGCTGACCGTGGCAAACGAAACGGCTTTGTTGGACTTGGTTCGGCAACGCAAGAGTTCCTTTGGATTGGAGAGCAACCTCTCCCAAGTCCCCGATGAAGAGCTGACAGTGGCCATGGTCGGCGCAGCAGCCGATGCTGGCGATGCCTTTGCCAGGAGCTGCCTGGATGCCATCCTGATCCATTTCAACAAAGTCATCTCCATCCTTGTCGATACCCTCAACCCCCGCAAGATTGTGATCGGAGGCCCCATCGGGTACTCCAGCACCTACCTGATACAGCAAGTCGATCGGGCATTGCGTATCTATCCTGGGTATCCGCCGGTGGTGAACCTCACCGTCGCCCAAGGACAGCTGGGAGAGCGTGGCGCAGCACTGGGAGCCGCAAGCATGGTCTTGGAACATGTGCTGGACCTGCTGTACCCCATGTACATAGGCAAGTAGTCCAATAGCTGAACATTCTATTCCCTCAGTAAACAACTCTTTGTGATAAAGTGGTTTATTGTGCCTGTTTTCAAGGTTTGAAATATTTGTAAATTTGATTGACAAAATAGATATGTCTGGTATCCTACATCTATAGGCACGAGTATGTATCAGTACCTACGTGCCAGATAGTGGGAGAACAGATGGAGAGGAACATAGGATTTGGCATCATTGGCCTGGGTGTCATCGCACGGACACACGCCTTGGCATTGGAACAGGCAGCTGGCTGTCAGCTGGTGGCAGCATTTGACGTGGTGCCTGGCAAAGCAAAAGCATTCGCTACAGAATTTGGCTGCACGCCATATGAAGACCTACAGGCATTCCTCTCCGACCAACAGGTGCAGGTGGTGTGCGTCACCACCCCCTCCGGTTTCCATCTGGAACCAGTGCTTGCCGCAATAGCGGCAGGCAAGCATGTGCTTGTTGAGAAACCGTTGGAGATAACGACCCAGCGGTGTGACCAGATCATCAATGCGGCCAAGGAGGCCGGGGTGCT
>CAYXIH010000017.1:0-36044 GCA_964465155.1 uncultured Sphaerochaeta sp.
TTGAGGGCAGAATCTATCTTTGCATCTCCATTGTAGAGAGTCTTTGCAACTTCCAGGTATTGTACTGCACGGTCGTCGATTCCGACTTTCTCACATGCCAATCCAATTCCTGCATACAACGTGAACAAATCCCACCGCTGCATCTTCGCACCTGTATCCTCAAGGATTTCCAGGAATATGTTCAAGGCGCGGTTGGGGTCGCCTCCACCGATGGACGGGGCATACAGCAGGCGGTTTGCCATGCCAAGCTTTGCAGCAAGGTCGTTCGGATAGAGCTCGTATGCCTTCTCCGAAAGCTTGCTGGAGCTCATCCCCTTGGAGACGTTCATCGAGCTGATCAGGTAGTAGATCGAATCGATGTCAGCCTCCATGACCAGCGCCATCGACTCCGGAAGACCCTCCGCCAGAGCCTCGTCAAGCAGCAGCGATGCTTCCTTGAGCATCTTCTTGGCTTCGTTGCTCTTCTTTGGCTTGAGCTCTGCATAATACCGTGCGATGGAGGTGTCTGCCTTTGCCTGGACCATTTTCTTCTGCATGTCGGTGAAGTATGTCCCGGGGAGGGAATCAATCAACTTCTGATAGGCAGCGTCCACCTCTGCAGTGGGACTATTGTCCTTTACCAGCTTGATGAACGAGACGTATTCGGGGCTATTGCCCAGGAATGACCAGCGGTCGATCAGCTGGGCTGCACCAAGGGTTGTCGGAATCAGGACGACGAGCAGCACAAGCAGCATCGAGACCTTTCTGAATGTATGTGTTTTGTGGTTCATATCGTTTTCCTTTGAACAGCCGAAACTTTGTGTTCGGACATAATATACCCATTAATTATGAAAAGAAACAGTTGCTCAACAAATTCAATGGGTTTGTGTATTAATTCGTCTTACGAGATAGCCTTTCTTGAGTGGAAGCTCCGTACGGATATATGCTTTCTTGCAATGGTCAACTTGGTCGACCTCCTGCAAGTCGGCATCCAGCACCGTAATGGAGTTGTCGCACAGGCATAGCACATCTGGTCCTATGAACTCAATACTCTGTCCCTTCCTGATCTGGTTGCGGATGTCCAGTTCGAATGTACCTGGAGCAACTTCGTCCCCGATGGTACCCAAGAAGAGATATTCCCGGAAATAGCCGGATTGAGTCGGAACGTCGATCTGTGAGCCAATGGTCGTGCTCGTCGGAAGCTGCTCGTCCTTGGTGGGATCTACCGCGCCATGGCCAAAGAAGAAACCGGTGGAGTATTCGCGGTGGCTGATATTGAACAAGTCCTCGCGGTACTCCTTCCAAGCCTCATCATTGCTGTCCAGTGCATCGATTGCCTTGCGGTATGCCCTGGTAACGACTGCGACATAATAGAGGCTCTTCATCCGCCCTTCGATCTTGAGGGAGTCTACCCCTGCATCACGTAGCTCACGCAGGTGGTCAACCATGCACAGGTCCTTGGAGGAGAGGATGGTGGTGAATCCATCCTGTTCGGAGATGGGGTAGTAGGTCCCCGGCCGCTGTGCTTCCTCCAGGGCAAGACCCTCCGAAGCGAGTATCGAAGCAGTCTCCCCGTCGGCCATCAGCCGGTAGTTCCACCTGCAGGTATGGGCACAGTCGCCTTGGTTGCCGCTGCGTCCGGTCAGGTGGCTGGACAACAGGCATCTGCCCGAATATGCCATGCACATTGCGCCATGGACGAATGCCTCGATTTCGAGGCCGGGTACGGCGTCCTTGATCCTCCTGATGTCATCCAAAGGGGTTTCCCTGCCGACGACGATCCTGGAGAATCCCATGGCGTGGTATGCTTTGGCAGCCATGCTGTTGATGCACGAAGCTTGGGTCGAGAGGTGCAGTTCCCTGTCGGGATACGCCTCCTTGAGCAGCGTTGCCGCCCCAAGGTCCGATACAATATAGCCGTCGAATGGCCAGTCTGCCATCGCTGGAAGCATCTGGCGCAATGAGTACAGGTCATTCTCATGGAAGAGGATGTTCACTGCACAATAGACTTTCTTGGGATGCAATGGATTACGTTCCTTGAGTGCCTGCAGGCCCACCCACTGGTCGTCGGTGAAATTGCCTGCGTTTGCACGCATCGAGAACTGCTTGAGGCCCAGATAGACGGCATCCGCACCATAGTCGAATGCCGTCACCATCTTGTCCATTGTTCCTGCCGGGGAGAGGAGTTCCATCATGAGGGATTCCGCTGGGCAAGAACTTGTGCTACAGCTTGCGCCACTGCGCTTGCCATTGCATTGCTCTGCTCCATTGCCCGTGATTTTGCCTGGTCCTCCGACTGTGCCACCGCGGCTTTTGCCTCATCTGCACTCAGGTGGGGCATCTTGTCGTTGGGGAATGCGAGGGAGAGCACCTGCTCCATGTCACTGACGAGGTGGAACGTAATTCCTTCCTTCAGCGTTTCATCCAGCTTGTCCAAGTCACGCTTGTTGAATTGCGGGATGAGGATCGTCTTGACCAGGTTGCGCTTGGCGGCGAGCACCTTCTCCTTCAATCCACCGATGGGCATCACTTTTCCCTTCAGCGAAAGTTCCCCTGTCATGGCGAGGTTGGGTGCAATCGTCTGGCCGGTGACCAGCGAGTAGAGTGCACACGTCATCGTCACGCCTGCAGACGGACCATCCTTGGGGGTTGCCCCCTCAGGTACATGGAGGTGAATCCCATTTTTGTCATACCAAGACAGGTCTATCCCATGGCGGGGGCTAGCGGCCTTGAGCCATGTATAGGCGATATTGGCCGACTCCTGCATCACGTCTCCCAATTGGCCTGTGATGCGCAGCTCTCCTTTCCCAGGAATATCCTGTGCTTCGATGACCAAGGTGTCTCCACCCATGCTCGTCCAAGCAAGGCCCACCGCCATTCCAGGACGGTCGGCGCGAAGCACCTCGTCCTCCTTGAAGATCGGGCTCCCCAAGTACTTGACCATATGGTCGGCATCCATGGGGATTGGGAGCGTCACATCCTTGCCTTCGTGGTCCTCGATCTCAAGTGCAACCTTGCGGTTTATCTTGTCGATCGCCTTCTCGAAGTTTCTTACCCCGGCCTCGCGGGCATACTCGTCGGCGATCCTGCGGAGGATGGCTGAGGTATACTTCACGTCCTTGTTGGTCAACCCATGCTTCTTCAAGCTCTTGGGGACCAGGTACTTCTTTCCGATGGCCAGCTTCTCATCGGATGTGTAGCCCGACAACTGGATGATCTCCATCCTGTCCAGCAGGGGAGTGGGAATCGTATCAAGTGTGTTGGCTGTCACCACGAAGAGAATGTCGGACAAGTCGAATGGAAGGTCCAGGTAATGGTCGCGGAACGTGCCATTCTGCTCGGGGTCCAGGACTTCCAGCAATGCGGAAGCCGGGTCGCCTTGGTAGGATGAACCCATCTTGTCGATCTCGTCGATGAGGAAGACAGGATTGCGGCTCTTGACCGTCTTGAGTCCCTGGATGATCTTGCCGGGCATTGCACCGATGTAAGTCCTGCGGTGACCCTTGATCTCAGCCTCGTCGCGCATGCCACCGACACTGAACCTGAAGTACTCCTTCTTCAGTGCGCGGGCAATGGAGACGCCAACGGATGTCTTGCCGACTCCAGGAGGGCCCACGAGGCAGATGATTGCACCTTTCCCATCTTTCTTCTTCTTGCGGACTGCCAAGAACTCAAGGATGCGGTCCTTCACGTCCTTCATCCCATAGTGGTCACGCTCGAGGATCTTTCGCGCTGCTTCGATGGAGTAGTTCTCCAGCTTGGGTTCTTTCCAAGGCAACGCCGCAATGGTCTCCAAGTAGGTCCTGCTGATCGAATACTCAGGGCTATTGGGATCGAGCATCATGAACTTGTCCATCTCGGACTGCACGGCCTCCTGGACCTCTCCGACGAGCGGCAGCGCAGAGAGAGCCTTCCTGAGCTTCTCGACCGCTGCGGTCTTTGGGTCCGTGGTCATGCCCAGCTCGAGCTGGATCTGCTTGAGTTCCTCACGCAGGAAATAGTCGCGCTGGTTCTTCTCAAGCTTTGAGTTGATCCTGGCCTGGATCTTTGCCTGCATAGATGCAAGCTTCTGTTCCTTCTTGATGAAGACCAGTACCTTCTCCATCCTTTCGCGGACGTTGAGGGTCTGTAGTACATCCTGCTGGAGTTCCCTGTCGACGCTCAGCACGCTGGCAATGAAGTCGGCCAACTTGCCCGGGTGGTCGATGTTGACCATGTTCAGGCGCATCTCCTCGGTGAAGAGCTGGTTGCCCTTTGACAGTGCCTTCATCTCGGTGATGAGCTGGCGTGTCCAGGCGCGCAGCTCCATCGGCTTGTCCTCGATGTCCTCAAGGTATTCCACCTCGGCCACAAGGTAGGGACCGCTTGGGTAGAACTGGTGGACACGGAAGCGCTTGATCGTGGAGACAAATATATTCATCCCGCCGTCGGGGAGATTGATCTTCTTGATGACTTTTGCAACGGTGCCCACCTCATGGAGGTTTGCCGGGTCATATTCGTTGCCCTGTGAGTCCGACTTGGTCAAAAGCAATCCAAGGTTCCCTCCATGGGCCATGGCTTGGTTGACAATGTCTATGTCCTCCTGGTCTGAGACCATGAGGGGTGTGAACAGCCCCGGGAAGACCGGGTTGCCCGCGATGGGAAGGATAAAGAGATTATTTGGAAGCAGTTGCTCGATTGGCATCAGTTCCTTTTCTGGCATGAGGTTTCCTCCAATGCTGTAGTTGTTGTTATTTGTATGCCCCGGTTCGGGACAGAAGTGAGCTTTCATATAATGTAATCAAAGAATCGCCTAGAGGGAAGAGCCGGAGGGTAAACTTTTTTTGATTCGCAACAGGGTGAAAAACTGTTGCATTTTGTTGCAGACGTGCTATCATAATGACGTCTTCCCATGGGGGAGAACTCAAGGACACGCACAAGCCCCAAAGGGGGGAGGAGCAGCGTATGGACAGCAAATTGATCGTGATCGCGATTGGCGGCAATTCGCTCATCGAGGATTCCAAGCATGTGACCGTTTCGGCACAATATGAGGCAGCTAGAAAGACTGCAAGCCACATTGTTCGGCTTGTTCAGGCAGGAAACCGTGTCGTCATTGCCCATGGCAATGGACCACAGGTTGGCTATATCCTCCTCCGGGCAGAGTTCTCCAAGTCCATTCTCCACACCGTGCCGCTGGACAGCTGCGTGGCCGACACCCAGGGTGCCATCGGCTACAACCTGCAGATGGCATTGGACAACGAGTTCATGAAAGTTGGCCTCCATCCCCAAGTCGCGACAGTCGTGACCCAGGTGGAAGTCTCCGACAACGACCCCTCGTTCAGCAAGCCGACCAAACCCATTGGCTCGTTCATGACCCAAGAAGACGCCCAGTTCCATGTCGACAAGGATGGATGGACCGTCGTCGAGGATGCTGGCCGTGGCTACCGCAGGGTTGTGGCAAGCCCCAAGCCGGTTTCAATCGTTGAGATCAACACGATCAAGACGCTGCTGGACAACAACATCATGGTCATTGCAGCCGGTGGTGGTGGTATCCCCGTGGCCAAGGACGACGAAGGGCTGCTGCATGGTCGTGAGGCAGTCATCGACAAAGACCTTGCCGCCGCACTGATGGCAAAGCAGCTGCATGCAGATTTGTTCGTGATCTCCACTGCAGTCGAGAAGGTCTGCCTCAACTACGGAAAGCCAAACCAGGAAGACCTGGACACGATCACCGTGGCTCAGGCCAAGGAGTACATTGCACAGGGACACTTCGCCCCCGGAAGCATGCTTCCCAAGGTACAGGCTATCGTGGACTTCGTGCAGACCACTGGCAACGTTGGCTTGATCACCGATCCTTCCCACCTCTATGGCTCATTATATGAGGGCAAAGGAACCAAGATCGTCCCGTGAGTACCGTCAAGCAGTATATCCTTGATCACCGCACCGTCTTTGTCAGCGTTGCGGTGATCCTTGTCTTCGTACTTTTGGGGACCTTCATCATGAACAAGATGAATTCCAACACGCTGCTGCAACGTCAGCAGCGTGTCTTGGATGCACGTTCCCAAGTAGATGCTTCCATTGCGCAACGCTTTTCCCTCGCACAGGAGCTGGTCCCGAACGTCGAGCAAATCGACCCGTCAGGTGCACAGGCCCTCTCGGATGCAATAGCCCTCTATGAGGCTGATGTTGCGTCTGTCGAGAATGTCTCGGATGCCTACAATGAACTAGAGACTGCACTCAAGCGCGTCCAACGCTCGTTGGTTGGCAACCAGCCATACCAGCAGACGCAACAGGGGATGCAGGCGGTGCGCCTGCTCAACCGGATCTCCGATTCCGAAGCTGTGCTGGTTGATGAGATGGCCGTCTATGAAGACGCTGCCACACGGCTTGCGTCAATGTCCAAGAGCTTTCCCATGAACATCAGTGCCCGCAAGCTTGAGATTCCCTCCTATCCGCTGTTCTCAGTGCGAAAAGCCCTGCAAGTCAGGCCGTGATTTCCTGTTTGCGCGAAGGTGCGAACCGGATGATCCAACCTTGGAGTGCATAATAGGGGAGCAGCAACGCGATGATCGGATAGTTTGCTTGTACGAAGAAGCTGGGGAATATTCCTTTGAACAGCAATACCACGCAGGCCATGGCGGAGAGGAACCTGAATCCACACTGCAGGAAATGGATGCTGCGGCGCATCGATACGGCAATGGCGAACGAACTGACTGCCATGACCAACAACCAGGGATTCGCAAAGAGGATATTTTCGTTGAACCACGTCACATCGTGCGTTGATGCGGTCATCATGAACAAGAGGACCGAGGAAAGGACTCCCACTGCCAGGCAGACGATGAAGTTGTAGATGCCAAAGACCGAGCGTACCCAACGGTATCCATGCCCTTTCGCAAGGTTCCTGCGGTAGAGCCAGAGCAGGAACAGCCCGAACAAGCCCATGAACAGTCCAACAGCCAATGTTGGGAGGAATACCGAGGGGGTCTCTTCCCTGACGGCAGGCCGTACGTCCATGGCAGAGACATCATTGAGGGTCACTGTCTCCATGATGAGGGGATGGACGGTGCCGTCTGGCCATTTCCATGAGAAAGCCGCTACAGCCTCGCTGAGCGCCTCTGGAAGGAACATCTCCTCCCACAGCGTGATCTGTCCATCTATCCTTCCGCTTTGCAGGAAGTTCAAACCCCAGTCAACGATGGGGTTCTGGATGGTATGTCTCATTACGATTTGGCGGAACGTGCCTGAAGCGGGGATGGATGTTGCCCACTGCTTGAATGCACCATCAGTTGCATGGTTGATGATATCCCTGATGCGCGTGGAGCAATTGTCATTGAAGTGATGGTAGAGGTAGGTGTTGTTCTCAGGCCTGATGTTTGAGTTGAGGAACTCGATCACGGCCAATTTGGCTTGGGGTGGCAGGTCCAATACCTGTTCCTTCACATCCCGCTCTTCCTCGATGGCTTGGGCAATCCTCCATGGTGAATAGGAGCCCATGACGCTGTAGTAGAGCCTGCCCAAGGCAAAGTTGCGGTAGAAGTGGTCCCGCTTGAAATCGAATATCCCATAGTCGAACATGACGGGAGTCTGCTGGGGTGGTGCTACTACCAGCGACGTATGGCCAAACCAAGCATACAATGGATCTCCAGGTCCAATGGTCACCAGCGATACCGTGGAATTATTTGTGAACTCTTGCTGTGACGGGGCAACTGGCGCATCAAAGTCCCATTGCGAGAGCATGAGCTCGCTGTCAAATGGTTGGGGAATCGAGTAGTTGGGGATCATTGAGACGCTCCATGCGGGGGCTAGGGCACATAAGAGAATCATCGCCACCAAAAAGAGCCGGGCCTGTGTATGCTTCATGGTGCAAAGAATATCACAATCGGTGCCATTGACCAACTACAATACACTGCAACTGTAGAACTTAGGGGCGTTGACAGCATATTGTCCGCCCACTACTCTGTGGATAGGAGCAAGCATGGAACGCAATGTGACAACACTTGGTACAGTCATACAAACCCGTAGGTATGGGGAGATGCACCGCAAGATATCGGTGCTGACTCCGGAGATGGGTATCTTGGACGTGACTGTCTATGGTGCCCGCAAGGGAAAGGCCTTGGGTAAGGCTGACTTGTTCCTCACGGGGAAGTTCTATCTTTACCACAATCCAGTGAGGGGGGACTATACCCTGCAGGATGTGGAGATCCTCGCACCCCATGAGCCACTGCGGGGTGACTATGACCTCATGTGGGCAGCTTCCTTCTGTTGTGAGCTTGCACAGAGGACCCATGGAGGCGACTCCACGGTATTGTTCATGCTGCTGGAGCAGGCGCTGGACCTTCTTGCAACCGGTTCCGACCCGGACCGTACCATTATCCAATTCGTGTGGAAGCTGTTGTCCAATGCTGGAAATGCCCCGGACTTGGAGCAATGTCCTGTCTGCGACCGTCCCTATGAGCAGTCGGAGACACTGAGCTTCGAGCTGTCGATGCTTGTGCCCTGTTGCAGCGATTGCAGCAATGGATATGATGAGATGAACCTTCCTCCCGGGGCCCGCAGATACCTGGCGGTCACCCAGGAGCTTGAACTTGTTGATGCCGTGGCGGTTCCCTTGAGTGCGGTAGCTACTGGGCGCATACGCTCCTACATGCTGCGTTATGCCTCCTTATTTGCCGGGGGTGGACTGAAAACGCTTGCTTCACAAGTCCCCTACAGGGTATCTTCACAGGAGTAGCCCATGGTTTCGCCGTCTCTCTTCGGCAGTTTGGGACCATATTGGGTATTTTATATGCAACTTATTGTAAGGTAGATATATATATGACATGGAAAAAGACTCCCGTATCCTCGGAGACCGTGCGGATGCTGCATGATCGCTTTGGCGTTGACTTGCTGACCGCGTCGATCCTCGCCAGGAGGGAAATTACTGAAGCAGACCAGATACGGTTCTTCATGGAATCAGATGTGGTGCACCTGCGAAATCCCTTCTTGTTTGAGGACATGGAGACATTCGTGGAGCGTGTGATTAATGCACGCGATGATCATGAGAAGGTGAGGATCTTCGGCGACCGTGACGTCGACGGGATCACCAGCACCGTCCTGCTGATGCAGGAACTGCAGCGGTTGGGCATAGATGCTTCTTTCAAGCTTCCCGAGGGTGACGAACCCTATGGGATGACCATCGCAGGCATAGACGAAGCACATGAGCAAGGAGTCACACTGGCGATAACCGTTGACTGCGGTATCTCTAACTATGATGAGATTGCCCATGCGCGCGAACTTGGGATCGACACGATCATCCTGGACCACCATATCTCTGGTGAAATGATCCCCCCTGCTGTTGCGGTCATAGACCCCAAGGCGGAAGGGTGTGAATATCCCTTTGACCATCTTGCCGGGTGTGGTGTCGTTGCGAAATGTATCTGGGCACTCCGCTTCTCCCAGACACCTTTCTACCATGAGGAGTTCATCCTCCTGCATGCAATGCCAGGCAACGAGACGGTGATCATCCAGGCAGTCCACATCGAGAACCTGATGGAGGTCGACCGGGTTGTCGAGGAGGTGGTTCCTGGGGTTCTCCCTGCTGCACAGAGCCGGCTGCTACGGTTCCTCTCATGTGGATTGCCCATCCTGGTCCTCGATGCCGAGACGGAGCGCACGCAGTTGCGCAATGCCTTTGGCAAGAACGTAGAGATCCATCTGGCCGACCTCAGGCCCGACATGGAAGCAGTGCTCCCCATGATCCGCAACAAGAGCCTGTTCACCCTTTCCACGATGAGCCGGGCAGTGCGCTATGCCTCCAACCATGGGCGGGACGAACTGGAGACCTTGATGGCCTTGTTCAACGCATATGTGTTCAAGAAACATCCATTGCTCTCCACTGGATATGAAGACATCCTGGACTTGGTAGCGATTGGTACCGTGGCAGACCTCATGCCAATGGTGGACGAGAACCGCATCATGGTGAGGAGGGGACTGAAGGTGCTGATGGAGGGCCGAAGGCGCAACCTGCTGCCGCTGATGAGCATGCAGAACCTCATTGGGCGGACGCTCAGCACCACTGACATCGGGTGGCAGCTGTCTCCTGTGATCAATGCAAGTGGACGCATGGGATGTCCTTCGGTGGCGGTCAACATGCTGTTGTCCGAGGACCAGCACCAATGCGAGGAACTGTCGGGTGAACTCCTGAGGCTCAACAAGGAACGGCAGAAGCTCGGAGAAGATGCATGGGAGCGGTTGTTCCCAAAAGCAAAGGACAGCATGGAGTCGTTTGGAAGCAAGTTCCTCATGGTCGAGGACTCTTCGATATCCCGTGGCATCACCGGGGTGATGGCTTCACGCCTGCTCAAGCAGTTTGGTGTCCCCTCATTGGTCATTGCCCAGGTTGAAGGTGACCGGGCCACGGGATCGATGAGAAGTCCCACCACGTTCAACGTCCGCACATTCCTATCGGAGTTCGATGACCTGTTCATTGATTATGGTGGGCATGCCTGCGCCGGTGGTTTTTCCATCGAGACCAAGGATATCCCGACCTTGCACAAGCGTGTGATGGAACATGTTGAGTGCATGGACTGCGAGGATGAGGAAGAGGAGTTGCTGCGCATCGACTGTACGCTGCCACCCAAGTATTTCAATCCCGATGTGATACATCTGGTGGAGTTCTTTGAGCCCTATGGAGAGAAGAATCCCCCAATCCAGTTCCTGATGGAAGGGGCAATGATCGAGGACATGGTGGTCATGGGCAATTCCAAGCCAAACTCACCATCCCACCTGAAGATTACGTTCGGTTTCGGTGAATACAAGTGGCCAGCGGTCTACTGGAAGTCTGGCGACCGGGCAGGGAAGGACTTTGACAAGGGAGAGCTGGTGGACGTGGTGTTCCGCCTTGGCCGCAACTATTTCAAGAACAAGGAGACGCTGCAGCTGACCGTCCTGGACATGCAGCGCCACTAGTTCAGGGAAAAAAGTTCATATTGTGTAAAGCTGTATCGCGAATGCAATTGACATGTTGTGTCCTTTTGGCGCATGATAAGCGAGCTATTTCGGCCCCAGGCTATCAAACGGGGAAGGAGGTGATGTATTTATGGCCTATGTAAAAGTTGATGACAACGAACCTTTGGAAAAGTCGATCAAGCGCTTCAAGCGCATGGTTGAGAAAGAAGGCATCATCCGCGAATGGAAGAAGAGAGAGTATTTCGAAAAGCCCTCCACCATCCTCAACCGGAAGAAGAAGGCACTTGCACGCAAGCAAATGAAGAAAGTGCGCAAGCTGCACGCCTCCAAGAGCTACTAAGCTTTTGATTCCAACATCAATCCCCTCCAGTGTTTCTGGAGGGTTTTGTTGTTTCTAGGGGGCTGTCAGTGGTGGAAGAGCCTTGAGCCAGTGAAGCAGAGCACCATCTGGTGTTCGTTGGCTGCCTCGATGACCAAATCGTCGCGCATGCTCCCACCGGGTTCGCAGATGTATGAGACACCGCTTCTCGCAGCCCGGTCGATGTTGTCACGAAATGGGAAGAATGCATCTGATGCAAGGCATATCCCATGCATTTTTGCAAGCCAATCCTTCTGTTCCTCTGCAGGAAACGGTATTGGGCGTGAGGTGAACCATCTTTGCCAGTCGGTGAAGAGGTCGCATTCGGGGCTGCTGCTGAGATATTGCTCGATGGCATTGTCCCGATCGTTGCGGCTGGTCCCTTCCAGGAAGGGGAGACCCAGCACCTGCGGTGCATGGCGCAGCATCCATCTGTCAGCCTTGTCCCCGGCAAGCCGGGTGCAGTGGATGCGTGACTGCTGACCTGCTCCGACACCGATGGTCTGTCCACGATGGGCATAGACCACTGAGTTGGACTGGGTATACTTGAGGGCAACTTGTGCGATGGTCAGGTCCCTGACCGCATCCTTGGGAAGCTCTTGCCTCACGGATACCCGATGTTCCAAGCTGGCTGGAGTGGGGACGAAGGTATTCCTCTCCTGGGTGAACGTCACTCCAAAGACCGTGCGTGTCTCTACCTGGGGTGGCTCATACGCCGCATCAATCTGGATGACGGCGAACTTGCCGTTTCTCTTCTTGCGCAACAATTCCAATGCTGCAGGTTCGTACCCAGGGGCAATGACGCCATCAGATACCTCCCGCTTGATCACCAATGCAGAGCTGAGGTCACATGTGTCGCTAAGGGCAATGAAGTCGCCAAAAGAAGACATGCGGTCTGCCCCGCGGGCCCGTACGTAGGCAGTCGCCAACTCCGAGAGCTCCATATGGGGAGGTACAAAGTACATGCTCCGCTCCGTATCATCAAGGGGCAGCCCCACTGCCGCACCGGCAGGTGAGACATGCTTGAAGGAAGCAGCTGCGCACATGCCGGTCACCTGCTTGAGTTCCCTGACCAACTGCCACCCGTTGAGTGCATCCAGGAAGTTGATGTATCCAGGGTTCCCAGAAAGGACCTCAATAGGAAGTTTCCCTTCGGTGGAGATGGTGGCATGTCCCTGGTTGGGGTTGCATCCATATTTCAATGGTATCGCCTGCATGGTTCCTCCTGTTGTTTGTTGATGATCGTCGATTCCTCTCCATACCGTACGAATACTGCAATTTTGTTGCTGGCATCCAAGGAATCCCATAGTGCCTCAGAAAGCCCTTGGGCCGTGTCGGGAAGTTCGATGGCAACGGGAGGACCGGTGAATGGAACTTCCGGGCCACCGTCCCTATGGTATGTATGGATGAGGTACCCAACTCCCGGATGACAGCATATTTCTTGTGTTTTCCTGCATGGGGCAGTCCCATCTCTATAGATGATCCCAAACGTAGCGAGTTCAGAGCCCGCTGTCCGTATTGCAAAAATACGTGGGGTATAGATTGGTGGATCTGGCTCATAGGTATGCAAGGTTGCAGCTGTGCGGACATCCATTCCATGGGAAACATCTTGGAGGATCTGAATGCCATGTGTACCGTTGGAGATGACGGTTGTGTTGTCCTCCGTTACCACGGCATCGTAGAGGATCAGGGAGGTATCGGTTGCAATTTCTGCTGAGCTGAGAGCCGTGCTTACTGTTGTACCGGCCTCACGGAGCACCCTGTCACGGCTCTTGGGGCTTCGCCCGGTCAATGCATAGGCAAGTACCTGGCTCCCGTTGGGGGCTGTCCCAGTCAAGATGAGCCGGCCTGGGTATGCAAAGTCCTGAAGATACTGCTGGATTACCATGGTGCCCTCCGTGTTGGATGCCCCATCATATCGGAAAAAGAGGCAATCTGCAAAGGTGGACATACTCGGATGCATGCCGTATAGTTCTACAAAGTCATCAATCGTAGGGATTCTTCCCGTCAATTCTTTTCAAAATATAATGATTACATCAAGAACATCTTTCAAAATTGATTGTTCCATGAATTCATGAAAATAAATTTGACAACCACTCAATTTACACCGTACAATACAGGTGCCCTTCACTACGTGTCGGGTTGGAAGTCGTGGCTGTCTACTTCCAAACTCTGAGCAACAACCAGGCGTCGCAGGCGCCTGCATAAGGAGCGAGAAATGCTGATTCTTATTTCCGATGCGTTTGATGCCTCTCTTCCAGCCAAGCTGGCAACCTTGGGTGAAGTTACCGAGGACAAGAGCCGGCTTGCAGAAGCCAATGTGGTCCTCGTGCGGGCCAAGACACAGTGTGACAAAGCCTATATCGACCAGGCGCCGAACCTCAAGCTGATCATACGTGGCGGCGTTGGAATCGACAACATCGACAAGGCATATGCGGAAAGCAAGGGGATCATGGTGAGGAATACTCCAAAAGCCTCTTCCATAGCTGTCGCAGAGCTTGCTTTTGCATTGATGCTCAGTACACCCAACCATATCGTCGAATATGACAATGGCATGCATGACGGGAAGTGGCTGAAGAGCATCAAGCGCACCGAGCTGTATGGCAAGACGTTGTGTCTGTTTGGAATCGGCAATATTGCCAGGGAAGTAGCACACCGTGCCAAGGCCTTTGGCATGCATGTGGTTGCCTATGACAAGTATGTCTCCACCAGCGAGGCTGCCGAGATGAAGGCTTCCCCTGAAGAGGCTGTCAAGGATGCCGACTACATCTCCATGCACCTTCCTTTGACCGATGAGACCAGGGGGATGGTGGACAAGGCCCTGATCGCCCATTGTACCAAGAAGCCGGTGTTCATCAATACCGGACGCGGACTCTGTGTCAATGCCGACGACATGGTCAGTGCATTGGAAGATGGTTCGGTCTCCTGGTTCTGCACCGATGTGTATCCAAGCGACCCACCTGCTGAGGACTATCCTATCCTCAAGGCCCCCCATGTCACCATGACGCCGCACGTTGGTGCAAACAGCGTAGAGAATCTCAATAGAATCGGTGACGAGGTATTCGCCATGATCGCCGAACTGAAAAAAGAAGGGAAGATCTGAACATGTATAGAAAGAAAAACTACTTTGCAGGCCCGTCGGTAATGCCCGTCGAGGTTCTCCAGCAGCTCGCGGATGAGATGGTCGACTACCAGGGCCAAGGTCTCTCGATGATCGAAGCATCCCACCGTGGCGGCATGTTTGAGAAGATGTATGATGAATGCCTGGACCTGATGCGGGAATTGCTGCAGGTGCCAGAAGACTACGACATCTATTTCCTGGGTGGTGGCGCCACGCTGCAGTTCACCATGATTCCGATGAACTTCCTCCACAAAGGGACGGTTGCCGACTATATCAAGAGCGGTACTTGGTCGAACAAAGCTACCGAGGATGCCCAGAAGCTGGGTGATGTCCACTTGTACTTCGATGGGACAGACAGCAAGTTCACGACGCTTCCTGATCCTGCAACAGTCCATCCCAGCAAGAACAGTTCCTATCTGTATCTCTGCTCCAATGAGACTATCCACGGCGTCGAATGGCAGACATTCCCACAGACGGGTGATGTGCCCCTCATCGCAGACATGTCCAGCGACATCTTGTCCAGGCCGGTTCCCGTCAGCCAATTCGATATGATCTATGGTGGCGTGCAGAAGAACCTGGGACCTGCCGGTGCAACCTTCGTAATCATGAAGAAGTCCCTGCTGGACCGCCAGAACCCCGATCTGACTGCGTACATGAACTACAAGCTCCATGCAAAGGACAAGGGGCTGTACAATACGCCACCAGTATTCTCAATCTGGGCTGTGAAGCTTGTCCTTGACTGGATCAAGAAGAACGGCGGTGCGGAAGGAATGCTCCAGCGTGCAATCGAGAAGAGCGGCATCATCTACGATACTATTGATACCAGTGGTGGTTTCTATAAGTCCTTCGTCGATCCAAAATACCGCTCGAGGATGAATATCCCATTCCGCTTGGGTTCGGAAGACCTGGAAAAAACATTCCTGGCCGAGGCAGCAGCACACGACATGCTTGGCTTGAAGGGACACCGCTCCACAGGCGGTATCCGCGCTTCAATCTACAATGCATGTCCGATTGAAGATGTACGTGCTCTTTCTGACTTCATGAAGGAATTCCAAAGAAAGAACGGCTAATGCGCATGTGGCCCATCCCGAAGCGCGGATGGGCCATCATTGTTTAGAAGCGATGGAGAATATGGTGAAAAGAATCGACGATACGAACAAGGCGATCATCAAGCAGTTGAAGGATGGGCGAAAAGCCTATAGTGCAATTGCCGAAGAGCTGAATATCACTGAGAACACCGTCAGAGCCCGTGTGAACAAGCTCATGGAGGAGGGAATCCTCGAGATCACGGGGGTTGTCGACCCAGAGTGCATCCCAGGCCTGCAAGTCGTCATGATGGGCGTCAAGCTCAAGACGATGGACTTGGAGAGAAAGGCCAAGGAGTTCTCACGGCTGCGTGGGGTTATCTCGACGGTAGTAGTTACCGGCAGATACGACTTGATCGTGCAGCTAGTCCTCAGCGAAGATGATGGCCTGTCACTGCTTGACTTCTTCAAGCATGAATTGGTGAAGGTCAACGAGGTGCAGGAAGTGGAGACGTTCGTCGTCTACCAGTCGCACAACTTCCATATTCCCTATATCCTCTAGCAAAACAGAACGTTTTGAAATTGGGGCCACGTTCAATGCGTGGTCTTTATTATTGAAAAATTAAAATCAAAATACCTACTACGGAATAAAACAACTAACTATAATAAACGAGAGTTGAATTTTCTCAAGTGTTGATTGGTTTGAGTACAGCAAAAATGTACAGAACATGATACACTTCTGGCGATGCCGTGTGTGCACGATATTTGGAGGAACGTAATGATTTCATTGGAAACAAGTTATATGGGCCTGTCGCTGAAGAATCCCATCATTGTTGGCAGCTGTCCGCTGACAAGCAATATCGATAGCCTCAAGAAGTGTGAGGACGCTGGAGCTGGTGCTGTCGTAATCAAGTCCATCTTCGAAGAACAGATTGATGCCGACGCCTCTGCTGAAGTGAATAGCGCTTCCCAGTATATGACCCATGCAGATGCCTATGGGTTCCTCGAAGGTTCCTCCAAGGAACATCATGTGGATGCATACTTGAACTTGGTCCAGCAGGCAAAGCAGTCCCTTCAGATTCCTGTCATCGCTTCCATCAACTGCAAGGATGCCGGAACATGGCTTGACTATGGCAAGCGTTTTGCCGATTGTGGAGCCGACGCCTTGGAGCTCAACTACTACATCGTTGCTGCTAATGCAAAGGTTGACGGCGAGAAGATCGAGAAAGAGTACCTGAAGCTGGTGAAGATGGCCCGCAAGCAGTTCAAGCTTCCCTTGTCCCTGAAGCTCGGTTCGAAATTCTCCTCACTTTCCAACATGATCCGGCAGTTTGACAGCCAGGGAATCAATGGACTTGTCCTGTTCAACCGTTTCTTCACACCCGACATCGACATCCAGAACCTGACGTTCAAGAGCCCCGAGCTGCTCAGCGACGCCAATGATTTCCATGAATCGTTGCGCTGGACCGCATTGATGAGCGACGAGATTGCTTGTGATATCTGTGCATCAACCGGAATCCACAGCGGAGAGACAATTGTCAAGCAGCTGCTTGCAGGAGCATCTTCCGTGCAGGTCTGTTCGGCTGTGATCAAGAACGGTTTCAAGAAGATCAACCAGATGCTTGGTGAAGTCGAGACTTGGATGGAAAGCAAGCAGTATACCTGCATTCCCGCTTTCCAAGGGAAGCTGGCCCAGGAGCGGATGGAAGATCCGGGTGCTTGGGAACGGACCCAATACATGAGCCTGCTGTCTGGCAAGCGTTGAGGATACTACATGGACATGGAAAAATACAGGGACATTGCTCCCTATGACCAAGAAGAAGTTGCTCAAGCAGTTGCTCGTCTGAAAGCCAACCCCCAATTCCTTATCGGACTGGGGCAGTTGCTTTCCGCGAACAATGAAGATGCAAAAAGCCTGATTAACGATTTCTACCTTGAGATGCCAACGCTGTTGTCAAAGGTGAAGAACTACACCGACTTCCAGCGTGATGTCACCGCTTCTGTGATGATCCCCACGATCCTCAAGAAATCGGTGGCTTCTTTCTCCGCCGATGGTTTGGAGGACAAGGAGCCCAACAAGCCCTACTTGTTCATCAGCAACCACCGTGACATCATCCTTGACTGCACGTTGCTCGACTACGCCTTAATGAACAGTGGCATCCAACTGTGCGAGATGGCCATCGGGGACAATCTGTTGGTCAACCAATTTGCCAAGGACATGTTCAAGCTCAATGGTGGTATTACCGTCAAGCGTGAACTCCCCATGCGTGAGAAATACCTGGATTCGATCCGCTTGTCCGAATATTTCATCGAGCAGATCACGGAAGAGGGGCATTCTATTTGGGTTGCCCAGAAGAGTGGGCGTTCCAAGGATGGCCTGGATATCACCAACGCCGCGATCATCAAGATGCTGTACCTCTCCAAGAAGAAGACGGGAGTCAGTTTCCCAGAGCTCATCAAGAACTGCAATATCGTGCCAGTGGCGGTCAGCTACCAGTATGATCCCTGTGATATCAACAAGGGGCGTGAGGAGGTCAAGAAACTCCATCTCGATGGTGAGTACCAGAAGAAAAAGTATGAGGACCTGTTGAACATGCTGCGTGGGCTCCGCCGGTACAAAGGCAACATCCATGTACATGTTGGCACACCCCTTACCGGTGAGTATGCCAATCCCGACGAGGTTGCCCGTGAGATCGACCGACAGATCCATACCGGCTACAAGTTGTGGGACACGAACTATTTTGCCTATGACCACATGACAGGGAGCAATCAGTTCGCGGACAAGTACGAGGGAATGGATACCAAGAAGTTCCTCGACCGGTACAAGGGACTGAAGCCGGAGGTGCAGGCATTTGTATTGAACGCCTATGCAAATCCCGTACGGTCCTTCCTTTCTGAGCAATAGCATCATGATGCGCAGGAAACTGCACATGGCACTGTGGGCGAGCATGTTGCTCGCCCTCTGTGTATCATGCAAACGGACGGATGTCTCCATCCTTGCTGTGCAGCCCGTTGCTGTACTGCGTAGTGAAGTTGCTTCAGATGGTGCGCTGGTGGGCCAATCCATGGCTTTGTCTGTCTTTGCTGATCTTGGCAAGGATGTGGGAAGCGGTGATCTGCAGTTCGCCGTGGTGAGCCCGGATGGGACTTTCCGCTGGGAATTCGTTCCCTATCAGGTACAGCGCAACGGCACCCAGTGGCTCGGAAACTCAGCCTTGGTCCTCGGATCGGGGATGCCGCTACCCATAGGTATGTGGAGCCTGCATGTGCTGATGGATGATGGACGGGCATTTTCAACGCCGTTTGAGGTCTCCTATCGACATGCCGCAACGGATGAGGCTCTGCCGCACGTGCAGGTACAACCCGATGGAGTAGAGCTCCTTGGGCCAGCCAATACTACTTGGGCCGTTGAAATTCCTTCGAGTGTCGGGGAGCCCCCAATTACATCCGAATGGGAAATTGGGCTGCACCCGTTTGAGAGCGAAACCGTGCGCAAGCAATGGTTTGGGGCACAGTTTGTGCTGATATCACGCTTCTCTGCTCAGGACAATATCGTGGATGTAATCCGACAGGACCTCCGCTAGGTCCTTCCTACCTGCCTGCAGAGCTCTTCCTTGCTCACCTTGATCAGGAACGTCCTGCCATGTGGGCAAGTTGGTGATTCCATTGCGAATACCTTTTCCAGTATTGCCGACGCAGTCGCCGCATCCAGCGTGTCACCTGCCTTGACTGCAGCGTGGCAAGCTATGATGGCAAGGAGCCCTTTCTCAATCTCGGACGTATCGCCACAACATCCTTGGATAAACGAGACGATCTCCTTCTCAACAGGCTTTCCCACAGCTGGGATCGTCGCCATCTCCCAAGTCAAGTCGGCAGAACGTACCAGTTCAATGCCAAACTCGCCATACAGGTATGAGTGCTCCTGCAGGTAGGTGTCGACATCACGTTCCACTTCGAAGGAGTGGGGGATGATCAGGCGCTGTATCTCCTTGCGTTGGCAAAGGATGTCGAACAATAACCGCTCATGTGCAGCATGCTGGTCCACGAGGTAAAGCTCATCATCCTTCTGGGCGATGAGGAACAGGTCCATCGCTTGTCCAATATACCGGAACGTGGGTTTCTCGACGACGGGTGCCCAATCGTCCGCACGCTGCTGTTGGCGGTTGCCCATCAGTTGCTTTGCTTGTTCGAACCATTGGGAATCACGAGGCTTTTGTGTCTCTTCCTGTTGTTTCCTCCCATATGACCCTGAATACTCATGGACTTGTTGTGGCTGGTTGCCCGTCCACCTTGGTGCTATAGATGGGGTGCTGGTAAACTCAAGCTGTGTGTCTGCCTGTTGGCTCGCCAACAGGCGGGGGATGGAACGCTTGACTTGCGAGCGGACCATCTCAACGACAGCATGATGGATCTCTGCCTTGTTGCGGAGCTTCACCTCCCGTTTGGTGGGGTGTATGTTGAAGTCCACCAACGTAGGATCGTCAGTAATGAAGAGGTAGCAATAGGGGAAGCTGCCACCAGGGAGCATCTCCCCATATCCATAGCAGACAGCCTGGACCATCGAGTACTCTTCCACCGGACGGTCATTGACATAGACCTTGATGTGGCTGCGGTCAGTCCTATGGCTTGCAGGTGTCGATGCTACAGCGTAGAGGGAGAATTTGCCTGCACTGTCATAGAGCTCCAGCATTTCGCTCCTGACGATGTTCTTGTCATTGGAGAGCACGTCCAGGATGCGTTCCTTTCGGCTTGTTGGCTTGAGGTGCAATCTCAGGATGCCATCGGAGACAAACTTGAACTCGATGTCGGGGAAGGCAAGTGCTTTCTCCAACAGCGTGTTCTTGCACATCGTGGCTTCGGTCGCAGGACGCTTGAGGAATGTCCTTCGTGCTGGTATTGCATAGAAGAGGTCACGGACGGTGATGGTGGTTCCCCGTTGCGGTCCACCATCTGCAACTGTGCCGATGCGTCCATTGTCGACGGTCAGGCTTGCAGGGGTACCGGTGGCGGTGCAACTGCCGATGGTCACAGTCGAACAGGCTGCAATGCTATACAAGGCTTCACCACGGAAACCCATTGTGCTGAGGTGGTAGAGATCTTCCACATCGGTGACTTTGCTGGTGGCATGGCTGGCGCAGCACAGGGGGAGGTCGCTTGCATCGATGCCATCACCATCGTCAGCTACTATGATGGACTTGATCCCACCTTCTTCAATGGTAACGGTAATGACCGATGCATGCGCATCCAGCGCATTGTCAACAAGTTCCCTCACGACGGAAGCGGGGCGGTCGATCACTTCACCCGCTGCAATGCGACCCGCAACTACCGGGTCCAGCAATTGGATTCTCTTCATGGAACCATCCTAGCACAAAAACTGCGTATGAAAAAGAACGGGCCACCGTTGGTAACCGGTGGCCCGCGATATCGCTGTTGAACAAGTTAGAAGGAAATCTTCATTCCCAGGGCCAAGGTCGGCTTCAAGGTAGTGGATGCCACGCCCGTGTTGCTGTATTCAGCGGAGGTGGAGACCCTTCCGGTAAGCGTTGCAAACCCAGCCTTGATATCCAGCTGCAGGTATGAGATTGCATCGGCGGTGAGCAAGAGGTCCTTCACCGATGTCACGAATCCAGCCTTTGCCCCGATGATCGTAGTGAGGTCCTTGCTGAAATTGCGTCTGACGAATCCCAGCGACAGGTCAGCATACTTGCTGTCGACCGTGATC
This sequence comes from uncultured Sphaerochaeta sp., assembly GCA_964465155.1. Lineage (GTDB taxonomy): Bacteria > Spirochaetota > Spirochaetia > Sphaerochaetales > Sphaerochaetaceae > Spiro-02. The sequence goes on from CAYXIH010000017.1 coordinate 21,132, forward strand.
CCCAGGCTTACCTTGTCGGTGAGCAATGACCACGGCTGTATGGCAATTGTTGCACTATAGCCAGTGTTGATGCTGAACAGAGAATTTGCATATCCCAGCGAAGCTGCTGCATAGAGGCTTCTCTCTGCGGATGACGAGCCAGTGAAGCTGGTTGCATTCCTCATGTAGAACTGGTCGAACATCCCATGTGTCAGCCAACCGCTTTGGATTCCTCCTGCAACCTGCAGTGCGAACCCATTGAAGTTTCCGTCCAATGTCGCACCCAGCATGTAGTTCTTCAGCTTCCCTTGTTCAAGGAGGAGGAACGCCGTGGTTCCAGCTGACTGAACGGAAGCGGCAGAGGCTGCGTTGATGTCCAATCCCAGTTCAATGCCAGGTACGTTGTAGACGAACGGCAATGAGATCTCAATCTCTGGGTAGAACATCATGTCCACTGGGGAATAGGAGGGACTTGTCTGCATCACCGTGGATGCACTGACGGTGAACGGGTAGGCATCTGCCACGGGTGTGATGGAGAGGGACAAGCCAGCGAGCGTGGGGAATGTCAGGTCGTCGATGAACAACTCATACCCAAAATACTTGGTCGTCAGCTTGTTGTGCAATGCCAACGAGGTGAAGAACGGTGACTCAAGGTCTGGTATGATCTGGGTGACCAGGTCGCTGTTACCGAAAGTCAGTGGGGCATGGCGGTCCATGGTCAGCGAGAAGACGCTGCTGCTCTGTCCGATACGCATGTATTCGATGAGCCCAAAGATATCGAATACCAAGTCTGCGATGGGTCTGACCTGGGTTCCATTGTTGTCAATGAAGCCAAAGTCCCAGAAGCGGTTGCCCCGCGGTGCATACCAAGCAGCAGGATCGAAGAAGGTCGTATACCCCAGGTTCATCCCAAAGTTCACACCGATACCCATCGAGAAGTAGGGTGAGGAGATATCAAGTGTCGGGTGTATGAACAGTACTTGTTCTGCTTTGGTCTTATCCGGAGTCGTCGAACCGAAGTAACGGTTGGCGAATGTCGCACCCAGTGAACCAGATACCTGTACATTCTTTGGTGCAGTCAGTTTCTCTGCTGCTCCATATTCATGCACGGCGCTGCTTCCCAGGCGCAGCATCATGCTCAGGTCGAGCACTGGTGCAACGTTGAAGTCTGTCAGGCCCACACCCGCATCAGTCGTGGAGAGCTTCATGCCAAGCTTGGCAGCCCCGGCATCATAGGAGAGGGATGCAAAGACATTGGTGTAATTGGGGTCCATGAAATCGGAGAAGCGCTTGGTCAATGTGTCTGAGGATGTGAACAAGTTCTTGTATGCCCCGATTGGGTCGATCTGCTGGACTCCAACTCCAAATGTCCAGGCTTTTCCTGCATACCCGATGGAGATGCTTGCAACGTCTGCACTTCTCGTGGGGTTCAGGAAGAACGGAGCCAAGTGCAAGTCACCCTCGAATGAGAGCGGCAAGTTCCAGCTGGCGTTCAGGCGCAGTCCTTCGGGAGCTGTATAGGAGAAGGTGAACTTCATGTCCATTGCATCGGAGAACGTCAGGGGATAGCCACTGAAATGGGTGTTGTTGACCAAGTCGGTGCGTACCACTCCATGGTTGAGGGCGACGAACGCTCCAATCTTGAAATTGCCGAACGCAGCGTCGATTCCACCACCAGCGAGGACGTTGGGGATGCGTTCACCTAGAGTAGTACCATTGTTGTTGTAGATCTGCTTGACGTCTACGCTGGGAAGTACCGGGAGGTAGGTGGCAGCTGCGAGGGTCAGGTTCATGCGCAGCTGGCGGGTATTCACCAAGGGGAAGATCAAGTCCAGCGAGGGATAGAGGTTCATCTTGAACTCACCGCTTGCGATGCTCATGGATGCCAGCGACGAGAGTCCGATTGAGAACGGGTACTTGCTGCTGGGGGTGAATGCAATGCGTAGGCCACCAACCTGGGGGTTTGATGTGTTCTGGAGATTCGTCAGGTACAGGTCATCGAAGAAGAGCTGGTGTGAATACCAACCAACGTTCACCTGATGGTAGAAACCCAATCTCGTCGTATCTTGGAATGTCGGGTCGAGCGTTGCCACGACAGAGTCTTTTCCAAAGGAGATGGAAGAGACGGTGTCGACGTTGAAGTATGCTTTGCTGGACAGTGTTCCAAATTTGAAGAAGTCGATGAACTTGAAAACAGAAGCAGTTGTTGCCAGAGGTGAAGAGGTATCAAACTTGATGTTCCCCTGCAGGCCATCCCATTTCAGGGATCCCGTGGTGGCAACGTTGACCGTCAACCCCAGCTTGAGGCTGTTGAGGCTCAGGTAGGGTTTGATCGCGATCGTCGAGAGGGGAGTCTTCAAGGTACTGCCCGTGGTAGTTACCTGAGATCCATTGTAGGAAAGGCGGTATTCGAAGCCGACACCTCCATCCAATCTGGTTTTCTTTGGGGCCGTGCCAGAGATAATGGGAGTCGTAGCCTGGCGAACTGTCAGCTTCTGGTCAGCCACCGTCAACGGTTCCGGTTCCTTGATCTCAAGCTCAGTTGCTGCCTCTGGGGTATCGGTAATGCCTGCAGGTTCCACAACCAGCGATGTTTCTTCAGGAACTGCTGCAACCTCCGATGTTTCCACCACCACGGTTGTTTCTTCTGGCATTGCGGAAGCCTCGGAGACGGCTTCAATCACCGGGACCTCTTCGACGACAGTTGCAACTTCCTCATGGAAGGGCTTGAGGGTGAACACCACTGCAGAGGGTGCGGAAGGAATCAGGATTGCTTCAGCGACCGGTGTGGCTTCCTCAATGACAACAGGTGTTTCCACGACAGGGGCAACACTGGGTTGTGCAGGTTCCGCCTCGACGCTCTGTACCAATGAATTGGGAGCAGCGGGGACAGGAGCAACCTCCTTCACGGGTACCGGCTGAGGTTGTGAGACGACAGTAGTAGTTGTAGTAGTTGGCTTTACAACCTTCACAGGTGCGACCCTCTGTGGGTAGACATGTGTGGGTGTAGGTACTACTACTACTACGGGTTCCTCGACGATGGTCTTGGGTGTTGAAGCCACTTCTGTGATGCTGCCAATTGTGAGAGTGGGTGCACCGGGCACTGCGATGCTCTCCACAGCTGGAGTTGCAGGAACCTCGGTAGCTTCAGTTTGCCTTGGGGCTGTGGCCAGTGCGGCATACATTGCTGCGCTGACATCCTTTGGACCCATGGTGGGGATCATCATGTCCAGGTAGGTCATGGAAGGTACAGTCGTACGGTTGTTTGTGATCACATTGTACGCATCTACAGTCCCGGCGAAGGAATAGACAAGCTCAGCGTCGGTGGAGAGGACGTAGATGTCGGATGCACCCGTTGCGGTATAGCGGGAAACTGGGGTAGCGACATGCAGCGTCTTGGAAAAGTCAGGCTGAGTCTGGAACGAGGCAGATCCGTCCACAAGATAGAATGACGGGTTGTCCGCTGAGAGCGACTGGATCCCGATCATCGAGGAAGGGCCGATGACCACAGCACCGACAGGACTTTGGAGGGTGACAGGCTCGTTGGCTGTACGGATGATCCATCCTTGCTCCAGTCCATTGTCCAACACCGTCTGCATTGGTACCAACGCACCAGTGGAGTTGTTGACCAGCACTCCGGTCAAGTTGCCTGGGTCTACTTGCAATGGTGAAACAGCAAAGCCGAATGACGGGACGAGGAGCAACGCCACCAAGAGAGTAGAACGGACGATTGTCTGTATCTTACGGTGTATATTCATCAAATTACCTTCCTTGCTCATTACCTTTTCAATATATCATAATGCTTAGAAAAGCGAAACCTTCGCGGAGGCCCTGAACTTCGAGCCATCTCCTTTTCCATTCCCATCGAACGAGGTGTCGATACCTGCGGTGAACGAGAAAATCTTGATGTCGAAGTTGACGTCGAATCCCAACGTGACATTGCGGATGGTGAGGAGGCCTGGCCAATACGGCTCAGCGACATTGCCTGCTTGGTTTGCAGGATAGCTTTTCCTGTAGGAGAAATTCAGGTCCACGACCTTCAGCAATGTCTTGTCGAGGGTGATGTAGGCGGCAGCCCCATAGTCTGACCATGTATCCCCATAGGTGTAGGTACCGCTTCCACCTACGGCTATGACCAGCTGGCCGTCAAAGAGCATCGTCCCTATGCGTGAGTCGAGGAACAGGCTCCCCGAACTCAGGACCTTGTCGTCGAGCTGGGTACGGGTTGCGGTGCTGTAGCCGGTTGAGAAGTAGTAGGGGATGTATCCGTCAAGCAATGGGAAGGTCACCGACATGTCGTAGGCTATCCATTTGGTGATATTCCCCAATGCACCAAACCGTGTGGCTACGGAAAGGTTGTTGGAACCGGTTCCACGGACCTGCATCAGGAAATCCCCGTAGAATGAGAACCCAAACCATTTGTTCTCCACCAACGGTAGGCGTGCATCAATGGCAATGGCCGTGAGTGGGACCACCTGCTCGTCCGGGATGACCGTCGTTCCATCATCGGAGTATATCTCATGTCCCTTGGGGTCGGTGGCGACCGACACCCCCACCTGCAGGTTCTTGATGATTGGGGTCTGCAAGGAGGTAAGGGGCCGTGCGAATATCCGCCCTGCAATCATGGCAGGGAAGAAAATATCATCTGTGACAAACTCAAATCCGAACCATGGGAAGTTGAAGGCCCGTGCATCCAACTTGACGACAAGCCCTGGCTTGAGAGCTGAAAGGGCTACCGATGTATCCTTGTAGGACTGCAGGAGTGCCCCGTCTCCCATGGTATAGCCACCCAGCTTTCCCCACCTGAAATAGAAGTCATCATACGGGACGCCATACTCAATATGCTCGATGACCGAGGCGTACCTGCTGATCGTCCGCATGGTATGGGAGAAGTCGGACTCCTCTGGGAGCCTCTTGGGGGGAAGCCAGTTGTTGAACCACGGGTCGAGGAACGGGAACTGTGGAACCATGGAGAAGTAGATGGGGGCGCGCAGCTTCATGGAGAAGGCGTCTGCCTTGAACTGTGGCATCACCAGTACCCCAAGAAGGTTGACATCTGCCTCCCCGGTGATTGCGGAAGCATTGATGAACTCTAGCCCAATGCCCAGCTTGAAGCTGAAGGAGGCATAGGCGTGCGTCATGCACAATGCCAAAGAGATGAAGATGATCGCTAGAGTTCGCTTGATACCCATGTTTCCTCCCGCCCCAATTGGAGGCCTATGGGCAGTATAGCCCATTGGCCCGACAGGGAATAGTATCAGAAGCACCTAGGAAATCAAGTTTCTTGCTCAATGGGTGCATCTGGTGTGCAGGTGAAGGCATGGGCATTGTAGATATGCTCACGCACATGCTTGTCCATCTTCGCAAACTGGGAGATGATCGGCTTGATCTGGGAGCGGATGTTGGTCTGGTCGAACGGACACACTGGCTTCACCACCGGCAAGTCGTATGCCTGGGCAAGGCGTCTGGTGACCTGCTCATGGGTCTCGATCATCGGCCTGATGATATGGAGCTTCCCGCCAAAGAATTCCTGAACGGGCAACATCGTGGAGAACTTTGCCCGGAAGCAGAGGTTGATCATCGACGTCTCCACCAAGTCGTCCAGGTGGTGGCCCATGGCGATGAGCTTGATGCCCTGCTGGGAAGCCAATTCGAAGAGGATCCTCCGCCTGTTGCGCGAGCAGAGGTAGCAGTTGAAGTCCCCGTCAAAGGAGGTGGGGAACATCAGCTCATCCATGATGTGGAAGTCAATGTCCAGGTCATGGAAGAAATCGATCAGTGGCTGGCGCTTCTCGGGTGGGATCGGATGCTCGATCCAGTTGATCATCACGGCCTTCAGCTCATACCTGACAGGCAACCACTTCCTGCGGAGGGACAGGGCAAGGGCAAGGGCCAGGGAATCCTTGCCCCCTGAGACTGCCAAGAGGACTGTGTCGCCCTCCTTGATCATCGAATAGCGGTTGATTGCCTTGCCGGTGGTCTTGATGAAGCGCATGACCCACGGGGGGATATCCCCCGCGATCAACTGTTGGTACGGTATCTTCTCCAGCTCTGCCGCTGGTGCCTGTTCTAGTTCCATGGCGAGTATTCTATCGATACAGCCCTGCATTGCATAGTGCATGCGCAAGGTAATTTGCATCGACATATGAGGGTACAAATATCCGCACCTTGCGTAGTGCCTTGGCAAACGAATTGACCACCGACTGGCTGAACAACCCGTCGGCTTCGGAGAAGGGGACGGTGGTACCGCAGTGGCCGATGATCTGGATGTCTGCCTCGAACGAAATAGGCTCTGGGATGTCTATGATCACGCTATACCATGGAAGCTGTGGGTATTCCTGTGCAATGGCGGCATGCAGGTGCCGCTGCATCTCCATCCTCCTGGGAATATCCATTGCCTGGGTGTGCAGCGAATTTGCAGGGTCAAAGGGCTGCTCATACCGGCAGGAGAGCAACTGGTTGTCGCGTACGTCTCGCAACAATGACAATGGTGCGTACTCCTTGGTGGACGCAAGGGCAAAGAACCCATCGTCATCAAGGTTGTACAGGTCGGAACCTTGGAGCACTCCTGCATCCAGGGCGGCGACTACCGCGCACTTGATCATGGCGGTGGCGCACCTCACATGCTTGTTCCAATAGACACTGTTGTACATCAGGTATTTGCTGAACAGCAGGTGTTCTACCGATGCCATTGCCGATTCAGGCAGGGCAGGGACACCCCCCTCCAGCCGTATCCGGTCGATGATATAGGAGACATCCTGCACCCCATAGGGGACTCCGCAGAAGTAGGCATCGCGGTTGAGGTAATCGAGCTTGTCAGGATCGAGGGTGCCCGACAACAGGTTCCTGTAGCAGAGAATCTGGGGATCATCCGCTGGCTCGCCCTCGTCGATGATGGCGCACACCCAACGCACATCGGCTCCCGCCTCCCTGATGCACTGACAAATCCTTGGGTCGCCCAAGATTGCCTGGGCACCGAGGTGCTCATGCTCCTCAAGGGGCAGCTCCTTCAGCGAATGTGCAAAGGGGAAATGGCCCAGGTCATGCAGCAGCGCGGCACAGAGGAACGAAAGGATACCCTTGCGTGTGAGGACCGTCTGCTGCTCCTGGCGGAGGAATGCCATGACCATCAGGCGTGCAATATGGTAGACGCCGATGCTGTGGTCCAGCCGGGTATGGACGGCACCAGGATATATATGGTAGGTCGGCCCCAGCTGCTTGATGCGTCCCAGCTGCTGTACGGACGTACAATGCAGCAGTGCCTCCAAGGGGCGGGTGAAAGGGATGTCCTTCCAAAGGGGATCACGCACCGAGACGGTGAACGCGCATTGGAGGAAGGCGAGGTTTCCTTCCTGGGTATCTGCAAATCGGCTTTCCATGTGAGCATGGTATCCCAACGTACAACTGGTGTCCACACCATCCATTGGGATTTGACAAACCCCCCGCAGTGGGGTACACATCAATCATGAACCGACTCTGCGCCATCTGCCTGCTGCTGCTTGTTCCGACCATTGCTTGTGGGGCCATCCCCGCCAAGCAGTACCTTGCCATGCGTCCGTATCCTCAGGTCCTGCCCACCGATGCTGTCGTCGGGACAATCACTGACACGAAGGGGAGCGAACTTGCAGGCATTGCCTCCCAAGCCCTGCGTTCCTCCTATGACCTGCAATGGCTGCAACAGTTTGTCCAACCCAGTGCCCGCTCGCTCTTTGCGGGGGTGTGGGGAGACTCCCTTGCATCTGTACTCCCAGCTACGTATGTGCTGAGCCATGTGGTCAGTGGGGATGTGCTTTCCACCTCTGTCGTCAGCCGTCTTTCCTATGCTGGTGGTACACCGGATGTCTTGGTGGAATCCGTATGGTCCAAGGAGTCCGGTTCATGGCTGCTCACATCTCTTGCACGCTATCCACAAGAAGTACATCCTGAAATTTGACATGTGTTCAAAACTATGAAAAATTGCCACAAAAAATATGTTTTGTAAAGAAATAATTATAAAGAGTATATGGACTTAATAGACATTGTGTTGAGTTTGGCAAAGAAGTGTACTTTTTGTGAATTTATTTCAAAACACCCCTTTGACGTTGTAAAAAGCCATTCGTACATTAGGGCTAGAAGGCTCCCAGACAGGGGGCTAGAAATGAGGAGTGTAGTATGAAAAAGATACTTCCTGTCCTTTTGGCTTTGGCAGTTCTCTTGACGTTCGCATCATGTGCGTCCAATAGCGATTCCGAGATGACTTCGCTTCGCAAGACCGATGCGATCTACAGTTCACTTGGGCTCCTCCCCGAAGGTGTCTCAAGCGTCGAGAAGGATGTCGTAATCCCAGCTGGCGACCATATGGTCTATGCAACGATCACAGCACCCGCGAAGGAAGGCGTGTACCCAGCTGTTGTCATGCTCCATGGAACCGGCTCGAGCAGAGATGGAATCAACGGTGCATATGCCGTGACTGCAAAACTGCTTGCTGAGAACTATGACATCGTCAGCATCCGGTTCGACCTGCCCGGCAGCGGCGATTCTGAGGCTGACCCGATGATGAACTGCTATGAGACTGCAATTGGTGACTCAATGGTCGTTGCCAACTACCTGAGCATGCTCGACTATGTCAATCCCAACCAGATTGGCCTGCTTGGCTATAGCGAGGGTGGCAACGAGGCTATGCTCGCAGCATCCCGCACCAAGATGTTCAGCAGCGTCGTGACCTGGGCTGGCGCTCCTGACCTGATGGCAGCCGGACTGCTTACCACTGACATGGTTGCATTTGCAGATGCAAATGGATATGTCATGATGGAGTTCTCCTGGCGTGAGCCGCTTCGCATCAGCGAAGAGATGGTCGATGAGATCATGGACACCGATGTCCTTGCAGAGTTCGGTTCCAACTACAGCGGTCCTGTAATGGCAATCGCTGGAGCCAACGACGAATTCGGCTTGGCTAACTGGGCCAACATGATTGTCCAGATCAACGGCAATGCTGATTCTGAAGTGCTTGTGATCCCAAGTGCCGACCACTTCTTCAATGTCATGAACGAGAAGGACATGAAGACCTTGATGACTGTCATCAACGACACTGGTGAGTTCTTCCAGAACACACTGACGGCGAATTAGTCTCCTAGATCGCCATCAAGCACACACGGCCGGCTGGGTAGTATCCGCCGGCCGTTCTGTTCTCCTCTTGCATCTGATTGCAATAGACGATTTTGTTGGTGGTGAGTATCTTGTGGGTATCGGAGGAGGAGATGCGATGAAACATACGGTTTGGTGCGTTGCCGCCGCATTGGTGGTGGTGCTCGGACTTGTCGGGTGCTCCAAGACGGCAAATACGCCTCAGCAAGAGGCAAAGATTGCAGCTCATGATGCGCAGGTCAATGAAGAGATGAACCAAATTGAAGGCGATAATCTCGACTGGCAGGCTGAAGTCGGCCCCCAGTCATTCATAGAAACGAAGAACTGAACAAAACATCGTTGTGCATGAAATAGGTTCCCTCCCACTCGGAAGGGAACCTATTATTGTGCATCAAGGGAGATGTCAGTTTACTTTTGTTTCAGCCTGTTGCTCAAGGAGCTGCAACTGCTCCTTGCAGTCCTCTGCCAGACCTGCCCTGAGGACCTGTGCCTCCGACGGATCTGTCTGCATGAGATAGGCATAGCGGTCTTCACCGTCCAGGAACGGGTCCATGGGCTGTGACGGGGCCTTGCTGTCCACGACCAGGGGCTGGGGGATCTTGCGTGGGTCGTACCTGTACAGGTCCCAGTAGCCACATGAGACTGCCCGCTGTTCCTCCTGCATGGAAGTACCCATGCCCCGTTTGATCCCATGGTTGATGCATGGCGCATAGGCAATGACGATCGACGGTCCATCATACGACTGGGCTTCTGTGAGTGCCTGCACCGCCTGCTGCTCGTTTGCCCCCATTGCGATTGCAGCTACATACACATTTCCATAGCACATGAACATCCGTCCCAGGTTCTTGCGGTTGGTCCGCTTGCCAGCCGATGCAAATTGTACCTTTGCACCCAATGGCGTCGCCTTGGACATCTGCCCCCCGGTATTGGAGTAGCACTCGGTATCAAGCACCAGCATGTTGATGTTCTCACCAGAGGCAAGCACATGGTCCAGCCCACCGAAGTCGATGTCGTATGCCCATCCGTCGCCTCCGACGACCCAGACGCTCTGTTTGTCCAGCAGGTGCGCTTGTTGCATGATCTTCTTTGCAAGTGCATTTCCTTGCTCCAACGGCTTGAGCACTTCCTTGAGGGCCAATGCCGCTGTGAGGGAAGCATCGTCATCATTGGCGGCTGCCAGCCATCCTGTTGCGGCTGCGGCCACCTGTTGGGGGAGAGCTGGTTGTGCAGCAAGCTCCTGTACCAGTGCCTGCAGGTACTGCCGCTGCCGTCTGGTGGCCACTGCTATGCCATACCCATATTCAGCTGCATCTTCAAAGAGGCTGTTGCCCCATGCGGGTCCACGTCCGTCACTGGTGCGTACCGTATATGGCATGCTGGGGAAACTGGCTCCCCAGATCGATGAGCATCCCGTTGCATTGGCGATGAGCATCCGCTTGCCAAACAACTGCGTCAGCAGTTTCACGTAGGGAGTCTCACCACATCCTGCGCATGCACCTGAGAACTCAAGCAGCGGTTGTTGTAGCTGGGTTCCCTTGACGGTCGTCGGTGGGACGAGCGTATCCTTGTAGGTAATGTGGGTCTGTGCGAATGTCAAGTTCTCTTTCTGGACTTCCCGCAGGGTAGCGGAGGGTACCATCTTCAAAGCCCCTACGGGACAGATATTGGCACATGCTCCGCAACCCAGGCAATCCTCGGGATAGTTCTGTATCCTCCAAGAAAGGCCTGCGAAGGGCTTTCCCACCGCAGGCTTGGTAGTATAGCTGGCAGGAGCTCCTACGAGCTCTTGGGCAGTTGCAAGGTATGGCCTGATCGCCGCATGGGCACACACCAGTGAGCACTGGGTACACTGGATGCACAATGAGACATCCCATTGGGGGAGGTTTTCTGCGACGCACCGCTTCTCATATGCGGTAGTACCTGGGGGGAACGTCCCCGAGGGATTGAACGCAGAGACGGGCAGTGCGTTTCCTTCGAAAGCAAGAATCGGTTTTGCGATGTGCTGTACGAAAGGAGGAATAGCTGTGACGGCCTCTTTTTCATCTGTTGCATTGGCCCAGGAGTCTGGGTACTGGACCAATGATAATGCGCCAAGGGCCTGGTCGATGGCGCTGATGTTCATGGCAACCACGTTCTGGCCTTTGCTGGCGTAGGTTTCCCCTACGCTCTGCTTGAGGTTGGCAATGGCGGTGTCTGTGTCCATGAGCGGAACGAGCTTGAAAAATACAGTTTCCATGATAGTGTTGACCCGCACACCCAATCCAACGGCCTGGGCAATCGCCGCTGCATCTATGACATAGAGATGTAGGTGGTTGCGTGCAATGGCACGTTTGACTGAGGCTGGCAGATGTGTCTGTAGCTGGGGCATCTTCCATGGACAGTTGATCACGAAGGTCCCACCACCAGTGATGCCACCCAACATGTCAAAGCGCGTCAGGTACGAGTCCTTGCTGCAGCAGACAAAGTCAGGGTGCTGGATGAGATATTCGGCATGGATAGGCTGGGGGGAGAACCGCAGGTGCGAGACAGTATATCCCTCTGATTTCTTGGAGTCATGGTAGAAGTAGGCCTGCATCTGGTAGTCTGTGGCGTTGCCGATGATGTCGGTCGCCTGACGGTTTGCACTGATCGTGCCATCAGAACCAAAGCCATAGAACTTGCACTGTATGGTCCCTTTTGGAAGAGGATCTTCAATGTCTACCTCAGGAAGCGAGAGGTGTGTGACATCGTCGTTGATCCCAACGGTGAACTGCATCCGTGCCTGTGCGGCCTGCATGTTCTGCAGCACGGCTGCGACATGCGATGGGGTGAAGTCCTTGGAGGAGAGGCCGTAGCGTCCGTTGGAGACACGGATACGCAGTCCCTTGGCCTGCACTGCGGTACATACATCCTGGTACAGGGGTTCGCCGGGGGCTCCCGGTTCCTTGGTCATGTTGAGCACCGCGATGTCGGTGCAGGTGCTGGGAATGGCCGCCATGAACTGCTCCATGGCAAATGGGCGGAACAAGCGGACTGTGATGGCACCAACTTTCTCCCCTTGGGATGCCAGGTATGCTACGGTCTGGGAGATTGTCTCGCAGGCACTTCCCATTGCGACAATGACATATTGTGCATCAGGGGCACCGGTATAGTCGAACAAGTGGTATGAGCGGCCAGTGAGCTTTGCAACCTTGTCCATGTTGGACTGGACAATAGAGGGGAGGGCCTCATGGTATTTGTTTGCAGCTTCACGGTTCTGGAAATAGACGTCCGGATTCTGTGCTGTCCCCCTGGTGTCGGGATGGGTGCTGTTCATTGCCCTGGCCTTGAACCGGCGCACGGCATCCCAGTCGGTGAGGGCCGCCATGTCTTCATATGCTATGGTTTCTATTTTCTCCAGCTCGCTGGAGGTCCGAAATCCATCGAAGAAATGGCAGAAGGGCAACGATCCTTGGATGGCGGACAGGTGTGCGACCAATCCCAGGTCCATGCACTCCTGCACGGAGGAAGAACATAGGAATGCAAATCCGGTTGCACGGGTGGCCATGATGTCCTGGTGGTCTCCGAAGATGGAGAGGGCATGTGCAGAAAGGGACCTGGCGGTGACGTGGAATACTGCTGGAAGGAGTTCGCCCGACATCTTGTACATGTTGGGGATCATCAGCAGGAGACCCTGGGAGGCTGTGAAGGTGGTTGTCAGCGCTCCGCCGCACAGAGCACCATGCACTGCACCGGAGGCACCCGCCTCCGACTCCATCTCCTTGACGGCTGTCGTGTCGCCGATGATGTTCTTCCTGCCGTCGGTGCACCACTGGTCGGCAAGCTCACCCATGTCCGATGCTGGGGTGATGGGATATATGATGGCCAATTCGCTCATAGCGTAGGCCACGTAGGTGGCTGCTGTACAGCCATCCATGATCTGCAGGTTCTTGTCCATGGGTTGCTCCTCGTATGAAATGGACACAGGCATGACGTAAACGCCATGCCTGTGTGCTGAAGGTTTAGAAATTGGTTACCAATGCATGGTTGCTACGATCTTGGAAAGCCAGATCCACAGCGGGGCTGTCGCCATGAACAACACGACGCTGACGGCCAGCGAGTTGGTGCCGTTCTTGACATAGATCTGATAGCGGCTTCCGATGATGATTCCGGAGAATACTGGAGGCAATGCACCGCACAATACGAGCATCTGCAGCTTCAGTGCATCCATGTTCATCAGCTTGCCAACGATGAGCATCAAGGCTGGCATGACGATCAGCTTGATGAAGCAGTTGTAGAAAATCTCCTTGGAAACGCGGAACTTATAGGTGGAGATGGTCAGGCCAGCTGCAAAACAAGCCAAGCCGGAAGTACACTTGCCGATCAGGTTCAACGACGGGTCGAGCTTCGCAGGGAACTTGACTCCGACCAGCACCAGGATGACAGCCAACAACGGTGCCCATACAACCGGTTCGATGATCGCGTTGACAAAGGCGTTGCGCTGCTTCTTGGGCTTTGCAACTGCCACGGCCGCCGTCGCACCACCTGCGGTGGCAGCTGCTGCGGCAGGAGTACCTGTTGCCGTTGCCATGGAGATGTTGCCACTAGCCGGTTTTGCCGTTGCCGCTTCTTCGGAGGGGACTGTGTCTCCCTGAGGGTTGAGCAGCACCAGCGAGATCGGGATGGTGATTGCATTGACTACGATTGCGACGATTGCGACAACCAAGCCGGTTGTTGCATTGTTGCCGAAGATCGGGACCAGGACTGCGAGGCCCAGGTACCCAATGGTCGGTGCGCCACCGATCAAGCCGCCTACTGCAGCCTCAGCCTTGGTGTGGTGGAAGAACTTCCTCAGTGAGAAGTAGGACCAGAAGTAGATGCCGATGATCAGCACCAATGAGATGACGACGACCTTCCAGTCGGAGAACAAGGCCGAGCGGTTGCTCTGGACGATTGAGACGAACAGAGCCGCTGGCAGTGCATAGTTCAATGCCAATTTGTTCATCGAACGGGCATTTTCTCCGGAGAAAGCTTTCAGCTTGCCCGAACCCCATCCCAATGCGATGGTGATGAAGATCGGCAGCAAGTCGATGAGAATGATATTCCCAACAATCTTTAGCATACGATTCCCCCCTCTGGGTTATTTCACAGGCAACGTCTTGGGGTTGAGGCTGGAAATATGTCCGCTCTGCTCCCCATCGGCTGGATTGATGACGCAGTTGATCAGCGTCGGCTTGCCCGACGTGAGTCCACTCTCCATGGCGGCCTGCAGCTCCTGCGGGGTCGTCGCATTGTATGGTGTTCCTCCGAACGCCGTGATCATCAGGTCATACCGTCCATTGGGCATGATGGTCGTCGGTGATGGGTCGGTTCCACCACCCAAGTTGGTGAACGAGCCATTGTAGATGCCACCGTTGTTGAATATGACGATCGTCACCGGCAGCTTGTACAGGCAGATTGTCTCCACCTCCATGCCGGAGAAGCCGAAGGCGCTGTCTCCTTCGATGCACAGCACCTGCTTGTTCATGGTCGTAGCTGCACCAATCGCAAAGCCCATACCAATGCCCATTTCACCCCATGTGCCGCAGTCAAGCCTATGGCGGGGCAGATACATGTTCACGACATCCCTTGTATCGTCCAGGGTATTTGCCCCTTCATTGACCAAGTAGACGTCAGGATGGGCATCGTACACCTTCTTCACGACATTCAATGCACTGTAGAAGCTCATGGGCTGGGGGTTGGTGGCAAGCTTTGCCGCCATCTTCTGGTCATTCACCTGCTTGTTGGCATTGATTGCAGCCATCCACGACGGGTCGAGCTTCACAGGGTACTTGTCCAAGGCTGCAGTCATTG
>CAYXIH010000018.1:0-35462 GCA_964465155.1 uncultured Sphaerochaeta sp.
ACTCGGCCTCTTTCGTCGGACAGCTGTCCATCTCGATGGTCAACCTGTGCATCGTGTACTTCCTCAAGGAACGCTTTGCTCTGTCGGCTTCGATGATCGGCATTGCGACCAGCATATATACCTGTACCTATTTTCTGTTCTGCATCATCGGCGAGCGGATGCTTGCCCATGTGAAGCCAAGGCACAGCGTCGAGCTCTCCATGGTGGGCATGGGCCTCTCGATCAGCGCATTGGCGTTTGCCCGCACATTGCCAGTTGCCTATGCTGCATTGGCCGTATACGGGTGTGCCATGTCGATGCTCTGGCCCCAGATCGAAGGGTGGTTCTCCCGTGGCAAGGAGGGGGCGCAGCTCAACCGTGTATCCAGCGCGTTCAACTTCTCCTGGTCGTTCGGAGCTGGGCTGTCAACCTTCATCGCCGGGTTGCTGGTCGAGCGTGCCACGACGCTTCCGTTGTTTGTGGGGGTAGGGCTCTTTGCCTCGATCTTCCTGCTCATCTTCATTGCCTCCGCCTGCGTGCCGGGAATCAGGGCTGTCGCTAGTGAACATACGGCTGCATCGGCAGGCCAAGTTGACCAGAGTACCCCCCTGCGGTTCTTCTGTTGGGCTGGGGTGGTCGTAGTATATACCGGCCTCTCGGTGGTGCAGACGATCTTCCCCCTCCAGGCGATGGACCATATGCACATCAGCGAAGCGACCACCGGCTTTCTGCTGCTGATCCGCGGGCTGACCACATGTGGGGTGTTCGTCCTCATGGGGCGGACATCGAAGTGGCAGTTCAGCATCAAGGCAATATTGGGGTCCCAGCTCCTGGTATGCCTCGTGTTGTCCCTTGGCGCCTTGATCCCTGCGGGCAACGGCAAGCTTGCCCTGGTCCTCTACGGGGCCTTCTTCCTTTCCTTCGGTGTCTTGTTCGCCATAGCCTATACATTGAGCATGTTCCATGGCGCCTCAGGCTCGGTCAACCGCTCCAAGCGCATGATGATCCATGAGGTCCTGCTGACCGTCGGTACGATCGTTGGTGCAATATTCGGTGGAGTCATCTACCAGCATATCTCCTTTACCACCACATTGCTCGCCATTGCCGCATTGACTGGAGGTACGCTGGTCGTAGAGGTCGTCGTGCTTCTTGCACGGCCCCAACGTTTTGCTCTACACTCCAAATAAGGGAGAAGCGATGGAGCATATCGTCATAGAGGAGCAGGCTACCCAAGCCGACCGTGAGGCTGTGTATGCTGGGTTGCGCAAGTACAACCTTGCACACTTTGAGAACACCGACTGCCGTGACTTGGACATCATCGTCAAGGATGATGCTGGGAACGTCGTGGCAGGATTGTGCGGGGATACCCATGGCAACTGGTTGGAGGTTGACTACCTATGGGTTGACGATTCCCTGCGGGGACAGCATCTTGGTTCCCAATTGCTCCTGCGCGCCGAGGCCATTGCACGCGAGCGTGGGTGCATTTCTTCGGTGCTGTTCACTTTTGGCTTCCAAGCCCCTGTTTTCTATGAGCGGCATGGCTATGTACGACAATTTGTCCTTGCCGATTTTCCCGTATCGGGAACTATGAACTATTATACCAAGAAGCTATAGGGACCCAGCTGGTCCTACACGGAGGAAGGAGACACCATGGCACAGACGCTCACTGAGAAAATTCTCGCATCGCACCTCATGGAGGGACAGTTGCACACCGGCCAGCCGATAGGCATCCGCATCGACCAGACCCTGACACAGGACGCCACCGGAACCATGGCATACCTTCAGTTTGAGTCCATGGGTATTCCTGCAGTCAGGAACGAGCTGGCTGTCAGCTATGTCGACCACAATACGGTGCAAGTCGGTTTTGAGAATGCGGATGACCACCAATACCTGCAGAGCGTGGCGGCACGCTATGGCGTGGTCTTCTCGCGACCCGGCAATGGCATCTGCCACCAAGTCCACCTGGAGCGGTTCGGCGCACCGGGAAAGACTTTGTTGGGCAGCGACTCCCATACTCCCACAGGAGGTGGTATCGGCATGATAGCCATTGGTGCCGGTGGATTGGATGTTGCCGTCGCCATGGCAGGTGGTGCATTCCACCTCATCGCACCAAAAGTCATTGAGATCCGTCTGAGCGGAGCGTTGCGCCCATGGGTCTCCGCCAAGGATGTCATCCTTGCCGTCTTGGAGAAATTCACGGTCAAGGGGAACGTCAACTGCATCTTCGAGTATACCGGCGACGGGGTGAAGAGCCTCAGTGTCCCAGAGCGGGCTACGATCTGCAATATGGGAGCGGAGAGTGGTGTGACTACGAGCATATTCCCCTCCGATGAGAATACCCTGCAGTTCCTTGCAGCCCATGGGCGACAGGAGTGCATGCAGTTCCTGGCAGCCGACGAAGGGGCTGCCTATGACGGCTTGTTTGAAATTGACCTGTCCAAGGTGGAGCCTCGCATGGCAGCCCCCCATTCGCCGGGGAACATCATCCTGGCAAAGGATGTTGCGGGAAAGAAGGTCGACCAAGTCGCCATCGGGTCGTGCACCAACAGTTCCTATGCCGACATGCGCAAGGTAGCCGATATCCTTGACGGTCATGTGGTGGCACCGCATGTCGAGCTGGGCATTGCCCCGGGAAGCCGTGAGGTGATGATGATGCTTGCCGCAGACGGTTCGCTGGCCAAGATGGTCACAGCCGGGGCAAGAATCCTGGAAAGCGCCTGTGGCTTTTGCATCGGCAACCATTTCAGTCCTCCGACTGGGGGTGTGTCGGTACGCACCAGCAATAGAAACTTCGAGGGACGAAGCGGGACCGCTTCCGGCCAGCTGTTCCTTGCAAGTCCTGAGATTGCGGCGCTGGCCGCGATCAAGGGGGAGTTCGTCGATCCGCTGTCCGACCATGGGGTTGCCTATCCCCAGTTCGAACTTCCCGCGACCTACCTCGTGGATGATTCGATGCTGGTGTTCCCTCCCAAGGATGGAAGTGCTGTGCAGGTCGTCCGTGGCCCAAACATCGGTGATCCACCATGCAAGAAGCCGATGCGCAAGGCCCTTGATGGGATCGCGACGATCAAGGTGGGCGACAAGATTACCACCGACCACATCATGCCAGCGGGCGCACGCCTGAAATACCGCTCCAACATCCCTGAGTATTCGAAGTATGTATTTGAGCCAGTCGATCCGCTGTTCGCACAGCGGTGCGTGGAGAACCGGGATGCAGGCATCTCCAACGTCATCATCGCCGGGCTCTCCTATGGGCAGGGCTCTTCCCGTGAGCATGCCGCGATTTGCCCGATGTACTTGGGTGTCGATGCGGTGGTTGCCCTTTCCATCGAGAGGATCCACCAGAACAACCTCTGCAACTTCGGGATAGTCCCGTTCACATTCTTGCATGAGGGCGACTATGGTCATATCGGGCAAGGTGACTTGCTGCAGATACAGGACCTCCCCACCCAGTTGGAGGCGATGGTTGCCGCCAAGGAGGCAGGCAAGGTGCTTCCCGTGGTGATGCACGACGAGTCGACTGGCACCGATATCCCGTTGGTGGCCGATATTACCCGCGCGCAGCTGAAGATGCTGCTCAGCGGTGGCTTGCTCAATAGCCTGAAGGAGAACAACTGACATGCAGACCATCTACATGAGAGACGGGGCACTTGTCGTGCCCGACAATCCGACGATCCCGTTCATTGAAGGTGATGGGGTGGGCTCGGAGATATCGTGCGTCATGCGCTCGGTAGTCGATGCAGCCGTGCAAAAAGCCTACCAGGGTACCCGCTCGATCGAGTGGACCGAGGTGCTTGCTGGTGGGAAGGCCGAGCAGCAGTGTGGCAACCCGTTGCCCCAAGAGACGATCGATATGATCAGCAAGTGCCTGGTTGCGATCAAGGGCCCGTTGATGACACCCGTTGGTGGTGGGATGCGCAGCCTCAACGTGGCGTTGCGCCAGGACATGGACTTGTATGTCTGCCTGCGCCCGGTACGCTATTTCTCAGGGGTTCACTCACCAGTCAAGCATCCTGAGTTGGTGGACATGGTTGTGTTCAGGGAAAACACCGAGGACATCTATGCCGGCATCGAATGGGCGAGTGGGAGCGAAGGTGCACACAAGGTCATTGAGTTCCTGACCAAGGAGATGGGCGTCAGGAAGATCCGGTTCCCCCAAAGCTCGGCGATCGGGGTAAAGCCTGTTTCCCCAGATGGTTCGAAGCGTCTGATCAGAAGTGCCTTGCAATACGCGTTGCAGAACAACCGCCGCAATGTGACGCTGGTGCACAAGGGGAACATCATGAAGTTCACCGAGGGTGGCTTCCGTTCCTGGGGCTATGAATTGGCCAAGGAAGAGTTTGGTGCGGTAGTGGATGAACACGGGCAGGTCGTGATCATGCGAGACAGCATGCAGCCGCTGGTCATCAAGGATTGCATCTGCGACGCGTTCCTGCAGAACATCCTCCTCAAGCCGCAGGAGTATGATGTGGTTGCGACGCTGAACCTCAACGGAGACTATGTCTCCGATGCACTGGCTGCCGAAGTCGGTGGCATTGGGATTGCTCCGGGTGCCAACATCAACTACAGCACAGGGGTGGCCGTGTTCGAGGCAACGCATGGTACAGCTCCCGACATCGCGGGCAAGGACATTGTGAATCCTCTCTCATTGGTGCTCTCAGCCGAGATGATGCTGCGCTATATCGGGTGGACCGAGGCGGCAGATTTGGTACTCAATGCAGTAGACCGTGCGATCGCATCTGCGAAAGTCACTGCGGACTTCCACCGCCTGATGGTGGCGGAGGGGAAGGATGCCCAGGTTTTGGGAACCCGGGAGTTCGGTCAATACCTCGTTTCCTGCATGTAGCCCAGCACGTCGCCAAAGTCGGTCACGACACCGGCGACATGCTCCATGCGTGATGTAGTTTCTATGTCGGCTCCCTCCGAGCCGACAGCCCATATCTCACCGATTCTTGCTGCGACAGCGCTTTTGATCCCACTGGCAGTGTCCTCGAAGACGATGCAGTGGGCAGGATCTCTGGCGATGCTCTGTGCAGCGGCAATGTAGACGTCAGGCGCTGGCTTGCCGGCGAAGAGCCCGCGGTCATAGGTGATGTGCTGGGGTGTGAACCACCTGAGAAGCCCAAACCATTCGATATAGAGGTCCAGGTTGCCTTTGCCACAGCTGGTGGCGATGGCTATCGGGATATCCGTCTGCCTGCAATACTCCAACAAGGTGGTTGCACCTGGTGCAAGGTGCAACCGCTGTGGGTCACCCAAGCATATTTCCTTGTACAGGTATTCCTTCTCCTGGGAGATCTCGAGGACTTGCTCGTTTGTCGCAGTACCGCCCAAGAGGTATTCGACCGTCTGGCGGTTGGTCCTGCCATTGAGCAGGGCGAGCTCCTCTGGTGAGAAGGGGGTGCCGCGGTGCAGTTGTGCGGTCCTGCACCACGCTTGTGCATTCATCGGGGTGTCCCAGAACAAGGTCCCGTTGAAATCAAATATCAAGGCCCTGTTCATCTCTGCAGCAGGGGTTGCACTTCCCTGACCGTCGGTCCGTCATATACCTGACGGGGACGGCCAATCTTCTGATAGGGGTCATGTCTCCATTCAAGCCAGTGGGCGATCCAACCAGGGAGGCGGCCCATGGCGAACAGGACGGTGAACATCGATGCCGGTATTCCCATGGCATGGAATGTGATTCCCGTATAGAAGTCGACGTTGGGATACAAGTTCCTCTCGATGAAGTATGGGTCGCTGAGTGCCACCTGTTCCAATTCCATTGCAATGTCCAGCAGCGGGTCCTGGACGTTGGTGCTCTGCAGGACTTCCATGCACAGCCTCTTGGCAATCTTTGCCCGTGGGTCATAGGTCTTGTAGACGCGGTGCCCAAAGCCCATCAGGCGGAAGTCGTCGCTCTTGTCCTTTGCCCTGCGCACCGCTTCCTGGACCGACATGCCATCATTCTTGATGCGGGTGAGCATCTCAAGCACAGCCTGGTTTGCCCCGCCATGCTTGCTGCCCCACAATGCACAGCAGCCTGCGCTGACTGAGGCATAGAGGTTGGCATCGCTTGACCCAACGAGCCTGACTGCGGATGTCGAGCAGTTCTGCTCATGGTCGGCATGGAGGATCAGGAGCTTGTTCAGCGCCTTCACGTGCACCGGGTTGCGGTCATAGGGGGTGACAGACGAGTTGAACATCATGTTGAGGAAGTTCTCGCAGTAGGAATACTTGTAGGAAGGTTCGACAAAGTCCATCCCCTTCATCTGCCGGTAGCTGAAGGCAGCGATCGTACGCATCTTTGACAAGAGCCGGGTGACCGTCAAGTCGATGTTTTCCTCAGGGTCGGCGTCATCCATCTCAGGATAGAAGGCGGACAAGGAGGCGACCATCGCAGCCAAGATCGCCATGGGATGGGCATGGTGCGGATAGGCGCGGAAGAAGTTTCGCATGTCGACATGCAGCATCGAATGCTTGTTCAGCAGTTCGGCATAGTTGTGACGCTGCATAGCGTCGGGGAGCTCTCCCTTGACCAGAAGATAGGCGACTTCGACGAAGTCGCAGTTCTCCACCAAGTCTTCGATATCATATCCACGATATCTGAGGATGCCTTTCTCCCCGTCGATATAGCAGATGGAGCTTGCACAGGAGCCGGTGTTGACGAACCCCGGGTCATAGGTGATATAGCCCGTCTCCTTGCGAAGCGAGGTGATGTCTATCGATTTGTCGCCCATGTTGTCGGTAATGACCGACAAGGGAATTTCCTTGCCCTCGAGAACTAGTTTTGCGATATCAGCCGTCCGTTCCATATCAACCCTCCGTGTCGCGTGATTGTGATTCGAAGCACCCGCAGCCACTGAGGCGGTCGAGCGCGAGCACCAATGCCTGTGTTCCCATCTTGCCATCCCCATGTCCCTGCATTGCTATGTACAACTGGTTGACCAACGACAGGCAGGGGAGGGCCAGGCCCATCCTCCGGGCCTCGTCAAGGGCAATGCCCATGTCCTTGACGAAATGGTCGATGAAGAAGCCTGGGTCGTAGTTGCCATTGATGATCCGGGGTGCAAGATTGTCCAATGTCCAGCAGCCTGCTGCACCTTTTGCAATGGTGCTGACCATCATGCTGGGGTCAAGGCCGGCCTTCTTTGCATAGAGGAGTGCTTCGCAGACTCCTCCCATCGTGCCGGCGATCGTAATCTGGTTTGCCATCTTGGTATGCTGGCCTGCACCCGGTGCACCTTCGAGGATCCAGGAGGAGCCCATCAGGCGGAAGAAGGGGATGGCTCGTTCAAATGCGGCTGGATGTCCCCCTGCCATGATGGACAGGCGGTGCTCGCGTGCACCCACGTCTCCGCCGGAGACCGGTGCGTCCACGCTCTCGCAGCCAAGCTGGAGTGCCCGTTCGTTGATATCCATTGCGAGGGTTGGTTCAGTGGTGGTCATGTCCACCAACAATGTGCCTGGCCGTACGCCGGAGAAGATACCCGCTTCTCCAAAGTAGCATTCCCGAACATCCTTGGGATAGCCTACCATGGTGAACACCACATCGGCTTGGGAGGCGACCTGTGCAGGAGTCTCTGCCAGAATTGCGCCCATGTCGACCAGGGCTTGGGCCTTTTGGGGGGTCCTGTTGTAGACGATTGCCTGGTAGCCGCCTTCGATCAGGTGCTGGCACATCCATTTGCCCATGACTCCTGTCCCGATCCAGCCGACTTTCGGTACGTCGTTGCCTGTTTGCATAGCACAATCCTCCCGCAATACTTATTTTGGCCATCCTACCCGTTTTTCCCAAAAAGTGGAATATGGCGTTGGAAGGTTCCCTCTTTCCTCAAATGTCCGGCGGGAGTATACTTGTCGTATTGCATGGAGGCCATCGATGGAACATCTACACTCTCTCAAGCTCCCCCCGGAGGAGCAAATACTGGACATTGCAATGTTCTTCAAGGTATTCGGTGACCCCACCAGGCTGAAGATCCTCTTCCTGTTGGAAGGTGGCGAGCTGCCGGTGAATGCTATCGTGGATGCCCTGGGAATGGGGCAATCTGCGATCAGCCAGCAGCTGAAGCTGCTCAAGGCCTCACGGTTGGTGAGGTGGCGCAAGGAGGGGAGGAGCATATTCTATCGCCTTGATGACGAACATATTGAAAGGATACTCTCATTGGGGACCGAACACTATGAGGAGACGCTCAACTAAGGAGGCACACCATGGTCCAGCATGTTCACTTGTTGTATGTAAGCCCGACGGGCTCGACCCGTACAGTAGCCAACGCCATTGCCTTTGGCCTTGAGGCTGAGGTTGACCTCAACTGTGACGTGACATTGGCATCCGCAAGGAAGCGTGCCGTAGATGAGGGGCTCTCATTTGATGCTGACGATGTGGTCGTCATCTGCAGTCCCGTATATGCCGACCGCATCCCACCGATATTCTCCCAGTTCCTCCTGCATGTCCATGCACATGGTGCCAAGGCAATATTGGCAGTGGTCTATGGTGATCGCGGCTATGGGGATGCATTGTTGGAATTGTCGGATATCTGTATCCAACAGGGGTTTGTACCCCTATGCGCCGGGGCTTTCCCGGCAGTACATTCGTTTGACAGGCTCGTGGGTGAAGGAAGACCCGACGCACAGGATCTTGATGCGATGCACGCCTTGGGGCGGATTGCACTTGAGAAGCTGGCGGACGGGACGACACTCCTGCAGCAGATTCCTGGCAACCGTCCGTACAAAGCCCTGAAGAAGGATGATCCTCCCTATGGCGTGGTCTTGACTGGTGAATGTGTTGGTTGCGGGAAATGCCTGCAAGTTTGCCCAGTCGATGCCATCGTAGTATCTGGAACCTGCAAGGTCGATCCTGCTGTCTGCATCAGATGCAATGCCTGCGTGTTGGCTTGCCCCGCACAGGTACTGCAGATTGTCGATGGACGGCACCAGGCGATATTGCAGTGGCTTGCATCGCAATGCAGGGGCAACAGGCATGTATGCGAGTTGTTCTCCTAGGAGGAATGGATTATGAATGCGCAGATCAATTTGGTGACTATCTGGACAGACGATGTCCATAGGATGAAGAAGTTCTTCAATGATGTCATTGGGTTCGATGTGGTCAATGACTTGGGCACCTATGTGGAATTCGCCAATGAAGGTGTCCGCTTCGCCATATGCAGCCGCAGTGTGATGACCACTTTCAGCAGTGAATATGCCCAAGCTGCGAAGGGACAGTCCTTGGAGCTTGCATTCCCCTGTGATGATGTCGAGGATCTGGAGGAGACCTATTCCTATCTCCTGTCCATGGGGGTCGAAGGGGTAATGCCGCCCACCGACATGCCCTGGCACCAGCGCACCGCCCTGTTCAAGGATCCTGATGGGAATATCCATGAGATATTCACCGATATAGAATAACACAACGACGCCGGTTTCCCGGCGTCGCTTGCTTTGGTGAGTTGTCTCCTCAGGCGTTGGCTTCCCGCTTGGAGGAGGCCATGAGCCTGATGGCGTTGATGTTGATGAATCCCTTGCAGTCGACGGGGTGGTAGCCACCGGCACTGTCCATGCTGCCCAATGCCTCGTCATAGAGGGAGCAGGGGCTGGTGATTCCTGCATTGATGACGTTTCCTTTGTACAAGGCAACTTTTGCGGTGCCCGTGACATGCTTCTGGCTCTGTGCGAAGGCTGCGGTCAGCATGTCGAACTCTGGTGCATGCCAATACCCATCATAGATCAGCTGAGCATACTTGGGTGTCAGTCCGTCGCGCAGGTGCATGACTTCCTTGTCCATGGTAAGCCCCTCGAGGTTGTGGTGGGCTTTCCACAGGATCTCGCATCCGGGAGTTTCATACACACCCCTGCTCTTGATTCCGATATAGCGGTTCTCCACCATGTCGACACGACCGATTGCATTGTCATGTCCGATCTTGTTGAGGTAGAGGATCATCTGCAGCGGGTCGGTCACTACCGTATGGTCATCTTCGTTGGTCACCTTCACGGGAATACCATCCTGGAAATCAATGGACAGGAGGGTTTCCTTGTCCGGGGCATCCTGGGGAGAGAGTGTCAGGGAGAACACGTCTGCGGGACAGCGGTTGGCTGGATCTTCGAGGATGCCGGCTTCATGGCTGATGTGGATGAGGTTCTCGTCTTCGCTGTAGGGCTTTTTCAGTGATGCCTTTACAGGGATGCCATGTTCCTGTGCGTATGCGAGCATGTCCGACCGTCCTTCGAACTGGGACAGCCATTCCGGGTCCTTCCACGGTGCGATGATATGGACTTCGGGCATGTGCATGTAATATCCGAATTCAAACCGGACCTGGTCGTTGCCTTTGCCAGTGGCGCCATGGGCGACATAGGTGGTCCCTTCCTTCTTTGCTATCTCGATATGCCGCTTGGCAATGATAGGCCGGGCTATGGAAGTACCCAGCATGTAGGTCCCCTCATAGATGGTGTTTGCCTGCAGGGCAGGGAATACATAGTCGGTGACCAATTCCTTGCGCAGGTCCTCGATGTAGACTTTCGAGGCACCGGTTGCGTAGGCCTTCTTCTCTATGGCATCGAAGTCCTCGTCTTGTCCGACGTTTGCAACATATGCAATCACGTCAAACCCTTTGTTTGCCAGCCATTTGAGAATGACCGATGTATCGAGGCCGCCGCTGTATGCAAGGATTACTTTTTCTTTCTTCATATTGGTTCCCTCCGGGGAGACAGTGTGTTTGTGTATGCAGAAAGTATATTCATCTTTTGCAATTTTATACAATAGATAATGCATGGATATTCCTAAAATCAGATGTTATTTCGGAAATTTACATAAAAATACAGAAACACATTCCAAAAATTTTGCATATCTATGCACTGTTCCATGCGGATGGTCTTGTTTTGCTGCCATACATGATATCATTATGATATCACAAACTCCAATTGCGGAACCTTGGTGGTTTGGAGTATGATGTCTCGTATCCATCAGAGGAGGAACAGCATGGAAGATGGCCTTTCGAATGTGGTTGCAACAATAGATTTCAAGGGTGTGGTCAAGAGCTATGGAGCAGGAAAGGCTCCGGCGGTCGATCACCTTGACTTGCAGGTTCCAGCTGGGAAGATATTTGGGTTCCTCGGCCCCAATGGTGCCGGAAAGTCCACTACGATCAAGATGATAGTCGGAATCCTCAGGCAGGACAGCGGGACAATCAGTGTCCTGGGCCATGACAACCTCACCGATGCAATCGCAATCAAGAGCGAGATAGGGTATGTACCAGACGAGCCGATCTTCTATGAGAAGATGACTGGTCTCAAGCACATCAACTTCATATGCGACCTGTTCCAAGTTTCTCCGGAGAAGCGCGAGAGGCTTACACTCTCCTTGGCAAAGGAGTTTGACATGACCAGTGCGCTGTCAGATCCCATCTCTTCCTATTCCCATGGGATGAAGCAGAAGCTAGGGGTCATTGCCGCGTTGGTGCATGAGCCTTCCCTGCTGGTGCTTGACGAACCCATGGTGGGATTGGACCCCAAGGCCTCATTTATCCTGAAGGACCAGCTCAAGGAATTCTGCAGGAGGGGAGGGACCGTCTTCTTCTCAACCCATGTGATGGAGGTTGCCCAAAACCTCTGTGACCAGGTAGGGATCATCAACAATGGCAAGTTGCTGTTCAATGGGACCTTTGCCCAGCTGCAGGAGCAAGGTGGTGAGAGGCATGCCTCCTTGGAGGAGCTCTTCCTCAAGCTGACTGGGGACGGGGATGTCCTGGCTGCGGCGCAGCGGGAGTCGGAGAGATGAACCTGAGGAACGTACGGCTGCTGCTGGGAGCATATTATACGGGCAACAAGCCGTGGCAGCGGTTTACCACGGTTACAATGTTCCACCGGGGCAAGCGGGGACCGATATCGAAGATCCTTGGTGTCGTCCTTGCATTGCTGGTGGCTTTCTCCTTCTGCATGATCATGTTCATGCTGGGGGTCAACTACTATTCGTTCCAACAGATGGGCATCCTCATCGGCCTTCCCGACTTGGGTGTATTCCTTGCCGAGATATTGGGATTCGTCCTCCTCTTCATCTTCTCATGCATGTCAGCGGGTGCAACGTTGTATAGGGGACGTGACATGCAGCTGCTGATGACACTGCCGGTACGGGAGAGCGAACTGCTGTTTGCCCGCATGTCGATATTGTATTTTGGACTGCTTCCATTCTATGCCTTTGCTGTGCTGCCTGGCATCTGCATCGTGTTTGATGTCACGGGAATCTCTGTCCCCCTGGTCCTTGGCGGACTCTCCACGTTGGTCATCGGGCCAATCCTTCCCATCGCCTTGGGCGTCTTGCTGGGGATGTGCATCATGCGCATCGCCAAGGGGCGAAAGAACAGCGCGCTGATCCAGGTGATCATGATCATCGTTGTCATTGCTGTGGTGCTCTTTGCACAAGGTGGCATCATGCGGGTTCCCGGCATGGAAGAGGTGTCCGATCCCCAGCAATTGGTAGCTGCGCTGGGCGAAACGGTCTCTACAGCCTACAAGGCCCTTGTATACTTTGCCTTGCAGGCTTCGATGCTCTTCTCCCATGGAGGCTTCATCAACCCATACCTGGCATTTGGCCTGAGCCTGGTATTCAGCATTGGTGTCACGGCGTTGGTGATGTGGTTGTTGCAGGTTACCTACTACAGTTGTGTGTCGGTTGCCCAGAACGGCGAGAACCGCCGCCGGCGCAGGGTGGACGTCAAGCAGCAATATCTGCACAAGCGCAAGCGAAGAGCTTTGTTCGCCAACAACTCCCGGATGATTACGCTGGGCATGAGCGACCTGGACATCATCAAGAGCTCTTCTGTGTTCATGGTGGAGCTCATTGGCGAACTCTTCATGCCGTTGTTGCTTGTTGGCATCTATGCGATATCTGGAGTGCTGGGGGACCTGCAGGAAGTAGTGGGAATGGTCTCGAGCAATCCTTGGTTCCCGGTCATCGTCGGAAGCCTGCTGTTGCTGTTCGGTTCGTTCTCAGCCGTGAGTTCAACCAGTATCTCTCGTGAGGGAAAACATTTTGCCGTCAGCCGGACGTGGCCGGTCACACCTAGGATGTTCGTCAATGGAAAGATATTCATCCACATGGTGCTGCTCTATATCCCCTATGTCTGCTATTTGTTGTTCTCCTGCTGGATCTTCCACCTGCATGTCTCCGATTTCCCTTGGATGCTGTTCCTTGGGTTCTTTGTCATCTTCGGGACAGGGTGCCTGCAGCTTGCGCTGGACTATAGCCGGCCGTTGTTGGATTGGACGTTGCCCCAGCAGGCTATGAAGCAGAACCTCAACGTCATCATTGGCGTCGGCATTGCAGTGGCATTCATTGCAGTGGTTGGATTGTTTGCCCTGATTCCTTGGTGGTTGGGCATGGATGTGACATGGAGCATGTACATTGCTACTGCCGTAGCATTTGCGTTCGATTTCCCTGCGTATATGATTGCTGTGTCGCGTGCGAAGCTGGCTTATTCCCCAGCCTGAGGAACCGGCACGAGTTGGATGTTTGCCTTTCCAATGGTGTTGTTGTTGGAAAGGACCGGAATGTCTTCGCTTGAGACAAGGTATGGGTTTGCATCGCCACTTCTTCGGACCTGGGCACTGATGGAATACCGCATGTAGGGCAGGATGTCCGCCTTGTCAAAGCGAATCGTGTAATTGACCGGGAAGCGCTGTGGGTTGCGGATGCGCTGGTGGGAGATCTCGATTGTTTGGCCAGTGGCCGTATCGTATTGGGAGAGGGAGATGTCAATGACGACCGTCCCTTCCGTGATGAGGTAGGTGCCAGGATATGAGATGGTGCCGGTGATCAACCCAACATCGGAGTTGATGGCCTTTGCTAGTGCATCCAAGTCAGCATTTGACGAGCAGCTGGTCAAGAAGGCAAGGCACAGCAACAAGAGGGCTACAAGTACCCCACGAGAATGTCTTTTGCGCTGGAAAGTGTTCATTGCTGCTCCTGGTCTGTGTCCTGCAACGCAGGACCATATGGTATGATAGTTCCAATCAGTTTGAAAGTCAAATTCCGACACGGGTTCGGATCATATCCATTGCTTCCCTGATGCTGCCTACAGTTGGCAGTCCCGCTTGTTGGTTGCCGTTTCCATCCCAATCTATGATGATGCCCAGGTCTGCATGCCGTAGCATGGGGATGTCTGTGGGACCGTCTCCAATTGCTACAACAAATGGCCGTGCCCCTTGGTTACTGATTGCGGTATCAATGAGCATGTCCAGTACCCTTACTTTGTCTTGTGACCCCATGACCATCGAAGTAGGCGTTCCTATGGTCGCTTGTGATTCATCAAAGCATTTGCCATGGATCTGGGAGAAATATCCGCCGAGGTTGTTTCGCTGGAGGAACCTCGTTGCGATGTTTACCGTCCCGCAGCTGATGATGTGCATTTCTACACCGGGGACCAACGCCATTTCCTTCAGCGGGTCGAGTTCGGCAGCTTCCATGGTATCAAGGATCTGTTGTACCACATCGTCCATCAGCGAGAAGCTTTTGCTGCCGATCATGTGCAGGTATGCCTGTGTGAACTGGTTGAAGTCCATGCCGCCTTGCATGTCCTTGCATACGGCACGCTTTGCAATGCGTCGTTGCAAGAGCCTGTGGGCAGGGGAGGCCAACAGCATGAGTCGTTGTTCGCTGTCATACGGGCGCAAGGGGTAGAGTGTCCCATCGAAATCGAATGCAATGAGGAGAGGTGTGTCTGCCATAGGGAGTGAGTATACGGGAGGTGTTGGTTCGATTGCAAGCATATACAACTCTTTTTGTGGAGGTGCAATGTTGGTTGCACGAAAGATACAACAACTGCGACGGTGCGACCCGTCGCAGTTGGAGATTGTGTCAATTGACGGAATTGGTCCCATACATGAGATTGAAGTAATCCATGTCGGTGCTGAGTACTTTGTTGAGTGTGGGGATCGTCTTCTTGTAGGACTCAAGGGATCTCCAAAGCTCGAAGAACTCAGGATCGGCTTCATAGGCGTCGGAATAGATCTGCGAGGCACGTGCGTCTGCAAGACCCTTGACGTTCTCTGCCTTGGCGTAGGCTTCTGAGAGGACCGTCTTCTTGTCGTTCTCAGTCTTGCCCTGCCATTGCGCGAGCTGTCCGCGTCCATAGGAGCGATAGGCTTCGGCAATCTGGTTGCGTTCCTTGATCATTCGCTCATAGACACTCTGGGTCAGGTCGTCGCTGTAGCGGATCTGACGGATGATGATGTCGATGAGGGTGATGCCATACGCCTCTGTGAAGTTCGATGCGATCTCGAACATCTTCTGGGAGAGCCCCTCGCGCCCGATCTTGATCGTCTCCTGCTGGGTGGATGTCACAGTCAGGTTCCTCAGGCGTT
This sequence comes from uncultured Sphaerochaeta sp., assembly GCA_964465155.1. Taxonomy (GTDB): domain Bacteria; phylum Spirochaetota; class Spirochaetia; order Sphaerochaetales; family Sphaerochaetaceae; genus Spiro-02. Next base: position 15,307 of record CAYXIH010000018.1, read on the forward strand.
CCGCATCCTCGATGTTGTCGACGCTCTGCACCTGCTCCTCGACCGTGATCTCATTGATCTGGTTGGAGTTTCGCACTGCCTCGTTGAGATAGTTCTCGCTGATGACGGTACGGATGGTGGAGTCAAGGACATCGTTGAGCCTCATGCGCCCATTCTCGAGTGTGGTGACAGTCTCATAGAACTTGATTGGATCGGTGATTCTCCATCTTGCGGTGGTGTCGACCCAGATGAACTGGTTTTCCTTGGTAGGAATACGCTGTGCGTCGCCATCCCATGAGAGGATCTTCTTGGGATATTTGATGACATTGTCGACCAAGGGCATCTTGAACTTGAGGCCGGCAGTTTCCTCGACGTCGACAATCTTTCCAAAGCGGGTGACGACGGCCTCCTGGCCTTCGTCAAGGATGTAGAAGGGACCGAGCAGCAGGAAAATTACCAGCAGGACCCCAATGACTACCAATGCGGTTATCGTCTTTTTCATTTGGCACCTCCAAGCAGGGAGTCAACCGACCCGATGGGAAGGAAGTTCGCGAGGTTCTTGTCGATGATGATCGTGGAACCGCTATTGTTGGCGTTGATGATCTCCTCGAGGGTTTCGATGTACAAGCGGGTGGAGGTAATCTCCTTGCTCATTTCATATGCCTCGCGCACCGAGTTGAATCGTGCGACGTCACCAGTTGCCTGGTTGACGCGTTCGGAAGCATAGCCCTGTGCAATTTGTATTGCCTTGTTCGCTTCACCCTGGGCGGAAGGAATCTCTCGGTTGTAGTTCTCCTTGCCCTCGTTGATGAGACGGTTCATGTCCTGGATAGCCTTGTTGACGTCCTCGAAAGCATCCTGTACTTCGCCCACTGGTGGGACAATGTTCTGTAGCTTGACTGTGATGACCCGGATACCAAGGCCATATGAGTCAAAGATGACCTGCATCTCCTTTTGTGCCTCGACCTCGATGCGGGTACGCTCGCTGGTCATGACCGAGAGGATCGGCAAGTCGCCGACCAGCAGGTTCATCACCGACTGGCTGATGTCCCGGATGGTTGTCTCACGGTCCTGGACCCTGAACAGCCATTTTGCCGGATCTTCGATTTTGTATTGGACGATCCACTCCACGTCGATGATGTTCAGGTCGCCTGTGAGCATGATGGACTCACCGGGGTAGTCCATTGCCTTGGCAAGCCCTGATCCCAGTGCCATGGAGGACGGCCTATAGCCGAACGTCATGGTCTGGACCACCTGCGTGGGTACATTGTAGTTGACGTCGATTCCGAAGGGTAGCTTTGTCTGGAGGCCAGGACCTACTGTCCGGTTGTATTTTCCAAAGCGGAGGACTACTGCCTGCTCTGTTTGGTCAACGATAAAGAAGCTGCTCATGACCAGCGCGATGAGCACCAATACGCCGATAATGGCGAAGATGATCTTCGGGCTGAAACGAAAGGTGCCGCGATGCCGCGATTTCCTATCTGTCTCCATCTTATCTCCTGGGTATGGGAAACGGGAGTCCAGCTGTGCTTGTCGTATATACCTGGCTGTCCCGCCCCCCCGTTGTGTTGGTCACCGATGCCCATCCGGGCGTTTGTTGCAGTGACGTAGGGGACAGTCTATCTTCTCTGCATGGTAGAGGTCAAGGGACATTTATGCTTGTCTGAAATTCAAATCATTTGTGCGAGAGCCAAATATATGCCAATTCTTGTGATAAGTTTGCTGGTATGACCGTTTTGCAGGGCGATAATACTCGTTCCTGACGGTTTGGTCTCTTGTAAAAAGCGTGTGTCGTAGCTATGATGGAACCACCATGAAAAAAAGAAGATTGATAACCTCCGCGTTGCCATATGTGAACAATATCCCCCATCTGGGCAATTTGACACAGGTCCTTTCAGCTGACGCTTTTGCTCGCTTCTGCCGCTCCCGCGGTTATGAAACCCTCTATATCTGCGGTACCGATGAATATGGAACCGCAAGCGAGACCCGTGCTCTGCAGGAAGGGGTCACCCCACGCCAGTTGTGCGACCATTACCATGTAATCCACAAGGCAATATATGACTGGTTCAACATCCAGTTCGATCATTTTGGCCGAACCAGCGATCCTATCCAGACACAGATCGTGCAGTCCATCTTCAAGGAAGTGGATGCGGCTGGGTATATCGAGGAACGTGAGATCGAGCAGTTGTATTGTCCCAACTGCAAGCGCTTCCTGGCTGACCGGTACGTTGAGGGAACCTGTCCTCACTGCGGGAGCACCAATGCCCGTGGTGACCAATGTGACGCCTGCCAGACTTTGCTGGAGCCCACAGAACTCATTGAACCCAAATGCATGGTATGCGGCACCCGTCCGGAAGCCCGCAAGACCAAGCACCTCTACCTCAATCTTCCCAAGGCTCTCCCGCTGCTCGAGGCATGGATGGACAAGGCCAGCGTGGAAGGGTTCTGGGCAAAGAACGCAGTACAGGTGACCAAGTCCTGGATTCGTGACGGCCTGAAGGAGCGCTGTATCACCCGTGACCTCAAGTGGGGCATTCCTGTCCCCAAGGAAGGTTTCGAGGACAAGGTGTTCTATGTCTGGTTCGATGCTCCGATCGGATACATCTCCATAACGGCTGGCTATACCCCCGACTGGAAGAGCTGGTGGCAGAATCCTGAGGACGTGGACTTGTTCCAGTTCATCGGGAAAGACAATATCCCGTTCCATACGGTCATCTTCCCCTCGACGTTGTTGGCCTCTGGGGAGCAGTGGACCATGCTCCATCATATGAGCAGCACCGAGTACCTCAACTACGAAGGTGGCAAGTTCTCCAAGAGCAATGGTATTGGAATCTTCGGAAATGATGCACAAGACACCGGCATCCCTGCCGATGTCTGGCGTTTCTATATGTACTACAACCGTCCGGAGAAGAGTGACGTAGTCTTTACCTGGAAGGATTTCCAGGAGAAGGTCAACGGTGAGCTGATTGGCAATCTCTCCAACCTCGTCAACCGCACCCTTACGTTCGTACGCAGGTTCTATGACGGCAAGCTGCCACAGGGGAGCATTGATGCAAACCTGGCAAAGGATATCATTGCCCAGGAAGCTGTGGTCACCGACTTGCTTGAGCATGCCGAGGAACGCGATGCATTGCGGCAGATCTTTGCCCTCTCCTCCATGGGCAACAAGGCTTTCCAGGACGGAGAACCTTGGAAGCAGCGCACTGAGAATCCCGATGCCGCTGCTTCATTGCTGCGGACGTTGGTCTATCTGATCCATGACCTGGGTGTCATGATCGAGCCCTATATGCCCGAAGCCTCAGCGAAGCTCATGAAATGGCTCGGCACTGAAGGACATACGTGGAACAATCTTGCAACGTTCACCGGCATCGACTCGATCGGAGAGGTCGACTACCTGTTCTCCAAGCTGGAGGACGAGCGCATCGACGCATTGCGCGAGCGTTACAGTGGATCACAGGCCCAGCGTGCCGCAAAGGAAGCTGAGCAAGCAACAGAATCAAAGAAGGAACCCAAGAAGATGGCACAACAACCTACACCAGCAGCAGATGAGACCATGGCACAGCAGTTCGCACGCAGGGTGATGCTGAAGGTCAGCAAGATCACCAACGTCGAGAAGCACCCCAATGGTGATATCCTCTATATCCTGACATTGGATACTGGAGAGGAAGAGCCCCGTACGATTGTCTCCTCGATCGTCCCATATTATACGCCGGAGGAACTCCTGGGCCAGAACATTGTCCTGGTCAGCAACCTCAAGCCAGCCAACTTCCGTGGAGTCAAGAGCCGCGGGATGCTCCTTGCCTCCAGCGATCCCAATGCACCTGAGCACTCCACTTGCGAAGTACTCTTTGCACCTCAGTTCGAGGTTGGGACTGTATTGGAGCCGGAAGGGGAAGCTGTACCAGAAGGGGAGATGTGCTACGTCAAGCCAGACCACTTCTTTGCAATGCCCATGAACACCGTAGATGGTGTGGTGATGCTCGATGGAAAGAAGATCGGACATGAAGGAACATGGTTGACTGCCAAGAAGTATACAAACGGTCCTGTTGGCTAATTCCTGGAGCCAATGACTGGGTGGGGCTTTCCTTTGGCGGGGAGCCCCTTTTCGTTTTATTGAAGATTATATGTGGGGGAACACCGAGGTGGGTACGAACATACTGGAGATTCAGGAGATCGACTACAAGACAATAGTCTGCGACCAGACGCCATTCCAAAGCAGCTTCTGGGCAGCTGTCAAGAAGCCATCTGGCTGGAAGCCAATGGCTTTCTCCGTCACGTATCCAGCCGATGACTCACATGAGGCATGGAGTACCCACATGCTGGTGCTCATCCGCACGTTCTCCCCGGGTATGAGTCTTGCCTATGTCCCCTTTGGTCCGGATGTATTCTCGATCCCCATGTCATGCAACGACTTCCTCAAGGAGTTGTCCAAGGACCTGCGCAAGCGGCTGCCCCATGGTGTATTTGCGATACGGTATGACCTCCCATGGGATGAAGCGGAGGACCCCAATGTGCTGAAGGTGGAAGGCCGGCGGTTCAAGAGTTGTGCAGAGAGCGTGCAGCCTGAGGGTACTGTACGGATAGACCTCACAGGAGGGTATGCCGCAGTGGCACGGGGCTATCGGGAGCGGGCTAGGAGAAATATCAGAAAGAGTAGTCCCCATACCAAGGTCGAGGTTTGGAATGGCAGCAGGAGCGATTTTGATGCATGGTACGACGTCTACCTTGAGACGGCCAGGCGCGATGGATTCACCGTGAGGCCGGGAAACTATCTGAGGAGGTTGCTGGCATTCTCGGGGAAGTTGGCTGGGGATGTCCGTTGCACGTTGTACTTGGCCCGGCACAAGGGGAGGATCGTCGCAGGTTGCATCAACTTGGAGTCGGCACCTTGTGCAGTCTATCTCTTTGGTGCTTCCCTGCGTCTGGAAGACAGTACCCCCTCGTATGTGCTGCAGGATACTGCGATACGCGGGGCGTGCGACAGCGGTTGTGCAGTGTATGACCTGCATGGGATACCAGGGCCCGACGGCCGTGGTGCTCATCTGCGGGGGTTGGAATTGTTCAAGAAATCATTTGGGGGGAGCATCTATTACCGCACTCCCTCTACCGACTATGTCTACCGGCCTATTGCCTGGAGGATGTTCAGCTATGGGGAGCGGATGCGCTATCGTCTGCACCGCCATCCTGTGAGCCAAAGTCTGCAATCTTCTGGATCGAACGAGTCCTGAACTTGTCACCCCGGTCGAACTCATGCTTGAAGTATTCAAACGAGGCGGCCCCTGGCGATAGCATGATCATCTGCACATTGTCATTGTTTGCCAGCGGGTTGGAAGTGGCCGTTTCATACGCAGAGTCGACTGCTTCATCCATGGTGATGAATGGTCCGCAATAGGGGATCTTCTCCTGCTCAAGCAGGGGGATGATCTTGTTGCGGGTGAACGATCCATCCAACAGATGGAGGGATGCCGCTTCCTTCAATGCATCCAGCATGCCATGGGCGTCGAGGTTCTTGTCGGTCCCACCACAGATGAGATGTACTGGGGCGGGTCTGCAGTTCTGGAAACTGAACAACACTGCCTCTGGAATTGTAGCTGCGGAGTCGTTGATGAACATGATCTTTCCTGCAATGCCCACATGCTCCAGCCGGTGTGGGACGCCATGGAATGTCTCCAAGGCCTTGAGGATGTCTTTTCCTTTCATGCCCAGCAACTTGCAAATGCCGTAGGCAGCCCGCAACGGGGATGAATCGGACATCACACGGCCAGAGAGCTGATGGATACCATGGATTTTCTTTGCTGGGAGCGGAAGGTTCTTGCGAAAGACATCCACCAGCTCATCGCTTACGAGAATCTCCTTGCAATGGCTTCCAAATAGTTCAAACTTGTCCTGGTAGTATGCCGCCATGTCCTTGTAGGAGTTCTGATGGTCAGCATACAGGCTGGTGAGGGTAGCGACAGAAAAATCGGGAAGTTCCCCACGGAGCGTGGAATAGAGGTCCCTGATTTGCCAGGATGAGAGTTCGCATACCAGGTATTTGGGCAATGCCATGTGGCGTGCTTTCCTTTTCTCCCAATCTGTAAGAATAGTGAACGCACTGATGCCCATATTCCCACACTGGACTGCTTCCTGACCAGTTGCATTGAGCACGTGTGCGACCGCTGCCGCCGTGGTGGTTTTTCCTTTGGTCCCTGTGATTGCTATGATGTTGGTCTCGGCGCACCATGGGGATGCAAACAGCCAGGAGAAGTCGGTGATCACAGCCTTGTTGTCACGCAGATATGAATTGTCTGGGGAAATGGCAGGGTTCTTTACGATGAGGTCAGCCCAAAGGAAATCTTCCTTGCGGTGCTCCCCGGTAATGCATACCGCCCCATGGTGTTCTAGGATGGTAATGGCTTCTCCCAATGCGTCGCTTCCGCGCAGGTCCGTGACCCGCACTTCATCACCACGGTTGAGAAAATACTCGGCGGCGGCGAATCCACCTCCGTGTGCGCCAAGGCCAAAGACTAGAACTCTCATGTACACGACTCCCCATAACCGATATTGCAGGTAATCCCTGACTCAATATTACATGGAAGGGCGGTGTACGGCAATCATGGAGGGGGAATATTCCTTGTCAAAGATGCAACACCAGGAGGAAATTTGAATCTCAGACAATGATAGGTACGTGGAATGACCTATGCAGATACAATAGAATCTCAAATCTTAGGGTATGCTTCCATTGCCATTAGAAGTCTGGCTTTAGCTTCATATGTTGTTTGCTTTCAAAAGCATACAAGAACAAGAAGTGAGATTGGTCTTGCAGGTGGCACAGCACATTTCGTCGGATTACATGCGATGATACAACTACAAAAAATGACTCTGCAAGGAAGACGTGGGCCCTAGCGGAATTGTTTGTGTTGGAACCGGAAACCAATATGGATATTGGAATAAATAACTGACAAATACGAAGCCTCCCAGCTGCATGTTGGGAGGCTTCGTGTGTTGCTAGTGCCGGTTGTGTTGGATTGCTCCAACAATCGTGCGGTATAGCTGTAGCGAATCTATTGGCTTGGCAAGATGCCCATTCATCCCTGCGTCAAGGGAGTTCTGGATATCCTTGGCATATGCATTTGCCGTCAGTGCAATGATTGGAGTAGTCTGAGCATCCTCGCGGCAGAGTGCCCTGATCGCCTTGGCAGCATCCAGGCCATTCATGACTGGCATGCGGATATCCATGAGGATGAGATCGATTGAGCCCGGCTGTGAATCATCAAACACCTGGACTGCCTGTTTCCCATCTGTTGCCCATGTCACGGAACACCCCGCTTTTTCCAAGAGCTTCGTGGTGATCATTGCATTGATCGGCTGGTCTTCCACCAACAGCACATGGATACCCTGCAGCTGTTTCATTGTTGCTTGCAGTTCCTGCTTTTTCGTAGCCCCATCGTCCATTGCCCGATCGGGTTGGACGACCTGGAAGTCAATATCTATGGTAAAGGTCGTTCCAACTCCCAGGGTACTCTCTACCTGCATGGTTGCATGCAAGAGGTTGACAAGTTGCTTTGCAATGGAGAGTCCGAGGCCCGTTCCCTCATTATGGGCAGTAAATTCATTGTATTCCTGTGAGAACGGCTTGAAGATTCCGTCCTTGAGGAATTCTGGGCTCATGCCGATACCAGTATCTGAGATTGTTATCCGGTCATGGACCGTATGGTCTTCCCTGCTGATGACTTCGAGACCGATGGTCACCGAGCCTCCTGCAGGTGTGAACTTGACCGCATTGGACAGCAAGTTGATGAACAGCTTCTTGATGCAGACAGCATCCACCAGGATGTAGCTTTCCAAGTCGGCGCTCTTGGTTTCGATACTGAAGGAAACTCCCTTGTCCGCTGCATTTTGGGCAATGAGGTCGGCGCACTCAGAAATCAATTTCTTCGTGGAGATTACCACCGGCTGCAGCTGTACATTGCCGATTTCCATCTTCTGGAAGTCCAGGATGTCATTGATGAGCCCCAGTAGGTATTCCCCGGATTCCTGGATCTTCTTGACATTGTCCTGCAGTACCACTGGATCTGTTTCCCCGGCACACAATCCTGCCATTCCGAGGATTCCATTCATTGGAGTCCGCATGTCATGGCTGACACGAGAGAAGAATTCCATCCTCGCCCGGTCAGCCACCTCGGCATCTGCAAGAGCCTGCTGAAGTTGCTTGTTTGTGACTGCGGCACGTTTTCTTTGGCGGATTGCAAAATAGAGGATGAATCCACCGAAAATGAGGAATGCACAGAGGAGGACCATGACGATGAAATAGAGCGGCTGGTCGTAGATCATGGCGAGCAAGGATTGGTTGCCCTTCTCGTAGTGGGTGTAGGAATCGGCTATTGCCGAGATGTCGTTTGTCGTGAGTGTCCCAAGGCTCTTGAGGAGGATGGAAGAGAGCATGGCATCCAAGTCCTTGCGGATACCTATTGAGAAATCGTTCTTCTGGTGGTTGTCGGCAACGACGACCAATGAGTTGGTGATATCCGAATAGACCCATTCCTGTACACAACGGGTGTATGAATAGAGGAAGTCAGCATCACCATCAACCACCGCTTGGATACATTGGCCGACAGTGTCGAAGCTGACGAACTGTACATCCTTGAGGTTGTCCTTGAGCCAACTACTCACTGCATTTCCTACAATGGCACACCGGTTGCCCGTCCCATCATAATCCTTGCGCCGCAACATGGACGTGGTGCTGTTGTAGTAGCTGTCCACGAAGATGAAGCCTTTCTTCTCCGTAGCCCCTACGCTTCCTGTAAAGTCGCATACAATATCTGCATTGGGTAGTTGGTTCACATATTGTTCCCGGTCTGTCGTGATCATGAACTCGACTTGCAGCCCTGAACGATCGAAGACCAGCTGGCAGATGTCTTTGAGCAATCCATGGACCTGTCCATCCATGTAGTAGGAGAGGGGGTTTCGGTCTGGGTTGATCAAGGCCGTGAACACACGCCCTTCTTGGTTGCATCGTTGGATGAAGTCAATCTCTTCCTTGGTGTACGCTATGGCGCTTTCCCCGTTTGGATCATAGTAGGCCTTGTAGAGGTCAAGCAGGTAATTGGGATCTTCCTCAACCATCTGTGCAAGCGCTTCATTGACTTGCCTCAGCAGTTGTGGCTTTTGGGAATTCACCAGGATATAGTAGGGCTCCTCGGCACATTGGTCCAAGACCCATACATCCTGTATCTTTCGGAAGTTGCCTGTGACCATTGCATCGATAGTCCCTTCCTGGAGAGCCTGCTCAAGAAGCGCGGTATCTGTGAATTCAATATGGGTGTAGGAAAAACCATGGGAGCGGGCATATGCATCGAACTGGATCAGTGCCTCTTCGTCCCTAGCCCAGCCGATACGCATTCCATTCCATTGTTGGTAGTTGTTGATGGAATAGGTATTGTTTCCCTGCTTTACTGCGATCAGGAGGGCATCTTGTCCAATGGGGAGCTCCGAATAGAGGAAATCCTGTTCACGCTGTGGTGTATTCCGTGCAAATACCAGGATGTCGACTTCATTGTTTCGTAGCTGGTTCAGACCATCTTCAAAAGTTCTCCCTGGATCGGTCCCCACATACTCGTAGCTCCAGTTCTCAAGGACCAGCATCTTCTGCATGATCTCATAGCCATAGCCACTTGCTTGCCCATTGGCATCCTGGCTGAAACACCCCTCCTTGGGAGCAAAGGCGAGCCTCACGGGTACCCGTGGGGACTCTGATGCAAAGAGGGCTGGCAACAATAGCAGCATGAACAGCAATACTGCAGCTAATTTGATCCGTATGTCCGTGGCTAGGGATGCCTCGTGTCTTGCTCCCGGTTCCATGAGATCTCCTGGTTGTGAAATGGTAGGATGGATGAGATTCCCACCGAGGGTAGTATACCAGTTGCGATGGGAAAATCCATCCCAAAAGTATCTGCTTCCATTCCAATTGCCGCAGGACATCTTCTGTGGTTCAGCGGGATAGCCGTAGCACCTCATGTTTCATCAGTCCTGGTAGTGCCCAGACATGCTTGCAGCGTCGCAAACAGGGTTTCTGGTTCAATTGGCTTTGAGAGATGGGCATTCATGCCAGCGTGCAGCGATTGCTCCACGTCTTCCTCAAAGGCATTCGCTGTCATGGCAATGATGGGGACGGTCTGGGCATCTTCTCGTGGAAGTTCCCTGATCGCACGGGTCGCGGCAAGCCCGTTCATCACCGGCATGCGGATATCCATCAGGATGGCGGAAAACTCTCCCACGCCAGATTCCTTGAACAGCGTGACAGCCTGCTGTCCATTCTCTGCATGGACGACGGCAATTCCCCTGTTCTCCAACAGGTTCTGTGCCACGATTGTGTTCAGCGGATGGTCTTCGCACAACAATACCCGCACATTGGGGAACATGAATGCACTTGTGTCTGGTTGGGTAGAAGATTGTATGGTGGTCTCCAATTCTGCACTTTCAAGTTGTAGCGTGACTGTGAATACCGACCCGCTTCCCAGGACGCTGCGTACCGTAATGTCGCCGTGCATCAGGCGTGCCAGTGTCCGGGCAATGGAGAGACCGAGTCCACTTCCTCCAAAGCGTGATGTTGTCTGGTCATGTTCTTGTGTAAAGGCATCGAATAGCTGTGGCAGGTAGTTCGGGGATATTCCTACCCCTGTGTCGGATACTTGGCAATGGAGGGTTGCCGTCGTGTCGTTGCCTTGGGTCTGCCAGACGGAAAGTTCAACGCTACCACCGGGTTGCGTGAACTTGACCGCATTGCCAAGGAGGTTGATGAGAATCTGCTGGATGCGGGTTGCATCACCGACAAACGCTTGTGAGACGGCAGGGTCACACCGGAAGGAATATGAGACCTTCTGAAGATCTGCCTGCCCTTGGATCATGGTGTTGACCGTATCCAACAAGCCTGCGGTCGAGAAGCTTTTCGATGAGAGTTGGATTTTTCCACTTTCGATGCGGGACATGTCCAGTACGTCGTTGATGAGGCTCAGCAGGTAGCGTGACGCCTCCTGGGATTTTCGGATGCAGTCCATGACGAATGCAGCATCATTGATACGCGTTGAAGCTATCTCAGCCATGCCTATGATGGCGTTCATTGGTGTCCGTATCTCATGGCTCATGCGGGAGAGGAACTCGGACTTGGTTGCATTTGCCCGCTTGGCAAGGGTGAGGGCTTGCTCCAGCCTCTCGTTCTGTTCTTCCTTCTCTTGGAAGACTGACGTGATGTCTGTCCTCGTCATGAGGAATACCTTGTACTCCTGGTCCATGTAGGTGAAACGCAGCTGCTTGCGATGGACCTCCCCTTTTTCATCCTTCATGGAGAAGAAGATGCTGTAGGTTCCATGGGCGTCTAGCTGGGCAAGGATATTGGACAGTGTGAATTCCTGCAGGACCCCTTTGACATCTTCTGCGCAGACATTCTTTTGTATGAACGTCCGCGTTGTCTTCTCGAAGTCGTTGCTGTATTCCGGATACCGCTTGTTCAGGCTCTTCTGGCTATATCGCTGTGCGGAATTGCGGATTGCATCCACCACCACCAGATAGTCGTAGTCGGAGCGTACGATCGTGTCCATGACATCCTGCATGACCTTCTCGCTCGTGATGTCGGTTGCATACATGAAGGCAATGATGTCGTTGGTATCGGGCTTGTTCATCATGTACACATTGAGCACGGACCAATAGGCTTTCCCACCAAGCGTCTGGACCAGTTCCAAGGAAGAGGAAGTCTTTCCCATGGAGAACGCGTCCAGCAACTGCTTGACGCCAAAGATCCGTTGGTACTCATGGATCATTTGCTTGTTGTGGATGTTCATCAGCTGGGAATCCAATGCTTCCTGACCTGTCTTGGCACGTCTCAGCCCTGCATCTATCTCTTCAAACCTGCTTTGGAACTCAACCAGCTTGTTCTTGGTCAAGTTGATGTTCATCGAAGTCATTGTCGACGTCTGCATTACCTGCCGATATGCTATTTCATGCAGATATCTTTGCTCGGTCTCTTTCTCCCGGGTGATGTCCCTTCCTACGCCGAATGCCTTGACTGGTTTCCCATTCTCATCAAAGACAGTGAAGTACATGATATGTACGCACCAAAAACCGAGTCCGTCGGATGTCTGGTACCACAGGTCTGCCGATACGTCCTTTTCTCCGGCTCTCAGGCGCTGGTGGACTTGTTGGAAGTCCTCAATGCTGTCGTGTCGGATATACCCCTTGTGAAGCATCGTCGGTACATAGTCCGCGATCGTACTGACAGATACATCGATCCTGGGGCAACTGTTGATCAGGTGCATGACATCGTTGGCGATGTCGTATTCCCAGATGTTGATTCCCGCCACCTTGACTGCCAGCTGGTACTTCATCTCGTTGGTCTTCAGCGCCTGCTCCGATTCAACGACTTGGGTGACGTCTGTGAATACGGCACACAATATCGGTTGTTCCAGCTTGTCAGGAAGCCAGTCGCCGGACAGCTGGAGCCAGCGGTATCCGCCATCCTTGAGCGATACATGGAAATTGCAGAGGGCCTGGCGGTGTTCCCGCTGTGCATGAAGCAGCTCATCGACGACTTGTGGATACTCTTCTGGTTGCATCAGGAAGTTGGTATTGTTGGCAAAGGTTGTAAGATACTCATCATGGGTCATGTCAAACAGGGATGCGAGGCGTTGATTCACATAGATTGGGGTGACATGCTGGGCCATCCGATACAATCCTACGCCTCCGGGAATCGCATTGAGGACCGTTGAAAGCATGTCGTTCTTCTGGCGTTCCTCCTGGAGGTCGATGATGATCCCGATGATCCTGTCGGCTTTGAAAATTCCAATCATCTTGCTCCACCGGAAGGAGCCGTCGCGCATCTTGAGCCTCAGGACCACCTGTGTCTGCTCAAGTCCCGTCTTGGTATCGGCAAAGAACCGCAACAGGGCAGGGATATCCTCTGGGAAAACAGTATCCAATGAGCCGGTATTGTTCCTGATGTCCTGGGGTGAGAGCGTACTCAGTTCATATGCTTCAAAGGAAGGGGAGCTTTGGAAGTTCCCAGTATGCTTGTTCCACTCAAACACCGTTGCCCCAGTCTGTTCCACAACCAGCCGGTGCCGTTCCTCCTGGTAGCTGATCTCCTCTTGCTCTTGGTGTTCCTGCGATACATCCACAAAGCTTGCGAATGTCATCTGCTGGGTGTCCACGTGTATTGCTGCAGACTGCATCTTGATCCACCTGAGCTCACCTTGCTTGTTGTAGATGCAAAACTCAATGTCGGCAATGGGGAGATTGGACTGTACCTGTTCCCTCAGATGATTCATTGATTCCCAGTCCTGGGGATGCAGGAGTTGCGCGAGGTAGTCGTCAATGTCAGCGAATTGCTCGTGTGTATAGCCAATGAGCTGCAGGTACTTTTCGTTGACATAGCTCACCGTCGTTGTCCCATGGACAGGGAATAGTCCCATGGCACAAGGAGAGAGATCCATGACCGACTTGATGCTTTCCATTGACACTGAGTTCATGGTGTTTCTCCGGGGAACCAGAAAGAAGCAAGGGTCTTGTACAACAGCTCTGGTTCTATTGGTTTTGCAAGGTGGGCGTTCATGCCAGCTTGCAGTGCCTGTTGCCGGTCGGATTCATAGGCATTGGCTGTCATTGCGACAATGGGGACGGTCTGGGCATCTGGGCGGTTGAGGCTCCTGATCGCGCGTGTGGTTTCGATACCGTCCATCACAGGCATGCGGATGTCCATCAGGACCGCATCGAATGCATAGGGTGCCGATTCCTCAAACCGTACCAACCCTTCCTGACCATTGCGTGCTTGGGCTACGACCACCCCTTGTTTCTCCAGCATTTTGCAGGAGATCTGCATGTTGATCGGGTGGTCCTCGCAGATCAGGACATGCTTTCCCTGCATGCCTGACCAGTCAAGCTTGCTGGGTTCCTGCACTGCGGTCGGGTCGGGTACCTGCTTGAAGTCCATGTAGATGACCACTTGTGTCCCTACGCCCTGTTCGCTGCTGACCTCGATGGTTCCCCCCATCGCATGGACCAACTGCTGTACGATGGGCATTCCCAGCCCGGTTCCTACATATTCCGTTCCGACATCGATGTGTTCCTGTTCGAATGGGTCGAACAGCTTGGGAAGGAACTCCTTGCTCATCCCGATGCCGTTGTCACGGATTGTGATCTTGGTGTGGAGGATGTCCCCCTCTGCAGAGAGCCTTTGGATCATCCAATCGATCTCCCCCCACTCGTGCGAGAACTTGATTGCGTTGGAGAGGATATTGACGAAGATCTGCTGTAGCCGGACCCTGTCGGCACTGATATACCCCAAGTCGGTTTTGACCAGCTGCAGGTTCAGTGCAATGTGCTTCTCCTTTGCCATGTTCCGTATTGCCAAGGTGATGTCATCCACCAATTCCTGTGCTTTGAATGTCTGAGGCATCAGCATCAGCTTGTTGCTCTCGATCTTGCTCATATCCAGCACGTCGTTGATGAGGCTCATCAGGTACCGGCTGGAGCTTTTGATCCCATGAAGATATTCAGCCATTTCAAGTGTTGCATGAGGAAGTTCCATGGCAAGGCGGGTCAGACCCATGATCCCATTCATCGGGGTGCGCATGTCATGGCTCATGCGGGAAAGGAATTCCGACTTGGCGGCATTGGCCCGTTTTGCCTCAGCCAGGGCATCCTTGAGCTGTTGGTTCATCTTGCCCTGCTCCTGCACGGTGTGGGTGATGTCCGAGCGTGAGAACAAGATGGTCGTGTGGTTGTCATCCAGGTAGGAAAACATGTACTTCTTGAACCGCATCTCTCCAGAGGGGAGAAAGCCCCTGATCGTCAGCTCGTATGCATCCTGCTGGGAAAGATGCGCTTCTATCGTGCTGAGCTTGATTCCTTCTGTGTAGGTCTCCCAGTCGTCGGGGTGGATGAATGGCTTTGCTTGCATCGACAATGTGTCGTCATAGTTGTTGTAATCTTGGGTGAATGCTGCGGCTCCATCGTCCAGGTGCTCCAATATCCGGAATTTCTTCGTAGGGACATCGATGCAGATCACCCGGTCGAAGTCATGCTGGAGCATATGCTCAACGACTGCACCCAGCATCTTCTCGTCATGGATGTCGACGGCGTAGGTGAATCCGATGATGTCCCCGGTGGAGGGATTCTTCATGAGGTTCCTCACTATTCGTATCCACCGGTAGGTATCCGATCCGAAACGATAGGGGCACTCCATCTCAAGGTGTGTCTGGCCAACTGCAAAGCTATGGAGCATGTTCTGGCATGAGAACATCTGTTCATACTGTATCTTCAGTTCCTCGTCAACAATATTGTTGGCCGATAGCTGGCTGAACTGGGTGAGGCTCGTTGCTTGGGACAGCTGGGAGATACCATCGTCCAAATGTATGGCGTCCTCGATTGTATCGCGAGTCACGTTCACCTTGAACGCCGCAACAGATTCGGAGAGCATCAGGTATTGGTATGCCTCGAACTCATGGTATTTCTGTTGCATCTGTATCTGTTCGGTCACGTCCAATGCAGAACCAATGGCTTGTATTGGTATTCCCGACTCATCATACACTGTGGTGTAGAATGTTCTCAGCCAGATGAATCCCCCTGCATCGTCGGTCTTCCAGCGTACGGTACATTCTGAATGGGCAACTCCACCAAATATGTCGTCGTACATCCTGTTCATGATGGGGATGTCTTCTGTGACAATGTATCCGGATTCGAAGAGACTCCTTGGGACATCCCGCAGGATTCCCCCTTGGGAAATCTTGCTGAGCATCCTGCTGCTCTCTGTCTGGGTGATCACATGGTCCCTGATGTCCAATACCCAGATGTTGATGCCCGTCTGCTCGACTGCAATGTTGATCGCCTGCTCACGGATGCGTGCTTCCTCGAGCAACTTCCTCTCGGTGGTGATGTCGGTATACACCACGTAATAGTAGAGGCTTCCATCGGCGCGTGGGGTAGGGATGGCGTTGACATTCACCAGCGAGTATTCGCCGGCATGGTTGCGCAGGCGATATGTCTCGACCATCCTCGTCAAGTTCTGCACCGAACTGGCAAATGCATTCTTGACCCGCTGGACATCGTCTGGGTGGACACCCCTGAATGCGTCGGTGAGGTAGATCTCATTGATTTCTTCGGCAGTGGAATGCATCAGGTTGCAGAGCCCTTGGTTGAAGTACAGGGGTATCAGGGTCCCTTCTTGGTACTTGAGCACCGCGATGCCTGCCTGGACGGTCTCCATGAGGGTATTGAGCTCCTTCTGGGAGTCCAGGAGGGTATTCTGCAACGTGATCTCCGAGCGTGAGAGGGGGAAGAAGATCGTGCTATGCTGCAAGTCCGTGGCTACCGAAGCGTGGATGGAATGGATGGTGGTAGTTCCGTTGGTGGTGATGCACGAACAGCTGACGCGCATGTCCGATAGCTGATGCTCCTGGGTTGGGTCGGTGAGCTGCAGGACGAAGAAGATATCCAGTATGCCAGGACCTGCTACCTGCTCGTGGTATTCGGTCATCTTCCAGTTGATTGGATTGGGCATCGTTGTCATGTCGGTGTGCAGCATCCGCTTCACCTGCTCATGGCCAAATGCTTTCTCGTTGTTGCCACAGCCAATCCAACTGGCATGCTCTGACAGCAATGCCAGGGTATCTTCCAAATTTCGGCGGGTCATGTATGCGTCAAGGAATGATGATATCGTATGGTTAATGTGCTTTTGTAGCATGCATGTTGCTCCTGGGCCAGCTATCCCGACGGTGAAGCGTCGGGGTCGGGAAGAGAATTGCATCCGTTGTGCCTGCAACGAATACCCCATGCAAGGAGAGGTCAACGCAGGTCATAGCTGTTCCTCGTTTTCTTCCATGATGAAGTGGTGCAGGGTGCAATACAACTGGATTGGGTCGATGGGCTTGGAAAGATGGGCATTCATTCCGGCCTTCTTGGATTTGTCGATGTCATCGTCGAACGCGTTTGCCGTCATGGCGATGATCGGTATCTTCTTGGTATACTTCTTGTGGAGGTTGCGGATGCCCTGGGTGGCTTGCAGCCCATCCATGATTGGCATGCGGATGTCCATCAAGATTGCGTCGTAGTACCCCTCGAAGGAGAGTGCCATCATCTCAATGGCGCGCAGTCCATTCTCGGCGCATTCGACGGAACATCCCTTCCGCTCCAGGAGTCTCTTCGCTACCTCGATGTTCAGCGGGTGGTCCTCGACTAAGAGGATCCTCTTCCCTGTGAAATCGAACTCCAGCTGTTCTTCCTTGGTGATGGTCTCTTTCTTCTCCTGAAAGATCTTGTGGAAGGCAGAAATCAGGGAGGACTTGAACAACGGCTTGCTGATCAGCAGGTTGACCCCCGCCATCTTGGCCTCATGCTCGATGGAAGCCCAGTCGTAGGCTGTCATGATGATGATGGTCACTTCCGGCCCTACGATCTTGCGGATCTCACGTGCAGTCTCGATGCCGTCCATGTCGGGCATCTTCCAGTCCAGCAGGATCAGGTCGTAGTAATGCCTGGTATCCCACTTGAGCCTGACTTCCTCTATGGCCTTCCTACCTGAGTCCACCCAATCGGCCTGTATGCCAATCTCGTTGAGGGTCAGCTGTGTATATTGGCAGACTGAGATATCATCGTCCACTACCAGGGCGTTGAGCTTGTCGAGGTTGTAGCTCAATTTCTTCAGGTACCCGGCATTGGCATCCTCGGTGACTCCCAGCTTTACGGTGATGGTGAACTCCGTCCCTACGCCCAGGATGCTGCGTACCTCGATCTTGCCATCCATCAGGTCCACGAGGTTCTTGCAGATGGCCAGGCCCAGGCCGGTTCCACCATAGAGGGTTGTCGCACCCATGTGCTCCTGCGAGAAGGGCTGGAACAGATGGGGGATGAATTCTTCGCTGATGCCGCATCCGGTATCGTTGATGATGAAGCGTAGCGTGGCGTTGCGGTCGTTTTTCTTCAGTTGCTTGATGTCCAGCGACACTCTGCCTGAGGGAGGGGTGAACTTGATGGCGTTTGAGAGGACGTTGATGATCACCTGCTGCAATTTCATCGCATCGCCCAGGTAGCTTTCTTCAACTGCACTGTCCACGGTGCACTCGTAGTCCACGTCCTTGAGCTTGGCCTGGTTGTAGCAGATGGAGTTGATCGAGCTGATCAGCTCGGGGAATGGGATCTTCTCGTTCTTCAGCAGGACCTTGCCGCTTTCGATGCGGCTCATGTCCAGGATGTCGTTGATGAGGGAGAGGAGGAACCTCGACGAGATTCCTATCTTTGACAGACAATCGGTCACTTGCTCGATGTCATCAATTGATTGCGCTGCGATGGTGGTCATGCCGATGATGGCGTTCATCGGGGTGCGGATCTCATGGCTCATCCGAGAGAGGAAGTCGGTCTTCGCACAGTTTGCCTGCTCTGCCGCCGTCAATGCGGCGCTGAGCAAGTCGCTCTTCTTCTGTTCCGCCTCCAGCTCGTGGGTGATGTCGGTAACGCTGAATACTATCTGGCCTGCCTCTTTGTCCAGGTACGAGTAGCGTGCCCGTTTGTGGGAGATGCTCCCGTCCTGCTGCATGGCTTGGTAGATCATGGTATAGATGTCGGTGTGTTCGAGCTGGGCTACGAGGTTGCCAAGGCTCTTGTCGCGGATGACTTGCTCCTGTTGCTCCGGCACAATCTGCCTTCGGGCGAACTCTTGTACGATCTGGGTGTAGGTCCGAAGGTCGATCGGGGGATATATGGCTGACCGCTTCTCGTTGATCACATCCAGGTGGCTCTCATCGTTGATGTCGACCATGGCAATGTAGTCGTAGTCTGCCTCCACAATGTGTTCCATCATGAGCTGCATCATCTTTGAGCGGTGGATGTTGCTGGTGTACAGCAGTGCTTCCACGTCCCCGGTGGAAGGGTTGCCCATGAGGTTGACATGGGTGGCTACCCATTCGGAGCGCTGTGTGCTGATAGTGAGGCGGTGTTCCATCGCAAGATGTGTCTCTCCCGCTGCGAAGCTCTGTAGCAAGTGGTCCCTGTTGAACAGGCATGCATACGCCTCACGCTGCGTCGCTTCGGGTATGTGTGCGTAGACAGAACTGAAGAACTCGTCTACCGTACCGTTCTCAATGACGTTGGAACTACTGGCAAACTCCACTTGTTCGGTGGTGCACTGGTTGGTGGTCAAGTTCAGCCGGAAGGTGGCGATGCTGTTCTCCTGCACTATGTCCTTGTAGGACATTTGCGTCTCGAACTTCCGCTGCAGCTTTACCTGGGCCGTCACATCTATTGCCGACCCGATTGCCTCGATTGGCTTGCCTGATTCGTCAAAGAGGGTGGTGCAGGTAAGCTTTGCCCACCAAATCTCCCCGCTGTTGTTCTTGATCCACCGCACAAGGCGTTTCGCTGTCGGTTTTCCCGCAAGCAGCTCCTCGAACATGGACTGTACGGTAGCAATGTCCTCCGAATGGATGAGGCCTCTGTCGGGAAGTGATTGCGGGATGTCCTCTACAATGCGGCCAGGGCCGAAGATCTTCTTCACAAAGTCTTCCTGAATGATGCGCCTGTTTGCAATGTCGTAGGTCCAAAAGGTCATGTTCGCTTGTTCAGCTGCGATCTGTATGGTCCTGCGGCATATCGTATTCTCTTTCTGCAGGTGCTTGGCAGGCGTGAGGTCGCAGGCGACGCAATACGCTGTCCCCTGGCCCTCCGCGTATGTGGCGGAACCGCTGAACAAGAGGTTGCGCAACTCTCCGCTGCCCGTTGTAACCCGGGCTTCCCATTGGATGTCCTGCGGGTGCTGCTCAAGGCATTTTCGGAAATAGCCTTGGATGTTCCGAAGGTCCTCGGACGGGAACAGACATGCCAGCTTGTTGTCGTAATGCGCGCTCAGAGCATGCTTGCTGTAGCCAATGAGGTGGAAAAACCCTTCAGTCCCCCCTTGTATGGTACAGTCTTTGTCCATGTACAGGGACAAGGCACCACTTTTGGGTGCTGGGGTCAGAACTTCAGTTGTCTCCAAGCTGTTTTGGTTCATTGCTGTGTCTCCTTCAGTATCCGAGTGCAAAACAGTAGCCATCCCTAATGGTTCCCAGGCGTCCCCACCTGCAGGTAATGGACCTTTACCGGTTTTCCTTGCCAGTTCTCAAGCCGGGCCTTGATATGTACGGGTGTCTTCTGGTCAGCCAGGACAGTTGTCTCTT
>CAYXIH010000019.1:0-30252 GCA_964465155.1 uncultured Sphaerochaeta sp.
CCACCCTTGCCGCTCATGATCATGATCTTGCGGCCAATCTTGTCCATGTTTGACCGAATTTTCTTATCCTGTGCAATCTGTGCCTCAAAATCTGGGCCTTCGCTCATCCCTATCTTCTCCTCCTGCCCGCGGGCAAGCTGTTTGTTCTCCGGTTCAAGATACGCCTTAGCATCCAAACTTGCAAGGGGGACTGGTTTGGGCGCCGACTTTCCCAAGTGGGGAATCCTGCCGTCCCAGCCACAAGTAATTGTCTATGCCCTAATTTTTTCCGCAAGTGGAAACAACCATCCATGAACCCTTGTTTTTCGCTTGTTTCAGCTTGAAATGATATTTGATTATCTATATAGTTGGTTGGAATGTTTTCTAGATGGCAGTATGCCGTTTGAATAGAGAAAGGAGTTTGTATGGGAATACTAGCACAACTACCCAAAGAAGTACTCCTGCACCAGCTGAGCAATGGGCTGATCCTCATGCTCATTGGTATGGGCACCGTATTTCTTTTCCTGGTGATACTGGTCTACGTCATCAAGGCATTGTCCGCGATCGTACGAAAAACTACACCGGCAAAGCCCGTTGCGGCACCTGCACCCGCTGCAGTAGCAGCCGTACCCGCCGCGTCCCAGACTGTGGACGCTGAGATCGCAGCTGCAATCGTCGCAGCCGTCGCGAAATCGAAAAAGTAACTTCGGAGGAATTCAATGAAGAAAGTCAAATTCATGTGCACGGCGTTTCGTGACGGTTTCCAGTCAGTCTACGGCGCCCGTGTATTTACCAAGGACTTCATGCCTGCAGTAGCTGCAGCTCGTGAAGCCGGCATCAACCATTTCGAGGCCGGTGGTGGCGCACGCTTCCAGTCCCTCTACTTCTACAGCAATGAAGATGCGTTCCAGATGATGGACGAGTTCCGCAAGGTAGCAGGACCCGATGCAGACCTGCAGACCCTCTCCCGCGGCGTCAACGTCGTTGGCCTGGACTCCCAGCCCCGCGACATCATCAAGCTGCATGCCGAGATGTTTGCCAAGCATGGCATCTCCACCATCCGCAACTTCGATGCATTGAACGACGTCAACAACCTCGTCGACAGCGGCCGTGCAATCCATGACGCTGGCCTGCGCCATGAAGTGACCGTCACCATGATGGCCCTTCCTCCCAATGCAAAGGGTGCCCATGATCCCGACTTCTACGAAAGTGTCCTCCGCCAGATCCTCGACGCGGACATCCCCTTCGAGTCCGTCTGTTTCAAGGATGCCTCTGGTACCTCCACCCCCTCAGTCGTCCACGAGACGATCAAGCGCGCACGCAAGCTCCTCGGACCGGACATGAACATAGTGTTCCACTCCCATGAGACCGCTGGCGTTTCAATCCAGCAGTACATGATGGCCCTCGACGCCGGCGCCAACCAGGTGGACCTCTCCATGAGCCCCGCTTCCGGTGGTACCTGCCAGCCCGACATCATCACCATGTGGCACGCACTTCGCGGCACCGACTACACCCTGGACATCGACATCAAGAAAGTCCAGGAAGCAGAACGTGTCTTCGAGGAATGCATGAAGGATTACTTCCTCCCACCCGAAGCCACCATGGTCAACCCCAACATCCCATTCTTCCCCCTCCCCGGCGGCGCTCTGACTGCAAACACCCAGATGCTGCGCGACAACGGCCTCATGGACAGATATCCTGAGATCGTCGAAGCAATGGGCGAGACAGTCGAGAAGGGCGGTTTCGGAACCTCCGTTACCCCAGTCTCCCAGTTCTACTTCCAGCAGGCTTTCAACAACGTCATGTTCGGCAAGTGGAAGAAGATTGCAGAAGGCTATGGCAAGATGGTCCTCGGCTACTTCGGCAAGACCCCGATTGCTCCCGATCCGGAAGTTGTCAAGGCAGCCGCTGAGCAGCTGAAGCTCGAGCCGACCACCAAGAAGGTCGTCGACATCAACGACGCTGATGCAAAGAAAGGCCGCAAGGCAGCGATCAAGATGCTCGAGGATGCCGGTGTTCCGGTGACCGACGAGAATATCTTCATTGCAGCTTCCTGTAAGGAAAAGGGTATCCTGTACCTGACTGGCAAAGCCCAGGTCAACGGTATCAGGAAGAACGATCCTGCAGCTGAAGAGGCCAAGAAGAAGGGTGAATACACCGTCACCGTCAATGGCAACACCTACGGCGTCAAGCTTGATGCTGACAAGGCTACCGTCAACGGCGTAACCTACCCCATCTCCGTCAAGGACGGCATGACCGTGGTCTCCGCTCCCGTTGCAGTTCCTGCAGCAGGCCCTACCTCCAGCGAGAATGTGAATGCTCCGATGCCGGGCCTCATCCTGCGCCTCGACGTCAAGGTTGGCGACAAGGTCAAGAAGAACCAGCCCCTATTGGTCATGGAAGCCATGAAGATGGAGAACGAGATCTATGCACCGTGTGACGGCGTGGTCCAGGCCATCGCAGTGACTCAGGGTCAGCAGATGAACACTGGTGACCTGCTGGTGACTCTCGGCTCTTCCGCAGCAGCTCCCGTTGCCGCACCTGTCGCTGCTCCTACAGCTGCACCTGTCGCAGCCGCTCCTGTTGCAGCTCCTGCCGGTGGCACCACCGTCAAGGCTCCGATGCCGGGCTTGATCCTGCGCCTCGATGTCAAGGTTGGCGATGTCGTCAAGCTGAACCAGGCTCTGCTGGTCATGGAAGCCATGAAGATGGAGAACGAGATCTATGCTCCCGTTGCAGGTACCGTCACCCAGATCTGTGTGACCCAGGGTCAGCAGATGAACACCGACGACGCCCTCGTCGTGATTGGCTAAGGAGCTAAGAGACTATGATAGGTTCTTCTTTATCATCACTGTGGAATACCACAGGTATCATGGGGTTCCTCCAGTCTGGTGGCTGGGGCAACGCCCTGATGATCCTTGTGGGATTCGTACTCCTGTATCTTGCCATCAAGAAGGGCTTCGAGCCCCTCTTGCTGGTGACGATTGGTGTCGGTTGTATCCTTGCGAACATCCCCTTCGGATATTCCTCTGGCTATGACCCGCTCACGGGTGCTCCTGGATTCATCCAGATCCTGTACAATGCAGGTATCGAGACTGGCTTGTTCCCGATCCTGATCTTCATGGGTGTTGGCGCAATGACCGACTTCGGTCCCCTCATTGCAAACCCGAAGACCCTGCTGCTCGGCGCTGCCGCACAGTTTGGTATCTTCGTGGCCCTGCTTGGCGCCCTGGTGATCAGCTTCATCCCTGGAATCAACTTCGACCTTCCTGCTGCTGCCTCCATCGGCATCATCGGTGGTGCTGACGGCCCCACGGCAATCTATGTCACCAGCCGTCTTGCCCCTGACTTGCTTGGAGCGATCGCGGTTGCAGCGTACTCATACATGGCACTGGTTCCAATCATCCAGCCCCCCATCATGCGTGCACTGACCACCAAGGAAGAGCGTTTGATCAGGATGGAACAGCTTCGCCCGGTCACCAAGACCGAACGCATCGTCTTCCCGATCGCGGTCATCACGTTGTGTGCACTGCTGCTTCCCTCCGCCACCCCGCTCATCGGCGCACTGATGTTCGGTAACCTGGCCAAGGAATGTGGAGTGACCAACCGTCTGTCCGACACCATGCAGAATGCTTTGATGAACATCGTCACCATCTTCCTCGGCCTGGCCGTTGGTTCCAAGATGGCAGCGGACAAGTTCCTCAACCTCAACACCCTCGGAATCCTGTTCCTGGGAATGATCGCATTCGCAATCGGTACCGCCATGGGCGTGCTCATCGCAAAGCTGATGAACAAGCTCTCACCCAAGCACCCGGTCAACCCGTTGATCGGAAGCGCAGGTGTCTCGGCAGTCCCGATGGCAGCACGTGTATCGAGCAAGATCGGTCAGGAAGCCGACCCTCAGAACTTCCTGCTGATGCATGCCATGGGCCCGAACGTAGCCGGTGTCCTTGGTTCCGCAGTCGCAGCGGGCGTCCTGCTTGCAGTCGTCCCGTTCATGATCGCGTAGTTCAATCGATTATCAAAAACAGCCTGCCTCTTTCCGGGGCAGGCTGTTTTATTATGTGGAACCCTTCAATTCCAACACAGTGGGTATTTGTTGAAGAGTTGTCTTATTTTCCCAGTCCCCTGAACATGTTGCGCTTGTAGTCCTCCACTCCCTCCTGGTCAAACGGGTTGATCCCAGAAGCATGGGCAGAGAGTGCACAAGAGACCATGAATGCATACAGGAGCTCACCCATGCTGCGTTCGTCACACTGCTCGATCGTGAACACCTGCTGTGGGACCCCACCGCTATGGTGTGCAGCAAGGGTTGCCTGCTGTGCCACCGCGTTGACTTCATGGAAGTCCTTCCCATCCAGATAGGAGAACTCATCGTTGCAGTTGTCGTCGGCAGGGATGGTCAATACCGGGCCGGGGTTTGTCACGCTGATATACGTTTCCTGCAGGATACGCATCCCATCCTGCATGTATTGCCCAAGGGAGTGGAGGTCCTCGGAGTAGGAGGCTATCGTCGGGAATATCCCGCTGAGCTTCTTGCCTTCGCTCTCGCCAAACAGCTGTCTCCACCACTTGCCAACACGATCGAGCCTCGGTTCGAACGTGGCAAGCACTTCCACATGGAACCCTTTCTCATTCAGGCTCTGGCGCGTTGCAGCATAGCGTACTGCAAGGTTGTCGCTTCCTGTGGATGACGCCAATACGTCATGCATGTGCTGCATCCCTTGGACATACGCCTTCGTATCAAGACCGGCGACAGCCATGGGGAACAATGATACAGGGGTACAGGCTGTGTACCTGCCACCTACTTCCAGTGGGAATGGGAGGAATGCCCAGCCATGTTCCTTGGCCAATGCTTCCAAGTGGGAACCGATGGTGCCCGTCACGGTGATCCTGTCGGCGACCTCTTTGGCATCCCACTGGCTCTCCATCAGCTTGCGGATCATCCTGAAATGACTTCCGGGTTCCAGCGTACTGAAGTTCTTGGCGATGCAGTTGATGCTGAAACGCTTTCCCTCGAGGTACTTGAGCACGCGTGCCATCTCGCAACCGCTGAGCGTATCGCCTGCAAAGATCAATTCGGGGCCGCTGGTGCTGTCGCGAAGAGCATCCACCATGGCACGGGTGCATTGGTTCGACCCACCGATGCCGATGACCACGAACACATCGCTTTGGTTGCGCACCTTCTGGGCCAATGCCTCTATCTGGGGCCAAGCGGTGGGTTCCACCCACCCGCAGCAGTCGCGATCCATTCTATCTGCAAACAGGAGCTGGCGTGATTCCTCCGCCTTCCTGATCCAATTCTCATAGCTCTCTGTGTCAAGCCAATCCGTAGCCAATGCATTGTCATATCTGAGCATGGGGTACTCCTTCATCAATCCATCAGTACCATCGTTGTGATAAAACCACAAGAGCGAAACATGCAATACCGGCCCAAGATTGCAACTTGTTCCAAGTTTATATCCAAATTGTTGGATGATTTCTTTTTGCATATTTGGTATTTCACCCTCTATGGATTCATTCACCATGTGTATTGCGGTATCTGCCATATACTGGTCCCATGCCCACACAATCGATGACAATATCTCAAACATCTCCTATTCCGCATCCACCAATGTTGGCGTATACTGAAAGTCCCGTTGCTCCTGTTGCTCCCAATTCTCTTGGCGTTCACCCGCCATATTCCTTCTTCAGCTACAGTTTCGGCATCTCTGGGAATACTTGGATAGAAGGCGTATGAAGCACACCCATACCATGGACATGACCAAAGGGGTCATCTGGAAAGAGATCATCATCTTCGCCATGCCCCTGCTTGCCGGAAATATCTTCCAGCAGCTGTACAGCACCGTGGACAGCATTGTCGTAGGCAACTTCGTAGGTGTCTACGCCTTGGGGGCCATCTCATCGGTCAGCCCTGCGATCAACACGCTGATCGGATTCTTCGCCGGTCTCTCCACAGGCGCCAGCGTCCTGATATCACACCAGTTCGGAGCCGCTTCCAAGGAGGGGCTGACCAAGGCAATCCACACCTCGATCCTCATGACATTCCTCATCGGAATAGCCCTGACAGGCATCGGGATCTGGGCATCACCAGGGCTCCTACGCCTGATGCAGACACCTCCGGAGGTGCTCAAGGACGCCGTCACCTACATGCAGATCTACTTTGCAGGGATATTGACCCTCACCTTCTACAACATGGGGGCGGGCATCCTGCGTGCAGTGGGAGACTCCCGCCACCCACTGCAGTTCCTGATCATCACCTCGATCCTCAACATCATCCTGGACCTCTTGTTCGTCGTGGTGTTCAAGATGGGGGTTGCCGGCGTAGCCTATGCGACGATCATTGCCCAGCTCATCAGCGACATCCTGCTTGCAATCCTCCTCTTCCGCACCGAAGAGTGCTACAAGGTATCGCTCAAGCACATGAAGATAGACAGACCCAGCGCCAAGGAGATCATGACCATCGGTATCCCAGCAGGGCTGCAGATGGCGATCACGGCATTCTCCAACGTATTCGTCCAGTCCTACATCAACCAGTTCGGTGCAGCCTGCACCGCAGGTTGGGGAACCTACAACCGTCTGGACTCCTTCCTCATGCTCCCCCGGCAGAGCATCGGAACTTCCATCACCACGTTCGTTGGGCAGAACGCGGGAGCAGGAGAGAAGCAGCGGATACACACTGGGATCAGGACCTCCATGTTCATCTCCATTGGATTCAACACCGTGATCTCCGCGGTGCTGTTCATATTTGCCCCACAAGCCGTATCGCTGTTCAACAAGGATGCAGGGGTCATCTACTACGGCACCCTGTTCCTCAGGCTGCTCACCCCGATCAGCATCCTCAGCTGCTTCACCCAGATATTTGCCGGAGTGCTCAGGGGCGTGGGCAATGCAAAGACACCGATGCTGATCATGCTCGGCTCATTCGTCGTGTTCCGCCAGATCTACCTGTTCATCGTCTCCCGGTTCTCCGACTCGATCATAGCCATTGCGTTCGGCTACCCAGCTGGCTGGATAGTCTGCGCCATCGCCATGTTCATCTACTACAAGAAGGCCAACTGGGAAGGTCACATCGGTATCAGGCCCCTGACAAAATAAGGATTCTGTCACCATATCCAATTGATATTTCATACTCTCTTATCCAAATATTTGGATAATATTCTCATAATCTGTGCGAACTATTGCATTTTCATATGCAATCATTGTCCTCTTTCCTGCTCCTCCTGCTATACTCAGGCCATGGACGTAACAATGAAGGACATTGCCCTGCACTGCGGGGTATCAATATCGACAGTCTCACGAATCCTCAACCAAGACGGAAAGCGCAAGGTCAAAGGGGAAACGGCAAACTTGGTGCTGCGCGCTGCCAATGAGATGGGGTTCTTCGACAAGAAGCTGTTCGCCACATCCCAGCGCAAGCTGGATACCTACAACATCGGGTGCGTGTTCACCTCCGGCTACGAGAGCTTCGTCTCACCGTTCTTCTCCACCCTGATGGATGGGATCCAGAAGGAGATCACAGCCTTCTCCAATATCTGCAAGATCAACTTCTATACCTTCAACATCACGGAGTTCGACTTCCGCACCGCGTTGCTCAACAGCAAGCTTGATGGAGCCGTGGTCCTGGGGCGCACCAGCTTGGAGACCATTTCATTCCTCAAGGAAAGTGTCCCCAACCTAGTCTATGCCGGCCTCAACCGCATGGGTGGCATGGATGAGGTGGTATGCGACGCATATGCAGGCGAGCGTGCCGCTGTCAAATACTTGGTGGAACTGGGTCATAGCAAGATTGCATTCATAGGCCCTGTCGACCAAGGCAAGAGCGAATACAACGAATACAGGTACCATGGGTATGCGGACGAGCTTGCCGCACAAGGTCTCACTGCCCACAAGCACTGGATATGCAACGCCGTGCTGACCAGCGCTGGTGGCCATGCAGCGGCGACAAAGCTGCTGCAGGAGCAACCCTATCCCACCGCCATAGTCGTAGGAAACGACACCACTGCGCTGGGAGTGCTGAGAGCGGTGACCAAACAGGGCCTGCGCGTACCCCATGACATCTCAATCGTAGGCTTTGACGACATTGAGAGCTCGGCGTTCGTCAGCCCATCGATCACAACGATCCACGTTCCCAAGAGCGAGCTGGGCCGCCATGCGGTGCAGATCCTCCTGGACAGGCTTGGCCACCCACGGTCCTACAATCTGGAAATGTCCATCCCCTTCCGTCTTGAGAAGCGGGAAAGTACTTGCGAGGTATCACATGAACGGTAAACTACTCATAGTACATGGCGGTGGACCCACCGCCGTGATCAACGCATCGCTGGCCGGGGCAATCGCCCAAGGCCAGCAATCCTTCTCCTCGGTCCTTGGCGCACGCTTTGGAACGGGTGGCCTGCTGTCCCAGGAGTTCGTCAGCCTGGATGGGCTTGCCCCGCAACAGCTGCAGGTGCTTGCCAAGACACCCGGATCTGCCATCGGCACCGGGCGTGACCACCTGGAGCCAGAGGACTTCGACACCATGGCCAAGATCTGCAAGGAGCATGGGATCACTGCCGTGGCAATGAACGGTGGCAACGGGACCATGGACACCTGCCTGCGCTTCAGCCGCAGTGCGCAACGCCTGGGCATCAACGTATGCGGCATCCCCAAGACCATGGACAACGATCTCAGCGGGACAGACCACAGCCCGGGGTACGGGTCGGCTGCCCGCTATCTCGCGGGAAGTGTCCGCGAGGCATGGCAGGATGTGCAGGGACTGCCCATCCACGTGGTAGTCATCGAGTCCTTTGGACGTGATGCAGGCTGGATCACGGCAGCCAGCGCACTGGCACGCCAAGGTGCAGGCACCGGCCCACAGATGATCATGCTGCCCGAAGTTGCATTTGACGAGGAGCAGTTCCTCTCGGCGGTGACTGCCCACCATGATTCGTTTGGTGGTGTCATCGTGGTTGCAAGCGAGGGGTTGCGCCATGCAGACGGGACCCCGATCGTCGAGCCGGTGTTCCAAGTGGGACGCAGCGTCTACTTCGGGGATGTCTCGGCGCACCTTGCCACGCTGGTCACCAAGAAACTGGGAATCAAGGCACGCAGCGAGAAGCCAGGGCTCCTGGGACGCGCATCAAGCGTCTGGGCAAGCGAGATCGACAGGCACGAGGCACGGGACTGCGGGGCTGCCACCGTCAAGGCACTTGCCGAAGGGGCAACGGCCATGATGAGCTCCATTGCAGCATGCCGTGAAGGGAACAGCTACAATTCCACCGTCTCGATGGTACCCATCGACGACTCGGTGCTGCAGGCCAAGACCATGCCCAAGGAGTTCTATGACCCTGCATCATATGATGTCACACAACCATTCCTGGACTATGTCAAACCCCTGGTGGGAGACCACCTGGGATCATTCATTTCATTCGTCGGCAAGGAGCACAACAGATGAACATACTCGACTTTCAGACACCGGCCAACATGCTGGACTCCGGCAAGATTCCCGTAGCAGTCCTAGGCGACAGCGGGGAAGTTTTCTACGAGATAGCACTTCGCATGGTCACCTGCATCCAGGAGAACAACGCCAAGGGTCTTCCGACGGTGATGATCTGTCCCGTTGGCCCCGTTGGCCAATACCCAATCTTCGTCAGGCTAGTGAGGGAACGCAACCTCGACCTGAGCAAGTGTGTGTTCATCAACATGGATGAATACCTTGGAGCAGACCTACAGTGGGTCCAGACCTCCGACCCACTCTCATTCAGGGGCTTCATGGAACGGAATGTCTATTCACAGATTCCCCAGCATCTCAACGTCAAGCCGGAGAACAGGATCTTCCCCGATCCCAACAACCCAGGCCATATCATGGATGTCATCGACACCTACGGCCATGTGGACTTGTGCGTCGGGGGAATCGGCATCAACGGGCACCTCGCCTTCAATGAGTCAGAGGATGTCGACGCTCAGGAGTTCGCCATCCGTTGCACGCGCGTCATTGCCCTCAGCAAGGAGACACGCACTGCCAATGCCATCGGCGACAAGGGGGGTGCCATAGACGCAATGCCCACCCATGCAGTGACGATCGGGATGCGTGAGATCCTCCGCTCCAAGCAGATTGTATTGGGAGTCTTCCGTGACTGGCACCGTGCGGTCCTCCGCCAAGCTATCTTCGATGTTCCCAGCGGACACTTCCCCGTGACCTTGCTGCAGGACCATCCCAACAGCATCATCCTCTCCAACGCAAATGCAGCAAGGGTCCCCTTCTAATGCGCTTGGCCGGAAACATCTACGGTCCTGACCACCAGTTCCACGCAATGGAGCTGGGTGTCGAGGATGGTCGTTTCACTGCAGCTTCCCACGGACCGGTTGTCGGTGAAGCAGGGGCCTATATCATCCCCGGCTTCATTGACATCCATACCCATGGGGGAGACGGGGTGGATATCAACCACATCGACGAACAGTCGCTGGCTATCTTGCAGGCCTTCTTCGCCAGCCAGGGAACCACCTCGTTCCTTACATCGGTCCTCACCGACACCCAGGAGCAGACGCTCTCGCTGGTCCGCTTGCTGGGCAAGCATGTCGGAAGAGGTTCTGATGGAGCACAGTTGGTGGGCATCCACCTCGAAGGGCCGTTCATCAGCACCGAGTACAAGGGGGCAATGCCGCAGGAACTGCTGCAGTTGCCCTCCCTGCCGTTGTTCGAAAGCTACCAGCAGGCAAGTGGGAACACGGTGCGGTACATCACCATTGCACCAGAGCTGCCAGGAGCCATGGAGTTCATACAGGCAGTACATGGACAGGTTGCCGTCTCCATCGGCCACAGCGCGGCGACCTATGAGACAGCGTGTGCCGCGATAGCGGCAGGAGCAACCGCCGGGACCCATACGTTCAACGCCATGAAGCTGTTCCACATGCATGAGCCGGCGATCAGCGGAGCCATCTTGGAGCAGCGGATCTTTGCAGAGGCAATCTGTGACGGCCGTCACCTCCACCCGGCGACCGTCCGCCTGATGCTGGCGTGCAGCGGCGACGACAAGGTCGTTGCCGTCACAGACTCCATCATGGCCGCGGGATTGCCCGACGGGCAGTACCAGCTGGGAGTCAACGAGGTGTTCGTCGTAGACGGAGACGCCAAGCTTGCCAGCGGTGTGCGTGCAGGCTCGACGCTGACCACCATCCAGGCGCTGCGCAACCTTGTCTCCTACACAGGCAGCCTGGAGCGGAGCATCCCGCTGTTGACGGAGAATCCAGCACGCTGCATCGGGTTATTCGAGACGAAAGGAAGCATTGAGATCGGCAAGGATGCCGACTTCATCATACTGAACAAGGATCTAGAGATCATGCAGGTCTACGTGAGAGGCACTGCGGTCTACACAAGGAGCAACCAATGCCATTAGTACCCATGCGTCCCATCCTGGACGCCACAGATAGGCTTTCGTATGCACAGGGTGCATTCAACGTCAACGCAGTTGCACAGGCACAGGCTGTGATCGACGTCCACGCGATGCTGCGCTCACCTGCAATCCTCCAGGGTGCAGACCTCGCCAACGGATTCATGGGCGGACGCACCGACTTCATGAACGCCACCATCGAGGACAAGATCATCGGGGCTCGGAACATTGCCAACGCGGTGATCGAGCATGCGGAAAAGAGCCCCATCCCCGTAGCCCTCCACCTGGACCATGGACGGAACATGGAGAGCGTCATCGCTGCGATCGAAGGGGGCTACACGTCGGTCATGATCGACGGCTCGTCCCTCCCCTTCGACGAGAACGTTGCGCTGACGCGCGAGGTCGTCAAGTATGCACACCCCCGTGGGGTGACGGTCGAGGGTGAGCTGGGTGTGCTGGCAGGCCAGGAGGACCATGTATTCTCTTCTTCCAGCACCTACACCAACCCCCTGTCGGCAGTCGAGTTCTTCAAAAGCACCCGTGTCGATGCACTAGCGATCAGCTACGGCACCATGCATGGGGCAAACAAGGGAAAAGGTGCAGTGGTTCGCAAGGAGATAGCCATTGCAATCAAGGAGTGCCTCCGCCACGAAGGAATCACCGGGGCCCTGGTCTCCCATGGATCGTCCACCGTCCCCCAGTATATCGTCAATGAGATCAATGCACTGGGTGGGGACATCCGCAACGCCTACGGCATCTCCTTGGAGCAGCTGAAGGAAGTGGGCAAGTGCGGCATCGGCAAGATCAACGTCGACACCGACATCCGCCTGGCCGTCACCCGCAACGTCCGTGAGTTCTTCATGGCCGATGACCGCAGGAAGGAAGACCCGGCGATCAGCGAGATCTGGAACCTGATGGAGCGCAACCCGCAAATGTTCGACCCCCGTGGATTCCTGACACCCATCATGGACACGGTCATGTACGGCACCATCCCCAACCAGTCCGTCTCCCAGATCGTCAGCTGCATCCGCAACGGCGTCATGGAAGTAGTCGGCACCTTGGCAGTTGAGTTCGGCTGTGTCGGCAAGGCCAGCGAAGTGCAGATAGTCACATTGGACCAAATGGCAGATTTCTATCGGAAGGAAGGTATCTGATGCAGCATATCTATGTAAACCTCAAGCGCTTTGATGTCCCACCAACCCTTGGTGGTGTCAATAGACTCGGTTCCATCTCGGAATTCGGCCATCAAGTGGTCAGCCAGACGCTGGACACCGTTGCCTCCTATCCGGATG
The DNA here is from genome assembly GCA_964465155.1 of uncultured Sphaerochaeta sp. Lineage (GTDB taxonomy): Bacteria > Spirochaetota > Spirochaetia > Sphaerochaetales > Sphaerochaetaceae > Spiro-02. The sequence goes on from CAYXIH010000019.1 coordinate 12,641, forward strand.
TTGAGTTCGTCGATTTTCTCCCGGAGGCCCAGTTGCCCGCTGCTGTGGCAGCTGCATCCAAAACTGCCCTGCACATCGGCTCTCAGGGTGTCTTCCGCAAGGACGTGGCCGTGGGTGGAAACTTCGGTGCATTCACCACCAACCTTCCCGCCGCTGCAGTCGCTGCGCTGGGGTGCACACACACCCTCATCGGCCACTGCGAGGAGCGGATGGACAAGAAGGAGTTGCTGGCCTTGGGTGGGAACACCGACCGCAAGCTGGTGAACACCATCCTCAACCAAGAGGTGCGCTGTGCGGTTGCACAGGGCCTGAAGGTCCTGTACTGCATTGGCGAACAGGCAGATGAGGTGGAAGATTGGCAGCAGGTGCTTCGCGAGCAGCTGACGATCGGGCTAGAGGGGATCGACCTGTCCCAGGTGGTCATTGCCTATGAGCCGGTCTGGTCGATCGGACCTGGCAAGCAGCCTGCCGACAAGCCCTACATCACCAAGGTGGCACGGTTCGTAAAGAAGTGCATGGGGGATATCCCCGTGGTTTATGGAGGAGGCCTCAAGGAGCAGAACGCTCAGATGCTGGCCTCGATTGAAGAGATTGATGGTGGCCTGATCGCGCTGACGCGCTTTACCCAGGACATTGGATTCTACCCCCAGGAGTATGGCAACATCGTACGGCTGTACCTCGAAGCAAAGCAAGGAGCATAAGAGATGAAGATTGATTTTGAATATGGCAATGGAACTATGGGGGCTCAGCTGCCCGACACCACCGATGTCTTTATCCCAGGCCAGACAGTAGCCGACCCACCCTGCATCCCGGTGCAGTTGCTGGAGGAAGAGACCCTCAAGAGCCTGCGCAATCCCATTGGGATGCCACCATTGACCCAGCTTGCCAAGGCAGGCAGCAAGGTAGTCATCATCTTCCCAGACCGGGTAAAAGGTGGCGAACAGGCCACCAGCCACCGCAAGGTCTCGATCAAGCTGGTCATGCAGGAACTGTACAGCGTGGGTGTCGACAAGCGTGACATCCTCCTGATCTGCTCCAACGGGCTGCACCGCAAGAACACGGAGTCCGAGATTCACAACGTATTGGGCGACGAGATCTTCAACGAGTTCTGGCATACCCACCAGATCATCAACCATGACAGCGAGGACTACGACCACCTGGTTGACCTGGGGACAACCCCAAATGGCGACCCGGTCATCATGAACAAGTATGTCTATGATGCAGACGTTGCGGTCCTCATCGGCCATGTGCAGGGCAATCCCTATGGTGGCTACTCCGGTGGATACAAACATTGTGCCACGGGAATCACCCATTGGAGGAGCATTGCTTCCCACCATGTCCCGCATGTCATGCACCGCAAGGACTTCACTCCAGTCAACGGCCATTCCCTGATGCGCCAGAAGTTCAATGAGATAGGGTTGTACATGGAAGAGTGCATGGGCAAGAAGTTCTTCTGCTGCGACGCAGTGCTGGATACCAAGAGCCAGCAGATCTCGATCTGGTCAGGCTACGCCAAGGAGATGATGCCCCTCTCGTGGGTCGACGGCGACAAGCGCACCTATGTCCACTGGGCAAAGAAGAAATACGACGTGCTGGTGTTCGGCATGCCCACGTTCTTCCACTATGGCGAAGGAATGGGGACCAACCCGATCATGCTGATGCAGGCCATCTCGGCCCAGGTGATCCGCCACAAGCGCATCATGAGCGACAACTGCGTAATCATCTGCTCGTCGCTGTGCAACGGATACTTCCATGACGAGCTGTGGCCCTACACCCGCAAGATGTTCGAGATGTTTGGCCATGACGAGATGCAGACCCTGGCGGACATGAACCGCTACGGTGAGTATTTCGCAACCAACGAGGAGTACATCCGCCAGTACCGCTACTGCAATGCGTTCCACCCCTTCCATGGATTCTCGATGATCAGCTGTGGCCAGATCGCCGAGAAGAACACCGCGGCGATCTATATCGTCGGTGGCAAGGAACCGGGCATCGCACGCTCCATGGGGCTGAAGACCCGCGCCACGTTCGAGGAAGCGCTGGAGGATGCCAAGAAGAAGTATGTCGGGCAAAACCCCAACATCCTGGCCCTCCCCCTCACGTTCAAGACTGCAGCCGTGCACCTGTGCATGGCGGACGGGACCCAGGGCGACACCCTCTGACAACCACCTCGGGGCATTCCAGCTGTTGGAATGCCCCGATTCTTTTCTCCCAATGCAACCAAAACAAACTTGGAAAAATACGACTAAGGCTGAATTTTTTTCCGACTTTGCAAATCCCAAATCGGTGGTAGCCTAACGATACCAAACGAATTTCAGAGGTTGCCAAATGAAGAAAAAAGGAATGTCCGAAGCAATGAAGAGCCGAATGTGGCTCTTTTTCTCATTGCTCGCAGCCCTTGCGGTCTGGACTATCCTGTCTGTACTGCCCAAGACTGCCCGTTGTTTTCCCAATGTTTTCGTCACACTGAGCCAGATTCCGGTGATGATCGAACGTGGGGTCCTGTTCAAGGACCTGGGATCGAGCTTGATCAGCGTGGGAGCCGGCTATGGCCTTGGCTTTGTCATCGCGCTGCCCGTGGCCATCCTCATGGCCTGGTACAAGCCAATCCGCAAAATCATCGAGCCGTGGATCCAGTTCATCAGGAATATTCCCCCACTTGCCTATGTCCCACTGATCGTCATTGCGGCGGGCGTAGGACGCAAGCCACAGATCATCGTCATCACGATCGCCACCTTCCTGATCATGTGCGTGACGATGTACCAGGGAATCATCAATATCGACGAGACCCTCATCAAGGCTGCAAAGGTACTGGGAGCCACCGACAAGGATATCTTCCTCAGGGTCCTCGCCCCAGCATCGCTGCCGTTCATCCTCACCGCCGTGCGCCTGGGTGCATCGGTTGCACTGACAACCTTGATCGCAGCTGAATCCACCGGTGCCTTCGCAGGACTGGGGATGCGCATACGGTCACTGAACAACAACTTCGAGACGGAGCCCATGTTGCTGTACATCATCATCATTGGTGTCATCGGCCTGGTCATTGAAAAGATCATCAAGATACTAGAAAGGAAATTGACGGGATGGCAGGAGAAGAGAGAAATATAAAAGTCCGCATCGAGGACGTGAAGAAGAGCTACATGGGACGTACCGGTGAAGTCGTTGCCCTCAACGGGGTCAACCTGAACATCGCCGAGAACGAGTTCCTCACAGTAGTCGGTCCCTCGGGCTGTGGCAAGTCGACCCTGCTGAACATCATGGCAGGATTGCTTGAGCCAACCAGCGGCAAGGTGATATGCAACGGCAAGGAGGTCCATGGGACCGGCCCAGACCGTGGCGTGGTATTCCAGCAATATGCATTGTTCCCCTGGCTGACGGTACTCAAGAACGTACAGTTCGGCCTGGAGATGAAGGGCATCAAGGGAAAAGAGGCGCAGGAAATTGCAATGCGCTACATCAAGATGGTTGACCTGGAGAAGTTCAAGGACCATTATCCCAAGGAACTTTCTGGAGGCATGAAGCAGCGCGTTGCAATTGCACGTGCGTATGCGGCAAACCCCCAGGTCCTGCTGATGGACGAGCCCTTTGGTGCATTGGATGCCCAGACACGTACCCAGCTGCAGCAGGAGCTGCTCGATACATGGGAGAAGGAACAGAAGACCTGCTTCTTCATCACCCATGACGTGGACGAGGCACTGATCCTCGGCCAACGGGTCGTGATCATGAGCGCGCGCCCTGGGCGGATCAAGGATATCGTGGATGTCGACATCCCCTATCCCCGCAGCCAGGAGACGAAGATGAGCCCCAGGTTCCTGGAGCTGAAGAACTTGATCTGGTCCCAGGTCTACCAAGAGTACCTGGAAGTCAGAAAATAAAACGTATAGGGTACGCCCTGTCAAATAAGGAGAGAGATAATGAAGAGAATCCTGAGTGTCATGTGTATTGCAATCATCGGTTGCGCCATGCTGTTTGCCCAAGGTGGATCAGAGAGCAAAGACGCAAGTGCAAAGAAACTTGAGACCATCAACGTAGCCTACATGCCCAACTATGCATCGTTGTGCTCCGTAGTGGCTGCCATGGAGACCGGCGCCTTCGAGAAGCAGGGAATGCAGGTCAAGCTCGTTGAGTTCGCAGACGGCCCCACGATCATCGCAGCCATGGAATCTGGCTCGATCGACATCGGGTACATCGGTGCAGGTGCCCACAAGCTGTGCATCAACGGCCGCGCCCAGATCTTCGCTATGAGCCATGTCGGCAATGCCGATGCAGTCATTGGCCTGAAGAGCCATGGCGTCACCACCCCCGCTGACCTCAAGGGCAAGAAAGTAGGCTATGCTTCCGGGACCTCCTCCGAAGCTATCCTCCGCCTGACCCTCGAGTCCGCTGGACTGACGATGAACGACATCAAGGCCATGGAGATGGACGCCAGCGGCATCGTATCCGCAATGACCTCCGGTTCCCTTGACGCTTGTGCAACATGGTCCCCCTCCACGTTCACCATCAAGGACGCAATGGGTGGCGACGCAGTGACGATCGCAGACAACATGACCTTCGCAAACACTTCCAACTCCATCGCATCCTGGATCGTGATGAAGAAGTATGCCCAGGCCAACCCCGACAAGATCCTGCGCTTCACCAAGGCTTTGTACGAGGGCATGGACTACCGCGCTGCAAACGTCGACCAGACCGTCGACTGGGTTGCCAAGGCAATCGCAGCAAACCGCGACACCATCTACCAGCAGCGTGGCGACGCCAAGTGGATCACCTCCGACGAGTTGGTGAACATGGTCAAGAGTGGTGAGGTTGAGAAGCTGTACGAAGTCCAGAAGAAGGCATTCGGCAGCGCAGTCAACCAGGATGCAGTCATTTCCGACTACGTGATGTTTGACAATATGGTACAGGCTGGCCAATAATAGGACAACCAGTACCGGAAGGCACCTTCTTCGGGAGGTGCCTTCTGCATATTTACGGAGAAGCCTATGTTATTGCTCCTGACAACCCTCATCTTTGGACTCTCCGTCATCCTGCTGTGCGTCAAGCGCAACAGGCGTTCGCTGTTGCTCGTGGCCCTGACATCGAGCCTCCTCCTCTTCTGGTTCGGTATCCTCACCTACATTGCAAAGCGGGGTGGCATCGGCAGGGAGTTGATCCCCATCCTCTATGGGACGGAGGGGATCCGGCAGTGGCTGCAGTACATGGCCCTGACGCTGGGGCAACTGGGGTATACCGTTGCACTGGGAAGGACCCTGTTCCCGCTGTTCCTGGTACTTACCAGCCTGGACTTCTGCTATTTCGAGCATGCTGCTGCGATCAAGCGCAAGTGGTGGGCATTTCTCATTATCCCCGCAGCGACGCTGATCATCTATATTCCCCCCGTCTTCGAAACCTTGATGGTCCCCAACGAATTCATTCTGCGTGCATGGGTGATGTTCGGGCGCCTGTGGATATTCACCTACGTGCTCGGATCGCTGGGAATGCTCACCTATGAGGCATTCTCGATATCGATGCCCTATTTCCGCAGGAGGTTCCTCACCCGGGCCATGCTGTTGGCATCATTGTCGGTGCTCTACCTGATCTACTGCCCGCAGGATCCTGCACAGATCTATATGTTCTACCGCAACGACTACATGTGGATGCTGGGGCTCTGGTACCTCTCCAAAGGCTTCAATGTTGTATTCTATGCCATCATCTGCGTCTGCTCGATGCTCTTTGCCATGGTTGGGTTTGTTGCCATCATGAAGTATACCCAGCTCAATTGGGACGAACAGCACCAGGAGGCAGAGATACGCAGGGCGGGAAAGGCTGTCCAGAGCGGGGTGAACATCTTCATCCACGGGATCAAGAACGAACTGCTTGCCAACCGTGCTGTGATCAAACGCATCGGAAAGACCCTTGGCCAGGATCAGCTTGACATCAAGGCGGCACAAGAGCTGACCCAACGCCTCTCGCAGAACAACGAGGCCATATTGGAGCGCATCAGCACCCTCTACCAGACCAGCAAGCACAACAACGTCCACCTGATGCCCACCCATGCATCCGATATCATCGACGCATCCCTACAGCGTCTCCATCGCAAATACCCAGAGAGCCTTGTCGAAACAAGGATGGACTCGGACGAGGTGGTGCTGTGCGACAAGAATCACCTGTGCGAGGCATTGGCCAATATCCTTGCAAACGGATGGGAAGCACAGATTGCGAACCAGACCATTGCACCATTGAAGCTCACGCTGGAGATCGAACGGCTGTGGACGGTGTTCCGTATTGAAGACGCCGGGGGCGGCATTGCCCCTGCAATGCAGCACAAGCTCTTTGAGCCGTTCTCCTCCGACAAGAACAGCGCAACCAACTGGGGCATGGGCATGTATTACACCAGGGACGTGGTGAAGAGCCATCTCGGAAGCATCCGCTTTGATTCTGGCAGCTGGGGAACTATATTCTATGTATTGCTCCCCCGCTATGGAGGAAATGGCTATGTTGCCAAGCCGAGTATTGATAGCTGAGGATATCGACATCCTCCGCGACGAACTGAGGGACATGGTCAACGAAGACCCTGCCTTCGTTGTCGTTGGCATGGCCGCCACCGGTGCAGAGGCGCAGGCTTTCTGCGAACGCACCCAGGTCGACATTGTCCTGATGGACATCGAGATGGAGCGGATGAATGCTGGGATCAAGGCAGCTGAGAAGATCCTTGCCTCCCACCCCCAGGTCAAGATCATCTTTCTCACCGCGCATGAGACGGAGACAACAGTCCTCACAGCCATGGCAACCGGTGCGGTTGACTATATCGTCAAGGGATGCGATGCACAGCATCTGCACCAACATCTGCATGGGGCGGTCGATGGGACCACTACCTTGGACCCGATGATCAACAACATCGTATTCAACGAGTATCGGCGACTACGCAGAAGCGAGCAGAGCCTGCTCTTCTTCATCCAGAACCTGGGCAACCTCACCCCCACGGAGAAGGAGCTGGTCAAATATATCCAGCGCGGGATGAAGGTCAAGGATATCGCCGCCATACGGTTCGTCGAGCCCTCCACGGTCAAGACACAGATCCATGGCTTGCTGGTCAAGTTCGGATGCAAACGGACGCAGGAGGTGGTACGCCTCATATCCGATCTGGGTATCTCCCACCTGTTTGCCGATTGAAGTTGTCAGGCGGGGCGTTCTCGCATATAGTTTGAACCATGCCATGGCTCATCATCACCATCATCATCCTCCTCATCGCCGCCGCAGTAGCCTGGAACGTCTATTTGGTAGGCTACCACGACAAGCATACCCACTATATTGAACCACATGAGGAGGAGTGCTTCTCCCCCACCTGCCGGCCAATCGTACTCCAGCATCAGGATACACCCACCCAGGCCATCCTGATGATCCATGGGTTCCCGGCAACCCCACGGACCTACGAATACTCATCACAGCGGATGTTCGAAGCCGGCTATGATGTATATGTCCCCTTGATGCCAGGCTTCGGCACCAGCGTCCAGGAGTTCGAGCAGACCTATTATCCCCAGTGGTTCGGATATATCAGGACCTACTACGAGCACCTGCGCAGCAAATATCCCAAGCTGGTGGTCCTTGGTATCTCCATGGGGGGTGCCATCACGCTGAACCTGGCCGAGGAGTTCTGCAATACTCCCCTTGCCCCTGATGCAGTGGTCGCCATAGCGGCACCGGTTGTCTACAACAGCCTGCTGCGCGACAGGATCATCACCAACCCAGGTGCCTACATCATGCGCACCGCAGGCCTGTTTGTCCCCGACATCGGCGGTGCTGTCCAATGCGGGAACCCACAGAGCGAAGACGGCAATGAAGATTGGACAGGCTACCATGGACTGTTCATCCACCAGGGGATCAGCCTCATCCACGCCCTCAAGCCAATCCGCAGGAACCTGTACAAGATCACATGCCCGCTGCTGTCCATCCATGACGTGCATGACAAAACCGTCCCGTTTGGCAACCAAGCCATCATTGAACGGGAGACCAGAAGCACCCGCTATCGGAAGATCATCTCCGAGATGCCACCCTACCGCCATACACGCCACTGCCTGCTCTCCTACCATTCTGTACAAAAGCAGCTCACAGACGCTATCATTGAATTCCTTCAGGAGGATCAACAATGACCAAACGCACCGACTACATCTCATGGGACGAGTACTTCATGGGGGTAGCAATCCTCTCCTCGCTTCGGAGCAAGGATCCCAACACACAGGTGGGAGCCTGCATCGTCAATACCGACAAGAAGATTGTGGGAGTGGGATACAACGGGTTCCCTTCCGGCTGCGACGACGATGACCTTCCCTGGGACCGCGAGGGTGATTGGCTTGAGACAAAATACCCATATGTCTGCCATGCAGAGCTCAATGCCATCCTCAACGGGATCAGCCACAACCTCAAGGGCTGCAAGCTCTACGTAGCGTTGTTCCCCTGCAATGAATGCGCAAAGGCTATCATCCAGTCGGGCATCACCGAGGTGGTCTACCTCCGGGACAAGTATGCCGACACCGACGTGGTCCGCGCCTCCAAGAAGATGTTCGGCCAAGCGGGTGTCTCCTTCCGCCAGCTGGTCCCACAGGAGAAGAGCATCCTCCTCAACTTCGAGGTCTGACATGCACCAACCGATATTGGTCGTCTGCCTCAATCCAACGTTCCAGGAGACCATGTTGCTCCCCCACCTCCTAGAAGGGGAGGTCAACAGGTGCCAGCGCCATTTCCTCTGTGCCTCGGGCAAAGGGATGAATGCAGCCAGGGTGCTCTCCCAAGCAGGCACACCCGCTACGTTGCTCACCCACCTGGGGGGCGTGCGCATCCAGCAGATGCTGGACCTCATGGCCAACGACAGTGGCGTCCAGGTACTCTGGGCAGACAGCAAAACACCCATGCGCACCTGCACCACCTTGATCAACGAAGCCAACAATACGACCACCGAACTCGTGCAGGAACCCTATCCGGTTGCACCGGGCACCGAACAGGAGATCCTCAGGCTCTACGGTGACAACCTCTCCAAGTTCCAAGGGGTCATCTTCACAGGGACGCGCACACCCGGCTATCCCACGGACTTGTACCCATCCATGGTTGCCCAAGCCACCGCAATGGGAAAGACTGTGGTGCTGGACGTCAAGGGCGCTGACTTGCTGCACTCCCTGCAGTACCGTCCAACCCTCATCAAGCCGAACCTCAGCGAGTTCGCGGCGACGTTCCTGGGCAACCGCAACCTCAGCGAGCAGGAGGACCATACCCAGCTCTTTGACGAAGTGGCCAAGGTATGCAGCGAGCTTCACGAAGCCTATGGGGTATCGGTCGTGGTCAGCCGTGGAGTCCATGGCCTGTGGTATGACAATGGGCAAGGACTGCAGTCGGTCCCCTGCGAACGGGTGCAGACGGTCAACACCATTGGATGTGGCGATGCCCTTACTGCTGGGATCACACAGGCGTTGGTTGATGGTGCAACTTTGCAACAAGCTGTTGCAAGTGGTATCCATTTTGGTGCAGAAAACGCAAAGAATTTGATGCCAGGAAGTATTCTCAAAGACACAATTCAACAATATTCATAAAATATGCATATTTTTTGTTGCATTGAAATCCAGTTATTTTACAATGTTGTTTTTCTGTAATCATGAATTTCATGATTACATTTCAATAAATCTGTAAATATTGCGACACCTTGCCAATCATTTTGCCACCGAAATTCTTTGACGCCCCTTTCGATTCCCCATATACTGGACGAGGACACGTGCCGGACTTACATGCCGGACACTTCGCACGCACACACTACGTAAGGAGCATCGAATGAAAAAACTGTTGGTAATTGTACTGCTTGTCTCCCTCCTCTGTGGTTCCGTATTCGCGAACGGACAGAAGGAAGCGACCGTAGCCTCCTCCAGCAAGGACGCCGTGAAGGTAGCCTTGATCATCGAAAACACCATTGACGACAAGGGCTGGTGCCAGGCCATGTACGACGGCCTCGTGGCTGCAAAAGAGCAGCTGGGCGACAAGCTCGAGTTCAGCTACAGCGAAAAGATGAAGCCCGTCGACGCCGGCTCCGCTGCACGTCAGTATGCTGCACAGGGCTATGACATCATCATTGGCCATGGTGCACAGTATAAGAACCTGATCATGGAAATGGCCGAGGAGTACCCGAACATCTCCTTCGCATTCGGAACTTCCGCTGAAGTTGGCCCCGCAAACGTGTTCACCTATATGCCTGAAAGCGAAGAGACCGGCTACCTGAGCGGCCTGATCGCCGGCATGACCACCTCCAGCAACATCGTCGGACTCGTTGGTCCCGTCGACGGTGGTGACGCAGCCCGCTACAACCGCGGCTTTGTCCTGGGCGTACAGGCAGTCAACCCCAAGGCCAAGATCATGGTTGCACACACCGGATCCTTCTCAGACTTCGTCAAGGCTGGTGAAGTTGCCCACTCCCAGATCAAGGCTGGCGCAGACGTCCTCAGCGGATCCTCCCAGCAGGCAATCGGCGCACTGCGCGCTGTAGCCGACTACCCCAACGTATGGTGGCTTGGCCAGGACCTGGCTCAGCTTGACACCGCCGAGGGCAAGAAGAAGTGCATCGCAGCTTCCTCCTACAACTACGCCGCCGTCATCGTCGGCCTCGTTGAGAAGGTACAGGCTGGCGTCAAGGGTGGCGAATGCATCCCGATGAACTTCAACAACGACGGCTTTGTATTCGACTACAACCCCGAGCTGATGAACAAGGTCACCCCAGAAATCGAAAAGGCTGTCACCGATGCCCTTGCCAAGTTCCAGGCTGCACCAAACGTGCTCGCCGACTGGAGCAAGGTCGACTACACGAAGCTCTGATTCGATGTCCGGGATTGATGGCCATCTGATCTGATGGCCAACCATGCCTGCCTGGACTGAAAATCCGGCAGGCATTTCTTTACTTCACCGACTCACGACCGGGAGGTCAACCCGAATATGCATTCCAACGACAACCAAATCTACAGCCTGCAGGTGGAGCACATCACCAAGCGGTTCCCAGGCGTCCTAGCCTGCGACAATATCTCCATGAACATCGGCAAGGGAGAGGTGCTGGCACTCGTAGGCGAGAACGGCGCTGGCAAGACAACCCTGATGAACATCCTCATGGGGTTGTACCAACCCGATGAGGGGAGAATCCTCATCAACGGGGAGGAAGTCAAGTTCCGCTCCCCCAACGATGCGTTTGCCCATGGACTGGGCATGGTGCACCAGCAGTACATGCTCGTACCGAACATGACGGTCCTTGAGAACATTGCATTGGGCTACAAGCAGGCATGGAACCCCGTGCGGCTGAAGCTGGACATGGTGCGCAAGCGGATCTTGGAGATCTCCGAGAAATATGGACTGGTCGTCGACCCCGATGCCTATATCTGGCAGCTGTCCGTCGGTGAACAGCAGCGGGTTGAACTGGTCAAGACGCTCTGCCTCGGTGCACGCTTCCTCATCCTCGACGAACCGACGAGTGCGTTGACACCCCAGGAGACCGATGAACTCATCTCCCTGCTCAAGAGAATGACCAACGAGCTGTCGATCATCTTCATCAGCCACAAGCTGCAGGAGGTAAAGACACTCTCCGACAAGGTGACGATCCTCCGCCATGGTGCCGTTGTCTTCGAGGGCAACACTGCAGACCATTCTTCATCCGACATCGCGGCCCTGATGACCGGACATGAAGTCGAGCTTCCACAAAACGACGAGCCACCATGCAACGGGGTGCCTGTGCTGGAGATCAAGGACCTCAAGGTCAAGAGCGACCGTGGGTTCCTTGCCTTGGACGGACTGGACCTGATGGTCAAGGCTGGTGAAATCGTAGGGCTTGCCGGTGTATCAGGCAACGGACAGCGAGAGCTTGCCGAGGCCATCAACGGGCTGCGCAAGGTCGAATCGGGGACGATCGAGTTCTTTGGCGAGGACCTTGCAAACAAAAGCCCCTACCATATCATCGAAGCCGGGATGGGATACATTCCCGAGGAACGCAACGTGGAGGGGATAGTCCCGTCGTTCTCCATCAAGGAGAACTTCATCCTCAAGGATGTGGGACACCCCGAGTTCTCCAACCATTCGTTCCTCAAGCAGAAGGCTATCGACGTGAACGCTGAGAACCTGCGGACAGAGTTCGACGTCCGTTGTCCGAACGTACTGACCGCCGCAGGATCGCTGTCCGGTGGAAACATCCAGAAGGTCATCCTGGCCCGTGAGATTACCCGCGGACCGAAGTTCCTCATCGCAGTCTACCCCATCAGGGGCCTGGACCTGGGAGCTGCGGAGTTCATCCACAAGCAGCTGCTTGAGAAACGGAGGGAGGGGATCGGTATCCTCCTCATCTCCGAGGAATTAGAGGAGATCATGAACCTCTCGGACCGTATTGCCGTAATCTTCAAGGGTCGGATCCAAAAGGTGCTCGACCGCAAGGATGCAAATAGACGTCGCCTGGGTATTCTTATGGCGGGGGTGAAAGATGACGAAACAGTTTAAGGTTGCTTACAAGACGGTGATCATCATCCTGGCTATCTTGGCCGCGATGCTGATGGGCGCCGTCATTCTCTGGGCCATCGGGGCCGACGTCTTCAAGACGTATCTGGTCATCCTCACCGAACCGCTGAAGAGCGTCTCCCTGATCACGGAGGTCCTGCTCAGGGCCATCCCGCTGACGATCATCGCGCTGGGTATCTCGGTTGCCTACCGCAGTGGCATCATCAACATCGGAGCCGAAGGACAGATGGCAATGGGCATCCTTGCCACCACCGCAGTCGCACTGCTGCTGCCAGACCTCCCCAAGCCATTGCTGCTGCCCGTAGCCATGCTGGCGGGATGCATCGGCGGTGCACTGTGGGGCTTCATCCCCGGCATCCTCAAGGCAAAGCTGCAAGTCAGCGAACTGCTTTCGACGGTGATGATGAACTACATTGCCGCACAGTTCTACACCTTCTGCCTCCGTGGCCCCATGCTCGACCCAGCCGAACTGACCATGGGAAGCGGAACTCCCCAGTCCATGAGACTGACTAGGAACATCTGGCTGTCGAGGATCATCCCCGGCACCAGACTCCATACCGGAATCTTCATCGCCATTGCCCTGGCGGTAATCATCTGGCTGCTGATGTGGAAGACCTCCTATGGCTACAAGATGCGTGCATCGGGTGCGCAGGCACGTGCCGCCCGCTATGGCGGCATCAACGTCTCCAAGTACCTGATCATCGCAATGGTCATCTCCGGTGCCTTCGCCGGCTTGGCAGGCACCATCGAGATCGGAGGCGTCCATCGCCGTGCGATCGAAGGAATGACCAGCGGATATGGCTTCAGCGGAATCGTCGTTGCCCTCTTCGGCGGCCTCCATCCTGCAGGAATCATCCCAGCGGCATTCTTCTTCGGCCTGTTGATCGTCGGCGCAGACATGACACAGCGCATGGTCGGAGTCCCGGCCAACATGGTGCAGGTGCTGCAGGGAATCATCATCCTGGTCATCGTCACGACACAGATGATCCTTGCCAACCCCTACATGACCGAGCGGACATGGAGAAAGTGGCACGCGCTGACCCACAAGAAACAGGAGGTGGAAGCATGAACTTCATAGTCAACATTCTGGCCCTTGGCATTCCCTTCTCCGTCGCGTTGCTGCTTGCCTCACTGGGTGAGATGTTCAACCAGCGCGCCGGTGTATTCAACCTCGGATGCGAAGGCATCATGGCAATGGGTGCATTCCTTGGGATGCTGGTCCCCTACACCGTCGGTCATGGCGGGGCGACACCCGGCATCTACAACTTCTATGGGCTCTTGCTGGCAATGGGAGTCGGGGCACTGCTGGGGATGTTCTTCGGCCTGGTAGTCGTCACCTTCCGCGCCCCTCAGGGCATCGCAGGCATTGGCCTGCAGATGTTCGGTGTTGGTACCGCAGGTACCCTCTTCCGCCACTTCGTCGGTGGAACCCAGTCGATCCCCGGGATCAACTCCCTGGCAATTCCCGGCTTGTCGAAGATCCCCATACTCGGGCCAATCCTCTTCAACCACAACATCATGGTCTACATCTCCTTCCTGCTGGTCCCCATTGCATGGTACGTGCTGTACAAGACCCCATGGGGCCTGCGCGTCCGTTCAGTCGGAACCTTCCCCCGTGCGGCGGACTCGATTGGCATCAACGTGAACCGTGTCCGCTTCCAAGCCCTTGCAGTGGGCGGTGCCTTCGCGGGACTCGCAGGTGCATACCTCTCCCTCTGCCAGGCCAAGATGTTCAGTGACGAAATGATCGCAGGAAGAGGCTTCATTGCCGTTGCCTTGGTCTACTTCGGACAGTGGCAGCCTGTGAAGATCATGCTCGGGGCACTGCTGTTCAGCCTTGCCCAGGCATTCCAGTTGGCTCTGCAGGGCCAGGGGATTAACTTCCCCTACGAATTCGCCGTCATGCTCCCCTATGTGCTGGTCATCATCGTCCTTGCATTCTCCCGCAAGAACCAGATGATGGGACCCATCGCATTGGGCAAGCCGTTCAACCGCGAAATGAGGACCTAGCGACAGCTAATCGACACAGACGGATATCCAATCTGGGTATCCGTTTTTTTTGTTTATTCACATCTCCCTCGTAGATTCCTCATACCTTGAACGTACGCTCTGCGTAAGTTCAATCAACGGAGGAACTCAATGAAGAAACGTTTTGCCCTGTTCACACTCATCTTGATGCTGGTAGTCACGGCTGCCTTTGCACAAGGAGCACAGGAAGCCCATGGCTATGCAACCAGCGACAATGATCCCAAGTATGTGTTCATGTTCATCGGAGACGGCATGGCCCTGACCCAGACCAATGCCGCCCAGATCCTCACAGGAAGCAATGTCTCGGGACAGATTGCCATCGACTCTCTCTCCTACACCCAGTTCCCGGTCACCGGTATCCAGTACACCCAGGACGCCACCTCATTCTGTCCGGACTCAGCCTCGACGGCAACCTCCTTGTCCAGCGGCTACAAGACACACAGTGGAGTCATCGGATTGGGTGTCGACCGCAAGACACCGGGAGAGACCATTGCTGAAAAAGTAAAGAACCAGCTGGGTTGGAAAGTGGGCATTGTCTCTTCTGTTACCCTCAACCACGCCACCCCCGCCGCCTACTACGCCCACATGGCATCGCGCAACAGCTACTACGATATCGGCGTACAGATGGCCAACAGCGGCTTTGACTACTTTGCAGGCGGAGCCTTGAACAAGGCTACCCAGGAAGGGAAACCGAGCCTGTATGAAGTCATGGAGGAACAGGGATACACCGTCACCAATGACCGTGACACAATCCTCTCCCTGCAGAATGGACAGAAGGCATATGCCTATGCACCACAACTGCAGGACAGCGGCTCCATGAAGTACGGCATCGACAACCAGGAGGGAGACCTCACCCTTGCCGACTTCACCCGCAAGGGAATCGAAGTCCTGGACAACCCCAATGGGTTCTTCATGATGGTCGAAGGTGGCAAGATTGACTGGGCATGCCACGCCAATGACGCTGCCGCCACGATCAGCGACGTACGTGAGTTCGACGCAGCGGTCAAGGTTGCCTTGGAGTTCGCCAAGGAACACCCCGCCCAGACACTGATCATCGTCACCGGCGACCATGAGACTGGTGGCATGACGATCGGACAGGCTACCACCGGCTATGACACCGCATTCGCCCTGCTGGACAACCAGAAGATGAGCTACGTCGAGTTCGACAAGCTGATCGCGGCGATGAAGGAGCAGAACCCCTCCCTGAGATTTGACGAAGTACTGCAGGTCGTCGCCGAGAACTTCGGCTTGGTTGCCCCGGGCAAGCTCGCCGCAAACCAGGCGCTTGTGATGAACAACTACGAGTACAACAAGCTCCAGCAGGCATTCAACGAGTCCATGAAGGCCTCCTCAGCCCGTACCAAGAGCACGGAAGCAACCCTGCTGTATGGTGGCTATGACCCTCTGTCGGTAACCCTGACGCACATCCTCAACAACAAGGCAGGCATCGGTTGGACCAGCTACGCCCACACCGGAGTCCCCGTGCCGGTGTATGCGATCGGAGCAGGAAGCGAAGCGTTTGGTGGAATGTACGACAACACCCAAGTCGCACTGAAGCTCTTCGCCGCGTGCAACGTCAGATGACCTCACCCAATTCCAAGACGATGCCCTCTGCACGGAGGGCATCGTTCACATCCAGGAACATCATCCTCACCATCGTCTGTACCCTCTTGTTCACAGCACTGCTGATGCTCCCAACCGGCTTCAAGCGTGAGATATACTACCGTGCCCATGGTGCACGGGCTACCGTCCTGACGGTGGACAACTCGATGCTGCTGTACATCGGGATGTTCCGAAGCGGTGAGCAACAGTGCACGGTGCAGCTGAAGAGCGGACCGTTGGCAGGGCAGACTCACCAAGCGGTCAACATGTTCACCGGATCATTGGAGAACGACAAGGTATTCGGCGTGGGCGATACAGCATGGGTATTGGTCGAGCAGGATGACTCGGACAACGTGTTGTACGTCAACATGGTCGACCACTACCGCCTGGCCAAGCTATTGCTGTTGGCGTTCATGTTTGCAGTTGCACTGGTATGGTTTGCCCGGATGCGGGGAGTGCGCACGATCATCTCGTTCGTCATCTCCTTCATGGTCATCTGGAAAGTCCTGGTACCCATGAGCCTCAAGGGCTATCCCCCAATGCTGATGGCCTTCATCTGTGGAATCGTCATTGCCGCGATTACCCTTGCCATGGTCTCCAACAACACCAAGGCAGCCCTTTCAGCGTTCATCGGGACGATGCTGGGCTCAATAGTGGTGCTCCTCCTGTCTGCGGTGATGCTGCGCTGGTTCAAGCTCGATGGTACTCAGATGAGCTGGTCCGAGTCGTTGCTGTACAATGGGTTTGGCAACCTGGACATCCGCTCCCTCTTCCAAGGGGCCATCTACCTAGGATGCCTCGGAGCCATGATGGACTTGTGCATCGATGTGGCGATCACCATGGCCGAGGTAGACCAGGCGACAGGGGGACTTGCACCCAAGAACGTCTTCAAGTCGGGCATTGAGATCGGCAGGGCCGGGGTCGGCACGCAGACTACCACGCTGCTGTTCGCCTACTTGTCCAGCTATCTCGCCGTCCTGATGGTGTACATGGCCCAGGGTACCCCTGTCCAAAGCATCCTCACATCCAAGGCAGTCTCCTCTGAGATAGTACTGACCCTCATTGGATGCATTGCATTGGTACTCTCCTGCCCCATGACCGCAGGAGCCTACATGCTGTGCACAAAACGTGGACGACAACGATTGACTGTCCAACAGTGTGAAGCTATCATGGAACCATCACATCAACCCAAAGAGGCATTGTTTGGATATTGTTCGGTAAGGGACACACAGGAATTGCAATCGTAGCACGGAACCAAGAGTCCCGTTGCTTGTGCATGTCCGCAACCCAGGGTCGTTGACCCTGGTTGCACAGGGTGTCCCCCATCCGGACAAACATACAGGAAATCCAAAATGGAATATCCAAAAAGCAATACATATCCAAAGCAGCTCATCCGCAGCAAGATCATGGGACCAAACCCCCTCAAGCTCACCGAGGAATTGTTGGGCACCCACCCATGGAGCGAAGGCTCGCTGGTCATGGAC
>CAYXIH010000019.1:30352-33515 GCA_964465155.1 uncultured Sphaerochaeta sp.
GCGATGCCAGGCATCACACAGGACTTCCATGGAGAGTATCCACCTGTGCTGCTGCGGTCTTGGACACCAGAGCAGTTGGACACGATCAAGGACATCGGGTATTGGAAGAACCTCTTCCAGGATGGAAACGGGTACACGGTACGGACCATCCATGAGATGGAAGGGCGCTCCGAGCTGTGGAACGATTGGTTGGAATGTGACAACCCCTACGCGGTGGGAGACCGCTTGGCCATGTGCAACGGAGGGATCGAATACATGAACTTCATTGCCGTGGTAATCGACAAAGAGTAGCATGCACAGAGTGCCGGAAAGAAATTTCCGGCACTCCTTGTATTAGTCCAACAACTTGTGGATATTCTCACCGACCATTGATGCAAGTGCACCACGGCCGACTTCCTGGGGGAAATTCCTCCACTGAACCAGCTGGGACTGGGGGCTCACCTCTGCAAGGGGACCAGCCACAGGATTGTGGACATTGTCGATGATCAAGGCATAGCTGCCTTTTGCCGCTTCGGCTATCTGCTGTGCGGTAGCAGGGGCAGGACCGAATGTCCCTTGGATATCGAGACCCAGCTCCTGTGCAAGTGGCACTTGCATGGCATGCACCAACGCAGGCACTCCATCCAGTCCTTTGGCGTGGACGGCCTCTTTCCCTGCCATGATGACATCCTCATACTCCTGCATCCTGACCGTCTGCTGGGCAAGCGTACCAGCTGCCAGGGCAATTGCCTCTGTCTGCTGACGGACTGTCTGAATGCTGTTGTTGGTCGTGATCTTCACCATGCGCGAGTCATCCAAGCCAGCAGCGTTGCGGATGGTAGCCATCATCCCCTCATACCCGGCTGCGACGAACAGCTGTGCATGGACGACGGTGCGGATATCCCCTGCCGTGATCTCATACTCAGGGGGATGGCGCAGCGATGCCGGAGCTATGGTCACAACCCCATCAAGGCCTGCGATATCGGCAAACGCAGCCGTCCACGAAGTCGATGCGACATATGGCTTTGTTACCACGACAGATTCGGAGCTGCCCCCGGCAAACAGGGAAACGGCTGCGATACACAGGATCAGGATTGAGAGACGGAAACGCTTTGACATGACGAACTCCTCATACGCGTACGTATGGTCTGAAGAATTATGGTCCCGGCATACGCCAAGACTGCAAGAATCGATATGGTTCCACTGGCGGGGATGTCCAGCCATACGGATAGCAGATACCCCAACACAGACAAGAGTGCCCCGCAGATTGAACTGCGAACGAACATCTGCCGCAGGCTGACTGCCGTGCGAGAGACAATGATTACGGGAAGGATCAGCAGGGCATCTATGAGCAACGCACCCAAGAGCTTCATGGCTACGGCAACGACCAGTGCAATCAGGACGACCATGATGGTGCGGTGCAGCTGTACGTCGACACCCAGCGAGCTTGCAATCTCTGGATCAAAGAACATGGCCGATATTTTCCGACCGTTGACCCACGTATAGATGATGATGAGTACCGTCAGCAGGGCAATGACGACAAGGTCCATCCGCTGCAGGGCAAATGGACTGCCCCACATCAGTTCCAGCGTATCCTTGGCAGGGATATCGGCAACATGCATCAGCAGTGACGCCAAGCCCATGGTGAAGACCATCAGGGCGGCGCTTGCCATCCCCATGTCCATGGCACGCTTGCCAGTCATCCGGACCATGCACAGCACCAAGATGATATTCACCACGGCTATGATGGGAAACGATGGGATGGACAGCGCCATGGCAATCGCACCCCCAAGCATCACACCATGCATCAGCATGTAGCGCATCGGCACCAAGCCCATGCGCAGGACCATGACCCCTGCTATGGGGAACGACACCCCGGCCAATGTCATGGCAAACAAGCCACGCAGCACCGGAGCAAGGGTCAGGACAAACAGGAAATCAGTCATGCAGGCTCCCAAAGGAGACAGTCTCCCATCCCAGGTCCTTGGCGATGTGGTTGTCATGGGAGACAAGGACAATCGTGGGCATCTGGTCGACGGACAGGCTCCGCAGGATATCTATCAGCACGGTCCTGCTATGGGAGTCCAGGAATGTCGTAGGCTCGTCCAACAGGAACACCCCGGCATCCTGGCAGAGGCAACGGGACAAGCTCACACGCTGGCGCTCTCCCCCGCTCAGGGAGAAGTAGTTTCGGTTGGCGAGGTCTTGGGCACCGGTACGCCGCAACGCCAGGTCCAGCCGGATCCTCCGCTCCTCTTTTGCAAGGGAGGCAGGCAGTCCCATTTCGACGACCTCACGAGCTGAGATGGGAAACTGCTGCTGTACTTGTTCCTGCCTGATATATGCGACGATCCCGGGGGGAATATCCGATGTCCCTTCTCCATTGGCCACATGACCACCGATCTTGATCAGCCCCTCGCGCAGGGGGACTTGTCCCATGATGCAACGCAGCAGCGTCGACTTGCCACAACCATTCTCACCAGTGATGATGCACCGTCCCCCTGCGGGGATATGGAGGCTCAGGGGCCCGAACACCACGGACGACCCATAGGCGGCCACCGCATGCTCAATGTCCAAGGCAGCTCCCTGTACCAGCTGTGCACGGATGCGCAGCGTCTGGTAGATGGCATCCAATCCCATCTGCGGCTTCAGCAGTTCCTCAGTCCTGCAGGCAAGCTTCGCAACCTGGGTATCGAAGCTGACGGACACACCGTGGCTTTGGTAGCACTGCAGGGCAAGGTCGCTGATGAGGTTCACATGCACTTGCATGATGCCCATGCGTACGGTCAGGGCTGCTGCGGCAAGCCCGGCTGCCGTGTCGTGCAGCGACAAGCGCGTTGGGTCAGCTGGATGGCTCTTGAGAAACTGCTCAAGCTCAAAGAGCGGGTGCAGCCATTTGCCCCCACTGCTGAAGAAGGGTTGGTCATCCAAGAAGACCGCAAGGGAAACATTGGGAGGCAACGGTCGTTGGTAGGGTCGGTCCATGCAAAATCTCCTGCCGACACACAAACAGCCATGCTGACGGTTGTCCCCTGTGGGGAGTGCGCCTTCATGGCTACGATATTGGGTGTCGGGATATATATGTGTGTATATGGGAATTGCACCTTCATGGTGCGGTTGCTGGCATCCTACAGGGAAAACGAAGAAGAATCAACCACGTTCGAGCTCGGAGATGATCTGCATC
>CAYXIH010000020.1:0-26022 GCA_964465155.1 uncultured Sphaerochaeta sp.
ACAATCAAATTAATGAAATGGAGGTTTAATCTAATGAAAATCGGAATTGTTTTAGGTGTTATCTTAGGTATAATTTTACTGATTGTGGGCTTTACAGCATTTTTAGTGGCGAAAAAGAAAGGCGAAAAATGCAAATGGTGCCCTTGGGTTGCCCTTGCAGGTGCTTGTGCGCTCATTACCGCAGGAGCAAATGCTTTGCGCTTTCTTGACTGATGACTTTAGAAAGTGAGATCGCCATCATGTCTACTGTAAAACTGTTTTCTAAAGACTTTACCCTTGTGGTTATCGGTCAAATTATATCCCTGTTCGGCAACGCTATTTTGCGATTTGCGTTGCCACTGTATTTGCTTCGGGAAACAGGTTCACCAGCACTGTTCGGCTTTGTAACAGCCTGCTCTTTTCTGCCCATGATTGTGCTGTCCCTTGTGGGTGGCGTTTTAGCGGATAGGGTGAACAAACGAAATATCATGGTGATACTGGATTTTTTAACAGCGGCAATCATCACCATTTTCTTTTTTGCGCTGGGTAAGTTACCTGTTGTTCCACTAATTACGATTACACTGATGCTGCTCTACGGCATTAGCGGAACCTATCAGCCTACCGTACAAGCCAGTATTCCCGCATTGGTCGCCAAGGAACATATCCTGCCAGCGGGTGCTGTTGTCAATCAAATCGGTTCGCTTGCGGGACTATTGGGTCCTATTGTCGGCGGTGTTTTGTTTGGCGCATTTGGAATGACTCCGATTTTGGTCATCAGTGTTGCTTGTTTTTTTCTCTCTGCTGGGATGGAGCTTTTCATTCATATTCCTTTTATCACAAGGAGCAATGAGAAAGGCATGGTCGCTATCATCAAAGAGGATTTGCTGGATAGCATACAGTATATGAAAAATGAAAACCCGGTGCTGCTGAAAATTATCGCAACCGTAGCACTGTTTAATCTGATCATATCCTCGCTACTCATCATTGGGATGCCTATTCTGATTATCAATACCCTTAAAATGAGTGATGAAATGCTGGGCTTTGCACAGGGAGCACTTGCTCTTGGTGGCCTTTGCGGTGGTATATGCACAGCAGTATTCAGCAAAAAACTGAAGGTAAAAAACGCACATTTGCTATTGTTTTTTAGCAGCCTGTTTATTGCGGTTATGGCAATTCCACTGCTGCTACAAATGCCAAGCATGGTTTGTTATATTGTGCTTACACTGGCAAGCTTTGCGATTATGGCTTTTGCCACCATCTTCTCGGTACAAATGCTTGCCCTCGTGCAAATGCAGACGCCGGAGGCTCTTGTGGGAAAGATGATGGCGCTTATGATGTCCCTTGTCATGGTGAGTCAGCCCATTGGGCAGGCAATCTATGGGGTCATATTTGACCGCTTTGCGAGTTCCGTCGGCGTGATTGTACTCATTGCTGCTTGTTTTTCTTATTTCATTTCCAGCGGAACAAAGCAACTATTTGTGAAAACTGATTTCATCATATTTGTATAATTTCGATATAATAAGATATACAAAAAACAAGGTACCATATAGCCGAAGCTACATATTGCCTTGTTGTTTTGCTCCCACCGGAATGTCTTTTCGTTAACTTAATGA
The DNA here is from genome assembly GCA_964465155.1 of uncultured Sphaerochaeta sp. Taxonomy (GTDB): domain Bacteria; phylum Spirochaetota; class Spirochaetia; order Sphaerochaetales; family Sphaerochaetaceae; genus Spiro-02. The sequence continues at coordinate 1,593 of CAYXIH010000020.1, forward strand.
CATTGGCCCAATGTGGCGCCGTTCTCTTTATCTGCCGATGATTCCGATTTCCTTCAGGGGATGGATATTCAGAGGATTGTCATACCAGCCCTCGATGAGGTCAGTACGGACAAAGTTGGATGCGAAGTTGTTGGAGATGGGGACCACGACATCTGTCTCCAAGAGGTGCTCTTCCGCCTCTATGAGCAGCTGGGTGCGTTTCTCCAAATCCCACTCCGACATAGCGGCTCCCATGATCGCATCAAAGTCAGGGTCCTGGTAGTTAGCAATGTTGAGGGTGCTGTCGGACCTCCACATGGACAGGAACGATGTTGGGTCGAAATAGTCCCCGATCCAGGTGATGAACGCAACATGGTAGGGTGTCAGTTCGGGATTGGACACATAGACAGACAGCGGCACAATATCGAGGATGACGGTGAGCCCCAAGGTATCGGACCACATCTGGGCAAGATACTCAGCAGACTGCTCCAATTGGGAACCACGGTGGATTGCGATCATCAGGGTTGGGAGACCTTCTCCGTTTGGATATCCTGCATCCGCGAGCAACGCACGGGCATCTGAAGGGGTGTCCGGAGCCATTGCTGTGGAGTTTGGTACTAATACATCCGTGGTGAATGGCTCCCTGCTGAGGGTGCGTACCACATCCCAGTCTATGATGTCATGCAAGGCCTTGCGTACCCTGCTGTCGGCATATGGCCCACCGGGCGCCGAGAAGTAATAGAATGAAGTAGCATACAGAGGAGAGAAGAAGGCGTCCTTTCCATGCTGTGAGGCACGGGGGATGAATGCGAGGGACCAGTGGATATCTCCTTGTTGGTATAATTTGGCGATTTCCTGATTGTTGTCGCCATAATGGATGTCGAGGTAGTCAGCTTTTGGCGCATCATCATCCCAATAGAAGAGGTTGCGCTGGAAATGCAATACGCCATCTGCATCCGAAGCCAATACGAATGGACCACTGGAAATGGTCCCCATGGGCATCTTGTTTTTCCGCAGGGAAGGGTGTACCACGGCAAAGCCGGTGTTGCTGAGCAACATGGGCAGATATGGCACTGGTGTGTCGAGTGTGATGCGCAACGTGTATGGTGAGGGGGCGCTGAGTCCGACATGGCGTTTTGCCCCCGTGCCGTTGCGCCATGGTTCGAATCCGGATATGACATCCAGCAGGGATGCAACGGAAATCTGGTCGTTGGCATTGTCGAAGAGGGAGAACCAAGTATCAATGAAGTCGCTTGCCGTGATTGGTGTCCCGTCTGAGAATCGTGCATCTGGGCGCAGCGTGAATTCCCATGTGAGCCCATCTTCTGAGGTTGTCCAGCTTTCAGCGATTGCAGGCACCGGATAGGATGTCTTGGGATCATAGGAAGTCAGCCCCTCCGAAATCGCCGAGGCAACGAGGATGGAGTTCGTGTCGGTGGCATGCCTGCTGTCCAGCACGATTGGATCGTCCCCTGCGTCAATGGCGATGGAGAGCCGGTTCTCTGGGTCGAGGGACCTGATGGTGGTGACCGGCTGCTCCTGGGCGCCTCTTGCAAACAACATTCCGCACGCCAGCAGGATGGAACAAGCCAACGCGGTAAGTCTCTGGTTCATACTTCTTCCTTGCCCCAATTCTACCAACGCTGTTGCTTTCGTGCAAGGCATACCTACAGGACCAACTATTGCAACATCTCCCCCATATGCTATATTCAACAGCATGAACATCATTTTGCTGGAGCAATTGCCCCATGACCTGACCATCGCTGCGGATGACCCCCGCGCCAAGCATATCCTCAAGGTGCTTCGCCTGGGGGTAGGCGACAGCTTTGACCTGGGGATCATCAATGGACCTTCGGGCATCGCCACCATCGAGTCTGTTGCAGATGGGACAGTCCGGTTTGCTTGGCAGGAGCAGTTGCCTGCTCAAAAAGCCATGGGTTTGTATGATGTTACGTTGCTGGTGGGACAAGTCCGTCCCATCTGCATGAAGCGTATCCTCCGAGAGGCTGTGAGCCTGGGAGTATCCCATATTGTTGCAGTTGGAACCGACACGTCGGAGAAATCATATCAGGACGCTGGGCTGTACAGGAACGGTGAGTACCGGCAGCACCTCCTTGACGGCGCCATGCAGGCTGCCGCCACCGGCGTCAGCGACCTGACGCTCTATGCGACCGTGGACCAGGCAATGGGGAAGGTTGCCAAAGATGGTGTGCTCCTGCTGATGCTGGACAACGTCACCCAGGGTGAACCCCTCTCGTTGATGGTCATTGCCAAGGATACCCCTGTGGTACTTGCCATTGGCCCTGAACGGGGATGGAGCGACCGCGAACGGCAGTTGCTGGTTGACAATGGCTTTGTCCCAGCCTCATTGGGAAAGCGTGTGCTGCGTACCGAGACAGCATGCAGTGCAGGCTTGGGGGTCTTGTTGGGTAGAATGGGGCTACTGTAGTTCTAATTCCCGTTCATTTTCTATATGCTGGCTCGGAGGAGTAATAAGATGGCACATTGTATTGTAGCGGCTGCTGAAGAAATCTTGGACAAGGAGTTCCCGGTTCTCGACCATGGGTTTGTCCGGCTTGTCGATTATTTGGGATCTGATGAACGGGTTGTACAGGCAGCACGGGTTTCCTATGGTGAAGGTACCAAGAGCTACCGTCAGGACAAGGGCCTGATCAACTACCTGCTGCGCAATGACCACACCTCTCCGTTTGAGCAGGTGAACTTCACCTTCCATGTGAAGATGCCCATATTCGTAGCCAGGCAGTGGATCCGTCACCGCACCGGCCGTGTCAATGAGATCTCCGGCAGATACAGCGTCATGACCGACGAGTGCTATGTCCCCGATGCCCAGCATATCAACATGCAGAGCGAGGACAACAAGCAGGGGCGTGCCAATGAACCAGTATCCGAAGAGACAGCGGCACGTGTGCAGGAACTGCTTGTGGAAGACCAGCGGCACTCCTACGAGACATACCAACAGCTGTTGGACTTGGGCATTGCCCGTGAGGTTGCCCGCATTGACCTTCCGCTGTCGATGTATACCCAGTGGTATTGGCAGATGGACCTGCACAATCTGTTGCATTTCCTCGCATTGCGCCTGGATGCCCATGCGCAGTATGAAATTCGCGTCTATGCCCAGGTGATACTGGATATCGTCAGGCGTATCTGTCCCTTGACTGTCGAGGCGTTTGAAAACCACATCCAAGCTGGCCGTTCGTTCAGCGGGCGTGAGGTGGAGGCGCTGCGCACCCTGCTCGCAGGGGGAGAAAACCCCCTGTCCGAGCGTGAGCGCGAGCTGTTCGAGGCAAAGCTCTCCAAGAACTAGGCAACCCGCTTCTTGCGGAACAACGACACCAGCCGCTTGCGCATCGTAAGCGGCTTTGGTGTAGGTTGTGGCATCTTCGGCTGTTCCATGAGACGCTGTGGGTCATTGAGGAACTCTTGGAACATCCTGATCGTGCTCATGAAGTAGAACCCGTCGGTGACCCGTTCATCCACGGTGAAGCCCACTTCCATCATGTCCTTGCGTACGGGGGCAGTCCCCTCCATGGAGGTGGCTCGCTTGAGCGTCCCAATGGTGATGAACATGCTGGTCGTGCCCCATTCATAGAGATGGTGGTGGGGACTTCCCCCCGCCATCCCGATGCTCCCCAAGCTGGCTATGAATACTGATGTATGCAACCCGTCTGCTTCGCGCAATGCCTTGGGAGCAATCCCCATCTTGTCCAGCCATCCTGCAATATTGATGAACATCCGGATGAACCATACCGGGTATTTGAAGATGAAATTGATTGAGTCGTCGGTGGCGTTTGCCCCCTCCTTGGGATGGCGGGCATCCTCAATGACCTGGTCGATCAACTTTGAGATGTCCAGCAGGTGCATCGAAGGGTCGACAACGATCGGAGTGCTGTGCTCGGGAGCCTCGTCTGTATAGTCTTCCTTGGTCACGAACGTGAACGACAGTTCGTTGCGCTGCCAATATTGGTAGCGCTGGACAAACCGGTTGACCTCCGGCCTCAGCGCAATGGTCCGCATCACGGCGGCAATGAATACCTCGAACACCCGGATCTGGTGTTCACCCTTGTGTGCCTTGTTGTAGCTCCTGACGAACTGGAGTGTCTTTGTCATGTCAAATTCTACGGTCTGGAAGACCAATGAATCGCACCTCCTCTTCATCAGGTGCGGCAAAATACGGCGGTAGTTTGGGATATTGGTCACCAGCTGTGCATCGTTTCTTCTCATATTTCTCCCCTTGGCGTCACTACCGACAAGCGGTACGAGCAATTTCACCAAAATTGTAACTGAACACACTGTCTGAATGCAAGTGCAATTCTAGGAACTTCTTACTTGCACAACACCCGTGCCATGGGTATCCTTTGCCGTGATGGAACACAACGAACAACAGGTCGGGGAACTGCCCGTACCCAAGGAACAAGCCCGGGCATTGCCCCACCTGCCCGGTGTATATCTCATGCGCAACTCGGCGGGGACCATCATCTATGTCGGAAAGGCCAAGGACCTGCGCAAGCGGGTGACCAGCTATTTCCTGTCGGGGCGCAATGCAAAGACCGCAGCGCTGGTACGCAAGATCCACACCATTGACCATATCATCACAGGCAATGAGTACGAGGCTTTGGTGCTGGAGAACAACCTCATCAAGGAACACCGGCCCCACTACAACATCGACCTCAAGGACGGCAAGAGCTATCCGATGATCCGCATCACCCATGAAGAGTTCCCCAAGGTCTTCAAGACACGCAGGATCATCAAGGATGGTTCGGAATATTTCGGGCCGTTCCCTGATGCCACCCGCCTGGAGCAATATCTGGAGCTCATCAACAAGATGTTCCCGCTGCGCAGGTGCTCGATTCCCCTGCGCAAGCGGCCACGGCCATGCCTGTACTACCATATCGGCAGATGCTGTGGCCCCTGCTCCGGGATGGTGACCAAGGAGCAATACAATACGTACATCGACCGGATCAGGGACCTACTCAACGGCAAGGATGAGGCGCTGAAGAAGCAGATCCATGACGAGATGGTCGTTGCCAGCAAGAACATGCAGTATGAGACGGCGGCGAGCAAGCGAGACTTGCTGCAGGCCATGGAGACGGTGACGGTCCAACAGACGGTGCAGGATTTTGTCCAGGAGAGCCGCGACTATGCAGCGATCGAGATGCGTTCGCCGCTGTGCACCGTCTCCATCATGCAGATGCGCGACGGCAAGCTCATGGGCAAGGCCCTCTATCGGGCAGAGACCTTCGGCGATGAGACCGAGACGCTGTTGAACTTCCTCATCCAGTATTATGCCGACGGTGAGACGCTTCCCGAGAGCCTGTATGTCTCCCATGAGATAGACGTGGACTTGGTCCAGCGCTACTTCTCTGAGCAACTGAAGAGCAATGTTGAGGTGCATGTCCCCAGGGACGGCAAGCATTTCAGGATCTTGCGGATGGCTGCGGAGAATGCCTCGCGTGATGTCGAGAAACGCCTGAAGGGGCGTGACAACACCAAGGCGTTGGAGGAGCTGCAGGAGGTCTTGGAGCTCCCCGAACTGCCGTCCCTCATCGAGGGCTTTGATATCGCCCAGCTCTCTGGCAAGTATACCGTTGCCTCCCTCATCTCCTTCCGTGACGGCAACCCCGATCCCAAGAACTACCGCAGGTTCAACATACGGAGCCTCGAGGGCAAGATAGACGACTACGAGTCGATGCGTGAGGCTGTCGCACGAAGATACACCCGTGTGCTCAACGAGAACCTCGAGCATCCGGGTCTCTTGCTCATCGACGGAGGCAAGGGGCAGGTCAATGCCGCCAAGGAGATCCTCGACGGCCTGGGCATCGAGGATATTCCTGTGGTCGGGTTGGCGAAGGACATAGAGGAGATCGTCTTCTCCGATGACCGTCCCTCCTTGATCCTACCCGAGGATTCGGAAGGGCTCCGGGTCCTCATCGCCGTCCGTGACGAATGCCACCGGTTTGCAACTGCTGCCAACCAGCTGCAGCGCTCCAAGGATGCTACGTTCGCGCTGCTGGAGAGCGTCGATGGTATCGGGCCCCAGCGCAGCCGCCATATCATGCAGACATTCGGTACCATGGAGGAGATCCTTTCCCGGACACCCGAGAAGATTGCACAGGAGGCTTCCATCCCCCTTACCGTCGCACAGCGGCTGTTGAAGAAACTGAGCCTCTGACGTCTTGAGCAGTTGCCACAATGAGGTATATAGTTTGTCATGGAAGGCATAACCATATGTTACAAAATAAGATACATGACATGTTGAGAAGCGACAAAATATGAGGTACATACAAAGCGATACCCATATGCTGTTTGAACATATGGTGCTGGAGGAGGTGATGCAGCTCAACCAGACCTCCCGGTTTGCTCAGACAAAAGGGTATATCCAGCATGGGACGCATAGCGTCTACCAGCATTGCATCAGTGTCGCCATTGCCAGCTGCAGGATTGCAGCACGGTGGCATCTGGACGTGGATTACCATGCCTTGATCCGAGGGGCACTGCTGCATGACTACTTTCTCTACGACTGGCATGTGGACAGGAAGCATACCAAGCGTACCGGTCTGCATGGGTTCAAGCATCCGCATGTGGCGCTGGCCAATGCACGGCAGGACTTCCACCTGACCCCGGCAGAGTCAAATGCGATCGTCCGCCACATGTTCCCCCTCACCCCGACACCTCCCAACTGCAAGGAGGCGTGGATAGTCTGCCTCGCCGACAAAGTCTGCGCATTCCATGAATGCCGCAGGCATATGCTGCATTCCATCAGGAGGATGTTCAGGAGGGTCGTGCGCGTCAGGTCCTAGATGGACTCGGAATCGAAGGATGTACCCCACAGGGATGCTGCGGGACGCTGTCCCTTGTTCCTGATGATCCGCACAAGGCATTGTTCCATCACCTGCTGCTGGAAGTCGGTACCCAGTTCCCTGACCTTGATGTCTGTCTCCCCCAGCAATGCAAGGATTGCCCGCACTGCCTGTGCATCGTAGAGGCTCAGTGCTATCTTGAGGTCCTGTTTGTCAGACCAGCGGGTGATGGGCCTGGCCATCCCCATGACCTGTACAGACTTGCATGCATCGTCGAAGCCCTGTCCGCTGGCAATGAGCTGCTGCAGTGCCTGCATCCTGCGAAACGACCAGATCAACGAGGAGAGGAGGCCAATCGGCTCCGAGGAACCGCTTCTGAAGATCGCCTGCAGTGCCTCAAGTGACTTCTCAAGCTGTCCCTGTGCAATGTCGGAGAAGAGTGTGAACGGAGTCTCGATGCGGGTATGCTGCAGGTATGTCGCAACTACATCCTCGGTGACCTGTGCGTTGGCAAGCTCAGGGTTCCCTTGGAGGAACGACACCAGCTGCGAGCTGATTACCCGCATCTCCATGGTATTGTTCTCGACCATGTCCAGCAGCAACTCGACCGCATTGCCGGTGATCTCCATGTTGCTGGAGGCGAAGAACTTCTTGACCCAGTCCCGCTTCTGGCTCTCGTACATCTCATAGAAGTAGACCTTCTGGTCCTTGCCGATCACCTTCATGACCGAGGCATGTACCTTGAAGTCATTTGAGATGATCAGCAGTGTTGCCGTGGGGGAGGGCTTCTTCAGGTATTGTACCAAGGGTGCGACCAATGCGGCAGGAAGCTCGTCAGCTTGGCTGAGGAGCACCAGCCGGTGGTCTGAGAACAGGGAGTCGTTGTTCAGGGCAACGAAAATCTCCCCATTCTCCGTCTCAAAGGGATAGAACCTATGGATCTCGGGATCGGCACCAGTTTCTTGGCGGAGCTGGGCACGGATCGACTTGATCCACGCCCCCTTGTCCCCCAGTTCAGGTCCCAGCAGCAGGTATGCGCTCTCTACCATCCCTTGACCTCATAGTCGCGGATGATCATCTGCAGTGTCCCGTGGATCTCGCAGTCCTTGGTCCGGATCGGACCATAGTTTGGGTTCTCCGCCCGGAGCTCCACCATGTTGGGACCGGGGAAATACCGCTTGAGGGTGAGCCCCTGGATCTCGTCACCGACCTTTGCGACAACAATGGCCCCAGTTGGAGCTGACTCGCAATGGCGGATGATCGCAATGTCCCCATCGTAGATGCCAATGCCGATCATGCTCTCTCCATGGACCTTCAGTGCATAGAACATGTCCTTGTGGTTCTTGAACATGGAGGAGGGGAGCTGCAGGGAGCCATTCCAGTTCTCTTCGCTGAGCAACGGCTTGCCTGCGGCAATGTCGCCCAGCAACGGGACTTCGATGACCTCGGGGTTGACTGCATACTCTGAGCTGATGACTTCCAGCGACCGGGAGAGACCCTCGGACGTCTTGATGACCTGCTTGCGCTCCAAGGCACGGATATGGTCATGGGCAGCCTTGGCTGAGATGCCAAAGCCGGCGGCAACGTCACGTACGGACGGTGCATATCCATTCTCCACCATGAAGCTCCTGATGAAGTTTGCGATCTCCCGCTGTCTGTCGGTAAGTTCCTTCATTGACTGCTCCTAAGATTCGAACCGGTTGGCGAACAACGTCTCTATGGCATGCAGCATCTGCTCTTCGTCCGGACCTTCGCAGGTGACGAGCAGGCGTGCCTTGTAGGCTGCACCGAGGGTGATGATGCCCATGATGGACTTGCCGTTGACCTTCATCGTGTCCTTCTCGAAGAACAGGTCGCTGGAAAACTTTGAAGCGGTGGATACGATCAGGGCCGCTGGGCGGGCATGGATCCCAGCCCTATTGCATACTTCCAATTCTTTGGTCACCATCTAGAATGTCTCCTCGTTGCTGTAGTACATGTTCCGTGCCGTCTCGCTTTCCATCCACTTGAGCACGCTTTGGTCGAACTCCTTGGCTGAGAAGTACCCCAGCATCTTCAGGCGTTCGTTCCTAGCCGCCGTCTCGATGATGATCGGGACGTTCCTTCCCGGTTTGACGGGAATCTCTACTTTGGGTATCGTGATGCCGAGCATCGTCTGGGTAAGGTTCTCACCCACACGGTCGTAGTTCTTGTTGGTATCCCACTCATCGAGGTGCACCAATAGCTGGATCTGTTTCTTGTCGCGGATCGAGCCGACGCCAAAGAGGTTCGCCAGGTTGATGATCCCCAAGCCACGGATCTCCATGTGGTGGGCAAGCATCGGGTTCTCACCCGACCCGATGAGGTATGTGTCGCTGATATTGCGCAACTTCACCGTATCGTCGCTGATCAGGCGGTGCCCGCGCTCAATGAGCTCCAAGGCTGTCTCGCTCTTTCCAACGCCACTGTCGCCTGTGATCAGGACGCCGACGCCATAGACTTCCACCAATACTCCATGGATAGTCTCCGTCAGTGCGAAGACCTCGTCCAGCACCTGGTAGACGCGCCGCGAGAAGTCGGAGGAGAGGAGGTCGGTCTGCAGGATTGCACACCCAGATTCCTCCGCCCGCTCGATGAACCGTTCGCTGGGCTTGCCTCCGTCACAGAAGACGCAGGCGGGAATCTTGTAGCTGAACAGCTGGTCGACCGTTGCATAGTTGTGGTCAGCCTCGAGCTTGAGCAGGTATTGCTGCTCGCCACGGCCGAACACTTGGATGCTGTCGTTGCTGAACTCGTCGAAGAAGCCGCTGAGGGGAAGGCCGGGACGGCTGATCTTGCTGTTGTATATCTTTCGTGACAAGCCACTGCGGCCGGCGATGCAGGTCAAATGCAGGTGGTTGTGGTCCTTGAGGTCCATGTCCAACAGGTCCAGGACGGTAAAGTCTCTCATCTCGCGCTCCTCTGTGGCCACTATACCATATTTTGGAAGGCTACACATCTGTGAAGTGCTTTAAAAACGAAGGAAGGGTGCCGATTTCGGCACCCTCCTGGAAAAACTGACGACAGGCAGTCACCGTTCGATGACCTTTCCTTTCTCCTTGCGGGCCGCAGCCTCTATCTTGTCTGCCATGATCTCGATACCTTCGTACAATTCATAGCAGTCGTAGCTGACCATCTTCACGGCACCCCATGTAAAATGGAGCTTCGCATCGAGATGGTATCCTTGACCAACCGTCTCACGGGTGATGACGATATCCAGGTCATGCAGATACTCATCGGCGAAATGGAGCTTTTGGAGCTTCTTGTCCAGGAATTCCTTTGTTTCGTCGCTCGGATTGTACCGAATTCCCTTGACTGTAAGATTCATAGGCCCTCCTTGGTTCAATGTATCTATCTACAGGATACGGCCCGAAGGGGTGAAAGTCAAACAAGAATTAGTGGCTGTCAGACACCACGTACAAAGGATGAGTCGATATTCAGCTCGCCGCGGTACTTTGCCACGGTGCGCCTGGCAACTGAGATGCCCCGCTCCTTGAGCATGTCCGACAGCTTCTGGTCGGAGAGGGCCTTGGGCCCCTCATGGGCCTCGATGATCTCACGGATCACCTCCTTGACTGCATTCTTGGACATGTCGTCGCTGTCGGTGGCAACTGCGTTGCTGAACAGGTTCTTGATCGGGATGATCCCCCAGTCGGTATCGATCCACTTTGCCGAAGAGATCCTTGAGATGGTAGTCTCATGCATCCCCACCTCATCTGCAACTATCTTCAGGGTCAGCGGCTTGAGGTGCTTGGGCCCGTTGACAAAGAAGTCCCCTTGGAACTTGATCAGTGCAAGCCCCACCTTCTGCAACGTCTGGTTGCGGAGGTTGACCTGCCCCATGAGATTGGTAGCGTCGCGCAAGGCGTGTTGGATGAAGGTGTTTGCCTCCTTGGCCTCCTCCGTCTTCTTGCCCTGCAGCTCCTGCCCCAGGGCAGCGAACTCGGGATTGATCACCAATGCCGGCAGGGATTGGTCGTTGAGCTGCATCTGCAGCGTCCCGTCCACCATGTGGATCGAGAGGTCTGGCACCACATACTGCTGGGGCCCGGAGCTGAACAGCTGTCCAGGGTAGGGGGTGAGGGTGCGCAGGTAGTCATACAGGACCGCAAGGTCCTCCTCGGGGATATCCAGCGCCTTTGCCACTTCCTTGGCCTTGCCAGCGCGCATCTGCTCCAGGTGGTCATTCACCAGCGACGTGAAGTGGGCAAGGTCCTCCTTGCACAACCCGTCGTTGGTGGCCTGGATGACCAATGATTCGCGGAAATCCTTGGCACACACCCCCGGTGGGTCGAATCCACGGATCACCAAGATGACCTTGTTCAATACCGGCAGCTGGCTTGCCTTGACCAGCGTGGCAGGGTCCTTGCGGTAGAACCCATTGTCGTCAAGGTTGCTGATCACCAGCAACCCCATCTGCTGCTCCTCCTCGGTCAGGGGAGTGCACCCCAGCTGGGAGAGCAAGTGCTCCTGCAGGGAGACCTCTTCCGAGATGGCCCCCTCCAGGAACTGCTGCTGTCTGTCGGAAGCCTCGTCGTCATAGCCTCCTGGTACGGAGAAAGGGCCCTCCTCCGACCGGTGGGCATACTCATCCGAACCATAGCTGGAGGAGTCGCTGTAGTCATCTTCCTTGCCCCCATGCTCATCCTGCAGCTGCTTGGAGGCAAACTCGTCGAACGAAAGCTCTATTCCATCGGGGATCTCCAACGCAGGGTTGGTGTCGATCTCAGTCTGGATACGGGCTTGGAGCTCAACCAATGGCAACGCCATCAGCTCAAAGGATTGGATGAGCTGTGGGCTGAGCTTGAGCTGTTGTTTCTGTGTGAGGGAGAGTCCTTGCGAGTAGTCCATCAGTCCTCCCCGAACTCTTCGCCGAAGTAGATCTCACGGGCAATAGTGTTGGCCAGGAGATCCCCCTTCTGGCCCGACACCAAGATCGAACCGGCGTTGATGATGTATGCGGTGGTTGTGATCGCCAGGGTATCACGTACATTGTGGTCTGTCAGCAGGATCCCGATTCCCTTGGCGGCGAGGCGTTTGATGATCAGCTTGATCTCATACACTGCCTTGGGGTCGATCCCAGCGAACGGCTCGTCCAGCAACAGGAACTTGGGGGAGCAGCACAGGGCACGGGCAATCTCGGTGCGGCGGCGTTCTCCGCCGGAGAGGGTGTACCCTTTCTGCTTGGCAAGCGATTCGATGCCGAACTCCTGCATCAGGAATGCGATCAGGCGTTCCTTCTGCTGCTTGCCCAGGTCCGACCGGGTCTCGGTGACCAGGCGCAGGTTGTCCTCCACCGAGAGCTTTCGGAAGATCGAGGGTTCCTGGGGCAGGTAGGAGAGTCCCCGTCGTGACCGCTGGTACATGGGCAGTGACGTGATATTCTCAGAATTGAGGATGATGCTCCCCCCATTGGACTTGATGAATCCAACGATCATGTAGAAGGTGGTGGTCTTGCCAGCCCCATTGGGACCGAGCAACCCTACGATCTCCCCGCTGTGCATGGAGAACGAGATATCCTTGACCACCTGTTTCTTGCCATAGAACTTGGCAAGGTGCTCGACACGCAGCTCATCCATGGATGACCCCCTGTATCGAACCATCCATCACGATCTGGTCAGTCTTGAGGTCCACGGTGATCAGGGAAGCTTGGTAGGTATCCTTGTTCCACAGTACAGAAGCCCCACCGTTGAGCGAGAGCTGCTCCTCGTCGCGGTCGAACACCACATTCTGGGCACGGCACTCCATGGCACCCTTGTCGGTATGCTTGAGCAGGCGCACATGCATCTGCATCCGCATCACCGCATTGCGCATGTCATATTCCATCCACCCTGCGGAGGCTATCACTTCGTTCTTGGTGTCCTGCAACTCCACCCAGCCGTCCACGATGATCAGTTCATCGGTACGGTCGTAGAAGAGCTTGGATGCACGGAGGGTGATCCCCAGGCTTGCATCGGTGACCACCACCTTGCCGGTGCAGCGCACATAGCGGTACCCCGTTCCCGAGAGCTCCACGGTATCTGCCTCAAGCTGGATGGAGCCGACCGATACCTTGGCACCTTGGGAGAGGGAGACCACTTCTTTGCCTTCCCGCAGCAATACCTTGGTGTATCCACCGGAGAAGGTAATTGCTTCATCGGTGGCACAAAAACCAAGAGCGGCAATGAAAATTACACATATTGTGAGGATCAGGCGCTTGTTCATGGGAGAATCCTCCCTGACAAGACCTGTGCAAACTCATGGGTGGCATTCGCCAGGTCTCCACTATAGCCTTGGCCGGTGAGGGTATTCCCATCTCCATAGGAGACGGTGACCAGCCCGTCTCCCACTGACTGGATCAGTTGCTGGGCATCGGTCCACGTCATTGCCTCACAGCGGATGAGCATGGAGTCGTCGACCTTGTGCAGCTCGACGTTGCCCGTTATGGAGGCATCCTGGGTCTTGGTGTTGATAATGGCCGAGTCGGCTTTCCCACTGAGGATGACTGTCCCGTCCTTGCCCAGCTGGCTGAAGGTGATGTCCGTCAGGTATGCCGTATCAGCCTTCTGGTAGAACTCTATGAGCGAGCCATTGATGCGGATGGGGTTTGCCCCTTGTTGGCCAAGCACGTACACGGCGTTGGTCAGCGACATGTCGGGGAAGTCCGCTGGACGTCCTGCGGCAGCGCCTTCTGGCTCTGCGAATGAACACGAGACCGCCAACGCCTGTAGCGCCAGCAGGAGCAAGAGCATGGTTGTTGTGTGATATCTTCGCGTGTCCATGACGCGATTATAGCGTGACTAGTCCCTGTTGGGCAATCTCAATTGGACTGCTTGGGTGGCTCTGTACAGGAGATGGCACAATTCTTGCAGTCATGGTCGCATCCGCCAGCCTGCACGACACGCACGATCTGGGGGGTATACGATTCCTGTCGCTTGCGGAAGAACAGCCATGCAATGAGGAATCCGATTGCTATCCCACCGACACCCACCAGCATGCGCACTACTTCCGACGGATCATGCATGAGCAAGCCGGCGAGATAGTAGCCTGCAGGAAAGAGGATCAAGGGGAATATGAGGGTGAGGAATGAGCCGAAGATGGTCTTGCCTGGGTGCAGGTAGAGTTCAACGGTATCCCCAGCGTGGACGACAACGCGGTTGGGGTTGGTCGCAATGAAGGTCTTGTGCTTGTTGTTGCAGAAGAACGATCCCTTGCATGACCCGCATGCAGATGCATCGCATCCGACGTGCACACCCTCGGCATCGATCTTCTCTACGGTAACCTGCTCAAGCATCTGGTGCCTCCGTGGGCTTGGGGGGAGTCTCGACGGGAATCCTAATGACTTCCACCGACGTTGCAGTCCCATCGTCTGAAGCCTCTACCAGTACCCCCTGCAGTTCAAGGCCGTCCCAGCATTCGCGCGACCTCGCGGGAATCTGGGTGATGAGCTTGTTGATCTCCGTTTCGGGGTCGAATCCGCCGACGCTCATCTGGCTGCCACAGCGTCCGTTGTCGGTGACCATCGCCATTCCCTTGGGGAAGATGCGTGCATCGGCGGAGAGGACCTTTGTGTGGGTCCCGATCATGGCCGTTGCCTTGCCATCGAGGAGGAAGGCCATGGTGTTCTTCTCCGCGGTGGTGGCCGCATGGAACTGGACGAATATCAGCGGTGTCTCCTCACGGGCCTTCTCCACCAGGCTGCCCACGTAGTTGAATGGGTTTGCCAGGTGGGTGCGGGGGAAGTCGGAGTTTCCCAGGAGGTTCAGCACGTAGACTTTCTTGTCACCAACTTGTGCGTAGCGCATGCCACGCCCAGGGACCCCCTGGGGGTAGTTGGCCGGGCGCAGGATGGTTGGGTTCTTTGCGATGTGCTCGACCATATCCAGCTTGTAGAAGATTTTCTCCCCACCTGTGATAATGTCCACACCCAGCTTCTGCAGCTGCATGGAGTGGGCGCGTCCAATGCCAAAGCCATTGGTCGTCCCTTCTGCATTTGCGACGACAAGGTCTATGTTGCGGTCCTCCCGCAGCTGCTTCAGCGCCGCCTTGACCGTTTGTATGCCGGGCTTGCCGACTATTTCCCCGAGGAATAGGATTCTGATGCTCATGGGGCAACTGTACTGTTATTTTTCCTCCCTAGCAAGTATGCCAAAAGAGGAGGGGGTGAACGTTTTTTCTTTTTTGGGATAGGAGTTCTGTCCATGTCATTATATCATGGACAGGAGGTGAGGAGGTGCTGCACCATGTTGGATTCAATCAAGCGCAAGATAGCATACAAGTTCTGGGACAAGATCCTGCCACAACGGCCACCGGTGCAGCCGGGGAGCCCCGATTCCCAGCAGGCTGACCTGCAGCTTCCCCCTGGGACCAAGGACGGGCAACGGGCAGAGGCCCTGCTTGCCCAGATGCATGACGATGAGAAGCTTGCGTTCGTCAGTGGCGAGGATGTGTTCTGCATCCGTGGGATCCCTAGGCTGGGGCTTCCCCGTGTATGGACTAGTGACGCCACCAGCGGTGTCCGTGGTCTCAATGTGACTGTCACCGACTTGCCAGCCAATGTCGCCATGGCCGCGACGTGGAATCCCCCCTTGATATACAAGGCATCGGCAATGGTGGCCAACGAATGCCGTGCTACGGGGATCGGGGTGCTGCTCGCACCCGGGGTGAACATTGCACGGGTTCCTGTATGTGGAAGAAACTTCGAGTACATGGGGGAAGACCCCTATCTCGCCGGGGAGATGGCCGCTGCCTATGTGCAGGGGGTGCAGTCCCAGGGAGTCATCCCTACGGTCAAGCACTTTGCCTGCAACAACTCCGAGGATGACCGGCACAAGAGCAACAGCGTGGTGGATGAACGGACGCTGCGTGAGATCTACCTGCCGGCCTTCAAGCGGGCTGTTGATGCGGGAACCCTGGGTTTGATGACCAGCTACAACCAAGTCAATGGGACCTATGCCAGCGAGCACCAGCATTTGGTGCAGGATATCCTTCGGAAGGAGTGGGGCTTCGATGGGCTGGTGATCAGCGACTGGAACTCCTTGTACTCCACCGCCGCCGCGGTGTTGTACGGGGTGGACCTGGAGATGCCCGGGCCCAGGTGGCTGACTCCACAACTCCTCAGTCAGGGGATTGCCGACGGCTCGTTCACCATGGCAGACATCGATGGGATGGTACTCCATATCCTCAAGGCCTTTGAGCGGGCAGGGTTGTTCGACCGCCCGATGCTCGATGCCAATGCCCAGCTTGCCAGCACCGACCATCAGGATATTGCCGATGCGGTTGCGGACCAAGGGGTGGTGCTGCTGAGGAACAACGAACATCTGCTCCCATTGGATTCCCCGCATGTGCGGTCGGTGGTCATCATTGGCCGAAATGCGCTGACCATCCCCACTGGTGGCGGAGGCTCATCATATATCAAGCCAACGGTGTCCATCCCCCTGCTGGAGGAGGAACTGCGCCACAGGTTGCACGGCACCAAGGTGGTCACGCTTGCTGACGACACGTGGTACAAGAACCAGCAGGACCGGGCGTTGGTGCAGGGTGCCGACGTGGTGATCGCACAGACTGGTTTCGACAACATGTATGAGTGCGAGAGTTTTGACAGGGCTTGGAAGATGCCTCTCAAGGAGATTGCGGGTATTAGGCAGGCTTGTTCACTCAATGCAAACGTCATTGCCATCATCAGCGGGGGTGGAGACTTGGAGACTGCTTCTTGGATTGATGGACCCAAGGCCATATTGGATGCCTTCTACTTGGGTACGCGTACCGCTGCTACATTGGCAAAGATCCTCACCGGCGAGATCAATCCATCGGGGAAGCTTCCGTTCACCATGGCGCGTGAGCTTGGCCAATACCGCAGCATGGAGCACTATCCCAAGCATGCGGGTTCAATCAATCCGATTCGGATGGTCGGTGGGCAGGGCGATCCCAAGATGCGCAAGGTGACCCCGATGCCGTATGACGAGGGGTTGCTGGTCGGCTATCGGTTGTTCGACACCGAGAATCTGCCGGTGCAGTTCCCCTTTGGCCATGGATTGTCGTATACGTCGTTCTCCTATGGCCCGATCGAGTTGTTGGATCCTGCTCCTGATGCGTTGGTCTCGATACAACTGTCGGTGACGAATACGGGAACCGAGGCTGGTTCGGAGGTCGTGCAGCTGTATATCCATGAGACGCATCCTGTGGTATTCCGCCCCAGCCATGAGCTCAAGGGGTTTGAGAAGGTGTACCTGGTTCCAGGGCAGACTGCGGTGGTGCGGTTTGACCTGCCGACTTCGGCGTTCAGCTACTTCGACACGGAGAGCAGCGGATGGACATACCAGCAAGGGAGCTTTGAGCTGCAGGCAGGCTCGAGCAGCAGGGATATCAGGCAACGGACAATGGTTGCACTGCAATAGGGAAAAAAGGAGCGCCAGACGGATGAAGTGGGGGAGATGACCGTCTGGCGCAGTTGGAAAATCACACGAAAAGGAGGTATGAAAAAACTATTGCTCTGTACTAATAGACATGCATACTCCGTGCCAACTTGCAAAACCTATTCCAGACACTCCCAATTGATGTTTTCTGTGAGCTGCTTTCCCTCGATTGGGCGATTTTGACGCGCAAGGTGAGCAAGTTGTGGGAAAGTGTGTCATTAGCGCCCAATGGGTATACAGTCTTTCAAAGCTGTCAGTTCCCCAGGCCCTGGATATGGAAACGGCCCGACAGGGGACAAATATTGGCAAGACATGATTAATTTTTTGTCTATGCAGTATTTGCGCACCTTGTCAGACCGTATGGCTGGGATTATTTCTGGTTGACCCAAATCAAATCATGAGTATCATACCCAGCTTGTCGTGCGATGGTGAGGAACCTCTCCTTGACTGCATCTGGAAGGGTTGTCGTCCGGGAAAGAATCCACAGCAAGTGGGTATTCGCACCAGCTACCAATGCATACTGGTACTCCTCCAATCCTATGACGTTGTACCCAGAGTAGAATGGCCCGAAGAACGAGACCTTCAGTTCACCCACATGGGTATCTCCCCTGAACTTGGCTGTTCCCTCTGCCTCCTTCCATTTCCCTTTTGCGACATCATAGCCTCTGTTGAGGACTTTGACGGTACCATTTGGGTTGAGGGAGTAGTTTGCAGTAGTGTGGTCCAGCCCCTTTTCGAACGAGAAGTCAATCCTGGCAATCTCATACCATGTGCCAAGGTACTGTTCCAAAGAGAAGTCTTGTACTGCGGTGGCGCCCTTTGGGATGTTTGCACCTCCCGTGGTTGCCAACGAAAACGGAATGATTGCTGAATGTCTCATACGGTCCTCCATATATGCTGAAGATACGGAGGCAAGAGGGCAAGGGGAAAGGTGTTGTTATCGGATTGCCAGGGTCATCATCAGCATCCAGAGGTAGGCTACGCTCTTGGGAAGCATCAGCATCCCCAGCATGGGCTTGCGGTCTGCAAAGAATGCCACGGGCAGGTAGCAGGCAAAGCTGATGATGATGGCTAGCCACATCCAGGACATGCTGTGCATCTGGGCCCTGTGGACAAAGAACATGGCTGCAACGAGTGCACCTTCCAGGATGAAGGGGATATTGCGCCAGATGGCCAAGCTGCGCGAGGGGTTGGCGGTAAGCCAGCCATTGGCTGGGAGCAGGCAGAGAATGATCCGGATCCCTGCCAAGGCAAAGATGCAGATGGTCCACACCTGTGCAACTGGTGTGGGGAGAGTCATCAGTCCCACATACCAAAGCATGACATAGAACAGGGTCATGGTGATCGAAGCGATCTGCTTGCCACGTCCCAGTGACCGGGAGTGGTCCAGCGTGGAGGGGCCAATGATGGTCATGATGCGGGGGATCAGATGGAACGAGTCCCCCACGGCCAGTACCAATGCCATGATTCCAGCCAGCAGCCTGACCTTGGGTTGCGTGTGAGGAATGCACAGCAGCAAGAGTCCCACGGTATACGCAATGGCAAGGTAGAGCAAGTCAAAGACGGCTTCGAAGGTTTTGGTAGGTTTCATCATGGTTGTTCCTCTTGCTGCATTGTACGGACACAGGAACTTCCTTGCAAGCAGGAAGAAGGGGCTTGTGTCTTCGGATAGTCCAGTTTCAGATTGCCAGCAAGCCGTAACGGCCCCGTATGAATATGTGATGCAGTTGTTCAGATACATGCGCTTGGTCTTGCTTTCAGAATGCTGATTCTGTATTTGGTATATGTAATTGTCAGCATGTGATAGTATATTACTCATACATCAGATATCCGTGTGTCAGGGAAACATGGCAAGAGAGGGCGTGTGCTAGATAAGCGAATATGGAAGGCCAAGCAATTGGATTATTGGCTCTACAACAAGAGCAGCAATGAGGTTGCCTCAGTCGTCATTGCGTTGATGGAGGTCTTCTTCTTCGTCTGGATGCTGACAATTCCCAATGCTTTCACAAAGTATCGCTTCAACATGATCTTGTATGTCGTGACGTTCAGCGTGGAGGTGCTTGTATTCTGCCTGTCCCGATACGCCCCACTCAAGCCCAAGGCAGTGACAGTCCTCTATCTGTTCAACCTTACCTATCTCACCGGGTTCAGCATGTTCATTGCATTGACTGACTTCATGAGTGGGGGACAGACGATTGTCCTGCTGAGCCTGATCCTTTCATTGGTTGGGTTCTTTTTGTTCAATCCATTGATCATCTTGGTGTATCTCATTGTTGTCTGTGGGCTGTTTTTGTGGGTTGCACGCCAATATGCAGGGTTTGGGTTCAACTGGAATTTCATTACGTTCTTCATCCTTGCCTTTACTGTCTCCCTGATGAAGAGTAGGTTCCACCAACGCAATGAAGATGACAAGCACAAGCTGGAGTTCTTCTCTTCCCACGATGCGCTCACCGGTGCCCTCAACCGCAATGCATTGGTTGAAACATGTGCATCATTGCGGGGGAAGAAGGCGTTCTTCCTCTTGCTAGACATTGATGATTTCAAGGTGGTCAATGATACCAAAGGGCATAATGTTGGAGATGCCTATCTCAAGGAATTGACCAACATCCTTCAGTTTGCGTTCTCACCAGAATCGGTATTCCGCTATGGAGGAGATGAATTTCTGGTCATTTCTGAACATCCTGACCCAAATTGGAAGCAGTTGCTGCATTGCGACATACAGTTCTCAGGTTCATATGGGGCAACTATTGTTCCAGAGGAGATGATGGGGCTAGTTGCATCATTGGATGCAGCCCTGTATGCAGTCAAGCAACATGGCAAAGGCCATCTGCTGAAGGTAGAGCTGGGCGAGAAGGGACGACACGGGTGGTAAGTCTGCTGTGTTGAAGAGAGTCACTGCATGGGTGTGGCAATAGTTCTGTTCGTTGGATTGCCCCGTGGCTTGATATGCTGTTGGGGGTTATTCAACGCGTAGCATCCTATACCCAATGCCAACATGCGTTTGGATGTAGATTGGGTTCGTAGTATCGGGCTCAATCTTCCTACGCAGTGTCGCCATGAATACCCTCAATGAGGGTTTTTCATTCTCATGTACGGCACCCCATACCTCGTTGAGGATGTAGTTGTGCGTCAGCACCTTGCCGGTATTCTTGGCCAGCACGCACAGCAGCTTGTATTCTATTGGGGTGAGATGTATCTCCGTATCCTGCATATATGCACATCCACTGTGGTAGTCTACCGTCAGGCTCCCGTTGTGGTAGACAGCCGATTCGGCTCCTACCTTGTTGGTGTCGCTTTGTACCCTGCGAAGTCCCACCCTGATGCGGGCGAGCAACTCCTCCACGCTGAATGGCTTGGTGAGGTAGTCGTCTGCACCGGCATCCAGTGCCTCTACTTTGTCACTTGATTCGCTCCTGGCGCTTACCACGATTATCGGGACATTGCTCCAAGTTCGGATTTTTTGGATGATCTGCACCCCGTCCATGTCGGGGAGCCCCAAGTCAAGCAAGATGAGGTCCACGTTGTTTGTGCTGGCTTCCAAGAGGGCGCCTGCTCCGGTACTTGCACTATGGTACAGGTAATGGTTGGACTCCAGCACCGTGCATATGAGGTTTGAGATTGCCTTGTCGTCCTCGACCACCACAATCATGGGCTTATTCATTGGCTGGTACCTCTGTGCATGGGATAGTGATTAAGAATATCGTGCCATGGGGTGTGTTGTCCATGACACCGATAGTCCCTGCATGAGCCTGCACGATCGTCTTGCACAGGGACAAGCCCAATCCCATGCCCCTCCTGCCGTCTGCCCGGGTATTTTCTGCTGTCCAGAACATGTCAAAGAGATGGCTGTGCAGCCCAGGGTCGATTCCTGGCCCGTCGTCGGCGACTGTCAGGATCATCTGGTTGGCTTCCTTGCGGGCACTTACAAGGATATGACTCCCCTCGGGGGTGTAGAAAATTGCGTTGTTGAGCAAGTTGATCAGTACTTGGATGATCAAGCGGGCATCCATGCGCACCAGCAGCAATTGCTTGGGCATGTTCACTTCGATATGGTGTTTCTTGGCGTTGCGGTCCAGGTGTGAGAGAGCTTCCTGTACCACGTCATCGATGACTTCTTCTTCCATGTGCAGGTGCAGCGTGCCATTCTCCATGCGGGTGATGGACAGCAAGTTCTCCACCAAGTGTATCAGCCATTGGCTATCATCGTAGATGTCGGTGCAGAGCTGGAGCCGGTGTGCCTCGTCGATATGCGGACCTTCCTCCAGCAAGACCGATGCATTGCCCGATATCGTGGTGAGGGGGGTGCGCAGGTCATGGCTGATCGTCCGCAGCAGGTTTGCCCGCAGGCTTTCCTGACGTGCTTGGATCTCAACCTCCTGCTTTGCAACATCCAGCTGGATCTTCTCCAAAGCCAAGGCCCCTTCTCCCAGCATGGCTTCCAAGAGGTTCAGTACGTAGCCGTCGGGTTTTGCAAGTCCTTCGCTCCGGTAGCCCATGACGGCCAATACCTGCTGTGCTCCCCTGATCGGGAAGAATGTGAATGGGGAACTTGGCAATGTGTCGGTTCCAGCCCCAGCGGGGTGGTTGTTGTTCATCACCCATTGTGCGACAGCCTGGGCATCGCTGTTTGCAAGAACTTCATCGCTGCCTCCAAAAACTTGGGGGGTACCAGGTGGCCTGTGGTATATGGCAACTGGCCTGCCCAGCAGCAATGATGCCTGCGTGGCTGTGGTGGTGATCACAGACTCGGCGCTCTCAGCCATCTGCAGTTTCTGGCTGATCTCCAGCAACAACTGGGTCCTGTATGCCTTGCGTGCCGATATCCTTGCCTGGTTCTGGACCCTGCTGGCCAGCGAACTGGTGATGAATGCCACGATGAACATGATGATGAATGTGACGGGGTAGTTGGGGTCATATGCTTGGAGGGTGAACCGGGGATTGGTAAAGAAGAAGTTGAAGGCTACGACACTCACCAGTGAAGCGAATGCCCCGTACCAACGGCCATGGGTCCATACCGATGCAACCAATACCCCCAGGATGTAGACGGTGATGATATTCTCTTCCCCCATCCCAAAGAGGGTGAAGATGTACCCGATGATGGTGGCAAGCGCAACGGGAAGCAGGCTCTTGGCGATATCCATTGGATTGATGTGCCTGGTGGCTTTGGGGGCATGGCGCGTGCCCTTGAACGGGGGTTGGTTGTCAGGGATGATATAGGTGTCGATCGTAGGGGCGAGGTGCGTCAGTTGCTCTACCAGCGTCTTTCGTATCCTCCAGAACCGGGAGGCAGGATTGGGGCGCCCAATTACAATTTTGGTGATGTTGGCAGCCTGTGCATATTCGGCTATCTGTTGGGCAATCTCTTCCCCATGGACGGTGACTACCCTGGCACCGAGGACCTGTGCCAGCTCGATGTTGGCTTGCAGGCGGTGAAGCGGTTCTCCTTGGAGTTCCTTCAGGTGCCGTGTCTGTACGAGCAATGCTGTGAAGTCGCTGTGGAATGCCTCTGCCATACGTGCCGCGGTGCGGATGACCTTTGCGTTGGAGGGTGAGGCAGAAATGCAGGTCATGATGTGCTCTCGGACCTTGTCGGATGCCCTACAGGTATTGAGCCGGTCAGCGCTCCTGCGCAGTGCTATCTCACGCAATGCCGCAAGGTTCTTTGGCGTGAAGAAGTGCTCCAGTGCCTTGCGGGCTTGCCCGTTGGTGTAGACCTTCCCAGCTTCGAGGCGTTCTATGAGGTCTTGGGGCTCGATGTCCACCAATTCCACCTGTGAGGCTGTGTCAAAGACTGCATCGGGGATCCTCTCTTGTACGGTGATGCCTGTGATCGAGGCAATGACATCGTTGAGGCTCTCCAGGTGCTGGACGTTGACCGTGGTGTAGACGTTGATGCCTGCATCCAGCAACTCTGCAATATCCTGGTAGCGCTTGAGGTGGCGACACGTCGGTGCGTTTGTATGGGCAAGCTCATCAACCAGCAATAGCTGGGGGTGGCGTACCAATGCACCGTCCAAGTCGAACTCATGCAATACTATCGACTTGTAGGGGATGTCCTTCATGGGAAGCTGCTGTAGTCCCTGCAGCAAGCTGGTGGTCTCCACCCGTCCATGGGGCTCGATATACCCTGCTACTACATCGACACCCTGCTGTTTTGCTGCCTGCGCAGCTTGGAGCATCGCATATGTCTTTCCGACCCCTGCGGCATAGCCGAAGAATATCTTCAGTGTGCCTCTTGCGGGGGAGTCGTGAGTCCCAAGCTCCTGCAGCAATGCATCTGGATCAGGTCGTCTCTCTTGCATATATCCTCCACTGTAGCGTTTTGCAATATCCAATGCAATCAGAGCATTTCATCCAAGGTGAGGTTGACCGCAAGGACGTTTACCCGCTCTTGCCCAAAGATTCCCAGGAACTTGTGGGTGGTATGCTCCTCTATGGCCTGTTCGACCAACGAGGGGTCAATTCCCCGTGCCTGTGCAATCCTGGGAACTTGGTAGAGGGCTCCTGTTGGTGTGATGTCCGGATCGAGGCCACTGCCAGAGACCGTCACCAGTTCAATGGGGATGGGAGCCATCCCCATCTGGGGGTTTGCCTGGCGCAAGTCCGCTGAGCGCTGGGCAACCAGCTGGGCGTATTGCTCTGTCGAGGGGTCCTGGTTCGATGGGAGGGCGAAGAAGAGTCCAACTCCTTGCTCATCTGTGAATGTCGTTGTGTCGGCAAGCATGGGGCGTCCCCACAGGTATTTGGGATCTGAGAACGGTTGGGCCAGCAAGGAACAGCCTACCTGCCGATTGTCGAGTGTGATGATGCTCCCTGCTGCTTGGGCAGGGAAGCATACCCGTGCGATGCCGGTGACTGCCAATGTGTACAGCAACCCGGTAATAATGGTCATGATGAGCAGGAAGGCGATAGACCTGACAAGTGTCTTCATGATGGATGCTCCTTATATGATTGTGATGAGGATATAGAGTCCCAGGCATGTGAGTGCCAGTGCCGCCATCACGAAGATGGGGAGGACTATGGTCAAGAGGAGGAACAGCAGCACGGGGTGGCGGTTGCCGAGCCTGGGCTGTTGTTCCTGGGGCTCTGGGGGTGTGTGGGTACGCATGGATTGCTCCTATACGATGTGCATCAACACCAGCAGCATATCAATGGCCTTGATGCACATGAATGGTGCAATGATGCCTCCCAGGCCATAGATCAGCAGGTTGCTCGAGAGTA
>CAYXIH010000020.1:26122-31563 GCA_964465155.1 uncultured Sphaerochaeta sp.
TTGCCAATCCTCACGATGTCGATGAGCTTGGTCGGGGAGGAGTCCAGGTCGACCATGTTGCCTGCCTCCTTTGCCGCCTGGGTCCCGCTGTTCATTGCCACCGCGACATCCGCTTGTGCCAGGGCAGGTGCATCATTGGTGCCATCCCCGGTCATGGCAACCAGATGCCCTTCTGCTTGGAACTTGCGGATCATCTTGAGCTTTGCATCAGGTGTTGCCTCAGCCAGGAAGTCATCCACACCAGCTTCTGCCGCGATTGCGGCAGCTGTCATGGGATTGTCTCCTGTGATCATGATCGTACGTATGCCCATCTTGCGAAGATCGGCAAACTTCTCCTGGACACCCTCCTTGACGATGTCCTTGAGGAATATCACACCCAGGACCTTCCCATCCTTTGCAACGACCAACGGGGTGCCACCTTGCTGGGCTACCTGCTGTACGACCTGTTCGCAATGGTCGCTGTAGCTTCCACCTTTTGACAATACATATGCCTTGACGGCAGCTGCGGCACCTTTGCGAATCTCACTTCCTTCATAGTCAACGCCGCTCATCCTCGTCACCGCAGTGAAGGGGACAGCCACGTATCCATGGCTGAGGCTCCTGCCTCGGATATTGAACTGTTGCTTTGCCAGAACTACGATCGAGCGGCCTTCGGGGGTCTCGTCTGCAATGGAGGAGAGCTGCGCCGCATCGGCAAGTTGCTGCAAGGGACAGCCGTCCACCGGGATGAACTGGGAAGCCTGGCGGTTGCCCAGGGTGATGGTGCCTGTCTTGTCCAGCAACAAGATGTCCACGTCCCCCGCAGCCTCGATTGCCCTACCGCTCATGGCCAGGACGTTTGCCTGGTTGAGCCGGCTCATTCCTGCAATGCCGATGGCCGAGAGCAATGCTCCGATGGTCGTAGGTGCAAGGCAGACCAACAACGCCACCAAGGAGGTGATGGAGGAGGGGTTCCGTACCCCTTCCAGCTTGGCGCTGAATCCTGAGTACGTGTACAACGACATGGTCACCAAGAGGAAAATGATTGATAGTGCCACCAGCAGGATCTGCAGTGCTATCTCATTGGGGGTCTTCTTGCGCGTAGCCCCTTCGACCATGGCGATCATCTTGTCCAGGAAACTCTGCCCTGGTTCTTGGGTGACTCGCACCACCAGGAAATCCGACAGGACCTTGGTGCCACCGGTGACTGCGCTACGGTCACCTCCGGCCTCCCTGATCACAGGGGCAGATTCACCGGTGATGGCGCTCTCGTCCACCGATGCCGCACCTTGGACGACTTCCCCGTCCGCCGGAATCATCTCGCCTTCGCTGACGATGAAGAAGTCCCCACGGCGCAGGCTGTTGCTGTCCACATCTGTGATGTTGCTCCTGTCCAATTCAGAATCGGATGGGACCTTGTGGGCGATGACCTCCTGGCGTGAGGAACGCAATGCATCTGCCTGGGCTTTTCCCCGTCCTTCTGCAATAGCTTCTGCAAAGTTTGCAAACAGGACTGTCAGCCACAAGATGCAGGCTATGGCAATGGTGTATCCCATTGGCGCGTCGGAAATACCGAACAAACCAAGGAGGGACAACCCTGTGGTGAGGATGGCCGAGATGTAGACCAACAGCATCACGGGGTTGCTGGCCTGTGTACGGGGCGCAAGCTTGCGTAGTGAATCTATCAAAGCATTTTTGATGTGTGCATGTGCATGCATGTGGATACCTCCGTTATAGCCTGGTCATCTGCAATGCGTTTGCGATTGGGCCCAGTGACAGGGCTGGCACGAACGACAAAGCCCCGATGATCAGGACGATGAGAATGAGCAGGAACACAAACATCCCGTTGGAAGTAGAGAGTGTCCCCGCTGAGACGCTGTGGCGTTGCTTGGTTGCCATGCTGCCTGCAATGGACAACGTGGCATAGATGGGTACAAACCTTGCGAACAGCATGACAAGTGCCAAGCTGATGTTGATGAACGTTGTATTTGCGTTGAATCCTGCGAATGCCGATCCGTTGTTGCCTCCGGCTGATGAGTAGGCATAGATGAGCTCGCTCATGCCATGAGGTCCCTGGTTACCAAGGCTTGCAGTGGTAGCCGGCATCATTGCCGCGATGGCAGACCCAACAAGGATTGAGATGGGGGTTGCCAGGCAGACCAGCACTGCCATGCGCATCTGCGCCGGTTCAATCTTCTTGCCAAGGTATTCCGGGGTGCGTCCAACCATGAGCCCTGCGATGAAGACTGTCAGCAGTACAAACCCGATCATCCCGTACAGTCCACAGCCGACTCCTCCAAAGACAACCTCACCCAGTTGTATGAGCAACATTGGAACCATGCCGCCAATTGGGGTAAACGAGTCGAGCATTGCATTGACTGACCCATTTGAGGCTGCTGTTGTGTAGACAGCCCAGGTACTGGAGGCGGGAATGCCAAGCCTGACTTCCTTTCCCTCCATGTTGGGTATGCCCAACGTCCCGTGCTGCTCGGTTGCCCCAACAATGCACAGGGCTATGAGCAAGAGGATGAGCATGGCCAGGAAGATGGCCCATCCCTGCCGCATGTCCCTGATGCTCCGTCCAAAGGCAAAGCAGCATGCCATGGGGATGAGGAGTATGCTGACCATCTGCAGGAGGTTTGAGAAGATGGAGGGATTTTCCAAGGGGCTTGCCGAGTTGGTCCCATTGAAGCCACCTCCATTGGTACCCAGCTGCTTGATGGCTACTTGGCTTGCCTGGGGTCCCATGGGGACCACCTGCTGGGTGATGACCGTTCCATCTGCCGCCTCGTATGGCTGCAGGAGCTCTACCGTTTCGTAGGGCTTGATGTTCTGCATCACTCCCTGGCTGACAAGGAGGATTGCCAATATCAGGGAGAGGGGAATGAGGATATACAAGATAGACCGTGTCAGGTCTACCCAGAGGGAGCCGAGGCTTTGCTTGCCTGTCTGTACCAGTGCGCGTATCAGGGCGAACAGTACCGAGAGTCCGACGGCTGGGGAGATGAAGTTCTGCACGACCAAGCCAATTGACTGGGAGAAATAGGAGAGGGATGCTTCTCCTGCATAGGCTTGCCAGTTTGTGTTGGTCACAAAGCTCACCGCAGTGTTGAAGGCAAGTGCCCATCCCATGCCGGGTATGTGCTGCGGATTGCCAGGCAAGATGCCCTGCAACATGAGGATTCCCCACAGGACAACCAAAGAGACACCGCTGAGTGCCAACACTGACAGGAGGTACTGCTTCCATGTCATCTGTGAATCTGGGGAGATGCGGAGTATATGGTACAGTCCACGCTCCAATGGTCCGATTGCCCATGCCGTGCAGACCTTCTTTCCATCCATGACACGGCTGATATACCGGCCAAGGGGCCATGCCAGGGCAATTGTGATGATGATGTACAATGAGTATTCGAGTATTGCCATCCTATTGCTCCTTGTGCAGGAGTACATACCCCAGGTATCCTAGGGTGGCACATCCGATACTGCCGATGATGGCGATGACTACGTCCATGAATTACCTCCATGCAGCTGGATCTCTCCAACTGACATGGACAACGGTATCGCAGATTGTATGAATGGGACGTCAAGGTTTGGCAGATGGTGTTAAGGTTGTATAAAGAACATATCAACAATTGGGCTCTTCTGGTGGAAAACAAACCCACTAGTGTCTTGACATGAAACGAGTTGCGACGGTTCGTATCATCAGAAAAAACGTAATGCAAGATATTTTGTATACATCGCTTCTTGCAATATGGTATGATGCAGACGCTCATATATGGATGACCAATCGTGGGAACTGATTGGAACTTGCAAGGATGGTATTGGCTTGTTGTTGCGCAAAACTCATACAAATTTCTTTAAGATAGCTATGACGACTCTTGCCATAGCGGGGGCTCTTGTCCTGTTCATCCTTTGTTTTTGTTTTGGAGGGACCAGCAATGACCTTGCAGGGTCTGGCCCTGTGCCGGTATCTGGTTGGCGTGAGCTGCAGGCAGATGGCACCTATGCAGAGGTTGCCGTTCCCATTGATTTTGGACGCAAAGAAAGAATACTCATCCAGACAACGCTCCCGGAGGTCCATGGTGGGCAGGCGCTGATGGTGAAGGTCAATTTTTCCGACATGACCGTATCAGTCGACGGCAAGACAATCTACGAGGTGGGACCTGTCTCGTTGGGGCGCATCCGCACAATGGTTGGAAACTTTATAGCCTTTGTCCCGTTGCTCTCTGAATATAGCGGAAAGGAGATTCAGCTGGATATAGGGGTGCGCGATGCTCGCTTCACCTCGGCGATAAAGCATACCAATATCGTCACCCGTTCGGAGTATCTTGTCTCCCTGGTGCAAAAGCATTGGTTCAATCTCATCATAGCTTGCTTGTATTGTTTGCTTGGGCTGATGATGCTAGTGTTGTGGATCATCGTATCATCTCGCGAACGTACAACAACCAACAGCACGAGAAAGGTATATGGATATTCCTCTCTCTTTCTTTTCTCCGTGGGACTCTGGATTATATCGGATGTCCACCTGTTGGGTATCTTCTTGGAAAGGCTCACGAGCTCAGGATTATTCAACTACCTGGTTTTCAACTTGCTGCCCATTGGGTTGG
Organism: uncultured Sphaerochaeta sp.; assembly: GCA_964465155.1. GTDB lineage: Bacteria > Spirochaetota > Spirochaetia > Sphaerochaetales > Sphaerochaetaceae > Spiro-02. The sequence goes on from CAYXIH010000020.1 coordinate 30,709, forward strand.
TAGGATTGACATGCTATGCGTATGCTCAATCTGGCACGGCAGTGCGGATCGTCTTCAGAGTGGTGCAATTGAACTTCATTGTCCAATGTGTGTTGTTCCTGACAGGTGTCTGTGATTATTCGCAGATGCTTCCTGTGACGCAGCTATTGTGTGTCATTTCGATGGTTACCTTTATTGTCCCGACCATTTTGGATTATGTCCGAAATCCAATAACTGAAAAGAGACTCATTATCATCTTCACCTGCGGAATCTGCGTCATGGTGACGATTGCGATAGTGATGTACCTGTTGGATAAATCCATTTTCCCATGGATGGCACTTACATTTGTTGTTCTTGTTTCATGTGTAATTGGAAAATTGATGACCATCACGTATAAGATGATGCGAGATGGCATCAAGGTTGAGGAGATGCGCATCCATGCCTATACCGATGATCTGACAGGGTTGTCCAACCGTAGGGCATTTACTGAGGAGATTGAACGTATTCAGGAACAGGGGGCACCTACTGACCTGGTTATTGCACAGTTGGACATCAATGGGTTGAAACTTGCAAATGATACCTATGGCCATGAGGTGGGTGATGAGCTGATCAAGGCTGTTGCTGCATGCATGAGAACAAGTTTTGATCCCTTCGCTACCTGCTATCGAATTGGTGGTGATGAATTCTCAGTCATTTCCAATGTAGACGGACAGCGGTTCGATCAAGGTGTGACGGAATTTGAGGAATACCTGTTGCAATGGCGCGGCGTACATATCCAATCTCCCTCTGTATCCATTGGGTTCGCAAGGCAATCGGAATACCCAGGTGTATCCATCGCTGACCTTTCCAAGATTGCAGACAAGCGGATGTATGAAG
>CAYXIH010000021.1:0-2041 GCA_964465155.1 uncultured Sphaerochaeta sp.
CCGTCGGCAAGCAGTTCCTGTGCCTGTGCCGCACTCATGCTGCTGATCACCGAATGTTTATCCGCAGGGTCACGGAACACCCCTTCCACATCGGTGAGGAACAGCAGCTTGCGCGCATGCAGCGCCGCTGCAATGGCACATGCCGCATAGTCGGCGTTGATATTGTAGGTATTGCCCTGGGCATCCATGCCAATGGGTGATACTACGGGGACGAACCCCTGGGACAGCAGTGTCTGGATCAGGTTGGTCTGCACATGCGCCACCTCTCCGACAAAGCCCAGGTCAACACCATCTTCCCTGGTCACTTTGCGTGCCAGCAGCGTCTGTCCGTCTTTGCCATCGATTCCCACGGCCTGTGCGCCTGCAATCCCCAAGTCGGCAACCAACGCCTTGTTGATCGAACCTGAGAGGACCATCTCCGCTACTTGGGCAGCCTGGGCATCGGTAACACGCAGTCCATCTACGAACACACTCTCCTTGCCCATGGCTGCAAGCAACGAAGTAATCTCCTTGCCACCGCCATGGACAACCACCGGCTGGATCCCAATGAGCTTGAGCAGTGCGATGTCATGCACCACCGACTTGCGCAGCTGCTCATCCACCATGGCGCTCCCGCCATACTTGACCACAGCAACAGAACCGGCAAATTTCCGGATATAGGGGATTGCCTCAATGAGGATCCCCGCCTTGGCTATCTCATCATGCAAGTCCATGCTCAACTCCTATAATCGCCATTGATGCGCACATATTCATACGACAAGTCGCATCCCCATGCCGTTGCACAGGCATCTCCCTCATGGAGCTGTACATGTACCTGGACATCTTGTTCACTCAAGATCTGCTTGGCCAGATGTTCATCAAAGGCAATTGGACAACCATCGGAGACCACACTGATGTTTCCTACGCTGCTGGAGAAACTGAGGTCCACCGCATTGGGATTGAACTGTGCCCCACTATAGCCCATGGCACAGAGGATCCGCCCCCAGTTTGCATCGGCCCCAAAGAACGCCGTCTTGACCAGGTTGGAGGTGATCACGGCCTTGGCAAGGACCCGTGCATCCTCGTTTGAGACTGCACCCTGCACCTCGACTTCTATGAACTTCCCAGCCCCTTCCCCGTCCCTGACGATCTGCTTGGCAAGGTAGGCATTGACGAATGAGAAAGCATCGGCAAAGAAACTCCAGCCAGGTTCATCAGGAGCCAGCGCAACATCACTGCACCCATTGGCTAGGGCAAGAACCGTGTCGTTGGTGGAGGTGTCGCCATCCACTGAGATCATATTGTAGGTATCCACCACCGTGGTGCCCAGCAATGACTGCAGGTCGCTTGCCGACACCCCACCATCGGTGGTGATGAAGCACAGCATGGTAGCGAGATTCGGATGAATCATCCCCGACCCCTTGGCCATGCCACCAATGCGCACAGGATTGCCATCGACCATGACCTCCACTGCAATCTCCTTGCAGAACGTATCGGTGGTCATGATCGCCTGGCAGGCAGACTGGGCATGCTCCTCGTCGTTTCCCAATGAGGAGCATGCGTCTGCAATCCCATTGGTAACGGCATCCATTGGAAGGGGGACACCGATCACACCAGTGGAGCAGACCAATACGGACTCTGCTGCAACACCAAGGTGCGAAGCGGTCATGGCAGCCATGGCCTGTGCGTCTTCCCACCCCTGGGCACCGGTACAGGCATTTGCATTGCCACTGTTGATGACTATGGAACTGACTGGCGTGCCCGAGGCTATGACCTGCTGGTCCCATACGACAGGAGCTGCCTTGACCAAGTTGGTAGTGAACGAGCCTGCCGCCTGGGCAGGAGGATTGCTTGCGACAACTGCCAAGTCCTTCTTGCGCTTCTTGATCTTGCAAGCCACGCCACTGGCAGAGAACCCCTGGGCAGCCGTAATTCCACCATGAATGATCTGCATATGATACCTCCTGGTTCAAGCTGGATAGGGCCCGACAAGCGGCAACCCCGTAGTTTCTTCGAATCCCAGGCAGATGTTCATGTTCTGAACAGCCTGCCCCGCCGCACC
>CAYXIH010000021.1:2141-28937 GCA_964465155.1 uncultured Sphaerochaeta sp.
GAGATCGCATCATGGTTCAGTTCGGAAAGACCATATACTGCGGGGGCAAGCAATCCCGGCGCACCATGGGAAACTCCATACCAGGACTCATACTCGTGCACATCCTTGAGCCGGAAATCGGCACCCAGGTCAATGACTATGCAGAGGTCCAAGATCGCGGAGTTGATACGCTGGGAGGCAATGCCGGCGGGAAGTGCCAAGAACAGCACGTCGCAAGACTGAGCGGCGGCAAGCAGGTCATCTTCCTGGAGCACCAGATCACATTGTCCACGGAAGGATGGATAGATAGTGGAAAAAGGGACACCCGCATGGGAATGGGAACCAAGGTAGGAGACTGTCACCCCCTCATGGCCCAACAACAACCCCACCAGTGTGCTTCCCGCATAGCCCGTAGCACCCAATACGCCAGTCTTTACCATCAGGGATTCCTCCTGTCTGATTTCTTTGGATTGGCATATTAATGCATAATTATCAATTAAATGCGAGTATTTATGTATAAATTCTCATAAAATACATAAAATAATGTATAAATATCAACTGAGCCAATATACGGACCGCGTTCCGAAGTCCAGTCCCAGCTTCCGTTGCAGGGCTATCGAAGCTGCATTATCGTCATAGATATGGGCAAACGGAACATGTCCTTGGGACTGCAGTTTCTGGCACAGGACCTCTTCCAATACCGTTGCACATCCATTGCCACGGTATGGGGGAAATACCTCCAGCATCCCCATGGAACCTTCGGCATGGAGGCCGATGAAGCCCAGCATGGTCCCCTCCAAGTCAAACAGACCGGTCATGGCCCCCTGCTCCAGCCGGTTGCAAAGATACTCCTCGCTGGCAAGGTGGTAGTGATCGGTGACAATGGGAAGATCCCCGACATTCAGGGTACGCATGGAGTGCTGCGCCAGGAAACGGGCATCGGGTGGGGGGCATGCATGCGTCAGTGCAACTTGGTGGCAGGACCGTATGGTCTGCAGCCCAAGGCGTTCAGCACACTCGGAGACACCTATTTTCCCATGGAGGCACAACAAGTCGCACCCCATGGCGGCGTCCTTGACAAGCGGTATTCCTTCCTCTGTATTGCACGTGCCGGAGTAGACGCCGCTGTCACCATAGACCAGCAGCAACGCATCGTCGGTGTCCAGGACAACCGTGGCAATGCCCATGCCCAATGCCTCGGTCATGTCGATATTGTCGATGTAGCTTGTGTTCAAAAGTCGTAGTATTATTTCGCTTGTTTGTGCCTTCATATACAGAACATACAAGCAATCTTTCGTGTGCGCAATGAGTTACGTAAAATTAACCGAAATTTTGCACCTACGTTTGGCTTCCTGGGCATAGCAATGAAGTGGATTTGCATCTACTTTCCCCTCTCTTGTGCGAGGTGCACAAGAGAGAGAACCAGCCAATCTTGCATCATGTCCGAGAGAGCGTTGTACCTTGGAAAGCATCTGCAGCAACAACAGTATCTGGGCTCTCCACCGTCAGGCTGGTGAAACCCGTGCAGTTTCTAAATGCGAGGGAACCCACTTTCTGTACCGTGGCTGGTATCACCAACGGCCCGGTGCACGGGGATCCTTGGAATGCACCATACCCAATCTCCCGGATAGTCGCGGGAATGGTCAGGGGTCCTATGGCAGTCATACAGTTTGCCAGTGCATTCTCATCGATTGTCGTCACGGGATTTCCATCGATCGTCTCACGGATCTTGAAGGAAGTGATCCCCAGGGAATACCCAATGATCTTGTATTCGAGGCTTGAACCAACACCCTGGATCAAATACCTGATACCGTCCAATGTACAGTTGTTTCGCCTCCATGTTGCATAGAGGGTCATGGAGCCTGTTACCGATGACGAGAAGTCATAGGGAACAGTACCTGCGGCATCGGTACACCATTGTAGGAAGGTACAACAGTTGGATGTGGGATCCTGAGGCTTGAGAAGTGCAGAACCATCACTGACGGTTGTGTTGCCAGGCATGAAGCTGGGGTCATATGGCGCACCATGGGGGGTATTCTTGTCAAACGTGATGGAAAATACCCTGGGGAGCACCCAATCCCCATCCAGAATCTGATGAGTCCCCTTGGCGTCATCAAAGAACAGTCTACAAACGGAACAATGCCAATATGCAGATTGACCTGTTGTTGTCTCTGTGGGTGCACTATACGCATGGGGTACCAGTGTATGGGCAACTGCAACTATCCAGCTCCCCTGTGCTATCTCATTCCTGCCCCGGGCATCGGAAAAATACCTGCCACAGTCGGGGCAACTCCAATATGCCCTGTTTCCATCCTCCGTACAGCTTGCCGCAGTTGCCCCCACTTCCTTGATGCGTGCATGCGAACAAGGCTGAGCACACGAAACCATGCACAGCAATGCCGTGCCCGTCAACAATATCATCAGCTTCTTCATGGTGTTTCCCCTTCTGGGTTCCGTTGGAACCAAATCCAGCGAAAATGATATGGAAAACACCTCGGTTCTGCGAATCACCAAGTGTGACAAAAACACGTCCACTTTTGCCATGGAACAGGAAACAAAAGAAAACGGGGAGCCGGCACCAGCAGGAGCAGTACCCAGGAACCTGCTGGCCCCGGCATCCCCAGGGAAGGTCACATATAGAACAACAAGTCGCCGTAGGTCGGATAGGGCCAGTAGGTCCCTCCTACCAACGTCTCCAGCTCATCGGCCACTGCACGCAGTTCGTTCATGGCAGGGAGCACCAGGTCATGGTAGGAGCGTGCTGCCTCGGAAACCCCTGCAACCCCACTGGACTGCAGGAGGGCGTCCTCCAAGTCAGAAAGCTTGACTGCCAAGCAATCGGAAAGCTTGGACAACTGGCTGACCAACGACACCTCCAGCGAGCATGTCAGGCTGGGGCACAGCTGCTGCTTCTGCAAGGCAGACCCGCTGAGCTGCTGTGCATATGCCACCACTGCGGGGATCACCTGCTTGCGCACCATCTCCACCATGGTCTGGGCTTCGATGTTGATCGTCTTCGAATACCCCTCGAGCGTCAGCTCGTAGCGGCTGTGCATCTCAGCTGGGGAGAAGATGCCGAACTTCTTGAAAACCTCGATGTTCTTGGGGGCAATGAACGCCGGCATGGCGTCGGGAGTCGACTTGAGGTTCAGCAAGCCACGTCTCTGAGCCTCCTCTTCCCACTCCTTGCTGTAGCCATTGCCGTTGAATACGATCCGCTTGTGCTCGCGGTAGGTATCGGCGACAAGCTTGGCAAGGGCTTCATGGAAGTCGGGTGCCTGTTCCAGGATGTCGGCGAACTTGGACAGCTCGTCAGCCACGATCGTGTTGAGGACAATGTTCGGGCCTGCCACGGAGAAGGTGGAGCCGAGCATACGGAACTCAAACTTGTTGCCGGTGAAGGCAAATGGGCTGGTGCGGTTCCTGTCGGTGGTATCCTTGGGGAGATCGGGAAGGACGTGTACGCCCAAGCTCATGGCGAGCTTCCCCCTGCCCTGGCTCTTCTTGCCGTCGGACATGGCCTGGAGGATATCAGTCAGTTCATCTCCCAAGAAGATCGAGACGATTGCAGGAGGCGCCTCGTTGGCACCCAGGCGGTGGTCATTGCCAGCACTGGCCACGGAGACACGCAGCAGGTCCTGATACTCGTCCACAGCCTTGATCACGGCAACGAGGAACAGCAGGAACTGCGCATTGTCCGAGGGAGAGTCTCCCGGCTCAAGGAGGTTGGTGCCGGTGTCGGTTGAGATGGACCAGTTGTTGTGCTTGCCCGACCCATTGACCCCTGCAAACGGCTTTTCATGCAGCAGGCATGCAAGGCCATGGCGGTCTGCAATCTTCTTCATCAGCTCCATGGTCAGCTGGTTGTGGTCACATGCAATGTTCGTGGTGCTGAAGATCGGAGCCAGCTCATGCTGGGCCGGGGCAACTTCATTGTGGCGTGTCTTGGCAAGGACGCCCAGCTTCCACAGCTGCTCGTCCAAATCGTTCATGAACGACAGCACCTTTGGCTTGATCGCACCAAAGTAGTGGTCCTCCATCTCCTGGCCCTTGGGGGGCTTTGCACCCAGCAGGGTACGACCGCAGAACAGCAGGTCCTTGCGCTGGGAGAACATCTGCTTGTCTATGAGGAAGTACTCCTGCTCGGGACCGACAGTGGTGATCACCTGCTTGACGCGGTCCTTGCCAAAGAGCCTGAGGATCCTCACAGCCTGTTCGCTGATCGCCTCCATGGAACGCAATAGCGGCGTCTTCTTGTCCAGCACCTCACCGGTGTAGGAGCAGAATGCCGTGGGGATGCACAGCACCCCTTCCTTGATGAATGCATAGGAGGTTGGGTCCCATGCGGTATAGCCCCTGGCCTCGAACGTGGCGCGCAGGCCACCGGAGGGGAACGAGGAGGCATCTGGCTCGCCCTTGACCAGCTCCTTGCCGGAGAACTCCATGATGACCTCGCCATTGGATGTGGGTGAGATGAAGCTCTCCTGCTTCTCGGCGGTGATGCCGGTCATCGGCTGGAACCAGTGGGTGAAATGGGTACACCCATGCTCAAGCGCCCAATCCTTCATCGCATTGGCCACAATGTTGGCTATGTTGATATCCAGGTCCTTGCCCTCTCCGATCGTCTTCTTCAAGGCCTTGTAGGTCTCCTTGGGCAACCGCTCACGCATGGTCTTGTCGTTGAATACCATCGATCCGAAATACTCTGCTACTCGTTCCATAGGTTCCTCCCCGTCAATGAGAATGACAATGGCATGCCCGGTGCCCCGTCGTCGTTGCGACTGCGCCGGGCAGGCCCATTGCCCTACCGGCCTGCGCTCACAGGTGTCGTTGCTGCGAGGTAGCGCATGGACCGGCTTCCCATCTCCTCCTCGGTGTTGAGCATCATCGGAGGGTGGGAAAATAAAAAAAGCGCCGTGGACACGAATAGTCCACAGCGCCTTTGCTGATGTTGGCGTTATATTCCGACAGGGCACCGATTGTCAACTATCGATGCCGAATTTTTTGCAGCTCTACACTAAATATTTTTATAATCTTTTGTATTATATATACATGTATATTTTTTGAATTCCAAATTCTTCGGTAGACAGATTCGTTGGCGTGGAGTATAGTCCTTTATGTAATATGAAACATAATGGAAGCAACCACACGATATCACTCCATCCCGAGCGTTCGAGGCACCTGCGCATCACGTGCCTTGGCATAGCATGCATCATCGCCGTGGTCCTCTCGTTCTCCATTGGACGCTATGGTGTATCACCGCTGCAGGTGGTGAGGATTCTCCTGTCAAAAGTCTTTCCGTTGGAACAGACATGGACCAAGCAGATGGAGATCGTGGTGCTCAACGTACGCCTGCCCAGGATCCTGGCGGCCGCCCTCATCGGAGCAGCGCTTGCAGGTTGCGGCTGCCTGCTGCAGGGAATCTTCCGCAATCCCATGGTGAGCCCCGACATCCTCGGTTCATCCGCAGGAGCAGGCTTTGGCGCCGCATTGGCACTCTTCTGCTCCTTCTCCTATGCAGCCGTCACGGCATCATCCTTTGCCTTTGGCCTGTGCGCCGTCCTGCTTGCATGCGCCGCGGCTGCCCGGTTCAAGGAGAACCCCACGCTGGGCCTCATCCTGGCGGGCATCATGGTAGGATCGCTGTTCACCGCCGGCACATCATTCCTCAAGCTGGTTGCCGACCCCACCAACCAGCTCCCTGCCATTACCTATTGGCTGATGGGCAGCCTGGCATCGATACGGATGAAGGACCTTGTCCTGCTGTTCCCGATCCTCCTGGCATCATCGGTCCCACTGTATCTCCTGCGCTGGAGGATGAACCTCCTGACCATCGGGGATGCCGAGGCTCGCTCCATGGGGGTGAACACCACCGCACTGCGGGCGATCGTGATCGTCTGCACCACCATCATGACCGCTGCATGCGTTGCCGTCAGCGGCATGATCGGATGGGTTGGGCTGGTCATCCCCCACATCGCCCGCAGGGCGGTGGGGCCTGACTTCCGCTACCAACTGCCAGCCAGCATGCTCACCGGAGCAACGTTCCTGGTGCTGGTCGATGACCTGGCACGGGTCATCGCAACCAGCGAAGTCCCCATTGGCATCCTCACAGCCTTTGTCGGTGCACCGTTCTTCCTCTTCCTTATCATGAAAGGAGGCAAGGAACATGCATGAACTGACATTGAGCAATATTACCTGCTCCTATGGCCAGCACCAGGTGCTCACAGGTGTGGACTGCACCATTTCAGGAGGGAACCTTGCATTCCTGCTTGGCCCAAACGGGTGTGGCAAGAGCACCCTCTTCTCCTGCATCCTGGGACACCACCATGGACATGGTGGGACCGTCACCATCGACGGGGTGGATATCAGCCATATGAGCCCAGCGGCCCTTGCCAAGTTGATAGCCTATATCCCCCAATCAAGTGCACCTACCTTCAACTACACCGTCCTGCAGACCGTCATGATGGGACGAACCAGCCATATGGGACTGTTTGCTTCACCATCGAAAAGCGACATGGAGATAGCCATACAATCATTGGAGCGGCTGGGTATCGGGCACCTTGCGGACAAGGGTGCCAACAAGATCTCTGGAGGAGAGCAGCAGCTGGTGCTCATTGCCCGTGCACTTGCCCAGCAAGCCCCTGTGATCATGATGGACGAGCCCACGTCGAACCTCGACTTCGGCAATCAGCTGATGGTCCTCCACCAGCTGCGCTCGCTCTGCCGGGACGGAAAGCTCATCCTCCTCTCGTCCCACAATCCCCAGCACGCCCTCTCCTACGGAGACCACGTGCTGGTGCTCCATGACGGGAAGATTGAGCAACAAGGTATTCCCCAGCAGATCATCACAAGCGAATGCATCAAGCACGTCTACGGGGTGGATGTACAGATGCTCGACTATACGGACTCACATGGGCATCGACAAACAGTCCTTGCCGGCGCAACAGAATCATTTTGACCAAGGAGAGACATACAATGAGTTACAGATCAAAGATCATGGTGGTGCTGCTGGTAGTTGCCTGCATCACGGCCAGCCTCTTTGCACAGGCTGCGGCGGAGCAACCCGCTGCAGAGACCACGTTCATCTTCACCGACTCAACCGGCCGTGAAGTTGCATTGCCCACCGACATCACCCGCGTAGCCCCAAGTGGCATCGTGGCGCAGATGATCCTCTATACAGCAGAGCCTGACGCACTACTGGGATGGGGAACCAAACCCACTGCGGCGCAGAATGGGTATGTACCGAAGCAGTACCTGGACCTGCCGGTATTCGGTCAGTTCTATGGCAAGAACAGCAACCTCAACCTTGAGGAACTCATCGCCGCCGATCCCCAGGTGATCATCGACATGGGCGACATGAAGGCAACGCACAAGCAGGACATGGACGCCATCCAAGAGCGTACCGGCATCCCCACGATCTTCATCGAGGCAAACCTCAAGACATTCCCCACCGCCTACCGGACACTGGGAAAGCTCTTGGGGGCAGAAGAGCAGACTGAGCAAATCGCACAGTACATCGAACGCACCTTTGCACTGGCTCAAGAGAAGTCAGCCCAGGTCACGCAACCCAAGAGCGTGATGTTTGGAACCGGCAAGTCGGGCCTCAACACAAACGCCCAGGGGTCTATCCATGCAGATGTCATCGAGATCGTAGGGGCTGAGAATGCCATCGTTGTACCCACTGTCAGCAACAAAGGTGGTGGCAACACGATCAACATGGAGCAGCTGCTCCAGTATGACCCAGATGTGATCATCCTGGCATCGGAAGGGCCGTTTGAAACACTTGGCACCGATCCCCTCTGGCAGGGTCTCACCGCCGTGCAGGAGGGCACCTATTACCTCATCCCCGATGCCCCATATGACTGGATGGCCAATCCTCCATCGGTAAACCGCATCATCGGCATCCCCTGGTTGGGCAACCTGCTCTATCCCGAGATCTACGACATCGACATGGTCGCAGAAGCCCAGGAGTTCTACAAGCTGATGTGGCACTACGACCTTTCCACGCAGCAGGCACAGTCAATCCTAGCTGGTTCCACCTTCAAGAAATAGAACTTCTCAAATATCCATCGACAGCCTCAAGGACGCCGCCGGCAACGGCGCGCGCCTTGTCGCTGACGCTCTGAACATACGAACTGTCTCCACGGGGATCGACATCCGCGACCTTGAATCCAGGACACACCTCGATCCCTCCGTTGAGCATTCCACGCACCACGCCACCAATGGACGATACCACGGGCATCCCCGCTACAGTGGCTACGCAGAAGCCGGCCTGTACGATATCTCCAATCTTCGCCACCGGCTCAAAGATTCCCCCACATGGTGCACGCATCACCCGCTGTGCCCCATATCCGCCAATGACGCCCGGTATCCCCGTGTTGGCGGCGGCACTGCCGCTGGTGATCACCCGCCCCAGGTTGTGGCCACGCTGGGTCTCCACCACCACATCACAATCGACGCCCGCAGTAAACCCAGGTCCCAATGCAACGACAAACGGTGCCATCTCCAACGTGGTCCCCATGTTGTGCTTGGCAAGGATGGCATCGACCACCACGTCGGGATGCAGGGAGGAGACAGCATCCCCTTGAGGATCAACGAGGATGGGTATTACGTTGCTAGCAAGAAGCTCCAGTGCCATGTCGATGTCAAAGCACAACCGGGCCGTCACACCTTCTACATTCCAAGTTCGGGCAAACACAGCCTGTGCGAACGATACGCTGGTGCGTATCACCGTAGGTTGGGCACACTCCAATGCAATCACCGGAAGCCCGGCACGGTGCAGACGCAATATGGTACCGGTGGCTAGGTCGCCTGCCCCCCTGACTATCACAAGATGCTTCATGTTTCTCCTCCATAGACCACATCCTCTTGGATGCTGCAGCATACCATCCCCAGACCTTGCAACTGCCGTACCTGGGAAGCATCAAGCTGCTCACACTGGTTGCACAGCACCAAGGCAGAACCAATTCCCCCCTCCAACGACAACAGATGCCTAAATGTCCGTACCGTCACATATGAATCGTCATCACCACAGGCTTGCCGGTACAGAAGGTAGTTGTGCATGACCTGCCCATCCAACGGCCGTCCCAACGCACTTGCACCCACAACGGCAATGACTTGTGTGACCCACGGAGGAATGACCGGTTCTGTCTTGCGGTGGTACTTCAATGGCAACCCACGCGAACCATCGGCCTCGATCAGCACCACATCAAAGCCTGTGGCTGCACTGGCAAGCAGTAGGGCATCCGGTGCTGTTGCCTTGGTACTGACATCCGGGTCTTCTTGCGCAAAGAATGAGACCTCACCGGCCGTTGGCTTGGGCAAGCTTCCATCAACATGGATGTCACTCGATCCATAGTCAAACAAATTGGGGTGCCGCAGCTTGGTGGTGGTGCTCAGCAACACCGAGCACCCCATCTTGGCATACTCGTTTGCCAACGCCACCAGCAGCGAAGTCTTTCCCCCGCTTCCGGTAATCGCTATGCTGCACGGTGGTGGTGCCCACCCCGTCAGCATCTTGACCAGCGAGTTCATTCCACCACCAGATGGGGACTCTTCCCGTCATGCACTACCGCATGTGCAATGCAGTGGGCCGTAGGCAACCGCCTCAGATATTCCTGTGCATCGGTACTGTCCATAGCCAACAACAAGCCACCGGACGTCTGGGGATCGAAGAGGATGTCGCGCAGGTCCTGGGCGACATCTGTGGCAAAGCTGACGTGTCCACCCACATACTCCATGTTGGTGTACATCCCCTGCGGGATCAGTCCCATCGAGGCATATTCACGCACATCCCCGATCAAGGGGATGTGGCCACTGTCAAAGACCAGCTGCACATCCGATGCCGTTGCCATCTCAAGCGCATGGCCTAACAACCCAAAGCCGGTGACATCGGTGCACGCATGTACCGCAAGGCCATGTGCTGCCTCCTGCGCCTGTTTGTTGAGCAATGTCATCCAGTGGATGGCTGATGCAGCAGACTCAGCGGAGGCCAACTCCCCCTTCACCGCCGTGTTGATGATCCCGATGCCCAGCGGTTTGGTCAGGACCAGCACATCCCCTGGCCGGACTCCCCCATTTCTCCAAATGGCCTGCGGATGGACCATGCCGGTAACGCACAACCCATACTTGGGGACTGCGTCGGAGATCGTATGTCCCCCTGCGATCACAATGCCCGCTTCCATTGCCTTGGAGGCACCCCCGGCAAGGATAGCCGACAGTACCTCGGTGTCCAGGCAGGCTGGAAAGCAGACGAGGTTCAAAGCCACGGCGGGTGTCCCCCCCATGGCATAGATGTCGGACAGGGCATTTGCAGCTGCTACTTGTCCGAATGTATAGGGGTCATCCACCATCGGAGGAAAGAAGTCCACCGTCTGCAAGATTGCAATGGTATCGGAGATCTGGTAGGCCAAGGCGTCGTCGGAGGTCTCGTTGCCTACCAGCAGACGGTTGTCCTGGGGAAACGGAGGGAGCGTGGAGAGGACCTGGTGCAATGTCGTTGGGTCAAGCTTGGCTGCGCACCCCGAGGACTTGACCATGGATGTCAGCGTTGCTCCTGGGTGTGACATGCTACCGCCTCCTTGTGAAATACTCCTGCTTCGTACCGGTACACCCCCTCAAGGGCATCATCTGCAAACCCGATGTCGGCACATCCGCTTGCAAACGAAGCACATGTGCCGCACGAGGAGCTCAATGAACGGGGAACCGGCATCAGGGTACAGGAAATTCCCTGCTGCTGGCAGTACCTACGGAACACCAACGCACCATAATGGGTGAAGAAGGTGGCGTAATAGGTACTCATTTCTTCAGTTCCAGGCGATGTTCGGCATTTCCGATATCCACTACCTTCACATCATACCCCATATGCCGCGCAAAGCGCGTCACGTTCTCCACGGCCGCACGGTTGTCGACCAACACAGAGATCTCTTTTTGATGTGTATTGGTCACACGCTTGGTCATGATCACCGGTTGGGGGCATACCAGCCCCCGTGCATCTATCTCCACGCTCATGCCATTGCCCCCACTTTCTGAGTATTGCATACTGCCACCACCACGCATGTCACCATGCACAAGACCACTGCCACCATTCCTGCCGTGGTGGGTCCAGCTGCAGAGGAAGCCAAGCCAAAGTTCTGTGCAACGGCTCCTCCGACAAACAATCCCAGCACGGTGACTGCGGCATCCGAATTCCCCTCACCTGCAAGGATGAACTGCCGCAATGGACAGCCACCCAGCAGCACGCTGCCAAAGCCTACGAGCACCATCCCCAGGAAGTTCCACAGCCCATCGTCCATTGCGATCGGTTGCCCGGCAAAGCCCAGGTGGAACTGGCTGGTGCAGAGGTTGAGTACCAGGACCGTGGCAAAAATTGCAAAGAAGCCATGGAGCATCGTCGGGTCACGGAACAAGAAGGTGTCGCGGAATCCCCCGACGGTACACAACCGGGTACGCTGTGCCAATGCCCCGACGACCAGGCCAGCGGCCAACGACATCCATAGCGGGGCATGCATCGACGCAGGCCCGCTCTCGCTGAAGAAGAGCAAGAATGGGACGAACAACAACAGCCCCAGCAATATGAGATTGGCAAAGGGGAGGATTGTTCCCTCACAATATCCCACCTGGTAGTTCCTACGGAGGGAGAATCCATGGTTGAGGAACCATACCCCTCCAGCAATACCGGCGACAAATCCAAACAACCCGACCACCGCGTTGAGGTCCCCTCCCGCAAGGCGCAATACCATGCGCAGCGGGCAGCCAAGGAACATCAGGGCCCCGATCATCACACAAAATCCCAGCAGGAACCGGATCATCGGCGATGAGCCTGCACGGGGTGAGAACTCCTTGCGGGCAATTGCGCAGATCAGGGAACCGAACACCAGCCCGATAATCTCAGGGCGCACATACTGCAGCGTAGGGACACGCTGCATCCCAATGCCACCTGCAATGTCGCGGACAAAGCACGCAATGCAGAACCCCATGTTCGGAGGGTTGCCACACCATACCAACACCCATGAAATGATACCGATGGCTATGCCGGCACCCCACAACCAGATCCGCTCCCGTGAAATCTTCATCCTCACCCCCTCCCTGCATGTATACCATTGGTTGTTGTAAAACACAATGGAATATTTGTACATTGCATGCTACGATGGTCACATGCGGTATCTGTACATGGACCATGCAAGCACCGGCTACCCCAAGCACCCACATGTGGTGCAGGCCATGGAACGCTTCATGCACGACAACGGAAGCAACATCAACAGGGGAACCTCAGGAAGATCCTATGCGGCGGCTGACATGGTGCTGGATGTCCGCCAGCAGCTGTGCACCCTCTTTGGGTTTGCACACCCCAGCCATGCCATCCTTACGGCGAATGTCACCACCGCGCTGAACTGCATCATCAAGGGGCTGGTGCATCCCCATGATACAGTCATAGTCTCATCCCTTGAGCACAATGCCGTGATGCGCCCCTTGGTGCAGGTCGGAGCCGATATCCGCTACATCCGCTGCGATGGGAACGGGGTGATGGACCTACAATCCCTTGCAGCTCTTGCCCGCGAAGGGGCAACGGCCATCATCATCACCCATGCGTCCAATGTATGCGGAACTATCAATCCACTGCATGCCATTGGACAAATTGCCCACGAGCACCATATCCCATGCATCGTGGACTGTGCCCAGAGCGCCGGCCTCATTCCCATCGACATGCAGCAGATGCACATCGATGCATTGGCCTTCACCGGGCACAAGGCATTGGGAGGGGTGCAGGGAACCGGTGGGTTTCTCATCCAACCAGACTTGGCCAAGCGCGTCCAGCCATTGGTCGCGGGGGGAACAGGTTCCATGAGCGACAGCATCCAGATGCCACCATACATGCCGGACAAGTTCGAGGCGGGGACACCAAACCTCCCCGGAATCGCTGCATTGAAGATGGCATTGTCGCTCCTCGCCGTCGATTCGCTCCCCCATTTGTCCAACCTGTTCCTGTCGGGACTCCAGGCGCTGGATGGGGTGAGCAACATAGGCCTTCCCACGGCAAATGGCCGAGTGCCGGTATTCGCACTGGATTTCCTCCAGCAGGACAATGCGGTGGTGGCACAACGGCTTGAGAATGAATTTGGCATTGTCACGAGAGTCGGGCTGCACTGTGCGCCGGTGGCGCACCAGGCCCTGGGGACATACCCCAGGGGAGTAGTCCGCTTCTCGTTCGGAAACGACACGAGTACCGATGACGTCCTGTATGCACTGCAGGCGATCAAGGAGTGTACACACCATACAGGAGAGGAAGAACATGCAGCTATCTGAAGAAATCGCGTGCCAACCAGTGACGCTCTGCACCTATATCGACGGTCCAATGATTGGAGAGAATACAACGCTGGGTCAGGAACACCTTCCCAAGCATCTGCCCAGCATCATCGAATATGAGGATTCGCATCTCTTTGTCGAACGGCTTGCCGTCCCCAAGCGCATGGTCGTCTGTGGCTGTGGGCACGTGGGTGCGGCAGTATACGACCTCTGCCAACTGTTGGGCTACCCCGTGACGATGATCGATGACCGGCCGTTCTTCGCCAACCCCCAGCGCTTTGCAAATGCGCAGGTCATATGTGCCCCGTTTGCAGAGGCATTGGCTACCCATGCGTTTGGCAAGGAGTGCTGCATGGTCATCGCGACCAACGGCCATTCGTTCGACCAGGCATGCCTGGCCCAGGCCCTGGGGTTGGACTTGGCCTACATCGGCATGATCGGCAGTGGCGCCAAGGTAGCATATGTACGCAAGCAGTTGCTTGAACAAGGTGTCGACCCAGAACGCCTGGCATCGGTGTGCGCACCCATCGGGTTGGACATCGGGGCCAATACCCCCGCGGAGATTGCCGTCTCGATCATGGCGCAGGTCATCCAGCTCACCGGAGCGGGAAAGCATGTCGGCGAATGTCCCATCGAAGTACTGCAGGCCATCGACAAGCGTACCCAGCCAGGTATCGAGGTCCTGATCGTCCGACATGGGGGGTCAGCGCCACGGGGTGCAGGAAGCCGCATGTTCGTCACGGCGGATACCGTTGTGGGAACCATTGGCGGTGGGTCGGTCGAGGGTGCTGCAATCGTGGAGGCACGGAGGATGCTGAACGGATCACTGGCGCCCCACACCGCCAACTATGACCTCTCCAACGCGGCAGCCGCAGAGCTGGGCATGGTCTGCGGAGGATCGGTACAAGTACTGTTCATCCCCAGGTCCTGACCCATTTTTTCTCATTTCCATCCCCAAAGGGTGACAAAACCCATGAATCTCGCTATGATGCCCCTCAAGGAATGGGATTGACCCAGGAATTCCAACCAGTTTGACAGTACGGTGGCAAGACAAGGCCACCTGCACCATATGTTTTGGACAAAGGCGTCCGTCAGAATACCTCCGCCATGCGCGAAGATATTCCGACGGGCGTCTTTTTTTGTTGTATACGGTGCCCTGGGCACCAGGGGGAGGAACTACCATGATCACACGCACCAGTTGTGCACCCATGGAAGGGGATGTCCGCATCCCAGCCGGATGTGCCATCAGCGGGATCTTTTCCCGGGATGGTCATTCTTTCAGCGGAGAAGGGGCTATCCGCTCCATCTCGATGATGCATGACCGATCCAATGGATTGGGAGGCGGCTTTGCCGGCTATGGGATCTATCCGGAGTACAAGGACTACTATGCCTTCCATGTCTTCTACTACGACAAGATGGCAAAGGATGCATGCGAGAAATTCCTGGACGAGCACTTTGACGTGATCAACCTCTCCAAGATTCCGGTGCGCAAGAACCCCAGGATCACCGACGAGCCCTTGATCTGGCGCTACTTCGTCACCCCGCTGCCAACCCGCCTGAGCGCAAGCCAGCTGGATGAGAGCGAGTACGTGGTGCGTTGCGTGATCAACATCAACACCCGCATCGATGGTGCATATGTCTTTTCAAGCGGGAAGAACATGGGTGTGTTCAAGGCAGTCGGATTTCCTGAGGACGTCGGCGACTTCTACCGCCTGCAGGAGTACGAGGGGTATTGCTGGACCGTCCATGGCCGGTACCCCACCAATACACCGGGGTGGTGGGGTGGTGCCCACCCATTTGCACTGATGGACTACACCGTGGTCCACAACGGTGAGATCTCATCCTATGACGCCAACCGCCGGTTCATCGAGATGTTCGGCTACCGGTGTACGCTGCAGACCGACACCGAGGTGATCACATATATGATCGACTACCTCCACCGCCGCCAAGGGTTGTCCTTGGAGGAGGTTGCGCATGTCATCGCAGCCCCCTTCTGGAGCACGATCGCAAACATGGACCAGCGCCGCAAGGAAGAATTCACCTACCTGCGCAACACCTTCTCCAGCATGCTGATCACCGGTCCCTTCTCGATCCTCATGGGGTTCAACGGGGGACTGATGGCTCTCAACGACCGTCTGAAGCTCCGCAGCCTCGTAGCGGCGGAGAAGGACGACATGGTCTACCTTGCAAGCGAGGAGTGTGCAATCCGGGTGCTGGAGCCCGAGCCGTCGAGGATCTGGTTCCCCCGTGGGGGAGAGCCAGTGGTCGTGACCCTTTCCGAGGCAGGAAGGCAACGTGTGGGCGCAGTGTCGCGCTAGGAGCAAGAGATGGCCATAGAATACCTATATCCTGAATATGAAGTACGCCGCGACGTGCGCCGGTGCATTGCCTGCCGGGTATGCGAGCGACAGTGTGCCAACGAGGTCCACTCGTACGATGCATCGCTGAACATCATGGTCAGCGACGAGTCGCGCTGCGTCAACTGCCACCGGTGCGTCAGCCTCTGCCCCACCCGGGCCCTGCAGATCGTCAAGACCGACAACGTGTTCAAGCCCAACGCGAACTGGGGCCAGGAGAACATCACCGATGTCTACCGCCAGGCAAGTACCGGTGGCGTGCTCCTTGCCTCCATGGGGACACCCAAGAACTATCCTGTGTATTGGGACAAGATCCTCATCAACGCATCGCAGGTCACCAACCCTTCGATCGACCCCCTGCGCGAGCCGATGGAGACACGCACCTACCTGGGGCAGAAGAGCGAGAAGATTACCCGCAATGCGGACGGGAGCATCAACACCTCCACTTCCCCACAGCTCAAGCTGGACGTGCCCATCATGTTCTCAGCCATGTCCTACGGATCGATTAGCTACAACGCACATAAATCCTTGGCCCTCGCAGCCCGCAAATTGGGCATCCTCTACAACACCGGCGAAGGTGGGCTGCACGAGGACTTCTATGAGTATGGTCCCAACACCATCGTACAAGTCGCATCCGGACGCTTTGGTGTCCACCCCGGCTACCTCAAGGCTGGTGCTGCGATCGAGATCAAGATGGGCCAGGGTGCAAAGCCAGGCATCGGGGGCCACCTCCCCGGCTCGAAGATCGTCGGTGACGTCTCGCGTACCCGCATGATCCCCGAGGGCTCGGACGCAATATCCCCTGCCCCGCACCATGACATCTACTCCATCGAGGACCTGCGCCAGCTGGTCTACACCCTCAAGGAGGCCACGGGCTACACCAAGCCGGTCATCGTCAAGATCGCCGCGGTGCACAACGTATCGGCCATCGCAAGCGGCGTTGCCCGCTCGGGGGCCGACATCATCGCGATCGACGGGTTCCGCGGTGGCACGGGGGCAGCTCCGGCGCGCATCCGTGACAACGTGGGCATCCCCATCGAGCTGGCGTTGGCATCGGTGGACAAACGGCTGCGGGAGGAAGGCATCCGCAACAACGTGAGCATCGTCGTCGGAGGATCGATCCGCAACAGCGCGGATATCGTCAAGGCAATCGCACTGGGTGCCGATGCGGTCTATATCGCAACCTCCGCCCTGCTCGCATTGGGTTGCCACCTGTGCAGGAGCTGCCACTTGGGAAGATGCAACTGGGGCATCGCCACCCAGCGCCCGGACCTGGTCAAGCGTCTGAATCCCGAGATAGGGTCGGAGCGGTTGGTGAACCTCGTCACCGCTTGGAACCATGAGATCAAGGAGATGATGGGTGGCATGGGGATCAACTCGATCGAGGCATTGCGCGGCAACCGCCTGATGCTCCGGGGCATCGGCCTGACGGAGAAGGAACTGTCGATACTCGGCATCCTGCATGCCGGCGAATAAGGAGCAACCATGAAACGGGTATATGTCAATGAACAATGGTGCCTGGGATGCCATCTGTGCGAGTACTACTGCGCCTTTGCCAACTCAGGACAGAACGATATGGCCAAGGCTTTGAAGGATACGCAGATCCAGCCCCGCATCACCGTCGAGGAACATGATGGGATCAGCTTCGCCGTAAACTGCCGGCACTGCACCGATCCTCTGTGCGTTGCCTCCTGCATCGCAGGGGCGTTGTCGGTCAGCGACGGCGTGGTGGTCATAGACTCCACCAAGTGCGTGGGATGCTACTCCTGCATCATGGCGTGCCCCTATGGGGCATTGATGCCCTCCCAGGAAGGGGTCATGCAAAAGTGCGAGCTGTGCACCACCAACAGCAGCGGGCAACCTGCCTGTGTCCAAGGATGCCCCAACAGGGCAATCGTCTTCGAACAGAGATAGGAGCACAAGCATGCAGTACGTCATTATCGGAAACTCAATCGCGGCGGTGGGATGCATCGAGGCTATCAGGAAACTGGACACCCATGGGTCGATCACCGTCATCGGGGACGAACCCTACAGCGCCTATTGCCGTCCCTTGATCTCCTACCTGCTGTGGGGCAAGACAGAAGCGGGCAAGATGTCCTACCGAAGCGACTCCTTCTATACGGACAACAACGTTGTCCAGATAACCGGGACCCGTGCAACGGCAGTCTCCCCACACACCAAGACAGTCACCCTTGAGGATGGAACCATCATCCCATACGACAAGCTGCTGGTAGCCACTGGCTCCCGGCCCTTCCTCCCACCGGTGCCCGGTGCCGACACAGTACAGCACATGTACACGTTCATGACCCTTGCGGACGCATATGCAATCCACCAGGTGGTCGGTCCCACAAAGCGTGTACTGATCCTGGGAGCGGGTCTCATCGGGCTCAAGTGTGCAGAGGCCATCGTCGGACAAGTCGACCACGTGACGGTGGTCGACATGGCTCCGAGGATCCTTCCCAGCGTCCTGGACGCCGAAGGATCGGAACGGGTACAACGCCACATGGAGCAGCATGGGATTACCTTCAGGCTGAATGAGAGCGTCGCAAAATTCACCGACGGCTACGCACAGCTGGGCAATGGCGAGACCATCCCCTTCGACATCGTGGTCATGGCAGTCGGGGTGCGGCCCAACACCGAGCTGCTGGCCAGCACCCATGCGATCATCGGCAAGGGGATTGTCGTGGACGACCACTGCCGGACCACCGAGCCCGACATCTATGCAGCGGGTGACTGCACCCAATGCCTGGACATCTCCAGCGGCAACGAGAAAGTGCTGGCGTTGCTTCCCAACGCGGCATTGCAGGGGCGCTGCGCAGGCACCAACATGGCCGGTACAGATGCCACGTTCGACAATGCAATCCCGATGAACGCAGTGGGACTGCTGGGACTGCATGTGATTACGGCAGGCACCTATGATGGCCAGGAAATCGTCCATGCCACGGAGACAGGCTACAAGAAGCTGTTTGTCAGGGACAACAAGCTGTGTGGCTACATCCTGGTGGGCGATACCGTCAGCCGGGCTGGCATCTACACATCATTGATCCGCAACAAGACGTTGCTGGACACGATCGACTTTGACCTCATCTGCACCAATGCACAGATGATGGCTTTCGCGCGCACCGACCGTGCACGTTCCCTGGGAGGTATCCAATGACGCATATTCAGGTGGGAGAGACCCATTTTAGGCAGCTGAACGAACAAGTCCGTTCATGTCCCGACACCCAGATAGTCCTGGATGACGTGATGGGCCAGCGATTCATCGGCTGTGGCCTTGCCAACAAGGAGATCGAGATCCATGGAACTCCAGGCAACGCGCTTGGCGCTTGCCTGGACGGTGCTTCGATCACCGTCCATGACAATGCACAGGATGCCACGGGCGACACCATGAACGACGGAACGATCGTGGTGCACGGGTCGTGTGGAGATGCAGTGGGATACTCCATGCGCGGAGGGAAGATCTTCATCCGTGACAACGCAGGCTACCGCGCTGGCATCCATATGAAGGCCTACAAGGACAAGCAGCCGCTGTTGGTCATTGGAGGGAGGGCTGGAAGCTTCTTGGGTGAATACCAAGCAGGAGGCACGATCATCGTCCTGGGGCTCAACCTCGAGGGGAAGGCACCGGCAAGCTTCTTCTGTGGGACAGGGATGCATGGGGGCAAGATGTTCCTGCGCTGCGACGAGCTTCCCCGTGACCTGCCAGCCCAAGTGGTGGCCCGGACGGCCTCCCCAGAGGACCTGGCTGAAATTTTTTCACCGCTACAGGAATTTTGTGCCTGTTTCTCTCTAGACACAACTGCCGTGATGCAGCACCATTTTTTTGTACTGACAGCAAACACACGCAACCCGTACAAGCAGATGTACACCTATGTGTAGAGATACCCCCAGGAGGTTTCCCATGTTCCATGCCAAGGAAGAAGTGATGCAGTTCGTCAGGGAACAGGATGTCCGGTTTGTCCGGCTAGCGTTCTGTGACCTGTTTGGTCGCCAGAAGAACATCTCCATCTCCGCAAGCGAACTATCACGGGCGTTCGATACCGGCATCTCCTTCGACGCCTCGGCGGTCAAGGGGTTCCTGCAGGTACAGGAGTCCGACCTCCTCCTCTTCCCAGACCCCATGACCCTTGCAGTGCTGCCCTGGCGTCCCACCCAAGGGCGTGTGGTACGCTTCTTCTGTGATATCCGACGTCCCGACGGCACCCCGTTCGAAGGCGATGGGCGGAACCTGCTGAGGATCGCCGAGCATGACGCTGCCTTGGATGGATACCAGGTGGGTATTGGCCCTGAATGTGAATTCTACCTCCTCAAGCTCGATGACCAGGGAGAGCCGACGCGCATCCCCATGGACAGTGCCACCTACTGCGACATGGCCCCCGCCGACAAGGGGGAGAACGTCCGCAGGGAAATTTGCCTGACGTTGGAGGAGATGGGATTCTATACCGAGCGCTCCCACCATGAGCAGGGACCTGGCCAACATGAGATCGACTTCAAGTATGCCAGCGCACTGCAGGCCGCCGACAACATGGTGACGTTCAAGTCGGTTGTCAGGACCATAGCCGCCAGAAGTGGCCTCTATGCCACGTTCATGCCCAAGCCGATCCCCAACAAGAGCGGCAGCGGGATGCACATCAACGTCTCCCTCACCCGTGAGGGAACCTATACGCAGGCCATGGAGGAGTCAATGCTCGCAGGGGTCCTGAGAAGGATCCGGGAGATCACATTGTTCCTCAACCCCCTGGCCAACTCCTATGAGCGGCTGGGAGCCTACGAAGCCCCCCTTGCCGTGGCATGGGGACATGGCAACCGCTCACTGCTGGTGAGGATCCCACAGGCAAGCGGGGAGTACCGGAGGATCGAGCTGCGCTCGGCAGACCCCTCCTGCAACCCCTACCTCGCCTTCACGCTGGTCATACGCGCCGCCATGGAGGGGTTGCGTGAGAACCTGACCTTGCAGCCGGAGTTCACCGGCGATGCATATTCGCAGCACCTCCAAGATCCATCACAACTGCTTCCCCAGACCTTGGGAGAGGCGATTGCATTGGCACAGGAGAGCAACTTCATCAAGGAGCACCTTCCCCCCAGCGTCATCGAGGGCTTTATTTCGGAGAAGCAGGAAGAGTGGAAGCAGTGCATGCACAGCAGCGATCCCACGGCTACGGCCAGGGACCGTGCATTCGAGATGATGGTGTAGGTTCGTACCATGGACCATGTATTGTTGGTGACAGCCACGGGGAAGGGACAACAGTCCATCTCCGAACTCCTGTGTATGGACGGGAGCAGGCCAGTCATCACCTGCGCCACCAGCGGAAGCGAAGCACGCAGGTTGCTGCTGGACGGTGAGTTCGACCTGGTGGTGATCAATGCACCGTTGCCAGACGAGTCCGGTGAAGAGCTGGCTAGACTGGTTACCGAACGGACTCTCTGCTCCGCATTGCTGTTGGTACGCACCGAGTACGTGGATGAAGTTGCGGCCATAGTCGAGGATGCGGGGGTATTGGTGGTCCCAAAACCGATCATCCGCCAGATATTCCTCCAGTCGGTGAAGCTCTGCAGCGCCATGCGCCGGAGGCTGACCGGCCTGCGCACTGAGAACAGCATGCTGCAGATGAAAATTGAGGAGATCAAATTGGTGGACCGTGCGAAATGCGCACTGGTCCAGTACCTCCATATGGACGAGCAGCAGGCCCACCGCCACATTGAGAAACAGGCGATGGACATGCGCTCCTCGCGGCGCGATGTTGCGCAGCGGATCATCAAGATGTATGAAAAAGGGTGTTGAGCCCAGAAGATAGGAGATCAAATGACCAAGTATGTATTTGTGACGGGTGGTGTCGTCTCGGGATTGGGAAAAGGGATTACGGCTGCATCGCTGGGAAGGCTGCTGAAGAACCGTGGGCTGCGCATCGCCGCCCAGAAGCTGGACCCCTACATGAACGTCGACCCAGGCACGATGAGTCCCTACCAGCACGGTGAGGTATTTGTCACCGACGACGGGGCTGAGACCGACCTGGACCTGGGCCACTACGAGCGGTTCATCGATGAGAACCTCAACAAGTACTCCAACCTTACCTCCGGCAAGGTGTTTTGGAATGTCCTGACCAAGGAGCGTGCCGGAGAGTACCTGGGCAGTACCGTCCAGATCATTCCCCACGTGACCAATGAGATCAAGAGCTTCATCTATGGTGTTGGCCGCAAGACCAACGCAGACGTGGTCATCACCGAGATCGGGGGAACCACCGGCGACATCGAGAGCCAGCCCTTCCTGGAGGCCATCCGCCAAGTTGGCCATGAAGTGGGCAAGGAGAATTGCCTGTTCATCCATGTGACGCTGGTTCCGTACATCAAGAGCTCAGGGGAACACAAGTCCAAGCCGACGCAGCACTCCGTCAAGGAGCTGCAGGCTTCGGGTATCTTCCCAGACATCATCGTCACCCGCAGCGACGAGCCGATCGAGAGTTCGATCAAGGACAAGATCGCGCTGTTCTGCAACGTCAAGCGCGACTGCGTCATAGAGAACCGGACGGTCCCCGTGCTGTACCAGGCTCCTGTGATGCTTGCAAGCGAAGGCTTGGATGAGATTGTCTGCAGGGAGCTTCAGTTGCCCTGCGGTGAATGCGACATGACCGATTGGAACAGGATGCTGAAGATGGTGGAGGAATCCACGACCCCCGTGAAGATTGCATTGGTCGGCAAGTACACACAGCTGCATGATGCATACCTCTCGGTCATGGAGGCCCTGAAGCACGGTGGCTGGGAAAGCCATGCACGCGTGAGCATCGACTGGGTCGACAGCGAGCAGCTCACCGATGAGAATGCTTCCGAGCTACTGGGCAATGCTGATGGGATTATTGTTCCCGGTGGGTTTGGTGACCGTGGCATCGAGGGTATGATCAGTGCCGCAAGGTATGCAAGGGAACACAAGGTGCCCTACTTGGGCATCTGCCTCGGAATGCAGATTGCAGTCATTGAGTATTGCCGGCATGTTTTGGGATTCACTGATGCCAACTCCAGTGAGTTCGATCCTGAGGGAAAGCATCCTGTGATCGACCTGATGCCCGACCAGATGGGAAATATCCCCAAGGGTGGCACCATGCGCCTGGGTTCCTATCCCTGTCAGATCCAACCCAACACCCTCATGAGCAACGCCTATGGCCAGCCCTTGATCGATGAACGCCACCGCCATAGGTATGAGTTCAACAACATCTACCGCCAGCAGATGGAGGATGCGGGACTGGTCATTGCCGGGACATCACCCGATGGACATCTGGTGGAGGCTGTGGAGGTCCATGACCATCCGTTCTATCTCGGGGTGCAGTACCACCCTGAGTTCAAGAGCCGCCCCAACAAGGCCCATCCTGTTTTCCGGGAATTCGTAGCCGCGGCGGTCCGTGCAAAGAGCAACTAATTCACACTGAGGGGGAAGCAAATGCTTCTCCCTCAGTACTTCATGCAAAGTGTGTATGGCGTACCTGCCATTTCTTCAGGGAGATATTTACCCAGAAGAGGTAGATGCCCAAGGTGATGATCGAAAGCAACAGCCACTTGATCCACAACCCGAACAGGCCTACTGCCGATCCATCGAATGACAGGCGCCGCCCCTCCACCACCGTATGCTTGATCTCCCAGTTGTACTTCATGCAGTACGCCCAAGGGAAACAAATCCCCAGCGTCAGCACCGTGATGAGAAATCCAAGGATGTTCCAACCGATGAGCTGCAGCAGGCCACCGTCAAAATATGAATCTTGCATCCTATCCTCCTGAATCAGTTGTAGGTACTACTTGTTGGACCAGTACCCAACCAATATGGTCTCAGAAGTCTCAATCATCGACACGATATATAGGGCATCACCAATCAGCTTTGGAGTAAAGGGTTCCGTCCAGTTGGCCATAACAAGAGAACCATCGACAGGAAAAACAAGAGGTTTCCATTCCCCATTCCGACAGTACATGAGAGCAAGTGGGTTATTGCCCTCTTTGGGGCAAAAACCTGATAGCAACAGCTGGCCTTCATGCACGTCAAATCCATAGACCTCTATGCTCCTACTTGAATTTGGGAAATCAGTCCACACGCCATTGACCCAATAGCCGTCCAAAGAAGAACCCGAATCCTGTTGGAATCCTAGTACATACACATCTTTGCCCGATTTGACGATCTCATATGTGTAGCTATAATCTTTCGTAGCAGGCAGCCGAGTAAAGTCCTCTCCAATAAAATAGCCAGCTTTGCTCGTATAGTCAGAGTATGTCATATCGACTGATACCAAGGGCTGATTCCCGTCCAGAGCAAGATAGTTGCCGTAAACAAATCGTAGTCCAGTTTCCAATTCTGAAGGAACCTTTAGATCTATTGGAACCTCATTTTTCCATAGCAGGACGTTACGTGTAACATCAACTTTGTTATTTATTTCTTCTGCCAAAACAAACACATCCGCTGAGCTGACTTTCATACCCTTCAATTCTACGGCACCTGAAACCGATAGCTCACGCACAACAACAGCACTTTCATTGCGTTGCTTCTTCTTTACGGCAACGCCGGTTGCTGTATTATACCCATAGTATATTGTTCCGTCCAAGACGTCACAAGCAAACGTGCGAACAGCACTTGTAAGGGTGGCCGTCATCTTTTCCAATTCCGTCCATGTGCCTTCAAACCAATATCCAAATACAACTTCATCCCCTACCTGATATTAATAGAAAACATACAGGTCATTACCATCCACAGCAACGAAGCAACGTGGGTTCTGAGGCTTAGTAGAACTTTCCCATGGGGTATCCAATGATGTCCATACCATGGGCTTTTCATTGTTGGGATTGGAAGGACAAGAAGTCGCAACCAATATCACCAGCAAACAAAAAATAAGTACCGTCGATAATCGTCTCATTATGAAATCCTCCTAGCACAACCATACACCGTCTCCTTACCGCAGTACATTCAAATAAACAGGAAATTGTTCATATATACCCAAATACCCATTCTGGCACCTGTCTTGATACGAATGTTTTGTTCTGATAGAATTCTCACCAGTCGAACGACGAACCGGGGGTATAGCTCAGCTGGCTAGAGCGATAGGTTCGCAATCTATAGGCCAGGGGTTCGAATCCCCTTACCTCCAAGGAAGCAGACCGGCATTCACGATGCCGGTTTTCTTTTGCCCGAATTCTTTCCCAGGAGCTGCTCAATGCAAGCATTTACTACCTATGTCCTTCCGTTCCTGATCTTTGCCGCGGGAATCATCTTGGTCGTCAAGGGCGGAGACATCTTCGTCGACGCCGCCAGCTGGATCGCCAAGGCTGCCGGAATCCCTACGTTCATCATCGGTGCAACAATCGTCAGCATCGCCACCACCATGCCGGAAATGATTGTCTCCTGCCTAGCTGCCGCGGAGGGGAAGAATGAGATGGCCGTCGGAAACGCCGTGGGTTCGGTCATTGCCAATACTGGCCTGATCATGGCATTGGCGTTCATGTTCATGACCGTGGTCATCAAGCGCAAGGCCTACCTGCTACCCGCTTCGATGCTCCTTGCTGCCACGGCAATCCTCACACTGGGGAGCTTTGGTGGATCTTTGAGCACCTGGGCAAGCATCCTCCTGATCATCATCTTCATCTTGTTCATGGCCCAGAACGTCATCAGCACCAAGCGCCAGCAGTTGGTGATTGCCCAGTCGGAAGTCCAGGAAGCCCGCGTAAAGCCCCAGAAGAGCGAGACAGCCCTGAATATCGGAAAGTTCCTCCTGGGTGCGACAGGCATCGTCGTCGGATCGCAGTTCCTGGTCAATGGCGGAAGCTCGATCGCTGCGCTGCTGCATGTACCCGAACGCATCGTAGCGGTGACATTGGTGGCCGTTGGAACATCCCTCCCCGAACTGGTGACCACCCTCACCGCCATCAAGAAGAAGGAATCCAACCTCTCCATCGGAAACATCATCGGTGCAAACATCATAGACCTGACACTGATCCTCCCCGTCTGTTCTCTGGTCTCAGGCCAGGCGTTGCCGGTACAGCGCATGAGCGCCATGATCGACATGCCCGCATGCCTGCTGATCATATCCATTGCACTGATTCCGCTGCTGGTCCGCCAGAAAGCAAGCAGGCCACAAGGCATCATCATGCTTGTGGCCTATGCAGCCTATCTTGGGCTGACCATGTTCCTCATCTAGCAAATGTACCTGCTCCCTCCTCACCGGAGGGAGCATATTATTCAGAACAGGGAATTACCGAGCATCAGGAGCATCTGGTCCTCATCTCCCGAATAGGAGACGACTGCAGGCTTTCCGGAGCTGTCATACGCCGAGAAGAGATACGCACCCTCAATCTCCACCACCATGTACTTCATGTCAACCTTCTCAACGGTCTCACCAGAAGTCCGGTAGCAATAGCCACTGGAATAGACACTCTTCGCATACTCCTTGGTCTGAGCAAGGGTATTTGATGGGAAGTCATAGATCAGTACCATCCAGGAGGCACCATCCATGACGTACAACACATACTCTTCGACACTCCCATTGCGTGGGGCCTTGATCTTCCCATAGCCAATATCGGACAACTGCTTAGTCGGCCATACATGGTCATCGCTGGTCGTAATCGTCATGCCAAACATGTTCACAGTCTCAGTTCCTGCCCACAAAGACCCAAGCATGCAGGCCATCACCAATAGCACCATCAGTTTCTTGCAACGCATATTCGCCTCCTCAGTTGATTGTCACGGGCATAGTCACACCGGTGGTCTGGTATTCAGTGACAGTAATTTTCATATACGAGATAGGATCTGTTGCTGTGCTGGGCTTGAATTCCTCAAAACTGCTTTTGAGATTGAAGCCGGTCGTAGGATCAACCCAGAACGTCATCACATACTTTGCATTGTTGGCGGTGGTATCGCGTACCGTCAACATATACTTGTCGCATGCAATGGAAGCAGTGCCAATGCTCAGCGATATGTTGGTGGTCTTTGAGTAGCTGAAGATGTCGGGATAACTCGCTGCCAATACTTTAAAGCTATCGGCGAGAGTGATCATCTGTGTATATCCTGACAGCGCACCCACAACAGTCAACTTCGCAAAATTGAGCGTTTGAGCAAATTCATTGGGGGCGTTGGTCCGTGGAACCGTACTAGCACTATCTAGGACATATGTACTGGTTGCTGGATCATAAT
>CAYXIH010000021.1:29037-30360 GCA_964465155.1 uncultured Sphaerochaeta sp.
TTACAAGAGGCAATCAGCAGGACCAATGCGATTGCAAGTACCAGGACACCAAATCTTTTTGATTGTCGTTTCATTTCGTTCCCTCCAGCTCCCGTTGGGGAGTCACTCACAGAGTACTTCCGAAATCCTGGAGCTGGTATCTACCAAAAAGGTAGATTCGGTGTATGCTATAGCCGTTGAAACGATTGATGTGCATATTTCTTTCGACAGGAGGCTTGATATGAGTGAATTCGTAAAGGCCGTGAAAGACCGAAGGACCATCTATGCCCTGGGCAACGACCCGGGCATCACGCAGGAAGCAATCGTGGCACGCGTAACAGAATTGCTGGATGCCGTACCATCGGCATTCAACAACCAGAGCCAGCGCGTGGCCGTCTTGTTCGGAGACCAGCATGACCTGCTGTGGGCGATCGTCAAGGACGTGTTGCGCTCCATAGTACCGGCTGCAAAGTTCCCAAAGACAGAGGAGAAGCTCAAGGGCTTCGAGGCTGCCTATGGAACCATCCTCTTCTTCAATGACCAGTCGGTCACCGACAAGATGATGCAGCAGTTCCCATCCTACGCAAAGCACTTCCCGATCTGGGCAGAAGAGGCACTGGGGATGCTTGAGTTCGCAGTGTGGACCGGACTGGAGGAAATGGGGCTGGGAGTCAACATCCAGCACTACAACCCCCTGATCAACGACCGTGTCATGGAGGAGTTCGAGTTGCCATCGACATGGGTGCTTGACGCACAGATGCTCTTTGGAAAGAAGCTTGCCGAACCGGGCAAGAAGGAGATCATCCCTGCAAAGGACCGCATGATGGTCTTCTACGACCGGCATCCCAAGAAGAAGTAGCTTCCTAGAACTCGACTGAACGCATCAGCTCGTTCATTGCCTTGCCGTCAATGGCACTTTGGGCAATGAACGGGTTGTCATGTACCTTTCCCAGCACGGCATCACGCTCGGCAAGATTTCTATAGGTGATCTCCCTGAAGCTGTTGTCATAGTCCTTCTGCTTGGTCTTGAAGACCTCCTTGGCAATGAACGTACGGGTGGCCGCCACATGGTCCACCATCTGCTGCCAATCCTCTGCAGTCAGCTCGTCATGGCCCAACAGGATGCGGGCAACCTGCAATGCATCCTGTGCACGGTCATGTGGATACTCGGCCCACCACTGGTCATATACATCATGCACGGCATCCCAGCAGTGCAGTTCTCCACCCCTGACCTGTTGCTTCAACTGCTCCAGCTTGTATACCGGTACCAGCTGGCCACCAAGGTTGACCCATTGCATTCGTTGCTTTGGTGCCTGCAGCTCATGCACTGACGTATGTGTCTGG
>CAYXIH010000022.1:0-28864 GCA_964465155.1 uncultured Sphaerochaeta sp.
GGTCGTCATCGTCTTCCTCATCAAGTACTTCATCGTTGTCGTCATCATAGTCGGAGATGTCGGGGGCATCAAAATCGTCCTCAAAGCTGATCAGATCGTCATCATCTTCCGAGTCTTCAAAGTACCGTTCTTCTTCCTCATCAAGCTCATCATCATCCAAGTAGTCCATGGAGTCCCCTTTGTGGCACCTATCCTGCCTGCCATTCTTTGTTTTATATTGACAAACATACGGCAATGAAAACCATCTGTCAATTGGGAGTATGGTCCATATGCAACTGGACAGCATGACTTGCTCTTGGTATGATGACCGCATGAAGAAATCAAGGTCCACAGTCACTCTCGCGGTGCCCATGGGTGACCCCTCGGGGATTGGTCCGGAAATCATCCTGAAGGCCCTGTCCGAGGGAAAGATTGCCAAGCAAATCAACTTGGTGGTTGTTGGTGACGAGCAGGTATTCTCGTTCACGGCCATCCATTGTGATCTTCCGTTCTCCTATTCGTCCGTGGTCACCGATGATGCATCCCTGGAGGCCGCACTGGATGCTGGCCATACTCGCATCCTCTACTCCCTGAACGACATAGACATGAGTTCCTTCCGCTTTGGTGCCGTCCAGGCCCAATGTGGAAAGGCTGCATATGAGAGTGTAGCCACGGCAGTACGCCTGGTCATGTCCGGCCTGTGCGACGCCGTTGTGACGGCACCGCTGCACAAGGAGGCCCTCAAGGCCGCCGGTGTCGACCATATTGGGTATACCGAGATCATTGCTTCCCTGACCAACAGCGAGAATCCTGTGACGATGTTCGATACCCTGGGGCTGAAGGTGTTCTTCCATAGCAGGCACTTGTCGCTGCGAAGTGCATGCGACGCCGTGACCGAAGAGTCGTTGTACCATACGATCATGTCGTGCGATGCCATTACGCGTGAGAATCCTGGCTTTGACCTGTCCCTTCCGCTGGCAGTGGCGGGCTTGAATCCCCATTGTGGCGAACATGGCCTGTTTGGCAACGAGGAGCAGACAGCCATCGTCCCCGCGATCGAACGCGCCCGCAAGGATGGTGTGGATGTCATCGGCCCCATTGGTGCCGACTCGGTCTTCCACCAAGGCAAGCTAGGCCGTTTCAGGGCGGTCATCTCATTGTATCATGACCAGGGGCATATCGCCTGCAAGACGCTTGATTTCGAAAAGACCATATCGGTGACTTGGAATCTCCCCTTGCTCCGTACCAGTGTTGACCACGGGACGGCATTCGATATTGCCGGAACGGGCAACGCGTCGGCAGTAAGCATGGTGGAGGCAATCGAGGTTGCCCGAAAATATCTACAAGGTTGAAAGGTCTGTAAACCGAGGGGAGAATAGAATTATGAAGAGACGTATCGGGTATATGGCACTGCTGGTGCTGGTGCCGTTGATGATGACTTTGGTGTCATGCATGTCGTCGGTGGAAGTGAGCGCCTTGGTTCCTGCCGAGATCAACCTTGGCAAATACCGCAACATGGCGGTGGCTTCGACCGAGGAGTTCAGGTTCAACTCCTATGACCGTCCATCCTCATGGGTGCGGGTGTTGGGTTCGAGCAGCATGCGTGTCAGCTCCGGGGTTCCCCGTGACATCGAGGCACGTGTGGCAGACTACGCCACCAACAGCTTGGTCAACTCGCTGCAGAGCACCGGATATTTCAACCTGATCCTGCCTGAGCAGACAGATGCCTACATCGCGGGGAACAAAGTCGGGGTAGACGGCTTTGGGCTGTTGCGCAATGCAGGTGCGAGCTCGCTGATGCGCAGCTCGATCAGCTACATGGATTGCGACGAGTATGTATATACCAAACCCAAGACCCAATGGGTCCCCCCTGTGCTGAACCCAGATGGTACGGTCAAGGAGAAGGGGTATGACAAGGTCGTCGGCACTGACTACTTCTTGGTGCAGAGTGGCACGGTCTCCTTTACCTACACGATCGTCGACCTGCTCAATGGGTCCGTTCTTGCTTCCAGGACCTTCTCTGACAAGGTATCCAGGGAGACCAAGCTGAGCTCACCCAATGACTATGCTCCTTCAATGGTCCCGATGTACCAGAACATGATTGCTTCGTTCCAGCCGAACATCCGCAAGCAGCTTGCTCCCCGGCGTGTTACCAGCACCATCTATCTGATGGAGAACAAGCCCAAGCTCGATGTCGCGAAGGAAGCCTACAAGCAGGTTGACCAAGGCAACCTCCAGATTGCTTACTCCATGTTCAACGAGCTGTGGATCAGCCAGCGGCATATTCCCTCAGGGTACAATGCCGCGTTGCTGGAGGAGGCAATGGGCGACTTGTCCGGTGCTATTTCGATGATGAATGATGTCTATGCATATTCGCACAATACTGAGGTGGGAGTTGCCCTTGCACGGATGAAGAGTGCAATGGACCAGCAGAAGAAGGCTGAGGCCCAGCTCAACGAGGGGACATCTTCGCAAAAGCAGGTCACCAATGAATCCAACCAGCTCGTGATGCAGGTCCTCACGACCGAGTAGCAGCGACACTGACAATTGAAAGCAATTCCCGATGCCCTGGCCAACAGCCGGGGCATCGTTGCAAGAAGGAGCAAGCGATGCAGTCAAATTCAACACCTGTCGTGATGGTGTATACGGGCAATGGCAAGGGTAAGACCTGTGCGGCAATGGGACAGATGGTCAGGGCCATTGGCCATGGTGCCAAATGTGCGGTGATCCAGTTCATCAAGTGCAATCCCGTGGAGGGGCAGGTCGGTGAATATGCCTGTGCAACCCAACGGCTGGGGGTGACTTGGAAGAACTATGGACTTGGCTTTACGTGGGAGCAGGAGAACTTGGATGCGACTCGCGAGGAGTGCAGGAAGGGATGGGAACAGTTCAAGAGATGGGTCTCCGTCGGTACGTTCGACATGATTGTCCTGGATGAATTCACATACGCCCTGGCCCCCAACATGCTCGATGTCCAGGAAATCTGCACCTGGATTGCAGACCACCGGGGGAAAGAGGGGTTTCCCCATACAGTAATTACTGGAAGAAATGCGCCAAAGGAACTGGTTGATGTGGCGGACGTGGTGAGCGAGGTCGTTGAAGTGAAGCACCATTTGGCACTCACTGGCAAAAAAGCTGCCGCAATGATCGAATTCTAGCTATCAAATGCAAACGAATGCCTCAAATTGGGTTCATCAACGTTTTTTCTTTACCTTTTGGTCGATTCTGGGCATAATTACGTTGGAGATTGTGAAAGATGGGACTAGTAGATTTCCATAGTCACCTCCTTGTGGGGGTTGACGACGGGGTACAGGATGAACAAAAGCAGAGGGAGTTGTTCGCAGCCTACCAAGCAGCGGGCATTGACCGGATCGTCTGTACGCCACATGTCTACAATCCCTACGTGACGTCAAAGGTCTCCTTGTTCCGTCAGCGGTTCGAGGAGGCAACTGCCGTTGCTGGCGAATATGGCATCCAGACCTATTTCGGTTGCGAGCTGTTCGTCGGGCAACAGGAACAGCTCAAGGGGCTTCCAATCATGGGCAAGTATGTCCTGTGTGAGTTCGACCGGTTCCTGCCCACGGCAAACCTCATGCCACGGCTCAAGAGGTTGAACGCCCAGGGGCTGACGATTGTAATTGCCCACGTCGAGCGGTATATGTGGCTGACTCCCGATTGCGAGCTGACAGCCCAGCTCCAGGAACTGGACCTGTTGTTCCAGGTGAATGTAGAAGGGGTTGAGAATGGGTCTGCCACTCCATGGCTTGAGCAGCGCATCCCTTCGATCATGGCTACTGACAACCATGGAGATGCGACGCTGCCCGGACGGCTGTGCCGGCAGATTGGAGCCTATCCGTATTTGTACAAGCGGATGGCAAGATTGTAACTAGAACCCGTACCTACGGGTTTCAGGTGATATTGAGCTTCCCCCATGGGGAAGGGACCTGCGGACTGAAGTACCGCGAACAGGAGGTAGCGAATGCTGCTGGACATGACCATTTCGAATTTCAGGTCGGTGAAGACCCCACAGACGATTTCGTTCGAGGCCGTCAGGGACAACCGGTTGCCTGAGAGCAAAGTTGTCACGGTCAATGATAAGCTCAAGCTGATCAAGACCGCCGCAATCATCGGGCCAAACGGGGCTGGAAAAAGTACGTTCGTCCGAGCCTTGGAGGCATTGAGGGCGATCATCATCGCAGAACCTGAAATGGAGAATCCGCTTCAGTTGCTCGCTGGCACATCTTTTGCATATGCAGAGACCAAGGGTGGCCCTGCCACAATGGAAATCCAGGTGCTCCTGGACAAGGGCTCTGAAGAGGATCCCCCCGTTGTTGCACGCTACAAGCTTGTCGCAGACCGTGACAAGGTCTTCGAAGAATCCCTGTACCACATCGTGGGACGTTCCAAGAAGCTGATGTTCGAGCGGTTGCTCGAGCAAGATGGTTCTGAGAACATTTCCTACCACTACCGGTGGGGCAAGCTCTACCGCGGTGAGAAGAAGCGCCTGGTCAACAAGATCACCCCGACCCACACCTTCTTGGCTGCCTCCGCCCAAAAGGGTGGTGAGACCAGTGGTCCGCTGTACACCTGGTTCGACCAATCCCTGCTGGTGCTCCCCCTTGGGTTGTCCTCCATCTCTGAGAAATACCTGGTCGAGCAGCTGACTGCACACCCGTCCTGGGCAAAGCAACTGGTCAACTTCTTCTGGTCGCTGGACATCACCGACATCCGTGACGTGCGTATCCAGAACGACAAGGTGGTCTTTGTCCATACCAACGTCACCCAGCACTATGCAGCCTTCTATGCCACTGAGTCGCTGAGCCTCAGGCGCTTGTCGCTGATGGGAGTCGCTTTCTTTGAGAGCTTCATCTCACCACGCACCGTGGTACTTGACGACTTCGGATTGCTGCTCCACCCGGACGTGCTTCGCCATGTCGTGGAGATCTTCGAGGCTTGCAATACCGGGTTTGGCTCGCAGATGCTGGCTGTCGACTGCAACCCCTCGTTGCTCAAGGATGGCCTGATGCGCCGAGACGGCATCTGGTTTGCCCAGAAGGACAGCGAGAACGCGACCGTCTACTATAGCCTTGCGGACTTCAAGTATTCACGGGCAAAGGAACGGACCACGCAGCTGTACCTCAGCGGTGCCTACGGTGCACTCCCCATCACATCTGAATTCTGCTTCGTCAGAGACGAATCCGAGGAGGCCTGACATGGTGCGCAAGAGAATCAACAAGAACCCAAACCAAACGATGCTCATCGTGACTGCCACCGAGGCTGAGGCATTGTATTTCTCACAGATGAGAAAGGACTGCCGCTTCGCCAACCTCCACGTCAACTGGGCACAGGGTGCAACCACCCTCGAGGAGCTGGTGCTCTTTGCTGCAAAGCAACGCAGCAAGGGAAAGTTCGACTCGACCTGGGCTATGTTCGGCTTTGCCGACTTTGGTGTGGATGCCGCTGCCGTCAAGGAGATGCTGCCCATCGCCCAAGCCAAGAAGGTCAACCTCGTATGGACAAACCCATCGCTGCCATTGTGGTACCTGCTGCACCTGAATGCCCCCAATGGACCGGTTGTGGATCCTGCTGTGATCAACAACGCATTGGGCAAACCGCTTCCAGGCTTTGCCGCTGATGCGAAATATCTATTGACCGACGGCATGTCGCTGCACCTGAAGCTCTACCCAGCAAAGGCCAAGGCAGTCATCAATGCCTCCGAGTACAACAAGATCATGGAAGCCCGAACAGGGTTGCCCGCGACAAACTTCCCGGTGCTCCTCAACGAGATCACCGAGATCTGCGGACTTGCGGACCTGTCTCACAACCAAAAACTCGTTGGCATGAAGAATTCGTAGGAATGGACGGAGTAACGCTGCTGCTGTATATGTTCTCTTTCGCCCTGGGGTGCATGACCCTGGGGCTCTCCATTGTCTACCACATGCGTTCCGACTACGCTTGGACGAAGTACTTCATCGTCTTCCACTCCTCGTTGTTGGGATGCATGATGCTCCTTGCCCTGCAGGTACTCTCCAAAGTGTTCCTAGGTGGTTTTGCTTGGGTGATAGTCTCCTACATCATCCAGGTGCTGTTTATGGCGGCGGTGACATTCCTCATCGTCTTCATTCCATATTTCACTACTTGGATCATTGCACACCCTTGGAGGAATCCCTACAAGACCCTCTTCTTCTTTCTGAGCGGGATATATGTGGTGTTCGGGGTGCTGAACATGATCAAGTCGATCCCCTGGATCGACACCATGATGGTCCTCATCTTTGCATTTGACCTCTTTTTCTGCATTGGTACGATCTTGAAGAACCTCAAGTCCATTGCCAACAAAGATGTCCGTGCCGTGTGCCTGGTGATCATCATCGTCTCATTCTCGATGCTCCCCGCCATGGCGACATCGTTGGTGTGGCCGACGCTGAAGCTGATCATCTATCCCATCTATTTCATGGCTTTCTCAATTTCCGTCCTCTCGTTCTTGTATATCATCTTTGCCCGCAACCAGGAGAAAGACACCCCCAAGAAGGAACTGACACTTGCCCAGCTCGGCCAATACCATATCACCGAGCGGGAGTTTTCAGTCATACAGCTCATTGCCGCAGGAAAGACCAACAAGGAAATTGCCTGTGACTTGGGCATCTCGGCCAATACTGTCAACAACCATGTAGCCAACATTTTTACCAAGACACAGGTCCGAAGCCGAATCGATTTGCTCAATCTGCTCAAGGAGGCTTGGTGATGCATATTCGGTATGTTCAGGAACCGCAGGTTGCAGGCCGGTACCAGGATGCTGCACCGGTTCGCAAGTGCGCCAGGGCCTGGGAGATGGTCCATGATACCCCGGCAGACACGGCGGTGCTGTGCCTGCATGGATTCACCGGATACCCCGGCGAGCTGGTCCGACCCGGCATCGATTTGTATGAGGCTGGATTCGATGTGTTCTGTCCAAGGTATCCTGGTCATGGGACCAGCGGCGCCGACTTCAGGAAATCCCGTGCCAGCGATTGGATCGGAACTGCAAGCGATGCCTTGAAGGAGTTGCAGGGACGGTATAGCCAGGTATATCTCGTGGGCCATTCGATGGGTGGTGCGATAGCCATCCTCCTCTCACAGGCATTTGGGATCAAGCGGCAGGTGCTCTTTGCCCCTGCGCTACGCATGCCCAACCTCAAGCCTTGGAAACTCTGGTTTGCACGCCTGTTCTATGGAAGCAAGCCTATTGAGACCCCTTGGAAGGCCGATCCTTCGTATGTCATGTTCCATGAAGGCGACTTGGATGACGACGCATACCTTGGAGCCGAGTATTGGTCGTGGCTCTATCCACTGCAGCTGACGGATATCCAGCAAGTCAGCAAGATGGCGGTGGCATGCCTGGACCATTTGGAGTGTGACACCCTCGTCATCTGTGGTGACCAAGATACAACGGTAGATCCCCAAGTTGGCGCGATGGTCGTGCGTATGGCTCCCATGCATGCCAAGACGATGCTTGTAGCTGGAGGGACGCACCTGCTTCCCTATGACAAGGTCGTCAGTGCCCGGGAAGAGGCCAATGAAGCTTGCGTCAGGTGGTTCCTGCAGTAGCTTGTCCCTTTGGTGGTGGTTGGGGTATGATTCCTGCCATGTCCAGAATATGCAAGAATATCCTGAAGATCCTCGGTGCCGTGGTGCTGACAGCCGCCACGGCAGTGTTTGCCGCCATGGCGTTCCCCAACGACTTCAATGCAAATGGATGGGGGTTCATAGCCTGTTTCTCCCTCATCCCACTGTTCTGCATCGTCAACCATAGCTCCTACAAGACCGTATGGCTCTATGGCCTGGTCTATGGATTTGTCTTCTACCTGTTCTACAACTCATGGCTGAGTAC
Organism: uncultured Sphaerochaeta sp.; assembly: GCA_964465155.1. GTDB lineage: Bacteria > Spirochaetota > Spirochaetia > Sphaerochaetales > Sphaerochaetaceae > Spiro-02. The sequence goes on from CAYXIH010000022.1 coordinate 7,847, forward strand.
CTTCCATCCCCTTGCCATCCTCATCGCACCGGTCATCGAATCCGTTCAGTACATGCTCCTGTTCCCAGCCCTCAAGGCTGCCCGCTCTCTGCTACGCAAGAGGGGCTACCTGATGCAGGCGGTGGTGTATGTCTGCTACCTGTACATTACCCAGCTGGGGTTCCTTGGCTATCCATATGGGAATATCTCGGCTGCGCTGTGGAACATGCCCCTCTTGATCCAGAGTGCTTCGGTATTTGGCATTTGGGGCATCTGCCTGCTGCTTGCTGTTCCCCAGGCCTTCATTGCCTCGTTTGCAGGACGGTGGCGCGCCTACAGGGTGGACATCACTGTGTATGCGCTGGTATTCCTGGCCAATATCGTGCTGGGATGGGTGACGCTTTCCTATTTCGAGAAGACTCCTGCCCAGCGGACGGTGCGCATTGCAGCGGTCCAGCACTCAGCCGACAGCTGGGAAGGTGGGTATCCCACCTACCGGCGCAACTTCGAGACGCTGACGGCATTGACCGAGGAGGCGTTGCTGGAGGAGCCCGACTTGGTGGTATGGTCCGAGACGGCCTTTGTCCCGTCGGTTGCATGGCATACTGCCTATCCGTCGAGCATGGTTGCCTCGAACCTGGTCAAGAGATTCGTTGAGTTCGGATTGTCGATGCCTGTCCCGTTGGTGACTGGCAATGCAGAGGGGTTGATCAAGGATGAGACGCTTCCAGCGTTCCTGGAGGATGGCTCGTGGAATTGGAAGACCTACAATACCGTGATCCTTTTTGGGGAGGGTGAGATCCAAGGAACCTACCGCAAGCAGCATCTGGTTCCATTCACCGAACATTTCCCCTATGAGGAGCAGCTTCCCTGGCTGTATGAGCTATTGCTTGCGAATGACTACAAGTGGTGGGAGCCAGGACTGGAGCAGACTGTCTTCTCGTTCGACGGGATTGAGTTCTCCACCCCCATTTGCTTTGAGGATACCTTCGGATACCTCAGTGCCCAATTCGTGGGTAATGGTGCCGATGTGCTGCTCAATCTTACCAACGATAGCTGGTCAGGTTCGGTGGCTGCGCAGATGCAGCATATGCAGCTTGCAGTGTTCCGTGCAGTAGAGAACCGGCGCCCGTTGCTACGCAGCACCAACAGCGGCATGACATGCCTGGTGCTCCCCACGGGGGAGGTAGTAGGGATGTTGGAGCCCTTTACCCAGGCGTGGGGAATCTACGACGTGCCGTTGGGGCAATATGGGAAGATGACGTTCTATACCAAGTTCCCCGACCTGCTTCCCAAGCTGTTGCTGGTGTTGGTGGCGATCTCTATTCCCGTTGCCATTTTCCATGCCAAGAAACGGCGGTCGCAGCGTCGCTACGACCACCTCTTCGAAGGCTATGACAGCTGGCTGGAGTGCTAGATCAGCGAATCCATGACCGCACGGTCATACCCGTTGACAATGTCTTGGATGCTCATGGTGACCAATCTGTCCGGTTGCAGTGGTCCGTTCATTGAGGACGGTCCCTGTTGGAAATACTTGGTCGAGTACTGCACCATGATGCCGCTGTTTGGCAGTGTGAACATCTTGATCTCCCCAAAATGGTTGACGTTTCCACCTGAGGGGCTGCCTACCAGCTGCGAGTTGGGAATCTTGCGCAGGTCGATGGCGTTCATCAAGGCGGAGGAGAAGGTGTTCTGGCCGATGAGGATGACCAATGGAAGCTGTGCCTTGGCTAGATAGTCTATCAGAGGCTGCAGCAGGGCGGAGTTGCCTCCTCCGTTGTAGCGAAGGTCGACCATGACCTGCATTGGATGTTCTGATTCCATGATGCCGATCAGTTGGTCTATGAAGGTGTCGATCGGCAGCTCCTCTGCAGAAATACATTGGTTGTATTGGATGAAGAGGGTCTTCCCGTCATTGATCATCATAGCCCGGTAGGGTTTGGCAGAAGGGCCAGTAGGAGCCTGCTGCTGGGCGAGGAAGGCAAACTGCTGGTTGCCATAGTCTATCAGGGGCAACGGGGTGAGGACGATGTCCTGTGCTGTGTCTCCCTGGACCGTGACCACGACATCGGAAGTGGCATCCTGTGCAATTCCGACATATGCAAGCAAATCGGTGATGTTGAAGACCTGGGATATGTACAGGTTCCTCCAGACGTCGTTGTCGTGGCTCACCACGGTACTGAGCATGTCGATGCATGTCTGTATCGGAATGCCGTTGATGGCGGTGACGGTGTTGCCCAATATCTGCTTGTGGTCTTCCTGGGCTACGCTGACATACCAGAAATCTGGACCTGCTGCTATCTGCAGGGGCAACGCATGGGCAAGCAGTGCTGTCTGCTGGGGCATTCCCACCATGGTGTGTGAGTCGCCGATTGTAGCCACAAGCTGTGCGACTGCGAAGTAGAAATCGATGTCTGAGAGGGAATCTGCCTTGTTCATCAGTTCCTGAGCCTGTGCATCGAACTCCTTGCGGTTGATGTTGGCAGTTGCTTGTTTGTGTTTGGAAATCAATGTGTCATGCAGCAGCTGCACATCTGATTGTCGGTTGGTCAGGTTGGGTACCTGGGCCGTGGTGCATCCCATAACCAGGATGAGGGTGCACAAAATCATGGGGATCGTGTGTTTCATGGTCTGAATAGTATAACGAAACCTCCTGAGGCTCAATCGAGGCAGGGTGCGTTTGCTTGCTATAATCAGCTGTTTGCTGTACAACTGTACCCATCGGAATTTCCCGAACAACAAGGAGAAGCATTATGGAAGTTCGTGTGCGATATGCCCCGTCTCCCACGGGTCTGCAGCATATCGGAGGAGTCCGCACTGCACTGTTCAACTATTTCTTCGCTCGTGCAAACGGTGGCAAGTTCATCCTGCGCGTCGAGGATACTGACCGTGAACGCTACAGCGATGAATCATTACAGGACCTGTACGACACCCTCGACTGGCTCGGGGTTACCTGGGACGAGGGCCCGGTCGTAGGAGGGCCCTATGGTCCCTATATACAGAGCGAGCGCTTTGACATCTACAAGAAATATGCAGAGCAGCTCGTTGCCGACGGAAAAGCCTATTATTGCTATTGTTCCCCCGAGCGCCTAGAGCAGCTGCGTGAGCAGCAGCAGGCATCAAAGAGCGAGCAGCAGGGGTATGACCGCCATTGCAGCAATCTCACCGCTGAGCAGCGCGCCGAGCTGGAGGCACAGGGGATCAAGCCTGTGATCCGCCTGAAGGTACCCACGGAGGGGAAGACCACGTTCCATGATGTGCTGATGGGTGACATCACCCGCCGCAACAGGGATGTTTCTCCCGATCCGATCCTCCTCAAGAGCGATGGGTTCCCCACGTACCACCTGGCAAACGTCATCGATGACCACATGATGCACATCACCCATATCATGCGCGCCCAGGAATGGATTCCATCCGGTCCGCTGCATGTGATCCTCTATGAGGCATTTGGATGGGAACCTCCTGTCTATTGCCACCTGCCGATGGTCATGGGCAAGGATGGGCAGAAGCTCTCCAAGCGCCATGGATCGACGAGCGTGCGTGACTTCCGGGCCAAGGGGTATCTCCCAGAGGCCTTGATGAACTACGTGAGCATGGTCGGCTGGTCGTATGACGGTCAGACGGAGTTCTTCTCCAAGGAGGAGCTTGAGAAGGTGTTCTCCCTTGAGAAGATCAACAAGGCTCCCGGTGTGTTCGACTACAAGAAGCTCGACTGGTTCAATGGCCAGTATATCCGGCGCAAGAGTGACGCCGAACTGCAGGAACTGCTGATGCCCTACCTCCAGGAGGCTGGGTTTGTCAGCAATCCTCCCACAGCCCATGAGCTGGATATCGTGGTCCGCATGATTCCGAGCGTCAAGGAGCGGCTGAAGGTCCTGTCGGATGTCGTTGATGTCACACGGTTCCTGTTTGTCGATATCCCCGCCCCCAGTGCAGCAGAGTTGTTGCCCAAGGGGCAGGATGCCAAGACGACGCTCCAGGCATTCGAACGTGGATCAAGCATCTTGCTGGAGGGCCTGCGTGCAGGCAAGCCGGACGAAGAGATTGAGAATGAAATGATGGCCGTGGCTACCGACATGGGGATCAAGGTCAACGGGGTGTTCATGCCCGTTCGCGTTGCCCTGACGGGAAGCACCGTCAGTCCCCCGCTGTTCGATTCAATCCGGTTGGTAGGAATCGACACGACCAGCGCCCGCATCGAGCGTGCAATTGAAATTTTGAAGGAAGAGGTACAGAACAATGGCTGAAGTCACAATGGACAAGATCGTTTCCCTTTGTAAGCGCCGCGGATTCATTTTCCAGTCGAGCGAAATATATGGTGGTCTCAACGGAGCGTATGACTACGGTCCAATGGGTGTCGAGCTGAAGAACAACATCCGTGACTTCTGGTGGAAGGAGATGACCCAGCTGCACGACAACATCGTCGGCCTGGATGCATCGATCCTGATGCATCCCCGTGTCTGGGAAGCTTCTGGCCACGTCTCGAACTTCACCGACCCGATGGTCGACTGCAAGCAGTGCAAGTCGCGCTTCCGTGCCGACCAGATCGACCTCAGCGCACCGTGCCCGGTCTGTGGAACCAAGGACTCGTTCACCGAGCCGAGGAACTTCAACCTGATGTTTGCAACACACATTGGTGCAAATGCAGACGCCGCCTCGACCATCTATCTCCGTCCAGAGACTGCCCAGGGCATCTACGTTGACTTCAAGAACGTCGTTGCAAGCTCACGTGTGAAGATTCCCTTTGGCATTGCACAGGTAGGCAAGTCGTTCCGCAACGAGATCACGACCAAGAACTTCATCTTCCGCTCCTGTGAGTTCGAGCAGATGGAGATGCAGTGGTTCTGCAAGCCCGGCACCGACGAGCAGTGGTTCCCGTACTGGAGGGAGCAGCGCATGGCATTCTACCACAAGATGGGTATCCATCCGGAACACCTGCGCTGGCACCAGCACGGTCCGGATGAGCTTGCCTTCTATGCAAAGGACGCATATGACATCCAGTTCCTCTTCCCCATGGGGTGGCAGGAACTTGAGGGTGTCCATAGCCGCACCGACTATGACCTGACCCAGCACCAGAAGTTCTCCGGCAAGGAGATGAACTACCTCGACCCAGAGACGAACGAGCGGTATATCCCATATGTCGTCGAGACCTCCGCAGGTCTGACCAGGAACGTCCTGATGGCCCTTTCCGATGCATATGAGGAACAGGAGCTGGAAGGTGGGGATGTCCGTACCGTGATGCACTTCCACCCAGCCATTGCACCTGTCAAGGTTGCAGTGTTGCCCTTGGTCAAGAAGGATGGTATCGGGGAATTCGCCGCAAAGCTGGAGCACCAGCTGCGTGAGGACTTCACGACGTTCTATGACCAGAGCGGTGCCATTGGCAGGCGCTATCGCCGCATGGACGAGATCGGGACCCCGTATTGCGTGACCGTCGACTACGATACACTGGCCGACAACACAGTGACGCTGCGCTTCCGTGACTCCATGGAGCAGGTGCGTGTGCCCATCGCAGAGCTGGCTGACCGGATCAGGCAGGAAACCAAGAACTACAAGAGAGTCTAGGAGTTTTCAATGAACACAGCATTGCAGGTCCTGCAGGACCGTGGATTTATCAAGGACTGCACCGACTGGGAAGGGCTGTCCGACCTGATGGACAAGGAGCCGGTGACGTTCTATGTCGGTGTCGACCCGACAGGACCGTCGCTGCATATCGGCCACATTGTCCCATTCTTCGCCATGCACCACCTCCAGGCAGCTGGACACAATCCAATTGCCCTTGTCGGTGGTGGCACGGCCATGATCGGTGACCCATCCGGGAAGACCGAGCTTCGCAAGATGCTCACCCCTGAGCAGGTTGCAGACAACTGTGTCCATATCAAGGACCAGCTGAGCACCGTCGTTGACTTTGGCGACAATGTCCCCGCAGGCATGGGCCATGCCCAGATGCTCAACAACGCCGATTGGCTGACCGACCTCAACTACATTCAGTTCCTGAGGGACATCGGCCGGTATTTCTCCGTCAATAGGATGCTTACCTTCGAAGGTGTGAAGCAGCGTTTGGAGCGTGGCCTCTCGTTCATCGAGTTCAACTACCAGCTGCTGCAGAGCTATGACTACCATATGCTCAACCAGAAAGAGGGATGCCGCCTGCAGATGGGTGGAGCCGACCAGTGGGGCAATATCGTCGCCGGTATCGACTTGATCAACCGCATGGGTGGCGAGCAGTGCTATGGACTGACGTTCAACCTCATCATGCGTGCCGATGGCAAGAAGATGGGCAAGAGCGAGAAGGGTGCGGTGTTCCTTGACCCGAATATCTACAGCCCCTATGACTACTACCAGTACTGGCGCAACGTCGCCGATGCCGATGCCGTGCGGTTCATGAAGATCTTCACGTTCATGACATTGGAGGAAATTGCCCAGTACGAGGATCCTGCGCGCAACATCAACGAGGCAAAGGAACGCCTGGCCTATGAACAGACGGTGATCATCCATGGCAAGGAAGAGGCTGACAAGGCCCGTGCCGCTGCCCAGGCGATGTTCAGCTCTGATGGCGCTGGCGCTGCAAACCGCGAGGGTATGCCGACGATGACGATGGACCGTCAGCAGCTGGAAGAGGGTATCGGGATCCTGAACCTCTTCTCGATGACCGGCTTGTGTGCCAGCAATGGCGATGCACGCCGGTTGGTCACCCAAGGGGGAGCAATGGTCAACGACCAGAAGATTGACGACCCCAAGGCAGTGGTTGACGCCTCCTTCCTTGATGATGCAGGTGAACTGATCCTCAAGGCGGGAAAGAAACGTTACTACCGCATTGTGGTGAAATGATTGTATATTAGGATGAGCGGCCCCAGCGGCCGCTCATCTGGTATAGGGAGGAGTTGAGTATGAACAAGATCGGCAGAAGTCTCATGGTCGCAGGACTCATGATGTTGACGGTGGGCATGTTGTTTGCCCGCGGTTCCTATGAGCAGCGCAGAAATGGTGTGGAGGGCGATTTTACCGTCGTCAAGTTGGGTGTCATGCAAGGACCCACTGGGTTCAGCAGTGTTGGCCTGAATCGGAGCGAAGGTGTCGTCTCTGATTCCACCAAAGTCGAGCTGTCGGTCTATCCATCCCCAAACGAGGTGGTGGCACGCCTGACTACCGGCGAGCTCGATATCGCAGCATTGCCGACGAATGTCGCTGCGAATCTCTACAACAAGGGAATTGGCGTGAAGGTGGCAGCAGTCATTGGTGATGGCATGCTCAAGGTCGTCAGCAGCGACCCCAATGTCAATGACTTCAACCAGCTGGTGGGAACGACCGTCAGCATCCCAGGTGCCAACAGCACCCCTGACCAGGTATCCACCATCCTCGCCGAGGCTGCAGGCATGCAAGTCGGCAAGGACATCGTGTTTGACTACTCCATAGCAGCACCTGCACAGCTTGCCCAGATGGTCATTGCTGGTAAGGTCAAGGTTGCAGTGCTTCCCGAGCCGTTCGTGACGATGGTCATGGCGCAGAACGCCAATGTGCAGATCGTAGCCAACATGGAAGAGCTGTGGCGCGTATATGTCGGTGGCATGGATTATCCGATGTCTGTGCTCGTGGTGACCGATTCGTTCCGCGAGGCCTTCCCATTTGCCTGGGGCCAGGTCCTGTCTGCCTATAGTGAGTCGGTGAACTGGGTCAATTCCAATCCCATCGAGGCTGGAAAGGCAATCGAGGCAGCCGGAATCATGAAGGCAGCGATGGCAACCCCAGCAATTCCCAACTGCGCGCTTGTCTACAAGCAGGCTCAGGATGCGAAGGGGGACATGGAGGTCTATTTCAAGACCTTGCTGAAGTACAATCCTGCCTCGATCGGAGGGAAGTTGCCTGATGGCGCATTCTATCTCGACTGATTCTGAGCTAACACTACATTCTCACGGCACGCAGGCACGTCGATGGCGCACCCACTTGGTGGTTGCCCTCTCGTGCCTGCTGTTGTTGTTGCTCTGGCAGTTTGGCGCTTGGCTCGTGGACGCCCAGGTCATCTTGCCCGGTCCTGGTTCGGTGGGGCAATCCCTGCTGGGTATCCTGGGAGCACGGCCGTTTGCCCTGAACGTATGGGAGACAACCCTGCGTGCATTGCAGAGCTTTGTCATCATCGTGGCAAGCTCGGTGATCTTGGGTTCCATCGCCGGCATGTACCCCTTGTTCCGGGCAGCGATGAGTCCCATCCTGACGGTCCTCAAGGCCACTCCTGTGATGAGCATCATCCTCCTGGCCTTCATCTGGTTCAATAGTGGGACTGTTCCAGTATTCTCGGCCTTCCTGATGGGATTTCCCGTCATGTTCATCCAAATGGTGCAGGGTGTCCGTTCCATGGATCCCTCTTTGTCCCAGATGTGCGACATCTATGGGTTCTCATGGTGGACCAAGCTGCACAGCTACGTAGTTCCTTCATTGGTTCCATCTGTGATAGTGGGGTCACGTATGACCCTCTCCATGGTCTGGAAGGTTGTCATTGCAGCCGAAGTCATCACGGTCCCACGCTATGGTATTGGCAGTAGGATGCAGTTGGCCCAAGTCAACTTGGACACGGCGGATGTACTTGCATGGACCGTGGTTGCCATTCTCCTTACCGCAGTGGGTGAGTTGTTCTTCGATCTGCTCATGCATCTGTTCCGTCGTTTCTCAAACCGTCGCATGCGAAACAGCACCAAGGTGGGCACCGTATGATCATCAGCAACTTGTACAAGACATTCTCCGACAGCCAGACGGGTGTCAGGACCACCGTATTGCAGGACTTCAGCCTCACTATCGATCCTGGTACGATCATGGTCATTGCCGGGCCATCGGGATGCGGGAAGACAACATTGCTCCAGATCGTGGCTGGATTGGCCGACAGTGACGGAGGTACGGTCCAACGTGATGTCTCGGAACAGGGGCGTGTCAGCTATTTGTTTCAGGAACCCCGGCTGTTGCCTTGGAGGAATGCTTTCTCAAATGTTGAGCTTGCCCTCCGCAGCAGCGAACACGATAGCCATGTCCGCCATGAGAAAGCAATGCATTTCCTCTCGCTCGTAGGATTGGCGGACCAAGCGGCATCCTTTCCGGCACAACTCTCTGGGGGAATGCGGCAACGTGTGGCAATTGCCCGTGCTTTTGCCCATCCTTCTTCCCTCATCTTGATGGATGAGCCATTCCAGAGCTTGGACGTCAAGCTCCGCCATGAATTGCTCAATGCCTTTCTCCGGCTATGGAACGACGACAGGCGCACTACGCTGTATGTGACCCACGATGTCGCCGAAGCAGTCTATGCCGCCGATATGGTATGTAGGTTGGACGGTCCGCCTGCACAGGTGGCAGACCTGTTTGCAATAGAGGTGCCCAGGACCCAGCGGATCCCGGGCAATCCAATGCTCCTCTCCTATGAGGGGAGGTTGTATGACGGGTTGGTCACAGATCCAGGGCAGCGAACTTCTTGACCGATATCCGGTAGGCCAATGCCGTCATGATGGCATATACCGCTGCTCCAATTGCCAGCAAGAGGAGTTTTGCCCCCAGGTACTGAAAGTCGGGAGTATCCAGGACATCCTTGAAGAGCCCCGGGATATGCACCAAGGTCTCGCTGATGAGGATGAAGAGCGTCACGGCGACCGATGCAATGCCAAAGGCGTTACCGACTTTGAGGACGTTGGAAAAGTACCTGGTGAAGAAGCAGAGGTTGAATACTCCCAACAGTATCAATGACAGGCCGAATAGGGAGATGTTGGCGTCCATCCCTGCAAGGTTCGGTCCCATTCCCAAGATCGAACGCAAGTAGGCAAACGGAATCATCAGCAGCAGCTGAGACGCTTCGAGGATGACCGTGGTCAGGATGCGGGCACCCACGACTTCCTTGCGCTGGACTGGAAGCATCATGACAAAGTTGTAGTCGTGGTTCTCCCTCCCAGAGAGGCACATGAAGAAAACTGCCAAGGAAGTGTAGAAGCTGATGATCAGCAACGGATAGTTGGGGATGAGGACCATTGCTGAGAGTGCGAGGAACAGGTAGGAAGTTGGGTGAACGCTCAGTGTGAACTCTTTTTTCAGTAGCTGTCTCATTTCTGTGACTCCTTCTCCAGGTGGAGCATGATCTGTTCAAGGTCAGGCTGTGATGCCTTCAGTCCCAAGGATTCAGCCTCTGTGCTTTTGACCAATGCTGAGAATCCATGCTTTTCGCGTTTGATGCCTATGAACTTGCTGTCGGTGGAGTCTGTATCAAGTTCCACCTCCTTGTAGGAGCTGACGAACCCCTGGAGGGTTGTATCTGCAACGATCTGGCCGTTGCGGATATAGATGATGTTGTCGGCGCACCTGTCCAAGTCACTGGTGATGTGGGTGGAGAAGAAGATGGTGACGCCACGGTCGCACAGGGTGAGGAAGATGTCGAGGATTTCGTCACGTGAGACAGGATCGAGTCCGCTTGTGGGTTCGTCGAGGATCAGGAGCTTCGAACCATGGGAGAGGGCGAGTGCAAGCTGGAACTTCACGCGCATCCCTTCGGACAACTGTGCAGGGGTTTTGTTTTGGTCGAGGGAGAATTCCCGCATGTACGAGTCGAATGCAGTTTGATCCCAGTCTGAAAAGAAACCTGATGCTATGTTGACGATGGTCTTGATCCGTTTGTTGGGATAGAAGTCGCTTCCTCCCAGGAAGCATCCTGTCTTCTCCTTGACTGAGATCTCGTTGCCCTTCAGGGGCCTTCCGAAGAAGCTGATCTCACCGCTCAAGGGATGCACCAAGTCAAGCAGGCATTTGAGGGTCGTTGACTTGCCTGCTCCGTTGCGGCCGATGAAGCCGGTGATCTTCCCATCCTCAAGGGAGAACGATACATCCTTGAGCGAGAAACCTGGATACTCCTTGCAGAGGTTGGTGACGGTAAGCATGCTCATCGCGTGACCTCCTTGCCGGAGATGGCTGCATCGATAGCCTGGGAGAATACAGCGGCCTCTTCATTGTTGGATTGGGGAAGGACACTGCTGCCATCCCCGGCCTTGATCGCTGAGGAGATGGCCTCCAGTGCACTTTGGAGGTTGATGGCAATGCCACGTTCCTTGTCGGCCATGATGACGAGGTTGTCACCGGGGGAGATATTGAACATGTCACGGATTTCCTTGGGTATGACGATTTGACCTTTTGGGCCAACCTTCACGGTACTCATGTAGAGATTCGGTGGAAGCTTGGTTTCCATTTTCTTGCTCCTTGGTAATACAAGTTATACTTGTTATACTTAAGGAGCCGTTTGATGTCAAGTGATCAAGAACCCATGGAGGTTGTCAGGGAAGTTATCTTTTTGCATAGGTCTTCATATCCTTGGTACAGTACCGGAGCAGGAACCTTTTCCTGTTGACCCAGCGTGACCACGGCTTTGCAGATGTTCTCCAGGTCCTGGAGGTTCCCATGGAGCATCATGATCTTGCGCATTGGGATATTGCGGGCATATTGATGCTTGATCATCATCGCTGCAATGTTTGCTGGGAACCTGTAGGGCAGTAGTTCTTTTGAGAAGTACCTCAGGTCGATTCCGCGGGTAGCTGCAATTTGCACGGCTTCACGAACGGCCAGTACTGCATGGATGAGCATCTCCGTGTCATCCATCATCAGGTTGAATGATTGTGGGAGGTTGCGTACATCTCCATATGTGCCGATGGTAGAGATGAATCCTGCGTTGATCGCCATATGCAGCCAAATCCATTGGAGCATGTCAGGTACTGTCTGGATGGTGATCGAGCATCCGCTCATGAGCGTGGAGAGTTCCTGGTAATGAGGAATGTTGGTCTTCTCTTTCGGTTCGAGGAGAAATTGTCCTGTCACACAACAGTCAAGGTTGCCTGCGTTGAGGTTTCCTCCTGCTATTGGGTATCCGATCACATACCGCTTTCCCAGCATCAGCTTGCGTATCTGAGACACGTCGTCCCACAGATTGCATGCGAGTATGATGTTGCCTGTCAGGTTCTGCCTGCGCATCTGCTCAAGCACGCTCTTGAGGTTGCCAAGAGTCACGCTGATGAAGATGTAGTCGAAGCTCTCTCCCTCTGTTGCATGGCGGATGAGATAGGTGCCAGTCGTTTCTACCCCGTCAGCCTGTGTCCTGGCGTCGAGCATCTGTACCTGGATTGACATGCGGTTGGATTGGGTGCTTTGGTCGCGTACCATCTGCGAGACTTCATAGCACGCATTTTGGAAGATATACCCGTAGATGCTGCCGACCGCTCCTATGCCGATGATCAAGATCTTCATCGCAGACTCCTTCTCACACTCAAAGTAACAATGGTTTCACAAAAAGCACATACCAACTGGGAAAAGTATTTGATGATGTTTTCACTCTTGATATGAAAAACGGCAGCCCGATTGGCTGCCGTTGTGAATCTTGTGCAACGATTGTGATCAGACGTAGCCCTGGGCCACCATTGCGTCTGCTACCTTGAGGAAACCGGCGATGTTCGCACCGTCTACAAAGTCATCTTTCCTGCTGTACTTCTCAGCTGCATTGGAGATGTTGTGGTAGATGTCCTTCATGATGCGCTGCAGGTATGCATCGACTTCCTGGGGAGTCCAGCGCAGGCGTGCGCTGTTCTGTGCCATCTCAAGGCCAGAGACTGCGACACCGCCAGCATTGGCTGCCTTGGCAGGTGCAAAGAGGATGCCACTGTCGCGGAATATCTCCAGTGCGGTTGCATCGGTAGGCATGTTCGCGCCTTCGGCAACCAACTGGATCTTGTTTGCAAGGAGGTTCCTTGCATCTTGCTCGTTAATCTCATTCTGTGTGGCACATGGGAAAGCATAGTCTGCCTTGACATTCCACAAGGGATTGCTTGTCGCATTGCCATCATGGGCAATGTAGGTGGAACCAGGGAATGCGTGGGCATATTCTGCGATCCTTCCCCTGCGGACATTCTTCAGTTCCTTGACCCAAGCCAGCTTGTGTGCGTCGATGCCTGCGGGGTCGTGGATCATGCCGCTTGAGTCGGAGATCGTGACAACCTTGCCACCCAGCTGGGTAATCTTCTCAATGGTGTACTGGGCAACGTTGCCGCTGCCGCTGACAAGACAGGTCGAGCCTTCGAGGGATTTGCCCTTTGCGGCCAACATGGCAGAGGCGAGGTATACCAGGCCATACCCAGTTGCCTCTGGGCGAATTGCAGAACCACCGAACGTCTGGCCTTTGCCTGTGAGCACTCCGACGAACTTGTTGGTCAGGCGCTTGTACTGTCCGTACATATATCCTATTTCGCGTGCTCCGACTCCAATGTCACCAGCTGGGACGTCCGTGTCCTCGCCGATGTGGCGGGAAAGCTCTGTCATGAAGCTTTGGCAGAAGCGCATCACTTCATGGTCGCTCTTCCCCTTGGGATTGAAGTCGGAACCGCCTTTGCCGCCACCCATGGCCAAGCCGGTGAGGCTATTCTTGAATACCTGTTCGAATGCTAGGAACTTCATGATGGAGAGGTTGACCGATGCATGGAAGCGCAGGCCACCCTTGTAGGGGCCAATGGCGCTGTTCATCTGTACGCGGTAGCCACGGTTGATCTGGAGGTTGCCGTCGTCATCCATCCAAGGAACGCGGAACATGATCACCCGTTCTGGTTCGACCATCCGCTCAAGTACCTTCTCATACACAATCTGAGGGACATCGTCCACGATCTTGTCGACGGATGTCATGAACTCTGTGACGGCCTGGTGGAACTCGGGCTGGCCGGGATCTTTCTGCTTGACGCTGGCAATGATTGAGGAAGTGACGTTATGCATTGGGGTACTCTCCTGTAATGAATGAAAACCGACGCACCCAGTAGTGCAGGGATGTGTCTTGTAGAAGACTATATCGAACTGGGGATTCTTGGTAAAGCTGACATATTCCCAAAAAATATAGTACTTGTTTTGAGGAATCTATCAAATTGTCCATGATTTGGATGGACAGCTTCTGGTTTGCTCAATCCCTTGCCATTTCATTGCGTTGGATATAAAAAAAGATTTCTGCATTTTTATGCAGAAATCTGATTGAGATTTGTATATTGGAGGTCAGATGAGCTTGATACCCTTGCGGATCTTCTCAATGTTCTCCTTGAAAGGAGGCCTGATGATCCCCATCTCGGTGATGATGCCCGTGATGTTCTGGTGGGGTGTCACGTCAAAGCATGGGTTGTATACGTCCATTTCCAGCGGTGCCACCTGCACGCCACCCGGATGGGTTACCTCTTCCTTGTCACGTTCCTCTATGGGGATCTGGTCTCCGCTTTCAATTGAGAAGTCAATGGTGGAGACGGGCACCACACTGTAGAACGGGACCCCATACTGCTTGCAGATGACCGACAGGGCAAAAGTACCCAGCTTGTTGGCAACGTCTCCGTTGGCAGCGACGCGGTCGCCTCCGAGGATGACCAGGTCAATCTTGCCGTCCCTGATCAGGGTGGCGGCAGCACTGTCTGGGATGAGCTTGCTGGGGATCTTGGCCTGCACCAGCTCCCAAGCCGTCAGCCTGGCACCCTGGAAGCGGGGGCGAGTCTCGTCTGCATAGACGAAGATGCCCTTGCCATCATAGAAAGCCTGCTTGATGACACCCAAGGCGGTTCCCCAGCCAGCCGTAGCCAATGCTCCGGTATTGCAGTGGGTCAAGATCGTGGCGCCGTTTGGCACCACGTCATTGCCAATCCTGCTCATCTCCTTGTTTGTCGCGATGTCTTCTGCGCGGATTGCATCTGCCTCAGCCTTGAGCGCCTGCAGCATTGCCTCTGCGTTGGGATAGCCCGGTGCGAGGAGTCCCTGCATCCGTTGGATTGCCCAAGCGAGGTTGACGGCAGTCGGGCGTGAGGCATTGAGATGTGCGCATGCCTGCTCCATCTGTGTGTTGAACTGCTTGCGGTCAGTGTCATAGAGGTTGGCGAACTCCTGTGCCGCCATGTAGACTCCATACGCTGCCGTAGCCCCGATAGCTGGAGCTCCGCGCACAACCATGTCCCTGATGGAGAACTCCACGTCACGATAGTCATGGCATGTGAAGATCTCAAAGCGGGCGGGGAGTACCCGCTGGTCGATGAGCTGCAATCCGTCGTTGGTATACTCGAGCGTTACGAATGATTCATCCATTGTCTGTCCTTCCTTGTTGTATGTTGATCTCGTATCGAACAATCTATTTGCGTTGCAGGATATCCATCCATGCAGACTTGGTCTCTGCCATGGCGGCTTGGTCGTCTATTGTCAGCAATTGTCTGTTCTTCATCAGGTTCCTGCCTTTGCACCAGACGCTATGTACATCCGATCCCTGAGCACCGAACACCAATGCTGAGAACGGGTCGTTCAGGGGGGTGAGATGGCAGACATTGGTGTCCACCAAGATAATGTCCGCCTCCATGCCCGGCTTGAGCATCCCGATCTGCGGAAGCTGGAGAACCTGGGCTCCACCCGCTGTCGCCATGTATAAAATATCATAGGGGGCCATGGCAAGGGGATTGCCCGTGCTGACGGTGCTGATGAGGGATGCCACATGCATCTCCTCGAACATGTTGAGGTTGTTGTTGCTTGAGGCACCGTCGGTTCCCAAGGCAAGGGGAATTGACTTGCTCCTCATGCGCCCTATCGGGGCAATGCCGCTAGCGAGCTTGCAGTTGCTCGTTGGGTTGTGCACTATGGCGGTACGGTAGTCGGTAAACCAGTCCATCTCCTCTTCGGTAAGATGTACACCATGGGCCATGTATGAACCAATGTCGTCAAAGACGCCAAGTGAACGCAGATAGTCCCCGGGTGTCATCCCAAACTCACGTAGTGAATTCTCTACCTCTGCCTTGGTCTCGGAGAGGTGGGTGTGCAAGAGTACCTGGTTGTCCTTGGCATAGTCGTGGGCAAACTGGTACGACTGTGCTGTGGTCGTGTAGATCGCATGGGGTGCGATATCCAACCTGATTCGTCCGTCTGCAGTAGCAGCGACGGCATCTACAAGAGGTTTTCTCTCTGCAACACGCTGCTTGGAAGATTCCAGGTCCCCGAACAGGGTCAGCCCCAGGCATGCACGCATGCCGCTGTCCTTGACGACCTGCGCCGTCTCCTGGGCAAAGAAGTACATGTCTGCAAAGGTGGTGACGCCGCTTCTGATGAGCTCTGAGGCTCCCAGCTGTGAAGCGACTGCCAAGTCATTGGCGTTCAACTTGTCTTCGATGGGAAATATTTCCCCCAGCCAATCCATGAGGTTTGCGCAGGTGTCCTTGTAGTTGCGCATCAGCTCCATCCCCAAGTGGGTATGGGCATTCACCAACGCAGGCATTGCGATCATGTCTTGGGCATCGACGATGCTGTCGGGCTGGAAGGAGGGTGGGGTGACCCCCACATGGTGTATCGTGGTTCCGTCGATGCCGATGTCCCCACGCAGCGAAAGGTTTCGCTGCGTCATGGGGATAATCAAGGCATTCTTGATCAGTGTTTTCATAGCCTCAGAGTGTAGCATGAGCAGGGTTCCCTGTCACGCCACAGTCGTTAGATATGGAGTATGTTCTGGGCGGTCCTCAGGACCTTGTTGCGCTGGATCTTCTTGGTGCTGGTCATTGCCATCGGTTTGTCAAGGATCACGACCTTGGAGATCTTCTTGTATGCCGGCAACTTCAGGTTGACCTCATGGACACACTTGTTGATCTCTTTCTCCACCTCGGGACTATCCAGGGCCTGGTCCTTGAAGAACTCTGGGTTTGGATAGATCATAGCCTCGATCCCTTCGCTCTTGAGTGACTTGTTCTCCAGGTATCCCCTGATCATGATCTGCTCGACTTGGGTGTAGAGCTGGAACATGTCTTCGATTTCCTCGGGATACACGTTCTTGCCACCGTCGGTGACGATCACATTCTTTGCACGTCCGCACAGGTATAGATACTGTTCCTTGTCCATGGAGCCCAAGTCGCCAGTCTTGAGATAGCCATCCTCGGTGAAGAGTTCCTTGGTGTTTACCTCGTCACGGTAATAGCCGCTGCAGATATTCGGCCCCTTGACGAGGACTTCGCCAACACCCAGCAAGTCGGGGTTGTCGATCTTCATGTCGATGAGGGGAAGCACCTTGCCCACGCTCTTGATCTTGAAGCGGGAGATGGGATTGAGGGTGAGGATGGGGGAGGTCTCGGTCAGTCCGTAGCCTTGGATGAAGTCGAGGCCCAGCTGCTGGTATTGGTGGAATACCTTTGGAGAGAGGGGACCCGCTCCACATATGCAGATGCGGTTGTGGTCCATGCCCAAGCCCGAGAGCAACGGCTTGAACCATTTGCGTCCTGGGTTGATGTGCAGGGTCTTCTTCAGGATACCATTTACCCACATCATGCTGCGGATCATGGCGTAGGCAAGGATTCCCTTCTCCCGTACCTTCTTCATGAGACCGGCAAGGAGCTTGTTGTACAGCAGGGGAATCCCCATGAATACGGTGACTTGCCCTTGCTTCATGTCGTTGAGCATCCGGCTGAGGATGATGCCCGGCCCGAACACACATTCGGCTCCCTGGCAGATAGTCTCAAGGAATACTGCCGTACAGCAGTAGCTGTGGTGCAACGGCAACAGTGCATAGAAGGTGTCGGTGGGGCCAACCTGCAGGTATGCAGGGTCACAGGCTTGGTAGACATCGCTGACAATGTTCGCATGGGAGAGGACAGCTCCCTTTTCATTTCCTGTAGTGCCGCTGGTGAAGAGGATTGCAGCAATGTCCTCACAGGTCCTGGGTACCTTGGGAAGTAGTTTCTTGGGCTGTACGTCCATGATGTTCTGGCATCTGCTGGAGTTCCCCTTGAGGGTCAGTGCCCCCTTGAGTCCCTTGAACCATGCCTCTTCGGATGGAATTCTCTCTATGACATCCATGTCCCCGAAAAAGAAGGATGCCTCACAAAAGCAAGAGAGGGTAGTGACCCGTTCGTCTGGCATCATATTGTCCAAGGGGACGACAACGCCACCGGCGAAGAGGGTCGCCAGGTATGCAAAGCCCCATTGCGGAGAGTTCTTTCCATTGATGATGATACGGTCGCCGGGGCGGATGCCCATCTCCTGCAGATAAGAACTGATGCGCATGATATGCTCGTTCATCTGCCGGAAGTTCATTGTATTGCGGTTTGGACTAAAGGTCGTAAAGCCGTTGTTGTCAGGGTGTTTGCTGAGGGTGATCTCAAACATTTCGGGAATGGTGGGCCATTTCCCGTTGAACATTGTTCCTCTATAGGGTTCCAGGGCATCCCAGGAATGTTGCATGATTCTGTCCTTTTCTGCCAAACAGGCAGCTAGTTAATACGTACTATCGATTGTTGGGCTGTATTCTGACAAATTGCAGAATTTCTGTCAACAAGAAACTAATAATCGATAAAACAATGAATTAAGTTGCTAGTTATTTCATACTATGACCAAATATCAACACTATTTTCACTGTTTGGCAACATGTTGGGGCCAAAATACAAAAAAAATCCCCCGTTTTGGGGGACTTTGAAGAAAAGCTTGGTATTGTTAGGGGAATACTACTGGGTCTTGGTTGAGGCCGTCGACTGTTGGGTAGATTGCGTCGGCATGTTGCTGCAACACGGGGATGTCTTTGCTTCCTGTCAGGACAGCGACGATATATCCTGCATGTCCGCGCTTTCCGAAGAGCATGTCCCCCGAGGAATCTCCCACCATGACGATGTGCTGTGGTTTGATTCCCGTGTCTTTGGAGAAGACCCGCATCGCCTTGGGATTTGGCTTGCGTCCAAGGCCACTGCCTTTGCCAGCCATGAAGTCCACCATGTCGGTCAGGCCCATCAGCTCGACGAACGACCTGCAGGAGTCCTGGCTGTCCGTTGTGACAATTCCTATTTTATATCCGTTGTCCTTGAGCCTCTTGAAGAGTTCCTGGACGTGGGTAAAATCGGTTGTCCGGAGAACGTCGCAGACTTGCTGACGTGCGATTTGCATTTGTTCTTTGTAGGGTTTGTAGATTCTGAAGGGATTGACCCGGTGTCTGATGATGAACCGGGAACTCCGTAGTCCTTTGCGCAGGAGACTGTGTCCAAAGAGCAGTCCGTTCGGGTTGATGCCTCCGGCAGGTGGGAATCCCAGGATATCCAGGAGCTCATCGTGGAGCTTGGTATCATCTTCTCTCCCTATTGCCGTGATCACATGCCGTACCACCCGCGTCAATGAGTCTCCCCATATCTGGCGGTAGTCGAAGAGGGTTCCATCTTTGTCGAAAATAATCCCCTGCATTGGTTCCTTGGTGATTTCCATGAGGCCAATGATACTTGACTTGTTCGTGTTTGCCTATATATTCGTTTCGGAAGATGTTAAACTTTGATGAAGGAGCCCCAAATGGAGAGCAATGTTTCGTTCCAAG
Source organism: uncultured Sphaerochaeta sp. (assembly GCA_964465155.1). Lineage (GTDB taxonomy): Bacteria > Spirochaetota > Spirochaetia > Sphaerochaetales > Sphaerochaetaceae > Spiro-02. The sequence goes on from CAYXIH010000022.1 coordinate 27,156, forward strand.
ATGCCCTTGTGGCACGCACCAAATTGTTTCGTGACGCAATTGAGGATCTTGTATTTTCTTTTGACGGTGTCACATATGATCCTTTGGCCTATGCTTGGGATGCACATGAGCAGTACCTGCGGAGGTATGTGCACCAGGGGGTTCCTGTCTTCTTCCTGGGAATGAACCCCGGCCCCTTTGGGATGGCACAGACTGGTGTACCGTTTGGAGAGATCAATGCAGTGCGCAATTGGTTGTCCATAGACGGGTATATCGGCAAGCCAGTCGTGGAGCATCCTGGCCGTCCGGTGCTGGGGTATCAGACGGTGCGCAGCGAAGTCAGCGGAAAACGGTTTTGGGGCCTGATGGAACAGCGGTATGGTTCGGCCAAGTCGTTTTTTGAGACGAATTGTGTGATGAACTACTGCCCGCTTGTGTTTCTCGATGCAGGTGCCCGGGCAAAGAACATCACTCCAGACAAATTGCCCAAGCCAGAACGGCTTGCCCTTGAAGGGGTGTGTGATGCCTACCTTTCGGATGTGCTTGCCATGGTCGGGTCTCCAATGTGGATAGGCATTGGCAAGTATGCGCAGGATAAACTGCAGCGCATGTTGCCGCAAGTCGGTGGGGAACACACCGTTGGGGTGATACTCCATCCAAGCCCGGGGAATCCCCAGGCAAATGACGACTGGAGTGGAAAAGTTGCAAGAAGCTTGTTGCAGATGGGTGCTTGGAGTTAGTTCCTACTGTCCTTTCATGGATAATTGTACTTCTTTATTGCAGATGGCACTTGTTAATTTGAATATTGACCCTCGACATGCCCTGTACGGTTTGTTATGCTGTCGGTATGGAAACATGCTCAACGATGCGTAAGGCACCTGCAAAGGCAAACCTGCATCTTGCCGTATCCGGCAAGAGGGCGGATGGCTATCATGATATTGAATCTCTTTTCCAGCGCATAGGATTATACGATACGATTCATATGTCTGCGAAACCCTCTTCGAAAGGGCTTTGCACCGTTGTAGGTCTTGAGGATTTGTGTGCCGACGGTGATGATACGATGTCAAAGGCCGTGCGCCTGTGGCGCAACGCAACCGGATTCTCCGGGGATCTCCATATTTCAATTGAAAAGGGAATTCCTGTTCGTGCCGGTCTGGGAGGCGGGTCCTCCGATGCCGCAACCGTCTTGCTGTGCCTGCAGGAGATGTTTCCAAAAATCGCCGTCGACGACCAGTCGTTGATGTCCATCGGCCTGCAGGTAGGAAGCGACGTGCCGTTTTTCCTCTCGGGCTATCCCACTGCTTGGGCACAGGGTCGCGGGGAGCTACTGCAGCCCATCAAGCCATTGCAAGGCTGCCATGCGTTGGTTGTGATGCCCACGGGCTTCGATATTTCGACACGCCAGGCCTTTTCAGACTTGGATGCTATTGGCACTGGGGGTGCATGGGGCACCCTCGATGCTGACGCTGCTTCCAGGATCCTGTGCCAGGATTGTGGGTCTTGGCCATTTCGCAATGATTTTTCACAGGTGGTTGGACATCGTGAGCTCTATGGTGTCCTTGAGTCCATGCGGGGCAAGGGAGTGTTCAGTTCCTTGACGGGCAGCGGAGCGGCTTGGGTACTTGTCAGTCGCGACACAGCACTGCTTGGACATGTTTCTGAGAACATTCATGGGGCATTGGGAGCATCGGTACAGATGTTTGGAGCACCAATGCAAATAATAATCTAGG